>JAVVWR010000033.1:28631-33365 GCA_036652035.1 Burkholderiaceae bacterium | reverse complement strand
GCTAGCCCGGGCCCGCGACGGCACCCCGTCATCCGGCACCGCCCCCATGGAAGTTGGATCTCGACATTGGTGAAACCCAGCGTCTGAACCCTGCCGCAACGCCGCTCGAACTTGATCCGGACCGCATTCGGCGAGCCGGCTTTGCACTAATCTTGCGGGCTCTCTCGCCGCCGCTCAAACCGACGATGAAATACGTGCTGGCCCTGGACCAGGGCACGACCAGTTCACGCGCCATCTTGTTCGACCGCCACGCCCAGCCCGTGGCCGTGGCGCAGCAGGAGTTCCGCCAGTTTTATCCCCAGCCCGGCTGGGTCGAACACGACGGTCACGAGATCTGGTCCACCCAGCTTGACTGCGCGCGGCGCGCGCTGCGCGAGGCGGGCGTCAAGGCGGGCGATGTGGCCGCCATCGGCGTGACCAACCAGCGCGAAACCACGCTGGTGTGGGACCGCGCAAGCGGCCTGCCGATTGCGCCGGCGATCGTGTGGCAAGACCGCCGCACCGCCGAGGATTGCGCCCGCCTGCGCGAGGCCGGCGCTGAGCCGATCGTGCGGGCCAAGACCGGCTTGTTGCTCGACCCCTATTTCTCCGGCACCAAGATCGCCTGGCTGCTCGACCATGTGCCGGGCGCGCGTCGCCGCGCCGAGCGCGGCGAGCTGGCTTTCGGCACGGTTGATACCTGGTTGATCTGGAATCTCACCGGCGGGCGTGAACACCTCACCGATGTTTCGAACGCGTCGCGCACCCAACTGTTCAACCTCGCCACCCTCGACTGGGACGACGAGCTGCTCGAGCTGCTGCGCGTGCCGCGCGCCTTGCTGCCGCGGGTGACAAGCTCGAGCGAGCGGATGGGGCAGACCGAAGCCGGGCTGCTGGGGGCGCCGATCACGATCGCCGGCAACGCCGGCGACCAGCAGGCCGCCACCTTTGGCCAGGCCTGTTTTTCGCCCGGGATGGCGAAGAACACCTACGGCACCGGCGGCTTCATGCTGATGAACGTGGGCGCAACGCCGCAGGCTTCGCAAAACCGGCTGCTGTCGACGGTGGGTTGGCGTGTCGGCGCCGATCCCGTCGCCTACATGCTCGAAGGCAGCGTGTTCGTGGCGGGCGCCGTGGTGCAGTGGCTGCGCGATGGCTTGGGGCTGTTCACCCGCAGCGAGGAAGTGGAAACGCTGGCGCGCCAGGTGAGCGACAACGGTGGGGTTTATGTGGTTCCGGCCTTTGTGGGCCTGGGTGCGCCCTACTGGGATCCGGATGCGCGCGGGCTCATCATCGGCCTCACGCGCGGCACCACGCGGGCCCACGTGGCGCGCGCCGCGCTCGAGTCGATCGCCTTCCAGAGCGCGGCCGTGCTGGCCGCCATGCAACGCGATGCCGCCACCCCGCTGACCGAGTTGCGGGTCGATGGCGGCGCTTCGCGCAACGATTTGCTGATGCAGTTTCAGGCCGACATCGCCGGAGTTCCGGTGGTGCGGCCGGCCGTGACCGAAACCACGGCGCTGGGCGCGGCCACTCTGGCCGGGCTGGCAACAGGTTTATGGGCGGGCTGCGACGAAATTGCCGCGATGTGGCGGGTTGAACGCCGCTTCGAACCGGCAATGGAAGCCGGGCGCCGCGAAGAACTGATGAACCAATGGAGTCGCGCCGTCGGGCGCACACGAGGATGGGCACAATGAAGAATGATCTCGCCAAGCCGATGGTCCGAGCGGACCTGCTGGCACAACTGGAAACCGAACAAACCTGGGACGTGATTGTCATTGGTGGCGGCGCCACCGGCCTGGGGATCGCGGTCGATGCCGCCAGCCGTGGCTTGTCCACCGTTTTGCTCGATGCGCAGGACTTCTCGGCCGGCACCTCGAGCCGCAGCACCAAGCTGATCCACGGCGGCGTGCGCTACCTGGCCCAGGGCAATGTCTCGCTGGTGCGCGAGGCGCTCAAGGAGCGCCGCATCCTGATCGAGAACGCTCCCAAGCTGGTCTCGGCCAAACCTTTCATCGTGCCCTGCTACGGCCTGGTCGAGCGCGAATACATGCGCATCGGTCTTGGCATGTACGACGGTCTGGCCGGCCAGTACGGCATTGGCCGCACCGAATGGCTGAGCAAGGCCGAGACCTTGAAGCGCCTGCCCGGGGTGAAGGCCGAAGGCCTGCGCGGCGGCGTCCAGTTCTGGGACGGCCAGTTCGACGACGCCCGTCTCGTGATCGCGCTGATGCGCACCGCGTACGAGCACGGCGCGGTGCCGCTCAACTACATGAAGGCGAGCGGCATGACGCGCGGCAACGACGGCATTACCGCCGTCACCGCCACCGATGTCGAAACCGGCCGCGAGTACCCGTTGAAGGGCAAGGCGATCTTCAATGCCTGCGGCGTGTGGGTCGATGAGATCCGCCGCCTGGTCGATCCCAGCGCCAGCCGCCTGGTGCGCACCTCGCGCGGCTCGCACATCCTGGTCGATCTGTCCTTCATGCCCGCCAATGCCGGCATGCTGATCGCCAAGACCCGCGACGGCCGAGTGCTGTTTGCCATTCCCTGGCACGGCCAATTGCTGATCGGCACCACCGACGTCGAGCAGAAGGACCCCTGCTACCACCCCGAGGCGACCGAGGACGAGATCGATTTCATGATCGAGACCGCCGCCGGTTACCTGGCCAAGCCGATTCAGCGCAGCGATGTGAAGGCCACCTTCTCCGGCCTGCGCCCGCTCTTTAACCCGGCGGCCACCGGCACCGCCGGCAGCACGGCCAAGGTCTCACGCGAACACGCCGTGATCCCCGAGTTTGGCAATCTGATCACGGTGACCGGCGGCAAGTGGACCACCTACCGCAAGATGGCGCTCGATGCGATCAACGCGGCGGTCGGTCTGCACCTGCTGCCGAGCCGTGAGTGCGTTACCGAAAACCTGCGCCTGGCCGACGATGCGCCGATCGACGCCGCCCAGGTCGAAGCGGCCGCGCTCAAGAACCCGGCCGCGGCCGATATCGAAGCCTTCACGCGCTATGCGCGCGACTTCGAGGGCGCGCGCACCGTCGAGGACGTGCTGCATCGCCGGGTGCGCCTGGGCCAGCTCGACGCCGCCGTCACCGCGGCCCTGAGCGCCCGGGTCGAAGCGGCGCTCGCCAGCGCATAGGCTTTTCTGTCTTGGAAACGAGCAGGCCGCCCGCGGGCGGCCTGCTCGTTTCTGGCGGACCGGTCCGCCAGAAACGACCGGCAAAAAAGAAGCCGCCCGAGGGCGGCTTCTTCAGCACTGAATCTTCCGGAGAAGATTAGAACTTGTGGCGCAGGCCGATTTCGTAGACGTTGCGGTTGACGTTAGCGTCCCAGCCGGTGACGTGAACAGCCTTCGTTTCCTTGTCCCAGGCGCCGTCGCCTTGCGAGAACGACATCACGCCGTAGACGTTGGTGCGCTTGCTGAACGGGTAGTCGTAACCCACGGCGAAGATTTGACGCTCAACGTTGACCGAGTTGAGGTCGTCAGTAGCCTTCTTGAAGTCATCCGACTTGAACCACTGGTACGAGGCCATCAGCGTGCCGCCCATGATCGGGGCCGAGGCGCCGATCGAGAACGCGTCCGACTTGATCGCTTCCGTGCCTTCGTAGAGGTTGAAGTCGGCGAGCTTGCCGCCTTCGCCGCGCTGGTAGTAGGCGAAGGGCTTGACGATGCCGAAGTCGTAGTTGGCGGCCAGCTTCAGGACCTTGGTGTCGTTCTTCTCAGCAATCGGATCCTTGTCGAAACCATCAAGGTAACCATAGGAAGCCGTGAACTGTTCGTAGGTCAGGCCGGTTTGCAGCTTGCCAATGGCGTAGGTCAGACCAAGGCCGGCGTAGGTGTTGTTCTTGTCAGTGTCGCCCGGCTTGGCAGTCGTGCCGTCGATCTTGGCCGATTCTTGGCCATTGGTCTGGAACGAGTACATCGCGCTGGCCTGGAAGCCGGCGAACTTCGGGCTGACGTAGACCACCGAGTTGTCGAAACGATCGTTCAGCAGCAGCGTGCCTTGGGTGCCAGCGTCGGCAAACGAGGTGCCGAAAGGCGAGGCCATGCCGCCGATGATGCCGAACGTGCCGTTACCCGAACCCAGGTTGCCGAAGCGGCCGACGTTGACGGCACCGAACGCGCCTTCAACACCAACGCGGGCTTCGCGGCCGAACAGGCGGCTGTCGTTGCCGAGCTTGCCGGAGTCGAGGTCAAAGCCATTTTCCAGTTGGAACACAACCTTCAGGCCGTTACCCAGTTGCTCCGAGCCCTTGAGGCCGAAGCGGCTGCCCGACTGCTGGCCGCTTTGCACGCCAGTCACGGAATTGATGCCGTCAACGGTCGAATCGACCATGCGAATGCCGCCGTCGACGATGCCGTAGAGTTGAACGTTCGATTGGGCAAAAGCAGCGCCCGAGAAAGCGCCCAGGACGGCCAGGGCAGCGAGAGTCTTTTTCATGGATAGCTCCAAAAGGGTTGCGTCGCCTGGCGGCGAATGAGCTAGGAGGAAACACTCGCCGCCAGGCGCTTCACGTGGAAGCAGGACTGATTGTTCCGGTTGGTCGGCCCCTTTTGGTAGAGGGAGTGTCAAGTTTTCGCCGTTTTCGCGGGCTATCCCTCGTGTTATTTCGGCAACACCAAGACTTAACCCTGAGAACATTTCGCAACGATGTGGGCGTTAACGCTAATAAGAAAGGCCGCCCGAAGGCGGCCTGAATACTGCGGTAAAGCGGGATTAGAACTTGTGGTTCACGCCCAGAGCG
>JAVVWR010000033.1:0-28531 GCA_036652035.1 Burkholderiaceae bacterium | reverse complement strand
CCGACATGCCGTTGTCGATGTTGAAGCCGGATTCAATCTGGAAAATGGCGCTGGTACCGCCACCCAGGGCTTCCGCGCCGCGCAGGCCAAAGCGGTTGCCGGCAACGTAGCCGCCGTCGACGCCGAACTGCGACTTGCTTTCGATGGCCTTGGTGGTCGTGTTCAGGACGTTGGTGCCGTTGTACTGCAGTCCGCCGTCGACGATGCCGTAGAGGGTGACGTTCGACTGGGCGAAGGCGGCGCCGGTGAAGGCACCGAAAATTGCCAACGCGATCAGATTCTTCTTCATGCTGTGCTCTCCTAGCTAGCGTTTGAAGGTTTCGGCGCGGCGGCAAGAGGGTGCAGCCACCATGCCCTTCATGAGACTTCCCGAAAGAAGCTGAGGCGATTCTTTCAGAGATAGGTGACAACTCCAATCTCGTAAGCCCTGTAGTCGCCCCGAGGCTGGTGCTCTGTTGCCGATATGCAACAGAGGAGGAAAAGGGCGCCGTAGCGCCCTTTTTTGACTCGGGAGAACCCTTAGAACGAGTGCCGCAGGCCGGCTTGCACCGCGTAAGCCGCTACGCCTTGGGTGGTGGCAAAGCCGGAGGTATAGCCCGCGCTGTTCAAGCCCATGCGTGCCGGACCGCTGTTATCCATATAGGCGTAGACGCCGTACAGCTGGGTGCGCCGTGAAAAGTCGTAGAAGTAGGAGACCGCGTAGTGGTTGGCCTTGGCGTCGGCGGTCTGCCAGACCGAACGCGCACTGTCCTTGGCGTTGTTCCAGGCGGCGATCAGGTTGCCGGGACCGACACGCCAGTTGACCCCAAGGTGGTAGACGCTGGTGTCGGTCTTGCCGGCCACGCCGCGCAGGGTGTCGACGTCGTAAGGCATCAGTTGCAGCGAGTTGGCGGCGGCCAACAAGCCGGCCTGGCCGCCGACGATCAGGATCTGCTGCATGTCAGCGGCGGTGACGATCGGGTTGTCGTTCTTGCGCTTCATATATTGAGCGAAGAACTTGGCGGGGCCGAGGTTGAGCGTGGCGCCGGCATTGAGGGTCTCAAGGCCGGTCTTCTTGGTGGTCGGGGTGGCCCAGGGCACGACGTTGTCGTGGTTGTAGCCAACGCCGACGCTGAACAAGTCGTTGGCGTACTGGACGTTGGCGCCGTAGAAGTCGTCGCCGTTGGTGGGCGCGCCGCTGCGTTCGTTGCGCAGGCTGGGGTTGGCCGACGAGCCTTCCGAGCCGCCAAAGCCGTACATCGCGGCCAGCGTGAAGCCCTTGAGCTCGGCGCGGTACATCGCGGCGTTGTTGGAGCGGATCTTCAAGGTGGCGAAGTTCTGGCCCATCTGGCCCGCGGTCTGGTCCGCGAAGGCATTGAATCGGTTGAGGATTTCATAGCCCGGCGTGTACTGGCGGCCAAAAGCGACAATCCCGACCGGGGTCACCAGGCCGAGAAAGGCCTGGCGGTCGAACAGGGCGCCGGCGCCGTTGACGGTGGTGATGCTGTCGAGCAGCAGCGCGTTGGCGGCGTTGAGGCCGATGCGAACCGGCAGCGCCGCCGTGGGCGGCAGCGGCGAGGCCAGGGGCAACGAGGCCGAACCATTGGGGCCCGGGCACTGCGCGTTGATGGTGGTCGCGGTGCCGCCCGGCACGTATTGGCCCACGCCGCAGGAATACACACTGTTGTTATTGGTGACACTGCCCGTGTCGATCGAGAAGCGGCTTTCCAGCACGAAAACGGCGCGGAAGCCGTTGCCGAGGTTTTCCGAGCCGCGCAGGCCCCAGCGCGAGCCGGCCGACATGCCGCTGGCCAGGCGCGAGACCGATTTGTCGCCGAAGTTGTAGTACTCGTAGCCGCCGTCGACGAGCCCGTACAACTCCACTCGGGTCGAGCCGCTGGCGAGCGACAGATCCGCTTCGGGGCCGCGCGATTGAGAGAAAGCGGCGGGGAAGGCGCACGTCAGGGCGACGGCAACTAGGGTCTTGCGCATGGTGTCTCCTACCTTCTTCGAAGGTTTTTTGTTACAAGCTGCGCGAGAATAGCTGTCCATACCGATATGGGATAAGCATTTTCCCTATATCCCTGGGCCCTCAGTAACGTTTTCGCAACACGACCATGACCGCACGCCAATTGAATTCGCTCGACGATCTGATCTGCGCGGCCGACCGCGCTTTGCGTACGGTGGCGGCCAATGCCGTTGCGTCGCGCCCGAGCCCCGCTCGCGCGATTCGGGAAGCGGTTGAGTTATCGGAGTCGGAGCGTGCCGAGTCGGCCGCGCTGATGCGCGTGAACCATGTGGGCGAGGTTTGTGCCCAGGCGCTCTATGACGCTCAGGCTTTGGTGACGCGGGATGCGGCGTTGCGCGCCATGTTTCGTCACTCGGCCGACGAGGAGGGTGACCACCTGGCCTGGACCCGCGATCGGATCGATGCTCTGGGTGGCCGCCCTAGTCTGTTGAATCCGGTCTGGTACGCCGGCGCTTTTGCCATCGGCTTGGTGGCGGCGCGTGCGGGTGACCGGATCAGCCTGGGTTTCATGGCTGAAACCGAGCGTCAGGTTGAGGCGCACCTGGATCGTCACCTCGACCGTCTGCCGCGCGCCGATCAGGCTTCCCGCGCGGTGGTGGCGCAGATGAAGGACGACGAGGTCCGGCACGCCAATACTGCGACGGCGCTGGGTGGAGTGGATCTGCCTTTACCGGTACGCGCCGCGATGCGCCTGGCTGCCAAGCTCATGACAACCGCGGCGCAGCGGATCTGATGGGTTCACTCGGCCGTTGGCGGGGTTTCGTCGTCGACGATATCGATGGTGTGAGTGATTTCTGCGCTGAGGGCCAGCATCGCCGAGGCCGAGCAGTATTTCTCATGCGACAACTGCACGGCACGTTCGACGGCGGCGCGCTTGAGGTTGCGGCCGCGCACGGTGAACTTCATCTCGATTTTCGTGAAGACCTTGGGGTCGAGGGTCGCGCGCTCGGCCTTGAGCTCGACTTCGCAGCCGCGCACATCGTGGCGCCCGCGTTTGAGGATAAGAACCACGTCATACGCGGTGCAGCCGCCGGTGCCGGCCAGCAGCAACTCCATGGGGCGCGGTGCAAGATTGTGTCCGCCGCCCTCAATGGCGCCGTCCATCGCTACTAAATGACCGCTGCCGGTCTCGGCCAGAAAGCTCATGCCGGCGGAGCCGGTCCAGCGTACGGTGCAATCCATATGGTCGTGGCAACGGAAGGGATAGAAGAGCCGAGGCTAGCAGGGCTTGCGAGCGAATTCTTGATGCTGGGGCTTTCGTGCGGTGCCGCATCGGTTGAGGAGAGGTTCTAGTTTTCTCGGGGTGGGTCTAACTCGCTGATATTTATGGTTTGACATCAAACTTCTCGCTGTTTCGGGTTTGGCTTGTCTTGCGCTGCAGCAGCGCCTTCGGCATACTTCTCGCAACGGGTGCTTCGGCATCCGACCGATGTCTCCTCCACCCTCCTCCTTAGGTGTGGATTCGGGCCCGGACTCCGGTTCGGGCCCAATTTTTCGCAACTTGCCATCAATGGCGAGTTGCGGATACAATGTTTGGCTTTCTACGCCCGGCTTTGTGTTGAAGCACAAATGGCCAGAGCCTGCGGCGGTTGATTTTCTCCGGACGTTGCGTGCATGCGTGCTTGGCAACCCGGCCGATGCGGCGCCGCCGCGTCTATCCATAGGTGAACGCAATGAAGACCTTCTCGGCCAAGCCGCTCGAGGTTAAGCGCGACTGGTTCGTGGTCGATGCCAGCGATAAGGTGGTCGGCCGTCTTGCCAGCGAGATCGCGCTACGCCTCCGTGGCAAGCACAAGCCCGAATTCACGCCCCACGTTGATACCGGCGATTTCATCGTCGTTGTCAATGCTTCGAAAATGAAGATGACGGGCAACAAGGCGAACGACAAGCGCTACTACCGCCACAGCGGTTATCCGGGCGGCGTCACTGAGACGACGTTCGGCAAGATGCAGGAGCGCTTCCCCGGACGCGCTCTCGAACTGGCGGTCAAGGGCATGCTGCCCAAGGGCCCGCTGGGTTACGCGATGATCAAGAAGTTGAAGGTCTACGCGGAAACCGAGCACCCGCACACCGCTCAGCAACCGAAGACTCTGGATATCTGAGGTCGGCATGATCGGTAACTACAATTACGGCACGGGCCGTCGCAAGAGCTCGGTGGCTCGCGTTTTCATCAAGCGCGGTACCGGTGTCATCATCGTCAATGGTCGTCCTCTGGATCAGTATCTGACCCGTGAGACTGGCCGTATGGTGGCGCGTCAGCCGCTTGAGCTGACTGGCAATGCCGAGACCTTCGACATCAAGGTCAACGTTGAAGGCGGTGGTGAGTCTGGCCAAGCCGGAGCGATCCGTCACGGCATCACGCGCGCTCTGATCGACTACGACGCGGCTTTGAAGCCCGTCCTTTCGAAGGCTGGACTGGTCACGCGCGATGCGCGTGAGGTCGAGCGTAAGAAAGTCGGTCTGCGCAAGGCGCGTCGCGCCAAGCAGTTCTCGAAGCGCTAAGCATTTTTCTGGTGGATGCGTCCCGTTGGGACGCATCGTCCGGATCAATCAAGGCGGGCTCGCGCGTATACTTCGCGTTGGCACCCAATGGCCGCATTTATGCGGCCATTGGTCTTACTGCACCAACGCGCTGGAGATCAAAGATGCAGGACAAACTCCGGGTCGGCATCGTCGGTGGCACAGGCTATACAGGCGTCGAGTTGTTGCGCCTGTTGAGCCAGCACCCCGCGGTCGAACTTGTCACCATTACCTCGCGCAAGGACGCCGGCACGCACGTGGCCGAGATGTTTTCTTCGCTTCGAGGCCGGGTTGACCTGAGGTTTGAAGATCCGGCCAGCGCGCCATTGACGTCCTGCCAGATTGTTTTTTTCGCGACGCCGCACGGTGTGGCAATGGCTCAGGCACGTGAACTGCTGGCGGCAGGCGTTCGCATCATCGATCTGGCGGCGGACTTTCGTTTGCAGGACCCGGCGCTCTTTGAGCGCTGGTACAAGATGCCGCACGCCTGCCCCGACTTGCTAGCCGAAGCGGTCTACGGCTTGCCGGAAACCAATCGCGCTGCGATTGCGAAGGCCCGAATCGTCGGCATGGCCGGGTGTTACCCCACCAGCATTCAGCTCGGTTTGTTGCCGTTGCTTGAGCTAGAAGCTCGCAAGCCGGGTTCGATCGAAGTTTCGACCCTCATCTCCGACAGCAAGTCGGGGGTGAGCGGTGCCGGCCGCAAAGCCGAAGTCAGCCTGCTCGCCGCCGAAGCCGCCGACAACTTCAAGGCCTACGGCGTTGCCGGTCACCGCCATCATCCCGAGATTGTTCAGCAGCTTGAGATCGCGCTGGGCGGCAAGGTCGGTTTCACCTTCGTGCCGCACCTGGTGCCCATGATCCGCGGCATTCTGTCGACGATTTACGTGCGGCTCAAGGATGTTGACGGGGTCGATTTCCAGGCGTTGTACGAGCAGCGCTACGCCAACGAACCCTTTGTTGACGTCATGCCGGCGGGTAGTCAGCCGGAAACGCGATCGGTTCGAGGCTCAAACTTCGCGCGAATTGCCCTGCATCGGCCGGGCAATGGCGACCTTCTGGTGGTCCTGGTGGTTGAGGACAACCTGGTCAAGGGCGCTGCCGGTCAGTCGGTTCAGGTCATGAACATCATGGCGGGCCGACCTGAGGCCGAAGGTCTTGGCTACGTTGCCCTGGTCCCCTGAACGTGCTGCGCACTGAAGCGGCGTCGTTGAAGGAGCGGGAAAAGCCCCGCTCCGGTTGCGGTTGAAACTCGCCGCATCAGGAGCAATATGCGAAAAGTTCCGCGCCTGATTTCCAGGCGCCGCCACCTATAATCCAAACGCTGATACCCCCGCCCTCTGGAGGCCGACATGAACGCAGCCGTTGAAATGCCCACCCCGATCATCTTTACCGATTCCGCTGCGGCCAAGGTCAAGCAGTTGATCGACGAGGAAGGGAATACCGAACTCAAGCTGCGCGTCTTCGTGCAAGGCGGCGGTTGCTCCGGTTTCCAGTATGGCTTCACGTTTGACGAAGTGGTCAATGAAGACGATGCGACCATGGAGCGCAATGGCGTGACTCTGCTGATCGACTCGATGAGCTACCAGTACCTGGTCGGCGCCGAGATCGACTACAAGGAAGACCTCGAAGGTGCGCAGTTCGTGATCAAGAACCCGAACGCCACGACCACTTGCGGTTGCGGTTCGTCATTCTCGGTCTGAGCTTTGGCAGGCAACAAAAAAGGCGCTTGCGAGCGCCTTTTTTGTTGCCTGGGTGGATCAAGCCGGGTAGAGCGCACCCAAGATTCGCGGCCCGCGAGCGCCGGTCACGGCCGGCAGATTGCCCGCTTGGCAACTGCGGTGCGCATGGGCCAGCCAGGCAAAGGCGAGAGCCTCGACATGCTCTGGCGCGAGACCTGCCTGCGCGGTACTGGCCACCGAGCGGGGCGAACAGCGACGATCAAGTTCACGCATCAGGGCGCCGTTGTACGCGCCACCGCCACACACCAGCACTTCCTCGGCTTGTGGGCACCAGCGTTCGATCGCATCAGCGATTCCGCTGGCGGTCAAGGCCACCAAACTTGCCTGAACATCGGCGGCGGCTTCATCTTTCATGTGCAGTCTGAGCCAGCCGAGATCGAACAGTTCGCGGCCAGTGCTTTTCGGTGGCGGAGCGGAAAAGAAAGCGTCGGTCTGTAAGCGGGCGAGCAAGGCGGAATCAACTTTCCCGCTGGCGCCCCAGGCGCCGTTGGCGTCATATGGTGTGCCCAGATGCAGCGCTGCCCAGGCATCGAGCAAGAGATTGCCGGGGCCACAGTCAAAGCCGAAGACTTGCCCTTCGCCATCCTGCGCCGGAAGAAAGCTGATGTTGCTGATGCCGCCGATGTTGACTACAGCGCGAGGCTGCTGGCTGCTGAAAACGGCTGCGTGAAACGCTGGCACCAGAGGTGCACCATGACCACCCGCTGCCAGATCGCGGCTGCGGAAATCGGCAACGACCGCGATTCCGGTGAGCTCGGCGAGCAGGGCCGGCGCGTTGAGTTGAACCGTGAACCCGTGCTCGGGGCGGTGGCGAAGGGTCTGGCCGTGAGCACCGATCGCCTGCACGTCCTTGGCGCTGATGCCAGCTTCAAGCAGGAGATCGTTGACCGCGGCCGCGTATGTGCGGGCGAGGTGTTGGGCAGCCATGCCGCTGCGCTCGATTTCATCGTCGCCGCGGGTCGTCAGACGCAGCAACTGGTCCCGCAGCTCGGGCGTGAATGCGCGATGCGAGTGGGCGATGAAGCGGGGTTGTGAAGGACCGAAGGCGCCCACAACGGCATCCACGCCGTCGAGGCTGGTGCCCGACATCAGACCGATATAAAGACTGCCCGAGCGCACTGCGCTGGACATGGCTTCACTCGGTTTCGGTCTGAATGGCGGGTTCGGCTTCACCCTTGGCGACCGCGGCGGCGCTCGCCTGAGCGAGCTGGACTCGCGTCAGCAAAGCCAGACGCTCCTGCAGCGGGCCGACGTTGGTTCGCAACTGGGCGACTTGCGTGGCGTTGAGCGTCTTGGATTCGGGCAACTTGACGGTCAAGGGGTTGACCTGGCCGCCGTTGACCTTGAACTCGTAGTGCAAATGCGGTCCGGTCGACAGCCCGGTCGAACCCACGTAGCCGATCACATCGCCCTGGCCGACTCGCATGCCAACTTTGATGTTGGGGGCAAAGGCCGACATGTGGCCGTACAGCGTGGTGCGCTGGGCGTCGTGGCGGATCTCGATGTGGTTGCCATACCCACGAGCATCGTAGGCCTTGCGCACGACCACGCCGTCGGAGGCCGAACGGATGCGAGTGCCCGACGGCGCGGCGAAGTCAGTGCCCTGGTGCGAGCGCACCTTGCCGGTCACGGGGTGCACCCGGCGCGGATTGAAGGCCGAGCTGATCCGGGAGAATTCGAGCGGAGTGCGCAGGAAGCTGCGCCGCATGCTCGAGCCTTCGAGCGAGTAGTAACCGCCGCTGCGGCTGCCGTCGCCAAACCAGAATACTTCCGTGCGTTTGCCGGCGTTGACGAATTCGATCGCCAGCAGGCGGCCCGGGCGCAAATATTCGCCTGCGGCGTGCAGGGTTTCGTAGACCGCGCGGAAGCTGTCGCCGCGACGCAGGTCACGGCGGAAATCGATTTCGTTCTCCAGCGCTTCGATCATCTGCTGGGCAATCGAATCGGGCACGCCAGCGGCATCGGTGGCGCCAAACAGCGACGAGCCGATCTCGCCCGCGCGCATCTCGACCCGGCGTTCGTAGTCAAACTGGCGCTCGCTCAGACGAAACCCTTGAGGGGCGCTCGCGACGCGTTCGAGCTGAAGCAGGCTGCCCTTGGTCTGGCCGGCTTCGAGCTCGGTGCCAAGGAACAGTTTGAGCGATTGCAGTTTGCCGTCCTGGCCGACGTGCGCTTGCACAAAGCGGCCGGGAACGAATTTCTGCAAGGGAGCGGCTTCGGGCTGGCTGCGGATAAAGCGCGCGGCTTCCGCGTCATCGATCTCGAGGCGGGAAAAGAGCGAGGCCAGCGTATCGCCGCGTTGAATGCGGGCTTCACGCAGAAAAGTGTCGATGCGGCCCGCCAGGCGAGCGATCTGATCTTCCAGCGGCGGCAGTTCATGCGCCTCGGTGATCGTCTGCTGCGGCAGATTGTCGAGATCGACCGCGACCGGCGCGGCCGCCAGCGCTGCGATAGCGGCTGACAAGGGCAGCAGGGCCAACACGCCGCCCAGCTGAATCCGGTTGCGGCGCGTGGACGGCAACCGCCGCCACACCGCGCTGGCTACGCGCAAACCCCGGCGCGCGTCGTGACCGACTTGGCGCAGGTGCTTGGCTAGAATCTGTGCAGGCGACATAGGCTCCGAGGCAACAAATAGACGCACCTCGTGCGCCCTAATCTGAGTCTCAATTATACGGACCGCCTTGTGCCGCAGCTGCCCCGCTCATCAGGGATGGGGGGGGACTATCCCGGAATCCACTATGCACACCGAGCCGCTTCCCATTACTTCCGACGTTGAACGCGCCCTGGCCACGGTCAAGCGCGGCGTCGACACCTTGTTGGTTGAGTCCGAATTTGCGCAGAAGCTGGCCAAGTCGTATGCCACGGGTAAGCCCTTGCGCTGCAAGCTCGGGCTCGACCCGACCGCGCCCGACATTCATATCGGCCACACCGTGGTGCTCAACAAGCTGCGGCAGTTGCAAGACCTCGGTCATACCGTGATCTTCCTGATCGGCGATTTCACGGCCTCGATCGGCGATCCGTCCGGCCGTAACGCTACCCGCCCGCCGCTCACGCGTGAGCAGATCGAGGTCAACGCCAAGACCTACCTCGATCAAGCTTCGCTGGTGCTTGACCGCAGCAAGACCGAAATTCGCTACAACTCGGAGTGGTGCGACACGTTGGGCACGGCCGGCATGATCAAGCTTGCCGCCCACTACACGCTCGCCCGCCTGCTTGAGCGCGAAGACTTCGCCAAGCGTTACGCCGAGCAGGCGCCGATTGCCATGCACGAGCTGCTCTATCCGCTGATGCAGGGTTACGACTCGGTCGCGCTCGAGGCCGACCTCGAACTCGGCGGCACCGACCAGCGCTTCAACCTGCTGGTCGGCCGCGAGCTGCAGCGCCACTACGGCCAGGCGCCGCAGTGCATCCTGACGATGCCGCTGCTGGTGGGCTTGGATGGCGTCGAGAAAATGTCGAAGTCCAAGGGCAATTACATCGGCATCACCGAGGCGCCCAATGAGATGTTCGGCAAGGCGATGTCGATCTCCGACGCGCTGATGTGGGACTGGTACGACCTGCTTTCTCTGCGCAGCAACGACGAGATCGCGCAGTTCAAGCGCGAATGCGCCGCAGGCCGCAATCCGCGCGACATCAAGGTTTTGCTCGCCAAGGAACTGGTCACCCGCTTTCACTCGGCGGCCGCGGCCGACGCGGCCGAGGCCGAGTTCGATGCACGCTTTCGCGGCGGCGCAATTCCCGACGACATTCCCGAGTTCAGCTTTGCCACCGAGGGTAAAGGCATGGGAATCGCGCAGCTGATCAAGCAAGCAGGCCTGGTGCCTTCGACCTCCGAAGCCAACCGCAACATCGAGCAGGGCGGCGTCAAGCTCGATGGTGAAAAGGTCGAGGACCGCGCACGCGTGATCGCCCCCGGCACGGTGGTGGTGGTTCAGGTTGGCAAGCGCAAGTGGGCGCGCGTGTCTTTGACCTGATTGACCTGAAGCCAGAGGGCGCTGGCGAGCCGCTCATAAAATGCTCGCATGATTGCCTTGATCCAGCGCGTGACGCGCGCCGCAGTGCGGATCGAGGGCGAGACCGTCGGGGCCATCGGCCCCGGCTTGCTGGCCCTGGTCTGTGCCGAGCGCGGCGATACCTCCACCGAAGCCCAACGGCTCGCCATCAAGCTCGCGAACTACCGCGTCTTTTCCGACGAGGCCGGCCGCATGAACCGCAGCCTGCTTGATGTTGGCGGCGGTTTGCTTGCGGTTTCGCAGTTCACGCTGGCGGCCGACACCAACTCTGGCACCCGTCCCAGTTTCACGCCTGCCGCGCCACCCGCCGAGGGCCAGCGGCGGTTCGACGAGTTTGTCGAGGGCTCGCGTAAGCTCGTGCCAGAGATCCAGACCGGGTGCTTTGGCGCCGAGATGCAGATCGAGCTTGTCAACGACGGGCCAGTCACCTTCTGGCTGCAAGTCAAACCCAAAATCAACCCTGCGGAGTGAGCGATGCGACTTTGGAGTGATTCGTTTGAGAACGATGCCGTCATCCCCGGCGAGTTCGCTTTCTGTGTCCAGGATGCCGCGCACCACGTCAAGCTCTCGACCAACCGCAATCCGCACCTGGCCTGGACCGATCTGCCCGAGGGCACGCGCTCGCTGGTATTGGTCTGTCACGACCGCGACGTTCCGACCCGGCCTGATGACGTCAACCAGGAAGGGCGAGAGATTCCGGCTGACCTTGCGCGCGCCGACTTCTTCCACTGGCTGCTGGTTGATATCTCGCCCAAGGTGCGCGTGATCGAGCCCGGCAGTTTTTCCAAGGAAGTCACGCCACGAGGCAAGGGCGGGCCGGCCTCGGCCAATGGCACCCGTCAGGGCGTCAACGACTACACCTCGTGGTTCGCCGACGACCACGACATGAGCGGCGACTACTACGGCTACGACGGCCCCTGCCCGCCGTGGAACGACTCGATCGTTCATCACTACGTCTTCACGCTGTACGCGCTCGACCTCGACCGTCTGCCGCTCGAAGGTACCTTCAAGGGCGCCGAGGTACTGGCTGCCTTGCAAGGACACATCCTGGCTCAGGCCAGCATTACCGGCATCTACACCCTCAATCCACGCCTTGGCTGATACCACCCTGATTCTGATCCGCCACGGCGAAACGCCGTGGAATGCCGTGGGTCGCCTGCAGGGCGCGATCGACATCGCCCTGTCCGAGCGCGGTCAGTGGCAGGCGCAGCGGGTGGCTGATCGTCTGCGCCGGGAGCCCTTGGCGGCGGTGATCTCGAGCGACTTGGCCCGCGCGGCGCAGACCGCGGCACCGCTGGCCGCGGCTCACGGGCTTGCGCTTCAACTCGAGCCCGGTCTGCGCGAGCGCAGCTACGGAATTTTCGAGGGCGAGACCTACGAGGTCCTCGCCGCGCGCTTTCCGACCGAGTGGGCGCGGCATCAGTCACGCGATGTCGACTGGGTCGTTCCCGGTGGCGAGTCGATTGCCCAGCTGCGCGACCGTGTGCTCGCGGCGCTGTCTGTCATCGCGGTGCGCCACGCGGGCGAGCAAGTGGCGGTGGTGGCGCACGGCGGCGTGCTCGATGCGATCTATCGGGTCGCGACCGGATTCTCCTGGACCGCCCCGCGCCAGCACGCGCTGCCCAATGCCGGAATCCATCGGCTGCGGCTTTCTGCCCAGCCCTTTTCGCTGGCGGTTCTCGAGTGGGGCGATGTCGCTCACCTCGAGCAATCGCGCGACGAACTGAGCGTGGTCTAGTTCCTGCCGCTGTTGCGAATCGGCCGCCGGGCAACCTGACGGCTCGCAGCTGGACTAGGCTGGTGGGGTGAACCCGACCCTTTCGCTCGTCATCACCTTTGTTGTGAGCGCCGCACTCGGTCTGCTGGTCGGGCTTGAGCGGGAGCGCAAGCCCGACACCAAGGCGGGGGTGCGCACTTTCACCTTGATCGCAGTGCTCGGCACCCTCGCGGCCCAACTCGCGAATGCTACTGGCAGCGCCTGGCTGATGGCGGCGTTGGTGCTGGCGGTGGCGGCATCCTTGATCGCTGCATACGCAACCGACCCCAGGCACACGGCTGCCGACTCCGGCACCACCACCATCGTCGCTGCCCTGGTGGTATTTGCTCTGGGGGCGATCAATTTCTTCGGTTTCCGCTTGCTGGCGGTAGGCCTGGGCATCGGCACTACCGCCCTGCTTTACTACAAGGCCGAGATCGAGGGCTTTTCGCAGAAGATCACGGCGCAGGACGTGCGCTCGGTGCTGCAGTTCGCGGCGGTCTCGGCCATCGTCCTGCCCTTGCTGCCTGACCGCGCCGGGGGGCCGTACGGCGTTCTCAATCCCTTTCGCATCGGGCTGATGGTGGTGCTGATCGCGGGGGTGAGCCTGGCGGGTTACATCGCCTGGCGGCTGACCCTGGCGCGCAAGGGATTGCTCTTGACCGGGCTGTTAGGTGGGCTGGTGTCCTCGACGGCGACCACCTTGGCGTGGTCGCGTCACGCCCACGCCAGCCCGCACGGCGAGGCGGCGCTGACCGTGATTCTGCTGGCCAATGCCACCATGCTGGCGCGCGTGCTGCTGATCGTGGCGATCGTCGCGCCCGGCCTGGCTGATGCGGCGGCTCTGATCTTTGGCGTGGCGCTGCTGGCGGCGATGCCCGCCGTGCTCTGGCATTGGCGGCGCTCGGCGCTGACGGCCGCGGGCGATGGCGAGATCTACCGGAACCCGACCCAGCTCGGCACGGCGCTGGTGTTCGCGGCGGCTTATGGCGGCATTCTGCTGGTCACGGCCTGGGTTTCGGCGCGCTTGGGTGCGGCGGGTTTGTACGCGGTGGCGGCGGTTTCGGGCTTGACCGACGTCGATGCGATCACGCTGTCGGCGCTGCAGTTGCATGCCAACCACGCGGTCGCTTCGCACGAGGCCATGAGGGCGGTGGTGATCGCGGTGGCGGCCAATCTGGTTCTCAAGGCCGTGCTGGTCGGTGTGGCCGGTTCGCCGCGTCTGGGCGTGGCCGCGGCACTGGGTTTCGTTGGGCCGCTGGCGGGGCTGGGTCTGGGGCTCGGGGCCGTGTCCGCCCTCGCCCTATAATTTGCACTGCCACGTCCCCGCGTGACTGGCGAATCGGGTGAGCACACCCAGGGAGCGCGGGGATACCTGTGCGCCGGCGTCTGCCGGCGCCGCCGCTCGCCTGGGTGCTGTTGGCAGAGCCGTTGCCACACGGGTGGTGACGGCGCCTTCGACCCGCCATTACGAGGCCACCATGTTCAAGCGTTCCACCACCATCGAGATGTCCGACCCCGCTCTGTGGGCGGCGATCACGAAAGAAAACCAGCGCCAGGAAGATCACATCGAGCTGATCGCTTCCGAGAACTACACCAGCCCGGCGGTGATGCAGGCGCAAGGCAGCCAGCTCACCAACAAGTACGCCGAGGGTTATCCGGGCAAGCGGTATTACGGCGGCTGTGAGTTCGTCGATGTGGCTGAAACGCTGGCGATCGAACGCGCCAAACAGGTCTTCGGTTTCCCGACCATCGAGATGGCCGTCAACGTCCAGCCGCACGCTGGCGCGCAGGCCAACGAGGCGGTGTTCTTGGCGCTGCTGAACCCGGGCGACACGATCATGGGCATGAGCCTGGCCGAGGGCGGTCACCTTACCCACGGCATGCCGCTCAACATCAGCGGCAAGTGGTTCAAGGTGGTGAGTTACGGCTTGAACGCCGAGGAAGCGATCGACTACGACGAGATGGAGCGCCTGGCGCACCTGCACCGTCCGAAGCTGATCATCGCGGGTGCCTCGGCCTATTCGCTCAAGATCGACTTCGCTCGCTTTGCCAAGGTCGCCAAGGACATCAATGCCGTGTTCATGGTTGACATGGCGCACTACGCCGGCCTGATCGCCGCGGGCGTCTACCCCAGCCCGATTCCGCACGCTGACATTGTCACCACCACCACCCACAAGACCCTGCGCGGTCCGCGCGGCGGGATGATCCTGTGCAAGCCGCAATACGAGAAGGTGATCAACTCTGCCGTCTTCCCCGGCCTGCAAGGCGGCCCCTTGATGCATGTGATCGCCGCCAAGGCGGTCGCTTTCAAGGAAGCGCTCGAGCCCGAGTTCAAGGCCTATCAGGAGCAGGTCGTCAAAAACGCCGCGGCCATGGCCGATGAGCTGACCCAGCGCGGCTTGCGCATCGTCAGCGGCCGCACCGAGAGCCACCTGATGCTGGTCGACCTGCGCGCCAAGAAGATCACCGGCAAGGCGGCTGAAGCGGTGCTGGGCCAGGCTCACATCACGGTCAACAAGAACTCGATCCCGAACGACCCCGAGAAGCCCTTTGTCACCAGCGGCATCCGTCTGGGTTCGCCGGCGATGACCACGCGCGGTTTCAAGGAGGCTGAGGCGCGCCTGACCGCCAACCTGATCGCCGACGTGCTTGAGAATCCCGACGACGCCGCCACGATCGAGCGCGTCAAGCGCGAGGTGAGTGCGCTGACCAAAAAATTCCCGGTCTACGGCTGATTGCTCTTGGTTTGAATGAAACGCCGGTGTAGCCAGGGTCGCGCCGGCGTTTTTCTATGTGGGGGCATGACATGCCCGCGCGTGGGCGCGTGAAGCGGTCGATCCTGACGGCGAGGGGCGGGCATGTCCGCGAGCGGCAGCGCGTGGCAGAGTGAGCGTCCACGCGTAAACTCTTTTCACTTATGCGCTGCCCCTTCTGCCAAAACGCCGACACCCAGGTGATCGATTCCCGTGCCTCCGACGAGGGCGCGACGATCCGCCGCCGCCGCCGCTGTCTGGCCTGCGATAAACGCTTCACCACCTATGAGCGGGTCGAACTGTCGATGCCCTCGATCGTCAAGCGGGGTGGGGGGCGTGCCGAATACGACCGCGAAAAGTTGCGCGCCTCAATGCTGCTGTCCTTGCGCAAGCGGCCGGTGCCGCGCGAGGCGGTTGACGAAGCGGTCGGGCGGATCGAGGAAAAACTTCTCACCGCGGCCCAGCGCGAAGTCAAGAGCGAGAAGCTGGGCGAACTGGTGATGCGCGAATTGAAGCGGCTCGACAAGGTCGCCTATATCCGTTTCGCCTCGGTCTACAAGAGCTTCGAGGACGTCGACGAGTTCGCGGAAGTGGTGCGAGAAATTCGCCCCGCGCCGCGCAAGCGCCGGCCGCTCTGAACCGGAGCCGCCGGTTATTCAGCGCTCGTGAAGCGCTTGAATTTATCTCTGGCGCCGCCATATTGAAGACAGGCGAGAGGAGGTTTTCTCTCGCAGATTCAGGAGGTCATCATGTCGAACCTGACACTGACTCGCGCTCCTTTTGGCCCGTTGTTCGATGAGTTCATGAATGATGTTCTCGCCGGACGGCCGATCACCTCGATGGGCTCGATGGTTCCAGCCAGCATGGCGGCAATCACTCGCGCTCGGATGGACGTGGTCGACAAGGGTGGGGCTTTCGAAGTGACGATGGATCTTCCTGGCGTCAAGCGAGAAGACATCAGCGTCTCGATCGAAGGGCCGCGGGTTTCCGTGAGCGCGGAGGCCAAGACCGAACGCGAAGAGAAAGAGGGTGAGAAGCGTCTTCACACCGAGCGCTTTGCCGCCAGTTACGCCCGCAGTTTCGAGCTGCCAGCCGAGGTGAGTGAAGACAGCGCCGAAGCCAAGTTTGAAGATGGGGTGCTGACGCTCAGCCTGCCCAAGCGGGCGCCGGTGATGAGCAAGAAGCTCACCATCAAGTAGCTCACGGCTTGACCGCACGGACCGGGTTTCTTTCCGGCTCGTTCGGCAGCCACAAGGCCGCGGAAACCCGCGGCCTTTCTTTTTCTGCGCGTGCCCGGGCTCTCCTTACAATCGCTGCGTATGTATACCGACCAAGATCACGAGTTCATGCGCCGCGCGCTCGAACTGGCTGAGGGCGCACGACTGCACGCCCATCCCAACCCGGCGGTGGGCTGCGTCATCGCCCGTGACGGCCGCATCCTGGGTGAAGGCTTCACGCTCGCTCCCGGTTCGAACCACGCCGAGATTGAGGCCATGATCGATGCTCGCGCCCACGGCCACGATCTGCGTGGCGCCACCGCCTACGTCACGCTCGAGCCCTGCTCGCATTTCGGTCGCACGCCACCGTGTGCGGCGGCGTTGATCGAGGCGCGGATCGCCAAGGTGGTGGCGGCGGTCGAAGACCCCAATCCCCTGGTGGCGGGCCGTGGTCTTGGCCTGTTGCGCGACGCTGGCGTCGACGTCCGTTGCGGCCTGCTCGCCGACGAGGCGCGTGAATCCAATATTGGTTTCTTCGCGCGCATGACGCGCGGCACGCCCTGGTTGCGGATCAAGATCGCAGCCAGCCTTGATGGCAAGACCGCGCTTGCCAACGGCACCAGCCAGTGGATCACCTCGGAGGCCGCGCGCGCCGATGGCCACGCCTGGCGCGCCCGATCGGGAGCCGTGCTGACCGGTATTGGCACCGTGTTGGCCGACGATCCCCAGCTCAATATCCGTTTGGTCGATGCGCCGCGCCAACCTTTGAAGGTGCTGGTCGACTCCCGCCTTGAGGTTTCTCCAGCCGCGCGTCTTTTCCGCGACGGTCAGGTCTTGATCGCCTGCGCGCTCGACCAGCCTGAGCGGCGTGCTGCGCTCGAAGCGGCGGGCGCCGAGGTGGTCGTGCTGCCGGACGCTCAGGGCAAGGTTGACCTGGCTGCTCTGATGCGCGAGCTCGGGCGGCGCCAGATCAACGAGGTGCTGGGCGAGACCGGGTTCAAGTTGAACGGTTCGCTGATTCGCGCCGGCGTGGTCGATGAACTGCTGGTGTATCTCGCTCCGATGCTGATCGGCGAGGCCACCGGCATGGCGCATTTGCCGGCGCTCTCCGAACTCGTTCAGGCGCAAAAGCTCAGTTTCCGTTCCGTCACCCCGGTGGGGGCGGATGTTCGAATTCTTGCAAGGATGAATTGAATGTTTACCGGCATCGTTCAGGCCATTGGCCGCGTCGAAAAAAATGAAGTCCTCGGTCACGGTCAGCGTCTGACCATCGCCGCTCCCGAACTCGGCCTGGCCGAAGTGAAGATCGGCGACTCGATCGCCCTGAACGGCGCCTGCATGACGGTGGTGGCCAAGACCGGGAGCGAGTTCGTGGTCGAGGTCTCGGCCGAATCGCTCAGCAAGACCGCCGGCCTGGACCGCACCGGCGAGCTCAACCTCGAGAAGGCCATGCGCCTGGGCGACCGGGTTGACGGCCACCTGGTCAGCGGCCACGTCGACGGCGTGGGCGAGGTCGAGGTGATGGAGCCGGTGGGCGAGAGCTGGCGTCTGGTGGTTCGCGCGCCCCAAGAACTTGCGCGCTACCTCGCCTACAAGGGCTCGATCACGGTCAATGGCGTCTCTCTCACGATCAACCGTGTCGAAGACACGGCCAATGGCACCCGCGTGGCGATCAACCTGATCCCGCACACGGTGGCCGTGACCACGCTCAAGCACCTGGTGGCGGGCAGTCGCGTCAACCTCGAGATCGACACCATCGCCCGCTACGTCGAACGCATGCTGGCGCTGCGCGGCGAGTGACGTTATGAGCGCGCTGTTTTCGCCGCTGGCCTTGCGCGGGATTGAGCTCGCCAACCGCGTCGTGATCTCTCCGATGTGTCAGTACTCGGCGCAAAACGGCTGCGCCACCGCCTGGCATCACGCCCACCTCGGATCGCTCGCGCTCTCGGGCGCCGGGCTCTTGTGCCTCGAAGCCACCGCCGTGCGGCCCGAAGGCCGGATTTCGCCGCAAGACCTGGGTCTGTGGAACGACCAGACCGAAGATGCGCTCGCCAAGGTGGTCGAGATGGTTCGCGCGGTCTCGCCGATCAAGCTCGCGATCCAGCTCGGTCATGCCGGCCGCAAGGCGTCTATGCCAGCGCCCTGGCGCGGCGGCGAGGTGGTTCCGCCCGCGGCCGGTGGCTGGCAGCCGGTGGCGCCGTCGGCTCTGCCGTATGCGGGCGCTTACGGGCGGCCGCGCGAGCTGGATGCCGACGAGATCGGCGCCGTGATTGAAGCGTTTGCGGACTCGGCGCGGCGAGCTGCACGGATCGGTTTTGACACGGTTGAAGTTCACGCTGCTCACGGCTATCTGTTGCACCAGTTTCTGTCGCCGATCTCGAATCAGCGCCAGGATGAGTTTGGCGGCAGCCTGGCCAATCGCATGCGGCTGCCGCTGGCGGTCTTCGACGCGGTGCGAACCGCGTTTCCGCAAGCGCGGGCGGTCGGCGTGCGGGTGTCGGCGACCGACTGGGTCGAGGCCGAGCCGAGCTGGGCGCTGGCCGACACCATCGCTCTGGCGCACGAGCTCAAAGCGCGGGATTGCGACTGGATCGACGTTTCGAGCGGCGGTCTTTCTCCCGCGCAGAGAATTCACCCGGCTCCCGGCTACCAGTTGCCGCTGGCTCAGGCCGTGCGCGAAGCGACTGGCCTGACCACCATGGCGGTCGGCCTGATCACCGCGCCGCAGCAGGCTGAAGCGGTGCTGGCTCAGGGCCAGGCCGACCTGGTTGCCCTGGGCCGCAGCTTCCTGTTTGACCCCCATTGGGCGTGGCGCGCTGCCGTGGCCCTGGGTGCCGACATTCCAGTGCCGCCGCAGTACCAGCGCGCGCTGCCCGTGCAGCGGTAGCCGCGCGAAGCGTTCCGTGATGGGCGTCACCCGGGTGACGCCCATCACCCCCGCCAGCGTGCGCAATGCGCGCCTTGCCGTGCGTCAAAAGCGGCTCTGAGCGGCCGTCGACACTGCCCCCAAAGTGCAAACAAAAGGGGGTTTCATGTTCCGTTTCATCCGTTATTGGGGCGTTGCCATCGCGCTCGCCTTGCCCGGGCTCGCCAGTGCCGGGCCCGATCATTCTCAGTTCATTAAAGGCCCGCTCAAGAGCGGCCCCGAAGTCACCCAGCAATGCGTTGCCTGCCACGACAAGCAGGCCAAGGACTTCATGCATACGGTCCACTGGACCTGGCAGGCGCAGCAGAAAGATGGCGACAAGACGGTTGAGCTGGGCAAGAAGACCGCGATTAACAATTACTGCATTTCGCTGCCCGCCAACGAGCCGCGCTGCACCAGCTGCCACGCGGGCTACGGCTGGAAGGACAAGGACTTCGACTTCAAGAAGGTCGACAATGTCGATTGTCTGGTCTGTCACGACACCACCGGCAGCTACAAAAAGACGCCGACGGGCGCCGGCTTGCCCGATCCCAAGGTCGATCTGCTCAAGGTCGCTCAAAGTGTTGGCCCGACCAGCCGCGCCACTTGCGGCGCCTGCCACTTCTTCGGCGGTGGCGGCGACCACGTCAAACATGGCGATCTTGACAGCTCGCTCACCACGCCGACCCGGGCGCAAGACGTTCACATGGCGGTCGACGGCGCCAACATGAGCTGCAGCTCCTGCCATAAGGCGGCCGATCACGTGATCCCTGGCAAGGCGATGTCGGTGAGCGTCTCTGGGGGGGCGAGCACGCTCGACTGCTCGACCTGCCACGCCGGCACACCGCACAAAAAGAATCCGCTGCTCGACAAGCACGCTGCGCGCGTGGCCTGCCAGACCTGTCACATCCCGACCGTGGCCCGCAGCCTGCCGACCAAGGTTTGGTGGGACTGGTCAACCGCTGGCCAGGATCGCGAAGCGAGCAAGGACAAATACGGCGAAAAGACCTACGACAAGATGAAGGGTTCGTTCGAGTGGGCCAAGAATCTCAAACCGTCGTATTTCTGGTTCAACGGCGCCGTCGATCGCTACCTGGCCGGTGCGGTGATCAACCCCAACGAGGTGGTCCATCTCAACTCGCCGCGCGGCTCGATCGCTGACAAGACCGCCAAAATCACGCCGTTCAAGGTGATGCGCGGCAAGCAGCCCTATGACATGGAAACCCGAGTGATCGGCACGCCGCATCTGTTTGGCGGCTACTGGAAGCACTACGACTGGAACAAGGCCATGGCCGACGGTATGCAGGCGGCGGGTTTGCCGGCCTACAGCGGCAAGCTCGGTTTTGTCGAGACCGACATGGTCTGGAAGGTCAATCACATGGTCGTGCCCAAACAGCAGGCGCTTTCGTGCAACGAGTGCCACTCGTCCAAGGGGCTGATGGACTGGAAGGCGCTGGGCTATGCCGGTGACCCGCGCGAGCTGGCCAAGGCCAAGCGCAAGTAAATCCTTTCCCGCGACTTTTGAGGGCCGGCAATGCCGGCCCTTTTTGCTGGGCGGTGTCTAGGGGCTTCCCGCAGGCGGCGCGGACGGTGCGGCGCGTAAAATCCTAGTCACTCCGCCGGTGGACTGCACCGGTGCACCGTAAAGGCCGCGTCATGCTCACCTCCGTGTCACCCGCTCCGACCGCTCAGCCCCAGCTTGCCTCGACCGAGGAAATCATCGATGAGATCCGGCGCGGCAATATCGTCGTCCTGGTCGATGACGAAGACCGCGAAAACGAAGGCGATCTCTTGTTCGCGGCCGACTTTGTCAGCGCCGACAAGATCAATTTCATGGCCAAGCACGCGCGTGGCCTGGTCTGCCTGACGCTCACCGCGGCCCAGGCGCAGCGCCTGAAGCTCTCGGCGATGGCGCCTAACAACGGCGCCCAGTACGGCACCAATTTCACGGTGTCGATCGAGGCGGCCGAGGGCGTGACCACCGGCATTTCGGCCGCGGACCGTGCCGAGACGATCCGTGTGGCCTGCCGCCCGAATGCGCTGGCAACCGACATCGTCCAGCCCGGCCACGTCTTTCCGATCGTGGCCCAGCCGGGCGGCGTGTTGATGCGTGCGGGCCATACCGAAGCCGGCTGCGACCTCACGGCGCTGGCCGGACTCACCCCGGCGGCGGTGATCTGCGAAGTGATGAACGACGACGGCAGCATGGCCCGCCTGCCGGATCTGATTCCGTTTGCCCGTGAGCACGGTCTGAAGGTGGGTACTATCGCGGACCTGATTCAGTACCGCGCGGCGACCGAATCGATGATTGAGCGCGTCGGCAGCCGTCGGGTGCAGACGGTCGCTGGCGAGTTCGAGCTGATCGCCT
The DNA here is from genome assembly GCA_036652035.1 of Burkholderiaceae bacterium. Taxonomy (GTDB): domain Bacteria; phylum Pseudomonadota; class Gammaproteobacteria; order Burkholderiales; family Burkholderiaceae_F; genus JAEZVV01. The sequence continues at coordinate 7,246 of JAVVWR010000033.1, read as the reverse complement.
ACCGTGACCGGCCGAGCGGCAATGCCCATCTGGCCCTGGTTCGTGGCGAGATCTCGCCGGACCGGGAAGTGCTGGTCCGGGTGCATGAGCCTGTCAGCGTGCTCGACCTGATCGAGACCGACCAGTCGGTCCACTCCTGGCCGTTTGCGCGCGCGCTCGAGCGGATTGCCGCGGCCGATGCCGGGGTGGTGGTGCTGCTCAACTGTGGCGAAGATGCCCAGCGCCTCTTTGGCAAGTTTGCCGATCTGGCCAGTATCGACGCCGGTCAGCCGGTCGAGCAGCGTGCGCACAAGTTCGATCTGCGCACTTACGGCGTGGGCGCGCAGATTCTGCGCGACCTGAATGTGGGCAAGATGAAGCTGCTGGCCAAGCCGCGCAAGATGCCCTCGATGACCGGCTTTGGCCTGGTCACCACCGGGTATCTGGAAGGCTGATTTCAAGACTGCGTTTGCGCTCGGGCGCGGCCCGCGCGCAAACTTCGCATCAATATTTACCGGCCGCGGTTCGCGGCCGGCTTTCGTTTTCTAGGAGCTCCCATGGCGATCGACATCATTCCCTCCGACCTCGACGGTAACGGCCTGCGTATTGGCATCGTGGCCGCGCGTTTCAACGAGTGGGCCGGGCGCGCGCTGCTCGAGTCCTGCCTGGCCGAGCTGGCCGAGCTGGGCGTTGACGAGGAAGACATCACCCAGATGAGCGTGCCGGGCGCGCTCGAAGTTCCGCTCGCGCTGGCGCGGCTGGCGGTGACCGAGGAGTTCGACGCCTTGATCGCCATCGGCCTGGTGGTGCGCGGTGATACCTATCACTTCGAGATCGTCAGCAACGAGTCGGCCGCCGGCGTCTCGCGCGTCGCGCTCGATTACGGCATCCCGATCGCCAACGCCATCCTCACCACCGAGACCGACGAGCAGGCTCAGGCCCGCGTGACCGAGAAAGGCCGTGACGCGGCCCGTGTGGCGGTCGAAATGGCCAATCTGATGTGGGCCCTGGACGAGGCGGAAGAAGACGAGGAGGAGGCGCAGTGACCACTGAGAAAGACGACAAGAAGGGTGCCGGCCGCAGCGCGCGCCGCCGCGCACGCGAATTCGCGCTGCAAGGCCTCTATCAGTGGATCGTTGGCGGCGCCGACGGTCCCGCAATCGAAGCCCACATGATGGAAGTCGAGGGTTTCGACAAGGCTGACCGCGCGCATTTCCGCGAGGTGCTGCACGGCGCGATCGACCGGGCGACCGATCTGCAAGCCTTGTTCTCGCCGTTTGTTGACCGCGACATCAAGCTGCTGTCCCCGGTCGAACACGGCATTTTGCTGCTTGGCACCTACGAACTGCAGTCGCGTCCCGAGATTCCGTACCGGGTCGTCATCAACGAAGCGGTCGAACTCGCCAAGAGCTTCGGTGGCACCGACGGTTTCCGCTACGTCAACGGCGTGCTCGACAAGGTCGCCGGTGTCGTGCGCCCCGACGAGGCGCGTCGCGCTGGCCGTTAAATTGAGCGGCCATTAAGTGAGTGCTGCGCTCGGCGAATTCGAGCTCATCGCACGGTATTTCACTCACCCCGTGCGCGGCCCCTGGGCTTCGCAGGGGGTAGGTGACGACTGTGCGCTGATCGATGTCGGCGAGCGACGGCTGGCGATCACCTGCGACATGCTGATTGCTGGCCGCCATTTTTTCCCCGCAACGGATCCCGAGTGGCTCGGGCACAAGGCGTTGGCGGTCAACCTGTCCGATCTGGCCGCCGCGGGTGCCACGCCGCGTGCGTTCTTTCTGGCACTGGCCTTGCCGGCAGCCGACCCCGCCTGGCTCAGCGCTTTTTCGCGGGGTTTGATCCGGCTCGCCGAGACCCATGGTTGCGCGCTTCTGGGCGGCGATACCACCCGCACCCCCGACGTGAACGGGGTTGCAGGGCCGCTCACCATCAGCATCACCGCCCTGGGCGAGCTGCCGCGCGCCATGGGTTTGACCCGCAGCGGCGCACGACCGGGTGACGATTTGTGGCTCTCGGGCACCGTGGGCGACGCGGCGGCGGCTCTGATGCAGGCGCAAGGCGAGCTGGAGCTTGGTGCCGCTGACGCGCTCGCTATGCGGGCTCGACTCGACGCCCCCACACCGCGCGTTCGACTTGGCGAAGAGCTGCGCCGGGTCGCCAGCAGCGCAGTGGATGTCTCTGACGGTTTGCTGGCCGACCTTGGCCATATCCTTGAGCGCTCGGGTGTGGGCGCTGAAGTGAAATGGGCGGCGGTGCCACGCTCGCCGAGCTTGCGCCGCTGCCCTGAAGCGATCCAACAGCGCTGCGCGCTCGCCGGTGGCGACGACTACGAACTGCTGTTTACCGCGCCGCGCGCTCGCCGCGGTGCCGTGGTGGCGGCGGGTGAGGCGGCCGCCGTGCCACTGGCGCGCATCGGGGCCATCGTCGACCAGGGCTTGCGCGTGCTCGACGAGTCGGGGGCCACCATCGAACTCGCTACCCGCGGCTACGATCACTTCGTCTGAGCCGCATTGGAATACACCGTGCAAGACGAACCTCCGATTCCTTCTGCCCTGCCGCCGGCCGTTGCTGCCGCGCCGTCGCCTCGGCCGAGCTGGCGTTTCGCGCTGGCGAGTCCGTGGCATTTCATCGCCACCTTTGGCGGCAGCGGTGTGATCCACCCGGCGCCAGGAACTTGGGGCACGGCGGCGGCCTGGCTCAGCTTTGTTGTGGGCTCGCAGTGGTGGGGGGGGCCGGTCTGGATCGCCTTGATCCTGGTGACTTTTTTCTTGGGTGCCTGGGGCGCGCAGCGCATGGGCGAGGCCTTGGGCAAGCCTGACCACGGCGCGATCGTGATCGACGAAGTGGTGGCGTTCTGGATCATCCTGCTGGTGCTGCCCAAGACTTTTGCGGTGCAAGCGGCGGCCTTCGTGGTGTTCCGTCTGTTCGACATCGTCAAACCGCCGCCGATCCGCCAGATCGACCGCCGCTTCAAGAACGGCTTCGGCGTGATGCTCGACGACCTTCTGGCCGCGCTCTACACGCTGGTGGTGTTTGCCATCGCGGCGCGGGTGATGGCATGAGCGCGGCGCAACACCTGTTTGATCTGTCTTGTGAGCTGGGGCAGCACCTGAGCGCAGGGGCACTGGTGCTGGCGACGGCCGAATCCTGTACCGCGGGCGGAGTCGCCTATGCGGTGACGCAAGTGGCGGGTTCGAGCGCCTGGTTCGATCGCGGCTTTGTCACCTATTCCAACGAGGCCAAGCGCGATCAGCTCGGTGTGCCCGCGGCTCTGATCGATAGCCACGGCGCGGTCAGCGAATCGGTGGCGCGCGCAATGGCGCTGGGAGCGCTCGCGCACAGCCGCGCCAATCTGGCCGTGGCCGTCAGCGGTATCGCCGGCCCGGGCGGCGGCTCGGTGCCAAAGCCGGTGGGCACGGTGTGTTTTTCCTGGGCGCGGCGCCAGGGCGCGACGGTCACGGCGCGTACCGCGACCCTGCATCTGACGGGAGACCGCGCCGCCGTGCGCACGCAGGCGATCGTGGTGGCGCTTGAAGGTCTGATCACTGAGGCGAGATAAGGCTTCAATACGGGGGCGGGCGTCATCTGGATGACCGAGTGTGCCGCGCGGAAGCGGCGCTTCGGTTTAGCATCGCGCCGATTCACTGACCAATCCAATGTCTGACACGCCTCTACTGAGACTTGCTCTGCAAGGTTTTACGCCGGCCGAAGCGGCAATTCTGAGCGACATGGTGCACGCGGCTGCGCTTGGCTGGAGCGTGGCCGACACGGCGCCGATCCACGCCATGCTGTTGGCGCGCGGTTCGCGCGACGGTGATCCGGAACACGCGGCGGTGCTGCGGGTTAACTTGGGGTATCGCCCGGTGCCGCGCGCGAATGAACGCCGGATGGAGCCCTTGCTGCTGCGCAAGCCGATTCGCGAAGCCACCCTGCGAATGGCGCTGAAGGCCGCGCGAACCCGGTTCGAAGTGTATGGAGACGCCGGCCTGGTGTGATCTGGCTCGGTGGTGCGGGCGGGCGGTTCCGTTAGAGTGTCGGCCTGCTTCTTATCGATGGGAATCGACATGCCTTCCGAAGTCCTGCTATTGCTTGGACTGATTCTGCTTAACGCGCTGTTTGCCATGTCCGAGATTGCGCTGGTCACTTCGCGCCGGGCGCGGCTCCAAGTCTTGGCCGACCAGGGCGACAAGGGCGCGGCGACGGCGCTCCAACTCAATGAGCAACCCACACGCGTGCTCTCGACCATCCAGGTCGGAATCACCTCGATCGGTGTGCTCTCGGGCATTGTCGGCGAGGCGGCGCTGGCCGTGCCACTGGGCGAGTGGCTGATCCGTAGCGGGGTCGAGGCCAACTTCGCCCGCTTTGGCGCGCTCGCTCTGGTCGTGGTGGTGGTGACATATTTTTCGATCGTCCTGGGCGAACTGGTGCCCAAGCGGCTGGGACAGATGAACCCCGAGGCGATCGCGCGCCGGGTGGCGCTGCCGATCCGCGGGCTGTCGATGGTGGCCAAGCCCTTTGTCCAGTTGCTCTCGACCTCGACCGAGCTGCTGCTGCGTCTTCTGGGTGTGCGCGACACGAACTCGCAGGCGGTGACCGAAGAAGAGATCCACGCCATGATTGACGAGGGCTCCGAGTCGGGCGTGATCGACGCACAGGAGCGCGCGATGGTGCGCAATGTGTTCCGCCTCGACGACCGCCAGATCGGCTCGTTGATGACGCCACGCTCAGACATTGAATACATCGATCTCGAAGCGTCCGACGACGCGAACATGAAGAAGGTGTTGTCCTCGGTCCACTCGCGCTTGCCGGTGGTGCGTGGTGGCTTGTCCGAGATTCTTGGCATTACCACGACGCGTCGACTGCTGCAGCAGATCGCCGATGGCGGCCGGGCCGATTTCACCCGCGATCTGCAGCCGGTGGTCTATGTACCGGAGTCGCTCACCGGAATGGAGTTGCTCGATAACTTCCGGGCCTCGAGCGCGCACCTGGCGGTGGTGGTCGACGAGTACGGTGAAATCCAGGGCCTGGTGACGCCGCAAGACTTGCTCGAAGCGATCGCTGGCGAGTTCAAGGAGCTGGGCAACGAAGAGGCCTGGGCGGTGCAGCGTGGCGATGGCTCCTGGCTGCTGGACGGGCTGATTCCGGTGCCCGAGCTCAAAGACCGGCTCGGTCTGCATGCTGCGCCGGAAGAAGAGCTGGGCCGCTACAACACGCTTTCGGGCATGGTGATGCTGCTCCTGGGACGGGTGCCGCGCACCGCCGACGTCGTTGAGTGGGAGGGCTGGCGCTTCGAGATCGTCGATATGGACAGCCGCCGCATTGATAAAGTGTTCGCGAGCCGCTTGCCGGAGCCGGGCGAGGAAGGCTGATCCCCTTTCGCCGGAATCAAGCAAAAGAGGGGCGCCTGTGGCGCCCCTCTTTTGCGTTGGCGGCAAGGCGTGTCGCCTTGGCCGCCGGTGATCGATCTCTACGCGTGGGCGCGATAGCGGTTGATCTCGTCGCGGGTCTTGATCGCGGCCGCGCGCGCGGCCGCGGCGAAGTCTTCGTCGTGGCCGGCATAGAGAATCGCCCGCCCCGAGTTGATCACCATGCCGGTGCCGTCGGCTGTCTGGCCAGCTTGCACGCTGGCAGCGACGTCACCGCCCTGGGCGCCGATGCCGGGCACGAGCAGCGGCAGTTGGCCCGCGATGCGGCGCACGTTGGCCAGTTCGGCGGGGTAAGTGGCGCCCACCACCAGGCCGAGCTGGCCGCTGGTGTTCCATTTGCCGTTGGCCATCTCGGCAATCAACTCGTAGACGCGGTGACCGTGGACGTCGAGCATCTGCAAGTCGTTGCCACCGGGGTTGCTGGTGCGGCAGAGCAGAAACGCGCCACGGTCCTGATACGACAGATAAGGCTGGATCGAATCGAAGCCCATGAAGGGCGAGAGCGTGACCGCGTCGGCACGGTAGCGCTCGAAGGCTTCGCGCGCGTAATGCTCGGCGGTCGAGCCGATGTCGCCACGCTTGGCGTCGAGAATGATCGGCACCTGCGGATGGTTCTCGCGGATGTGGGCGATCAGGCTGTCGAGCTGGTCTTCGGCAGCGCAGGACGCGAAATACGCGATCTGCGGCTTGAACGCGCACACCAGGTCGGCGGTGGCGTCGACGATGGCCTTGCAGAACTCGAAGATCGCGTCGTCGTCTTCGCGCAGATGCGCGGGGAAGCGCGAGGGATCGGGGTCAAGCCCGACGCAGAGAAGGGAATCGGTGGCGCGCCATTGCGCGCCAAGCTTGTCTGTGAATTTCATGGCACCTCCGGCGCGCGATTCTAGGCGCCCGGCGGGTCGTTCGGCGGCGGGGGCTTGCCCGAAGGTGTTATGAATCCAGGCGATCCGCTCGCGGCGCAGACCGGGGCGCAGCGCCGTCGCGGTTGGGTTGATGGGGTTTGCGCCGACTTTCTGCCGCGTGAGAGCTTGATCTGGTTCAGCTCCGTGGCGTGTCGGCACGGCATTCTTGCCATTGGAGCCAGGTAATCGAGGGACAAGGGAGAGACTGATGAGATTGAACCGTAGACAGGCTTTACAGATGGCTGCCGCCGCGGCTTTGAGTGCTGGCGTGGGGGTAGCCAATGCGCAGCAGCCTGCCAAGGCCAGCAAGATCACCGCATCCGGCGCGGCGGCGGTGCCGCCGGGAATGGATGTCAAGGCGATGTACGAACAGTTCGCCGAGAAAGGCAAAGGTTTCGACATGAAACCCGGAATCGATGGCCGGCCTGTGGCTTACGTGGCGTTCGACGCGCAGTGTCCGTATTGCGTTCAGTTGTGGGAGGCGGCCAAACCGCTGGCTGACAAAGTGAAGTTCGTCTGGCTGCCGGTGGCGATTCTCAATACCAACAGCGAGCCGCAGGGCGCGGCGATCCTCTCGGCGCCCGATCCGGCGGCGATGATGGAGCGGCATGAGGCGGCGTTCAAGAATCCGCATCGTGGCTTGGTCACCGAGGACATGGTGATTCCGCTCGCCGCGCGCGAGGACGTCTGGTCCAACTCACGGATCTTCCGTCGCACCGGTGGGCGTAGCGTGCCGTGGGGCGTTTTCAAGAATGCGAAGGGCGAATGGCGCCTGATTCCGGACGCGCTCAAGACGGAGGATCTGAAAAAGATTCTGGACGTGAATTAAGCCGGGGCCGTTGATCGGAACGGGCCGCCCATGGCCATGCAAAAAGGCCCGCTTGAAGCGGGCCTTTTCTTGCATCAGCGTTGGGGACGCTGGACTTACATGTC
>JAVVWR010000032.1:23352-33428 GCA_036652035.1 Burkholderiaceae bacterium | reverse complement strand
CCAAGCTGACCCAGCCGTAAACGTTGCAGCAGCACACGAAAGGGCGCCTTCGGGCGCCCTTTTCCATGGCGCCAGCGTGAGCGATCGACGCGGGTACGAGGCCCAGTCAGGTCCAGTCAGGCCCAGTCAGGCCTATCGGGACTGGGACTGACGTGGTGATTGCACGTGTGTTTGATCTGCCTGCAAGGGGGGGGCGAGCGGGCTTGACCGGGCAATGGTCGCGATACGGGTTGAGTGCTCGCCCGTGGGGACACATCGCCGCTTTGCTGGGTTTGACCGCGCGGTGATCCACGTCGGGATCTTTCACTGGTTCTGAACCGCTGGCAGGCCCGGGAATTCAAGCCGGGCTGAGATGCCTGGCCAGCGCCTGCGCGTAGATCGATGCCCGGGCGCGGTCCGCGGGCATGCAGACCCGCAGGCTGCGCATCGCCCAGTCCTCTTCCAGGGCGAGTTCGTGGATCGCACTGGCGTCAACGCTGCCGAGGATGGTGCGCGGCACGATCCCGATCCCGGCGCCTGAACGCACCAGGCTGACCACGGCCTGCAGGCTGGAGACCTGGATCCGGGTGTCCAGGCGGCGGCCCAGGTCGTGGGCGCGTTCAAAGAGAAAGGTCTGGATCGCCGAGTCACCGCGCATGGTGACAAAGGGCTGGTCCAGGCATTCGGCAAACGAGATGTGGCGACGCCGACTCCAGGGATGCGGGCGGGTGGTGATCACCACCAAGCGATCTTCGCGGTAGGGAAGAAAGACCACGCCATGATGCTGGCCGGGCCAGGCGGTGACTCCGACGTCGGCGCGGCCATCGGCCACGCACTGGACGATCTCGTGCGACAGCCTTTCCTCGAGCAGCACCCGGACGGAAGGATGGGCGAACAGAAATCCCTGGACGTCGTCAGGCAGGAAGGAGGCGATGGCGTTGCTGTTGGCCAGCACGGTGAGCTGGCCGCGCACGCCGCGTGCATAAGGCGCCAGCGCCGCGTGCATCTCCTCGATCTGCCACAGGCAGCGGCGCGCGTGATCGAGCATGACAAGTCCGGCTGTGGTGAGCTCGACACCGCGCGCGCGCCGCTTGAAAAGCGGCGTGCCGATCGTCTCTTCCAGGTGACGCAGCCGCAGGCTGGCGGAGGAGGGCGCGAGATGACAGCTCTGCGCGCCGCGCGAGATATTGGCCGCGTCAGCAATCGCCACAAAAAGTCGCAAGTCGGTAAGGTCGTAGCGCATAGCGTTTGCGAAACACGAAAGCTCGTGTTGAAAGAACCCGATTGTGGTGGCCGCTCGCCGCACCGACACTAGGTGCAAATCAAAAGCACTTGGATTCGATCGGCGCGGTTTTGACGGCGCTGTCGCGCGCAGCGAGTCGAGTGTTTTCCCGGCGGTGTCGTGAAGGCGTCACCGCACCCCACGAGAGCTGCGACCTTCGGTGACGCGCCTGACGGCCGGCTGGAGCGGAACAGGAGTCGATGGCTCTCGTTTTCGTACCAGGAGGATCACGACGCGCGGGCGAAAGTCCCCGCGCGCTCTGAGCATGCACGTCATGAATAGAAGCACCGATTCCAAGCGTTATCCGTGGACGTCGATCGCGGGCAGCCTCTTGCTCGCGATCGCCACGGCCATGCCGGCCGCGCGCGCGCAGGCGCCCTTTGATGCGGCCAAGGTCAAGTCGCACATGAGCGGCGAGAAGTCCCAGTTCCTCGCCGGCGCACACGGCCAGAAGGGCGTGGGCTGCGCCGCGTGCCACGATGGCAAGACCGTCGATGACAGCGAACGCGCGCTCAACCAGAAGTGCACCAGCTGCCACGGCGATTTGTCTAAGCTCGCGGCGCGTACCGAGGGTGAGATCAATCCCCACAAGTCGCACCTGGGACAGGTCAATTGCACGTCCTGCCACACCGGTCACGAGGCCTCGGTGGCGTACTGCTCGAACTGCCACGACTTCAAGGACATGAAGATCTCGCACAACCAGGGCGCCAAGCCGAAGTCGCAGCGCGAGAAGCTCAGCCAGTACGAAGCGGTCCAGCCGACCCGCACCGAGACCACCGACATTCTGATTGTCGGCTCCGGCGCCGCCGGTTTTACCGCTGCGCTGTCGGCGGTCGAATCGGGAGTCAAGGTGGTCATGGTCGAGAAGATGGCGGTGCCAGGCGGCAACTCGCAGCTCGCCGCCGGTGGCATGAACGCCGCCGGAACGCCCTATCAAAAGGCCAAGGGCATCAAGGACAACGCCGAGCTGATGTATCAGGACACCTTCAAGGGCGGCAAGAATAGGGCTGACCCTGAGCTGGTTCGCATCCTGGCCGATCGCTCGGCTGAATCGATCCAGTGGCTGGCCGATCGTGGCGCGGTGCTCGATCACCCGGGTCGTGGCGGTGGCGCCAGTGCGGCTCGTATGCACGGCCCCACCGGCGGTTCTTTCGTGGGGCCGTACCTGAGCGCGTTCTTCCGCCAGCAAGTCGCTGACAAGGCGATCGACCTGCGCTTGAACAGCAAGATGGTCAGGCTGGTTACCGACAAGAGCGGCGCGGTCACCGGCGCGATCATTCGCGGCAAGCACAGCGGGTTCTATCAGATCAACGCCAAGGCCGTGGTGATCGCTACCGGCGGCTTTGGCGCCAACCCCGATTTCGTGGCGCGCTTCCGCCCCGAGATTCGTGAGACGGCCACCTCGAACCAGCCCGGCACCCAGGGCGACGGCATTCTCCTGGGCGAGCAGATCGGCGCGGCCACGGTTGATCTCAAGGAAATCCAGCTCAACCCGACCATGCTGGTGGGCAGCCCGGTGATCATTTCTGAAATCGTGCGTGGCGCGGGCGGTGTCTTCGTCAATCGCGCCGGTAAGCGCTTCATCAGCGAACTGACCACGCGCGACGTGACTTCGGCCGCGATCATGAAGCAGCAAGGCGCCTCGGCTTTCATCATCTTCGACCAGAAGGTGCGTGATGGCGTCAAGCAGACCAGCGCCGCGTTCGAACTGAAGAAGGCTTTCGAGGGCAATTCGCTGGGTGATTTGGCCAAGGCGATGGGCATGGATCCGGCCGCGCTTGAGCAGACGATCAAGCAGTACAACGGCTATGTCGATGCCAAGAAGGACCCGGACTTCAACCGGCCCAGCCTCGAGCACAAGGTGGACCAGGCCAAGTTCTACGCCATCGAGATCAAGCCCGCGATCCACTACGTCATGGGCGGCCTCAAGATCGACCCCAGGGCGCAAGTGATCAACACCGCTGGCAAGCCGATCAAGGGGCTCTACGCCGCGGGCGAAACCACCGGTGGTGTCCACGGCGCGAACCGCCTGGGTGGCAACTCGATCTCCGAGACCATCACCTTCGGCCGCATCGCGGGTCTGAGCGCGGCGCAGGCCGCGACCGCGAAGTAAGACGTTGATGTGTGTGTGACTGCCCCGGTGGCCGCGTGCCGCCGGGGTTTTTCCATGCCCTTGTTCGATTCCGATCCCGCCGGTGCCACCGGTGCTGCCGGCCCCGGTCGCGCTGCGTGGCTCGCGATTGCGCTGGCCTTGCTCGGGCGCTGGGTCCATGCCTTTGCCCAGGCCTGGCTGATGTTTTCTCTCACCGGCTCGATGCTCTGGCTGGCGGCGGCGACGGCTGTCGCCGCGCTGTCGGCCCTGCCGGTCGCCTTCTTGAGCGGAACTTGCCTGGCGCAGCGCTCGCCGTGGCGCCGCCTTGTTTTTGCGCATGCCGGTCTGATCGCCGTGGCGCTGGCCTGCGCTGTCTGTCTGTTTGGGCAGCGCTTGGCGCCCTGGCAGCTGTTGCTGGCCGCTGCCGCTTATGGCGGTCTGGCCGCGGTCGAAGCGCCGGCGCTGGCCGCCGTGGTTGGCGTCGCCGAATCGGCGGGTGGACGGCAGGCGGGGGCCGCCCGTCACGCCCTGTTATTCAACGGCATGCGGGTACTGGCGCCGACGCTGGCGGCGGCCTTGATCGCAGTCGCCGGTGCGGCGGCGTGTTTCGTCTTCAATGCGGTCTGCTTGTTGCCGATGCTGCGGCTGGCATGGCGCGCGCGGTCGCGCCCGGTATTGCCCGACGCGCTATCGCCAACGGCCTCCGTTGAGCCGCTGCACGGCCCGGTCCGCTGGCTCGCGAACGCGGCGGTGTTTAGCGCCCTGGTCTTGCCGGTGGCGGCGCTCTTGCCGGCGATCTCGCACGCCATCGGCGGCGACTCGCTGGCGCTCTTGAGTCGTCTGAGTTCCGGCCTGGGGGCGGGGGCGCTCGGCGCAGCGCTGTTGCTGTGCCGCTGGCGGCCGGTCGCGGCCGTTCGTGGCAGCCAGGCGCTGGCCGGTCTCGCCTTGCTGGCCGCGCCGGGTCTGGCCTCACCCGCGCTGCAACTGGCGTGGAGTGTGTTGCTGGGGGCTTCGATCAGCGCGGTACTGGGGTTGTGCGTGAGCGGGCTGCAGGGCGTGCGCCAGCGCCGCGAGCGAGCGCGGGTCCTGGCCGGGTACGCGGCGATCCAGCTTGGCCTGACTCCGTTGGCGGTACTGGCGACCGCGGCTCTGGCCGAGACCTTCGGCATGATGGTTGTGCTGCCGGGCGCGGGCGCGCTCTTGCTGGCCTACGCCGCGGTGGGCGGCGGGCGGGGGGCCGAGCGAGCGACCGGGCGTGTGGTATCTGGCCCAAAATCCTTCGGTCATTGAGCAGTCAACCGAGCCGAATCGAGCGTTGGGCTGCCTACAATCGCGGCGTCAGGATCGTTGCCATTTTCCGGGAGCCCCTCGTGAACCGACTGTTTGCTGTCTTTGGCCTGGTGGCCGCCGTCGTGATCAGCGCCGTTCTAACGCTCTGGCCGACGGATGACCCGACCGCGGTCAGCCATAAATTCGCGCAGCGGGTGGCGGCCGAAGTGCCCGGTGTGCAGGTGGCGCCAGCCGGTGAGTTCATGCTGTACCTCAGCCGTGGCGAGCGGGTCTGGGGTGTCTCGCTCGATCAGCTGCAGAACCGCTGCCACGAGGGGGCGGGCGTGTGCAAGACCGCCGGCACCGAATTGCTGGCCGAGATCGTGCGGCTGACCGAGGCCGCGCCCAGGCCCGAGATGGCCTTGCTGCGCCCGACCTTGGCGGCGCCGCCCGCGCCGGCACCGTTTGCCAGCCAGGTGATCACCCAGCCCTGGGTGGGCGATCTGGCGATCCGCTACGACTTCATGGGCCCCTTTGGCACGCCGATCGTTGAATTCGTCACCACGGGGCTGGCCCGTTCGCTCAAGCTCGATCCCAAGCAGCTGCAGGCGCAAGCGATCGCCGCGATGGACGGCTCGAACGAGGCGCCCGTTCTACGGCCCTTGCTGGGCAAACGTGGCGTTTCCTACCTCGAGGCCAAGGGCGATCCGGCGGGCGAGGTTTTGTCCCGCGCGCGGATGCAGGTGCTGGCCGAGCGCACCGGCGTAACCAAGTTCTACCTTGGCTTTCCGGTGCGCAACATGGTCTTGTTCGCCAACGCCAACACGGCCGATGGCCTGGCCGACATTCAGCTGGCGGTGGCCGATATGCGCGCGGCTTTTGGCGCGCAGCCGGTGTCTGATCGGATCTACGTGCTCGAACAGGGCGAGCTGGCGGCCCTGCCATAAGCCCTGGGCCTATGCGCTCGGGTTCGCGATGCCTGTCAGGACGGCCGTGGCGCTACAGTGAAAGCTTGGCCGCTGTCCTTGGGAGAACACCATGAAGTGGTTGATTCTGTCCGTGCTGGCCCTGCTGGTCGTGGTCGCCTGGGTCTATCGCAAGGGGTCCAAGTCGCGTTACGAGAAGGACGCCCAGATCCCGTTCGAAGACGGCGATCACCGGGGCGGCGCCTGAACACGGCGCCGACGGCGCTCGCGGTCGGCGAGCGCCACCCTCACGCCAAGCGACGAGCTCCCGGCTGGCCGTCGAGCACTTCGAAGCGGGCCAGGTCAAATGCCGTGGGTTCGAGCTGGCGGGCGTCGTCGATGCCGCGCAGCCGCACCGAGAGCTTGGCGCGGCTGAGATCGCCCAGCAGATAGCCGCGGGTGACGCTGTCGCCAAACAAGGCGTGCGGGTTGCGCGCCTTGACGCGGGCGCTCTTGGCCGCGTCCCAGCCCGATTCCGAACTGATGCTGGTGCCGCAGAACTCGGTGGCGATCACGGCCGATTCGGCCTGCTCGAAATCGCGTTTGACGTTGCACACCCAGTTGGCGTGCACATCGCCGCCCAGCACCACCGTGTTGGGGGCCGGGCTGGCGGCAATCGCGGCCAGAATCCGCTCCCGTTCGGCCGGATAGCCGTCCCAGCCATCGGTCCAGTAACGCCGCACGCCGTTGTCGCGCACGAGGGAGCTGAGCAGCGTCTGCTGCACCACGAATTGCCATTGTGCGTTCGGTCGAGCGAGCTCGCTTTGCAGCCAGCGCAGCTGTTCGGCGCCGAGCATGCTGCGCTGTGGGGCGCGACGCTCGGGGCAGGCCAGGTCTTCGGAGGTGGAGCCGCCGCCGCGACCGGGCTTGGGGCAGGCCTGCGGGTCCCGATACTGGCGGCCGTCGAGCAAAGTGAAGTGCGCCAGATCGCCCCAGCCCAGGCTGCGCCACAGGCGCACGTGCTGCCAGGGCTCGGCAAGCACGGCGACAGGCAAGGGCATGTTTTCGTAATAGGCCTGGTAGCCGGCGAGGCGGCGCGCGCGGCCATCGACCTCAAGGTTCTCACCGCGGTCGCGCGCGTAGTCGTTCGAGACTTCGTGGTCGTCCCATACGGTCAGCCAGGGGCAATGCGCGTGCATCGCCTGGAGCGCCGGATCGCTCTTGTAGAGCGAATAGCGCAGGCGGTAGTCGGCCAGCGTGCGGCAGGAGGGAAAGGGGTGGGGCCGCCAGCGATCGGCGCGGGGGCCGCCTTCGTAGATGTAGTCGCCGACAAAGAGCACGAAGTCGGGCTCGTCGGCGAGCATGTGACGGTAAGCGCCGAAGTGGCCGGTCTCGTAGTGTTGGCACGAAGCCAGAGCGAAGCGCAGGCGTTCGGCCGGGCCGGCGGCGCGTGTGCGGCCGACCGGGCTCGTCGCCGAGCCGGCACGGAAACGGTAGAACAGCCAGGGGCCGACCGGCAGGTCGGGCAATTCGACATGAACGCTATGGCCGAGCTCGCGCGTGGCGCGTGCGGTGCCGCGGCGGATCACGCGGGTAAAACCTTCGTCGTCGGCCACTTCCCACTGCAATTCCACCGCGCCCGCGGCGGCAGGCGCGGCGCGGCGGGTCTTGAACTGATCGAAGGGCAGGTGAGCCAGAGATTCAAGTGAGTGCGCCAGGCCGGGCGCGTAGCGGGTCCACAGCACCACCCCGCCGGGCAGGCCGGGGCCGCTGGCCACGCCGAGAGGAAAGGGATAGTCACTCGGCGGGGTCTGAGCCAGAGATGTGCGCCAGACGCCAGGCAGGGCGGCTGCGGCGGCGAACTTCAGAAGCGAGCGGCGGGAGCTGAACATCGACGGGAGTGGGAGTGAGCTGGCCGAAGGTCAAAACGACCGGCCGACAAGCCGCTATCGTATGAGCTTCACGCGCCGGAGCGGGGTGTCCGGGAGCAAGGAATCATGACGTTGCGTATCGCGACCTACAACATTCACAAGGGCGTCTCCGGGCTGGGCCGCCAGCTTCGTATCCACCAGGTGCGCCATGCGCTTCAGGCGATCGATGCCGACATCGTGTTTCTGCAAGAGGTTCAGGACCGCAACGAGCGGCTCGCGGCACGCCGCGCCGACTACCCCGAGGGGCGGCAGGTCGATTTCCTGGCCGATGGCTACGAACACAGCGCCTACGGCATGAACGCGGTCTACCCGCACGGTCACCACGGCAACGCGATCCTGTCGCGCCTGCCGATCGAACACCATCTCAACCACGACATCTCCGACCACCTGCTCGAAAAGCGCGGGCTGCTCCACGCCGTGGTGCGGCTGGGCGAGCGCCACGCGGCGCGCGAACTGCACCTGATCAACGTTCACCTTGGCCTCTTCAAGGGCAGCCGCGAACGGCAGGCGCGTTTCATCATTGATTTCGTGCGCAGCGAGGTCGATGCCGGCGCGCCGCTGGTGATTGCGGGCGACTTCAACGATTGGCAACAGCGGGTCGATCTGATGTTGCGCGACGAGCTTGGCCTGGCCGAAGCTGCGGCCGGCCAGTCGCGCACCACGCTGATCGACCGCCTTCTGCCCGGCCGCAGCGGGGCGCAGCGGGTGGCGCGTACCTTCCCCGCCTTCCTGCCCTGGTTCACGCTGGACCGCATCTACCTGCGCGGGTTTGACATCACTGCCGCTCGCGTCCCCAAGGGGCTGGCCTGGGCGCGCCGCTCGGACCATGCGCCGCTGATCGCCGACGTCAGGCCGCACTAATCGATGGATCCTGCCGCGGCGCGCCGCTTCCATCTCGACCGCCTGTGGCTCGCGGCCCAATCCAGCCCTACCCAGGGCAACCGGGTTGAGTTGTTGCGCAATGGCGAAGCGTTTTTCCCGCGCCTGCTGGCGGCGATCGCGGACGCGCGGCACTGGGTCCATCTCGAGACTTATATCTTCGATGACGACAACATCGGTACGCGGGTAGCCGAAGCGCTTGCCGACGCGGCCGGGCGCGGGGTTCGGGTCGAGCTGATCGTCGATGGTTTTGGCACGGGCGATCACGCCCGGCGCTTGCGGGAGCGGCTCGCTCCGCTCGGGGTGGCGGTGCGGATCTACCGGCGGCCGCGCTGGTGGCGGCTGGATCGCCGGGCGATGCGCCGGCTCCACCGCAAGATCGCCGTGATTGACGACGAGATCGCCTTCGTCGGCGGGATCAATATCATCGACGACCACCACCATCCCGGCGCCGAGCGTGGCGTGCTGGGACCGCGGTTTGACTACGCGGTGGCCGTCGTTGGGCCTCTGGTGGCGGCCGTGGCGCTGGCGGCGCGGCGCTTGTGGTGGCTGCTGTCGGTGGCGCGGCCCGGGCCCGAGGCCGCCAGCCTGCCGCCCTGGCCGCGTCATTCGATGCGGCCGCTGCCAGGCGGGGTGACGGCGAGCCTTTTGCTGCGCGACAACCTGCGCCACCGGCGCACGATCGAGCACGAATACCTGACCGCGCTGGCCGGCGCGCGCAACGAGGTTCTGATCGCGTGTGCGTATTTCGTTCCGGGGCGGCGCTTTCGGGCGGAGCTGATCGCCGCCGCGCAGCGCGGCGCCCGGGTGCGGCTGCTGCTGCAGGGGCGGGCCGATCACCCGATCATGTTCCACGCGCAGCAGGCGCTTCATGGCCAGTTGCTGGCGGGCGGCGTCGAAATCTACCTCTATCAGCCAAGTTATTTGCACGCCAAGGTGGCGGCGATCGATGACGCCTGGGCCACGGTCGGCTCGAGCAATATCGACCCTTACAGCCTGATGCTGGCGCGGGAGGCGAATGTGGTGGTTTACGACCGCAGCTTTGCCGTCCAGCTCGCAGCGGACATCGGCGCCGCCATCGAGCACGATTCGCGCCAGGTGATGGCGGCTGAGCATGCGCGTCGGCCATGGTGGATTCGGGGGTTGAACTGGGCGGCGTACACGTTTTTGCGGGTGGCGACGCGGCTCGTGACGCGGGGCGATGTCGGCTGACGGGCTCGCTCTCGAGCGCTGCTGCGCGGTCAAAGCGAAAAATCGTCGCTGTTTCGCAACCTTTCGAGGGAAAGGTCCAGTCGCTCAACTCGCTTCGTCTGCGGCGCAATTCTGCATGAGTGGCATACAAGATATGGTTGGAGCATTCCTGGCTCTAGTACATCTTGTGGGTGGTTTCGGCGCTTCCCTCTGGGGGAGCGACGTTTTCCGACGCAAATGACTTTGCGCCAACGCATCTCCCTCTGAAAAAGCCATTTTCCCCACTTGCAAAGCGCTGCTGCTTGCCTAGGATGCGATGCACGCAACGAGAGCGCTCTTGCGGTCTGCCTCGAGAACGCTGTCGCTGTGACTCACAAACCCACCCAGGAGATTTACATGGCAACTGCGAAGAAGGCCGCCAAGAAGGCGCCGGCCAAGACGGCCGCCGCCACCAAGCCCGTCGCGAAGAAGGCTCCCGCTGCCAAGAAGGCGCCGGCGGCTAAGAAGACTGTTGCGAAGACGGCTCCGGCCGCTAAAAAGGCGCCCGC
>JAVVWR010000032.1:0-23252 GCA_036652035.1 Burkholderiaceae bacterium | reverse complement strand
CGGCGGCTAAGAAGACTGTTGCGAAGACGGCTCCGGCCGCTAAAAAGGCGCCCGCGGTCAAGAAGGTTGTCGCCAAGAAGGCCCCCGCTGCCAAGAAGGCCGTCAAGGCCGCTGCCAAGCCGAAGACCGCGCGCAAGCCCAACGCCGCCTTCATGAAGCCGATGCAGCCGTCCGAGATCCTCGCCGCGATCATCGGCAACAAGCCGATGCCGCGCACCGAGGTGGTCTCGGAAATCTGGAAGTACATCAAGAAGAACAAGCTGCAAGACGAAGTCAACAAGCGCATGAT
The DNA here is from genome assembly GCA_036652035.1 of Burkholderiaceae bacterium. Taxonomy (GTDB): domain Bacteria; phylum Pseudomonadota; class Gammaproteobacteria; order Burkholderiales; family Burkholderiaceae_F; genus JAEZVV01. Next base: position 22,963 of record JAVVWR010000032.1, on the reverse strand, counting down.
CAATGCCGACGAGAAGCTCAAGCAGCTCTTCGGCAAGGCGCAGGCTTCGATGTTCGAGCTGACCAGCTTCATCAGCAAGAACTTGAAGTAAGGCTGGGCCTTGGGGCCAGCAAGCCCGCCTAGGTGGCGGGCTTTTTGTTGCCTGTGCGTCGTGCCTCAGAGTGCGCGGACCGCGCCCGCCAACAGCGGCGCGAGCGCGATCCGGTTGCTCGGGTGGGCGATCGAATCGGTGCTGATCACCTCGCTCACGCCGGCTTGGGCCAGGACGGTGAGCGCGTCGCCGCCAAAGAGCGCGTGAGTGACCGCAACATCGACCTGCGCCGCGCCATGGGCTTTGAGCCGACGCGCGCACGCCGCAATCGTGCGGCCGGTGCTGGCGATGTCGTCGACGATCACGCAGTGTCGCCCCGCCAGGTTGATCGCCGGCAGCGCGACCTCGACCTCGCGGTCGCCATGGCGGATCTTGTTGCAAACCCCAAATGCAAAACCGCTGGCGCGGGCGGCCTGCTCGACCCACTGCGTGGCTTCGGCATCGGGGCCGATCAAGACCCGGTCGCGCGAGCGGGCCGCCAGAAATTGCCCGATCGCGCTCGCGGCCGACAGCGCCACAGCCTGCTGCGCCGGGACCGCGGCAGCGAGCGTAGTGGTGCGGTGCAAGTGCGGATCGACCGTGATCACGGCATCGAAGCGCTGCGCCAGAAACTGGCCGACGATGGTCTGGCTTACTGCTTCGCCCGGAGCAAAAGCCATGTCTTGCCGCATATACGCGAGGTAGGGCGCGACCAGAATCAGCTCGGTCGCGCCGAGCTGGCGGGCGGTGGCGGCGGCGAGCAGAAGTTCGACCAGCTTCTGGTTGGGATCGTTCAGGCTGAGATGGACGATGGCTCTCGCCGGCACGGGACTGGGCAGGCGCAGCTTGATCTCGCCGTCGGGAAAGCGGTGGCGGGCAATGGCGGCGTGGGGGATCTCGAGTTCGCGCGCCAGCGCGAGGGCGGCCGGGTCCCGGTCGAAATGCAGCAGCAAGGTGTTCAAGGGCAGGGCTCGCGGGGGGTGTCGGGGGCGATGGTATGCGCGTTGCCGCGATCGAGCATGGCGCGGACGAACTCGAGGTCGCTTGCGAACTGGGCGTGGACCCGGTAGAGCGTGGCGCCGGCGGCGACGCGATCGCCGAGCTTGACCCGCAGATCGACGCCGGCGCCAAGCACCGTTGGCGCGCCCGCCAGCCGCGCGATGCGAGCCAGGCCTTGGTTATCGACGGCGCGGATCACGCCGGCTCGCGGGGCGGTCACATCGATGGTGAGTGGCGCCAGCGGCGGCGCGCGCCAGTCAAAGGTGCGGGCGCCCTGGGCGGCGATGATCGCCTGCATCTTGGCGAGCGCGCGGCCGGAATCGAGGATGTCGCGCGCGATCGCATAGCCCTCGCCGTTGTGAACGGCGGGGTCGAACTCGATCACCCGCCCGGCCAGTCGCAGCGCTTTCTGGCGCAGATCGGCGGGCGCGTCGGGTTGGTTGGCGAGCACCGCCATCACGTCGCGCGCCTCGAGCATCGGGCCGATGCCGCGGCCCACCGGCTGGCTGCCATCGGTGATGACGACATCGAGCGTGAGCGAGAGCCGACCGGCGACGTATTCGAACAGTTTCTTCAACTGCCGCGCTTCGTTCGGCGAGCGGACCTTGGCGCTGGCGCCCAGCGGAATGTCGAGCACCAGGTGGGTCGAGCCGGCGGCGATCTTCTTTGACAGGATCGAGGCAACCATCAGGCCCGGGCTGTCGATGGCGAGCGGTCGTTCGACCGCGATCAGAACGTCGTCGGCGGGCGAGAGGTCGGCGGTTCCGCCCCAGGCCAGGCAGCCGCGCAGTTCGCGCACGATCGCCTCCATCCGCGCCAAGGGCAGTTCGACCTGGGCCAGCACGGCCATGGTGTCGGCGGTGCCGGCAGGCGAGGTGATCGCCCGGCTCGAGGTCTTGGGAATCAGCATGCCGTGGGCGGCCACGATTGGTACCACCAGCATCGAGGTGCGGTTGCCGGGAATGCCGCCGATGCAGTGCTTGTCGACCACCGGGCGCTCGCCCCAGTCGAGCCGGCGGCCGGCGGCGACCATCGCCTGGGTGAGGTGGAACACCTCGTCGCGCCCGAGTGCGTGGCGGGCGGTGGCGGTGACAAAGGCGGCGAGTTCGATCTTGCTGTAGCGGTGCTGGGCGATGTCGCGCGCCAGTTCGGTCCAGTCGGCAGCGTCGAGCGGTGAGCCGGCGATCCGGCGGTGCAGCGCGGCGGCCGAGACCGGCGGCTCGGCATGGGTCACCGAAATTTCGTGGCCGGCGGCGACCGCGAGCTGGTTCCAGGCTTGCTCCGACAAGCCGAGCTCGAGCGGGCCGACGATGCGTTCGTCGTCAACGATATTGAGAGTGGCCAGGAGCGAATGGCCGTTGGCGCGGACCTCGACTTTGGAGAGGGCCTGGAAGCCTTCGCTGCGGTAGAGCGAGCAGTCGCGGTGGAGATAGGCGACGAACTCGTGCCAGGTGTCGATCCCGACGCGCCGCGCGGCAAGGCAGGCGATGGGCGCGCGCATCGGTTCACACCGTATAGGGATGGAAGGGTTCAGCGATTACCGGCGACCCGTGCAGCTCCTTGCGCACGCGCGCGGCCAGCGCGGCGGCGGCCGGCGGTTCGCCGTGAACGATGAAGCAGTGTGCGGGCGGCGCGCGGAAGGCGGCGAGCCACTGCACAAGCGAATCCTGTCCGGCATGCGCTGACAGCCCGCCGAGCGTGTGGATGCGCGCCCGCACCGGCACGGTTTCGCCCATCAGAGTGACTTCGCGGGCGCCGTCAACGAGGCGCCGCCCCAGCGTGCCGGCGGCCTGGAAGCCGGTGAAGAGGATCGCGCACTCGCGCCGTCCAAGATTGTGGAGCAGGTGGTGGCGGATCCGGCCGGCGTCGCACATGCCGCTCGCGGCAATGATCACCGCGCCCGCGCGCACCTGGTTGAGGAAGATCGAATCCTCGACGCTCTCGGTGAACTTGAGCGCAAAGGGCAGTTGGTGCGCACGCTCGGCGGCGCGGAATTCATGTGCCAGCTCGTCGAGCGCCTCGAGGTGGCGGAAGGTGATGTCGCTGGCGGCGCGCGCCAGCGGCGAATCGACAAACACCAGCGGCGCCTCGATCTTGCCCTCGCGTGCGAGCCGGTAAAGCAGCACCAGCAGCGCCTGGGTGCGGCCCAGGGCGAAGGCGGGAACGATCACATTGCCGCGCCGCTCATGCAGGGTCTCGCGCAGCACCGCGACCAGTTCGGTTTCGGTCTCGGCAAGCGAGCGGTGATTGCGGTCGCCGTAAGTGGACTCGAGTACCAGAACGTCGGCGTCGGCGATATCAGCGCGGTTTTTCACCACCATCGGATCGGCTTCGCCCAGGTCGCCCGAGATCACCAGGCGGCGGGTGACCCCCGCGTCGTCGATGCGGATCTCGGCGATGGCCGCGCCGATGATGTGGCCGGCGTTGCGAAACACCACCGACACCGCCGCGTGTGGGCGAAACTCGGCGTCGTAGGGAACGCCGGCGACGCGGGTGAGCATCTGCTCGACGTCGTCGATCGAATAGAGCGGAGCGCGCTCGGGCTCGCCGTGACGGCGATGGCGCGGCCGTTCGTTGCGGGACTGGATGTGGGCGCTGTCGCGCAGCATGGGGCCGAGCAGGTCGGCCGTGGGCTTGGTGCACCAGATCACCGGACCGTGGCGGGCAAAGCGCGGCAGCAGTCCGCTGTGGTCGATGTGGGCGTGGGTGAGGAGGATGAAATCAAGCCGGCCCAGGTCGCGCGTGAGCCGGTGTCGATTCTTCTCGTAAGCGCTGTCGGCGCCGCGGCCGCCGCCCTGGAACATGCCGCAGTCAACCAGGAAGCGCAGGTTCTCGGTCTCAACCAGCAGACACGAGCCGGTCACTTCGCCAGCAGCGCCGAGAAATTCGAGTTTCATCAGAGGTCTCCATCGCAGCAGCAGTCGTCGCGCCTGAGCGCAGGGGTCATTCGCGCCCGCGTTTGATGCCGAAACGCCAGCGCGATTGCGGCCCGGCCGGGGTGGGTTTCATGCGTGAGCCCAGCGCGAATGGCGCGGCAGCGCGACCGCGAGAAAGGCCATCTGGTCGGTCAGGATGCGGCGGTTGGAGAGAATGAACCCTTCGTTGCGGCTGACGGCATAAGGCACGTAGAGCAGCGGCATGCGGGCCTCTTCGGGCGTGCGGTTGCCTTTGCGCGAATTGCATGAGCGGCAGGCGGTGACGACATTGGCCCACTCGTGGTGGCCGCCGCGCGATACCGGTTGAATGTGTTCGACCGTCAACTCGCGCTCGTCGCACAGCGCGCCGCAATAGCCGCAGACATGGCGATCGCGGGCAAACAGTCGGTACTTGTTGAAGCTGACCCGCTGCGCGCCGGCCGGAAGACGATGGTGGCCGCGGATCATGACGATCGAACTGGTGACGAACTCGGAGCGCAAGCCGGTGGTTTCCTGCCAGCCGCCGAGCAGCGAGAAGAGATGCTCGCCAAGGTCGGTGACGACTTTGCCGGATGCGTAGTAGCGGGCGGCGCGGAAAACGTGGGCCCAGCGCACGGGTTGCCCGTGCGAATCGACGATCAGAATCCGAGGGGAGGAATCCGGCGGAGCAGACATGGCAAATCATTGTGTCGCAATGACTTGTTGCCGTCACTCATTGAGTGTGATCAGCGCTCAGCGCGCGCGGCCGATCCAGTCGTTCGAAAACGGGCAGTGCTTGCCGTCGGCGGTCTGCACCATGATGCCGGCCGCGGGCCCGGTGCGTTGAACCAGCAGTCGGCCGCGGGTGCCGTTGGTGCGATGGATCAAGGTATCGCCCTCACGCAGCCCGCTGCGGGTCAGGTCGAGTAATGCAATCAACACGTCGCGTTCGCGCGAAAGCGTTTCGAGTTTTTCCCTGAGAGAAAGACTGCGGACAGCAGAATCGGGAACTGGGCTCACGAGTGAAGACCTTGGCAAAAGTGTTTGTCATTTTGGGCTCGCGAATGGAACTCACAATCAGAAGTTTCCCGCGATCAAGTCTCTTGTGTGAGCGCGGTTACCGTGTTCGCGTGGAGGCTGTTAATGGCGTGCGCCATCGCCGTCGCGCAAGGACCATGGGTCGAGTGTGATCCCGGTGCTGCTGACGATGTCCTGGGGGGTGAACTGAACCCAGAACGCCATTTTGAAGACGCCCGATTCGAGGAAGCGATACATGTTGGCGGTCTCATTGATCAGGCGGAACGAGAATTTCTCGGCCGGAGGTCCGAACAGACGTTCAATGTCGGCGCGGGTCTGATCGCCGGGACGGATCTTGGCGAACTGGACTTCGGTGAGCATCTGCGCGGCGCTGATTTCACGGCCCTGAGCGTCGAACTGGAGCGCCCAGACCTCAAAGCCGTAGGGCTGGCCCGAGTACAGCAGGCGTGGCCCGACACCGGGCGTGATCGAGCGACTGGTGGGCTGGCCCAAGGCCTTGATGGTGTCGGCCTCGGTGGTGCCGGGGGCGATCGAGGCCGGTGTGGCGCAGGCCGACAAAATCAGAGTGGCCAAAGCGGTGACAAAGGTGACGAAAAATCTCATGGCTGAGCCTTCCCGAAGCGATGAACCATGATGCTAACGCTCGCAGCCCGACCCGCCTGGTTGCGGCTTGAGTCCTGCGCGTGGGCGCTTCGACCGGGGTCACGGGCGTGCAATGGATGGGATCGACTGCTGCAGTGACAGTGACAGCGGGTGTGGCGTCCACGGTCAGCCTCATCGCGCGGGCCATAGCGGTCCCTCGCGCAGGTATTTTCATCCGGCCCTGTTGTCGCTGCTGATGCAGATCGAACTTTAGGCGCGCGGACTGGCATTCAAGGGCTTGGCAGCGGGTGTACCGAAGCGGCTGGCCCTCGTCGCGAGGCACAATAGCGCGGTGAATCTCTCGACCCGCGCCCTGGTGGCGACCACGGCGATCCAGGTCGCCGCCGCTGCCGCCGCTCTTACCTTGCCTTCGATCGCCCCGCTGGTGGCGAGCGATCTTGGCCAAGCCTCTTCCACCGTCGGCACCTATATCTCGCTGCTCTACCTTGGCGCGGCAGTTGCCGCGGTGGTGGGGGGCGGCTTTCTCCGGCGTTACGGCGCGGTCCGTGTCTCGCAGATCGGACTGGTCTTGTGCGCGATCGGCCTGATCTTGGGCGTGATGCCCGCGGTCGCCGCGGTGGCCTTGGGGGCGGTGGTCCTGGGTCTGGGCTATGGCCCGATCACGCCGGCCTCCAGCGAGGTCTTGGCGCGCACCACCCCGCCCGAGAAGATGGGTCTGGTCTTTTCGATCAAGCAGACTGGCGTGCCGGCGGGCACCGCCCTGGCCGGAATCATCGTGCCGCCGCTCGCCGTGTGGCTGGGCTGGCATGCCGCCGTGATGGCCATGGCACTGATCTGTGTGGTGATTCTCCTGGCGGCACAGCGCGTGCGGGCGCCGCTCGACGCCAGCCGCGATCCTCAGGCACCGGTTTCGCTCGCGGCGGTGGCAACGGCCCTGCGCCTGGTGGCCAACACCCCGGCGCTGCGGCGCTTGGCGCTGGTGTCCTTCGTCTACAACGGGATGCAGATGTGCGTCTCGACCTTCATCGTCGTCTACCTGGTCGAGAGCATTGGTCTGAGCCTGGTGCTCGCCGGTCTGGGTCTGACCGCCGCCAACGCGGCCGGCGTGTTTGGCCGTATTTTCTGGGGCGGCGTGGCGGATCGGGTCGGCTCGCCGCGGCTGACGCTGGCCGCGCTGGGGGCGATGACCAGCGTCAGCGCCGTGCTGCTGGCGGGCTTCTCGGCGCAATGGCCGGTGCCCTTGATGCTGGGGGTCTGTGCGGTGCTCGGCTGCACGGCGATTGGCTGGAACGGTGTCTACCTGGCGCAGGTGGCGCGGTCGGCGCCGGCAGGCCAGGCCGGCGTTGCCACCGGCGGCTGCCTCTTTTTCACCTTCGTCGGCGCGGTGGCGAGCCCCTTTCTGTTCGGGGTCTTGCAGCGCATCACCGGCAGTTATTCGGCGAGCTTTTGCGCCGCTGCGGCGCTGTGCGCGGCGATCGCGGTCTGGCTGGTTTTCAGCCCTGCGGCGGGTCGGACTCGTGGTAGGGATTGACGAGCTCGTCCACCAGAAGGTGGAGCGCGAGCCGCACCTGATCCTCGGCGCAGCCCATCAGCACGGCATCTTCGAGCGCGTCCTGAGCCAGCTCGCGCAGTTCGCGGTAGTTGTCGTTCAAGACCTTGATCTTCTCGACACACGCCACCGGCGTACCGTCGGGCTTGCGCCAGAGCGGCGCTTCGCGGGGCTTGCGATGAGGCATGAATGGATTTTCCTGTGAGCGATTCTTGGTTGCCGTCACGGTCGTGGCCGGGTCGCCATTCTCGCATCGACGCTGCTCGAGGCCTTTTGATGAAAACACGGTGTGGTCGGGCGCTGGATCGCTGGCTTGCGATCGCGCCGGAGTCTTGAACATGGCGGCCGAGGTCGAACTCAAACTGGCGCTGGCAGCCCGATCGGTCGCGCCGCTGCTGCGCCGCTTGTCGCATTGGGCCGAGCCGCAAGTCGAGTGGCTCGACAACATCTATTTCGATACTGCGGAGGGCTTGCTGGCCCGCCACCGCATGGGCTTGCGATTGCGGCGGCAGGCGAGCGGCTGGGTCCAGACGCTCAAGACCGCGGGCGCCGAGGCCGCTCTGAGCCGACGGGGCGAGTGGGAAATGCCGGTCCGCCGGCGGCGCGGCCAGCCGCGGCTTGATCTGAAAGCCTTGGCCGATACGCCGCTCGCCGATCTGCTCGCCCGGCATCCGGCAAGCGAGTTGGCCGCGGTGTTCGAGACCCGCTTCCAGCGCACGCGCTGGGAGTTCGATTGCGAAGGGGCGCGGATCGAAGTCGCGTTGGATCGCGGCCACGTGAGCGCCAACGCGCGCCGGGCGCCGATCCGCGAGCTGGAACTCGAACTCAAGTCCGGTCCGCCGTCGGCCCTGATTGCTCTGGCGCTGCGCCTGGCGCAAGGAAGCGGCCGCCAACAGCCCCTGAGTCTTGTGCCCGCCACGGAATCGAAAGCGGCGCGCGGCTATCGCCTGGCCTCGAATTTGCCCTTGGCACCGAGCAAGGCGAGCGCCGCGGCGCTGGGTGCGGGAGCGGTGCTCGATCTGCCGGCCGATGCCGCCTTGCGCCAGGTGGCCGCGGGCGCGGCGGCAGTGATCGCCGCCAACGAGCGCGGGTTGGCCGAAAGCGACGATGCGGAGTTCGTTCACCAGGCGCGGGTCGCCCTGCGCCGATGGCGGTCGGCGCTGCGCCTGCTCGATCGGCGCGATCGCTTTCCGGTGGCGCTGACCGACGAGTTGCGCTGGCTCGCCGGTGTCCTGGGCGCTGCGCGTGATGCCGATGTTCTGGCGGCAGCCATCCTGCCGGCCTTGCTCGCCGGTGCGGTGAGCCCCGCGGCGGTCAAACTCAAACTCCAGGCGCAGGCTGACGCGGAGCGTCAGGCGGCGCGCCAGCAGCTGAGGGTCGAACTCGCCAGTCCGCGCTATGCGCTTCTTGCGCTGGGTTTGCTGGCCTGGGCGCACGCGCCATCCAAGGGCAAGCGCGCGGTCGAACGCGTGGCCAGCCCGCGGCTGGCGCGCCAGCGCCAGCGTCTGATCGCGCTGGGCGAGGGCCTGGCCGCGGCGCCAGACGAGCTCATTCACGAAGCGCGCGTCAGGGCCAAGTGTCTGCGCTACGGCATCGAACTGCTCGGGAGCGGCGCCGACGCGGTGGCGTGGGACCAGGCTCTGGCTCAATTGCAGGCCGAGCTGGGTGCCGCGCACGACGCCACCGTGGCCGGCGGCTGGGTCGAAGCGCGGCGCGTGCCGCCAGCTCTGCGCGCCGAGCTGCTTCGTGCGTGCCGAGAGACCAAGGAGCGCCATGCTTTGGCCGCGGAGCGGGTGCTCGCATCGATGGCGGAGTTGCGCGTCTTCCGGCTCTGACCGTCGGATGTGACCACGGTCACCGGAGGACCGGAGTCGCATGGTTTTGATACCCCTGGGGGTATAGATTGCCGGGTACTCCGATAGGAATCCGGGCATGAACAAGACTTTGTTGATCGTTGTGGCCGTCACGGCCGCACTCGCTGCTCCGCTGGCCAAGCAGCTGTTTGCGCAGGACAAGACCGAGCCAGCCGCAACGCCGCTTGCCGCGCCAGCGGGCCTGGTGGTCGAACTGCGCGAAGTGACCGACGCCTACGCGGCCGATGGCGTGATCGAAGCGGTCAAGCAGGCCACGGTCAGTGCGCAGATTCCGGGCGCTCTCACCCGCTTCTTGGTTGACGCGGGCGATGGGGTCAAGGCCGGCCAGGTGCTGGCGCACATCGACACCCGCACCACCGACGCTCAGGTAGCGATCAACCAGGCGCAAGTGGCGCAGGCGCAGGCGCAGCTCTCGCAAGCCAAGCTCAACGTCGAGCGCACCCAGAGCCTGCTGGCCAAGAACTTTGTCAGCCAGGCGGCGCTCGACAAGGCGCAGGCTGATTTCGCCGCGGCGCAAGCGGCGGTGGCCGCGGCCAAGGCTGGCACCAGCCAGGCCCAGACCAGCCGCAGCTTTGCCGAGATCCGCTCCCCGATCGATGGCGTGGTGACTCGCCGCCTGATGGAGACGGGCGAACTGGCCCAGCCCGGCAGCCCGGTGATCGCGGTGCACGACCCGCGTTCCCTGCGCGCGGTCGGCTCGATCCCTCAGTTCATGTTGCCCAAGATCGGCGGCGCCGGTCCGATCAGCCATGTCCGCGTTCTGGTGCCGGGCGCCTCGCAGGCGATCGTTGCCACCAGCGCCCTGGTGTTGCCGGCGGCCGATCCCACACTGCTTTCGACCCAGATCCGGGCCGAACTGCCGCGCGAGCCGCAGGGCGCGGCCTTGATCCCCGGCACGGCCGCCAAGGTTCTGGTGCCTCTGGGCAAGGTCAAGCGCCTGGTGGTGCCGGCGCAGGCCTTGATCCAGCGCGGCGAAGTGACCGCGGTGCAGGTGATCTCCGCCGGCGGCCAGCCGCAGCTGCGCCAGGTGCGGGTGGGAGCGACCAGTGGCGACGGCTGGGTCGAGGTGCTGGCCGGCCTCTCGGCGGGCGAGCGCGTGTTGCCGAACCGCCTTGCGGCGCCGGTGGCGCCGGCCGCGCCGGCCGCACCGGTCGCCAAATAAGAGGCCGCCATGAGCAAGGACCTCGCCGCCCGTCTGGGCATCTCCGGCCGCATCGCCTCGTATTTCGAGCGCTCGCAGCTCACGCCGCTGCTGGCTCTGCTCGCCATGTTGCTCGGCCTCTTCGCCATCCTGGTCACGCCCAAGGAAGAAGAGCCGCAGATCAACGTGACCATGGCCAACGTTTTCATTCCCTTCCCCGGCGCGGCGGTCGAGGACGTGCAGGCCATCGTCACGATTCCGGCCGAGCAGGTGCTCTCGCAGATCACCGGGATCGAGCACGTGTATTCGGTGACCCAGCCCGGCATGGCCGTGCTCACCGTCCAGTTCAAGGTTGGCGAAGACCGGATTGCCGCGCTGGTGCGCCTGCACGACACGCTGATGGCCAACTCCGACTGGGTGCCCAAGCACGTCGGCGTGGGCGACTTCATCGTCAAGCCCAAGGGCATCGACGACGTTCCGATCGTGACCCTGACCCTGCACAGCGCGCGGCCCGAGATCAGCGCCTTTGAACTCAAGGCAGTGGCGCATTCGCTCGAGATCGACCTCAAGCGTGTCAATGGCACGCGTGAAGTGACCACGCTGGGCGGGCCGGATTCGGTGGTGCGGGTCACGCTCGACCCCGACCGCATGGGCGCCAATCGCGTGACGGTGGCCGACATCGCGCGCGCGCTCACCGCCACCAATCTGTCGCTGCCCTCGGGCGCTTTGACCTCGGCCAACCGCAGCGTTGAAGTTCGCACCGGCCAGTTTCTGAAGAACGCGGCCGATGTCGGCCAGTTGGTGGTCGGCACTCGCGGCAGCGGACGCGAAAAGCGGTTGGTGTTTCTGGCCGACGTGGCGCGAGTCACCGCCGGCGCCGATCTGCCCACGAGTTATGTCTGGTACGGCGCCAAGGACGCGCAAGGCGTCTACCAGGAGACCCCGGCGGTCACGATCGCGATCAGCAAGAAGGCGGGCGAGAACGCCGCCAGCGTTGCCGAGGCGGTGCTCCAGCGGGTCGATGAATTGAAAGGCCAGGTGATCCCCGCCGACACCGAAGTCACGGTCACCCGCAACTACGGCGAGACTGCGGCCGAGAAGGCCAACCAGCTGATCAAGAAACTGATCTTCGCCACGCTGTCGGTGGTGGTGCTGGTGTGGATGGCGCTCGGCCGGCGCGAAGCGGCGATCGTTGGCGCGGCGGTGGTGCTCACGCTCGCTCTTACGCTGTTTGCGAGCTGGGCCTGGGGCTTCACGCTCAACCGGGTCTCGCTCTTTGCTCTGATCTTCTCGATCGGCATCCTGGTCGACGACGCGATCGTGGTGGTCGAGAACATCCACCGCCGCATGGGGATCGACCACCTGCCTCTGGCGCAGATCATCCCGCGCGCGGTCGACGAAGTGGGTGGCCCCACCATTCTGGCCACCTTCACCGTGATTGCGGCCCTGCTGCCGATGGCTTTTGTCAGCGGTCTGATGGGCCCGTACATGGCGCCGATCCCGATCAACTCGTCGATGGGGATGGTGATCTCGCTCGCCGTGGCGTTCACCGTTACGCCCTGGCTCGCGGCCAAGCTTCTCAAGGGCCACGGCGAGGGCGGGTCTGCCTCCCATGCGCCCGCGCCGGACAAGCTCTCGCAAAAGCTCTCGGCCTTTTTCACCCGCGCGATGACGCCGTTTGTGGACGAGACCCGCGGCCGCACCAACCGTTGGAAGCTCGCGGGTGGAATCGCCGCCGCGATTGCCCTGTCGGTGGCTCTGGTGCCGATGAAGCTGGTGGTCTTGAAGATGCTGCCCTTCGACAACAAGAGCGAATTCCAGGTGGTGCTCGACATGCCCACCGGCACGCCGGTCGAGACCACCGCGGCGGTGCTGCGCGAGATGGCGGCCGAGCTGGCCAAGGTGCCCGAAGTCACCGATCTGCAGGCCTACGCCGGCCTGTCGGCGCCGATCAATTTCAACGGCCTGGTGCGGCAGTACTACCTGCGCAGCACCGGCGAGCAGGGCGATCTTCAGGTCAATCTTGCTCACAAGAGCCAGCGGAGCCGCAAGAGCCATGAGATCGCCGCGAGCGTCGAACCGATGCTCGCCGCCGTTGCCAAGAAGCACGGCGGCGATGTGAAGGTGGTTGAAGTGCCGCCCGGCCCGCCGGTGATGAGCCCGATCGTGGCCGAGATCTACGGCCCCGATTACGCCGCCCAGACCCGGCTCGCCAAGGCGGTTCGCCAGGTGTTCGAGGCGACGCCCGACATCACCGCGATTGACGACACCGTGGTCGATGCGGCCGAGCGGATAGCTCTGCGGGTCGATCCGCAAAAGGCTGCGCTCTATGGCATCCCCGTGAGCGAAGTGGCGCAGATGGCGCGCCTGGCGCTCGGTCCCGCCGACGTCACCGCCGTGCACGACGGCGTGAGCAAGTACACGGTGCCGGTGCGAGTCGGCCTGGCCGACAACGCCAAGGGTTCGCTCGACGCGCTGCTCAACCTGCGGGTGCGTGGCCAGGACGCGGGCGGCAAGGGTTTTGAAGTGGCGCTCGCCGAACTGGTGGTGCCGGTCAAGCTCGCTCGTGAACAAGTCATCTGGCGCAAGGACCTGCAGCCCGTGGTCTACGTCTTTGGCGATGTGGCGGGCGGCAAGGGCAAGACCGATTCGCCGCTCTACGGCATGTTCGAAATGCGCGGCAAGCTCGCCGAGATCGAAGCGCCGGGTGGCATGAGCCTCGCCGAGCGCTGGATCACCCCGCCGGGCGACCGCTACGCGGGCTTCTCGCTCAAGTGGGACGGCGAGTGGCAGATCACCTACGAGACCTTCCGCGACATGGGAGCGGCGTACGGCGTGGGCCTGATCCTGATCTACCTGCTGGTGGTCGCCCAGTTCCGCTCGTATGTCACGCCGCTCGTGATCATGGCGCCGATTCCGCTCACCATCATCGGCGTGATGCCGGGCCACGCCCTGCTCGGCGCGCAGTTCACCGCGACTTCGATGATCGGAATGATCGCCCTGGCCGGGATCATCGTGCGCAACTCGATTCTGCTGGTCGACTTCATCAACCAGGAACTGAAGTCTGGCGTCGCCTTCTCGCAAGCGGTGATCAACGCCGCGGCGGCGCGCGCCAAGCCGATTGTGCTGACCGCCGTGGCGGCCATGCTCGGCGCCTTGTTCATTCTTGACGACCCGATCTTCAACGGCCTGGCGATCGCGCTGCTGTTTGGCATTTTCGTCTCGACCGCTCTGACCTTGATCGTGATCCCCGTTCTTTATTACGCCATCAACCGCCACCGCGTCGCCACGCTGATTGGCAGCGAGCAGTAAAACCAGGGAGCTTTAAAAATGACCGTTGAACGCAGCATCCGCATCATCGCCGGCCTCTTTATTGCCGTTTCCGTTGCGCTGGGCGCGCCGGCCAGCCCGCTGTTCGTGTCGCAGTGGTTTCTCGCCTTCACCTTGTTCGTGGGCTTGAACCTGTTCCAGTTCGGCTTCTCGAACTTCTGCCCGCTCGCCATCATCCTCAAGAAGCTCGGCGTCAAGGAGAGCGAGATTGCCTGCCAGCGCTGACGAACTTCCCGCCGAGGCCGGCGATCCCGCTGCCTTGCGGCGGGATCTGGTCCTGCGCTTGAAGCGGGTCGAAGGCCAGGTGCGTGGAGTGCAGGGGATGATCGAACGCAACGCCGATTGCGAAGACATCGCCCAGCAGCTGGCTGCCGCGCGCAAGGCGCTTGACCGGGCGTTTTTCCAGCTGATGGCCTGCGCGATCGAGCACAGCGGCATGTCGGGGCTGGCAGGCGAGACCGACGCCGACCGGGTTCACCGCATCACTCGTGCTTTGGCCAAGCTGGCTTGAGCGCGAGTGATCAGCCGATCCGCAACGGCGCCTGGCCGTAGTTGGCGAACTTGGCAATCACGCGTTCCATCTCGGCCGCGGGCAGCAAGGGCGGCGTGCCGAGTTTTCTCACTTCGGCATAGGTGCGCGCCAGGTTCTCGACCTCGATCGCCAGCGCGAGCGCGGACTCCAGATCGCGCCCGGCGGCGATCACGCCGTGGTGCGCGAGCAGGCAGGCCTTGCGGCCTTCCATCGCGGTGAGCGCGTGCGCAGAGAGCTCGGCCGTGCCAAAGGTGGCGTAGGGCGCGCAGCGGATGTCGGCGCCACCCGCCGCGGCGACCATGTAGTGAAAGGCCGGGATGCCCTCGCTCAGGCAGGCGAGCGCGGTGGCGTGGCAGGAGTGGGTGTGGACGATCGCGTTGAACTCGGGCCGGGCGCGGTACAGGTCGTGGTGAAAGCGCCATTCGCTGGAGGGCGCGCGTGGCCCCTGCGCGTACGCGGCCGATTCGCCGTCCTCGCGCAGCGGCACAAAGGCGAGGTCGTCGGGCACGAGCTGCGCGTAGGGCAGGCCGGTCGGGGTGACGATCAAGCCCGCCACCCCGCCGCGCAGGCAGCGCGCCGACACATTGCCGCTCTTGTTGACGTTGATTCCCGCTGCATTCATGCCGAGCGCGGCGGCGATCACCGCCGCGCGCAGTTCTCGACGGTCTTCGCGGCTGTCCTGCATCGCGGCGGGCGGCATCACAGCGCGCAGATCCGCTCGGGGTAGAGCAGGTGCAGGTCGGCGGGCGCGCAGGCGCCGCGCTCGCTGATGATGGCCGTCACCAGCCGGTGCGGGGTGACGTCGAACGCGGGGTTGGAGACGTGCGTGGCGCCACTGGCGATCGCGACCTTGGCCGGTTTGCCAGCGGCGTCGAGCCCGGCGACAAAGCGCACTTCCTTGCCGCAGCGGGTCTCGATCTCAATTTCCTTGAGGCCGTCGGCAAGGGTCCAGTCAAAGGTGGGCGAGGGCACGGCGACAAAGAAGGGAACGCCGCAGTCGGCCGCCGCCACCGCCTTGAGGTAGGTGCCGATCTTGTTGGCCACATCGCCACGCGCGCTGACGCGGTCGGCGCCGACGATGGCCATGTCCACATGGCCGTGCTGCATCAGGTGGCCGCCGGCGTTATCGACGATCAGCGTGTGCGGCACGCCGTGCGCGGCCAGCTCCCATGCGGTCAAGAGGCCCTGGTTGCGTGGGCGGGTCTCGTCGACCCACACGTGCAGTGGAACGCCTTCGTCGTGCGCCTGGTAAATCGCCGAGAGCGCGGTGCCGTAGTCAACCGCCGCCAGCCAGCCGGTGTTGCAGTGGGTGAGGATTTGCACCGGGCGGCCAAGCCGCTGGTGCGCCTCGCGGATCAGGTTGGCGCCATGGCGGCCGATCTCCTTGCAGATGGCGACGTCCTGCTCGGCGATCTGGCCGGCTTCGGCCAGGGCCACGTCGAAGCGCTCGGCCGGCGGGTGCGAGCGCAGCACGGCCTGCATGCGCTCGAGCGCCCAGCGCAGATTGACCGCGGTGGGGCGGGCGGCGTTGAGCGCCTCGAAAGCGGTGGCGAGCGATTCATCGGAGGCGTCGTCGCGCATCGCCAGCGCCAGGCCGTAAGCGCCGGTCACGCCAATCAGCGGCGCGCCGCGCACCCGCATGTCGCGGATCGCGGCTTCAATCGCGCGCCAGTCGGCGAGTTCGAGGGTGGTGAATTCGTGCGGCAGGGTGGTCTGGTCGACGATGCCGACGGCGCGACCGTCAGCGACGGGCCAGATCGAGCGCCAGGGAGTTCCGTTGATTTTCATGCGCGAGATTCTAGAGGGCTGGTGAGTGTGGGACGGGGGCGGGGATTCCACAGCGCCAGCACATTGCCAGCCACCGCGAGCGCAACCCCGGCGACGGTGGCGGCGCGCCAGTCAAAGCCTTCGTAAGCGGCCGAGACCAGCAGGGCGATCACCGGCGACATGACGCCGACATAGGCGGCTCGTGCGGCGCCGATCCGGCCGATCAGGGCGAAATAGGCGCCGAAGGTGATGACCGAGCCGAACAGCGCCAGGTAGAGAAAGGAGAGGGCAAAGGCCGGGCTCCATTGGATCGAGAACGACACGCCGCTCAGCAAGGCGCAGACCAGGCTGATCGCGCTGCCCCACAGCATCGACAAGGCCAGCGGCGCCCAGCCCGAGACGCCTTCGGCGTAGAGCTTGCCGACCCACACATTGCCGTAGCAACTGATGAGCACGGCGATCATGGTCTGCGCCGCGCCGATCAGGATCCAGGGATTGCCTTGCAGGGTGGTCAGCTCGGGCCAGAAGATCATGGCGATGCCAGTCACGCCGAGCACGCCGCCGAGCGCGACACGCTTGCTCAGGCGTGTACCCAGCAACATCCGGGCGAGCAAGAGATTGATCAGGGGGCCGGCGGCGTAGCCGATCGCGACCAGGCCCGAGACGATGTGTTGTTCGGCGTGGTAGATCAGGATGTAACCCACCGAATAGGTGGTCAAGCCCAGCAGGGCGATCGCCGCGTGCTGGCGTCGCGTAAAGCGGAGCGGGATCCCGCGCAGCCAGCAAAAAGCCAGGATCACGCCACCGGCAAAGGCAAAGCGCAGCGTTACCGCCAGCTCGGGCGCGAGGGCTTCGAGCTGGAATGTGATGGCATACCAGGTCGTGCCCCAGATGCTGGCGGCAATGGCAAAGAGGGCAAGTGGGTGCATGGGGCGATTGTGGCAAAGCGGGCCGACCGCCGGGGGCGTCGGACGTGGGCGTCATTGCCCGGGCGCAAAAACGCCACCCCGAAGGTGGCGTTGCGGGGCCGATGTCGGGAGAAGCTCAATGCCCGGTGCTGTCACCTTGCCGGCTGGCTTCGAACAGGAACCAGGCACGGCGTTCGGTGTCGTCGACCCAGTTTTCAATCAGGCTGGCGGTGGCGATGTCCTCGTATTCGTCGCACACCTTGTGGGTCTCGCGCAGGCGCTGCGCCAAATCGCGATTGTCTTCGCACAGCTCGGCGAGCATGTCGGCGGCTTGAACAAAGGGCGCGTCGTTGTCCTTGACGCGCTGGGTGCGGGCGATGTGGCCGATCGAGGTGAGCGTGCGGCCGCCGATCTTGCGCACGCGTTCAGCGATCGGGTCGGTCATCGCGTACAGCGCGTCGCCTTGTTCATCGAACATCAAGTGGTAGTCACGGAAATGCGGCCCGCTCATGTGCCAATGAAAATTCTTGGTCTTGAGGTAGAGCGCGAACACGTCGGCGAGCATCAGGTTGAGCGCGGCGCTGATGTCGCGGCGGGCGTTTTCGCCCAGGGCGGTGGGCGTGGTGATGGCTGCGGTGAGAGCTTGTTCAGCGGTTTTCTTGCTCATGCTGACCTCCGAGTGAGTGGGCTGTCTGTCAATCGCGGTAGAAAACTACGTCAGCGGCCGAAGCAAGTCAGCGTGGCGCGGCGATCAGGAAAAAGTCTATGCCGCGCTCAAGAGAGCGGGTGCTGGCAGCCGGCCCGAAGTGCCTCGGGCCGGGTTCCTGCAAGGAATGCTTTAAAACTGCCAGGCGAGGCTGCCGCCGATCAAATCGATGGTCTCGCCGGAGACGCGGTAACGCTCCCACTCGGCGCGCAGGCTGAGTCCGCGCCACACCGGATAGCTCGCGCCGAAACCCCAGGCGGCGCCGGTGGCGCTGTCTTTTTCTGCGAGCGAGATCACGCTCGGGATGTCGGCCGAGAGCCCGGTCTTGAAATAGGACACGCCGCCTTTGGCGTAGAGCCAGGCCTGGTCGACCGGTAGCCCGGCGACCACGAAGGCGGCCGCTCCCTGGGGCTTGGCTTTGACGGTCAGGCCGCCGCCGTGAGCCTTGAATTCGCCGAGATTGACGTAAGCGCCTTCAAGCGCGATGTAGTCGTTGAACTTGTAGCCGGCAAAGGCTTTGAAGCCGAAGGCGTTGTTGTCGCAACCGTCGAAGTCGCAAAAATCGGTTTTGGCTGCGCCCATGCCGGCGCCAACATAGGCTTGCGCCAGAACAGCGGGCGAACTCATGACGGCGGCGGCGGCGAGGGCTGCGCTGAGGAAGCGTTTCATTGCGGAGTGGTGTGCGAAGAAAAGGTCAAAGAAAACGGCGCGATCGCTCGCGCCGTGAGTGGATGCTAGCCGCCCGGGTGCGGGCGATCACGTGAAAAGTGCAGCGCCGTGGTTTTGAATGCGGCAATGGCGCAACGTGCGCTCAGTTCAGCGGCTGGGCTGGCGGGCTATCGGCCGGCGGCTGCGACTCGGCCATCTTCTTGGCGAAGAAGCGGCCAAACCAGACCGCCATGCCACAGATGAAGAGGATCACGATGAGCGACATGAGGCCGGCATCGGTGAAAAAGAGTTCCCTGAGAGCGACCATGTGCGAGAGGACCTTGGGCTGATTGAAACGTGAGTGAGGGGTCAGAGGCTGGAAATGTGCTGCGCCGCGCGCCGCTCCCATGCGACCTGGCCGTCCAGGCTGCGAGCGGCGGCGGGGTTGGCCATGAGGCGATCGCGTTCGATCTCTTCGCCGGTTTCGATACAGATGCCGTAGCTGCCGCTATCCATCCGCAGCAGAGCGGCGTTGACGGCGGCCATTTCGGCGCTGTCGCGCGCGGCTTGGGCCGCGGCCAGCGAGGTCTGCTCGTCGGCCACCGATTCGTCGCCGCGGTCGTGCGGTTCGGCGTAGGCGCTGGCGTCGGACGCCGCGCCCTGACGGTCAAGGCCGGTCGCGTGCAACTGGGTCTTGATCTCGGCTTCGAGTTCGCCGCGGCGGGCGAGCAATCGGTGCCGCAGGGTTTCGAGATCGGACTTGCTCAGTGAACTGCTCATGTCGCCTCCTGGAAGTTCCAGCCTACGGATTAGCCCTAGGGTTCTCTTGATGCGTATCAAGCGCGACTAGAGCGGCGTTGCAGCCGCGCCGCACTTGGCTTCTGCTATGTTGCCTAGATCCGGGGGCGGCGGCCGCAGCCCGGGCCCAGTGCAGTGCCCGTTCGGGCCGCCCAACCGATTCGTCAACCTGGCCAGCAGAATGGACGTCCATCACTTCCTGCGCGCGGCGATGCTGCCGCGATCGATCGCCGTGGTTGGCGCCAGCGAACGTCCTGGCAGCCCTGGCGCCTATCTCTGGTCCAGCGTTCTGGCGGGCGGATTCAAGGGCGATGCCTGGGCCGTCAATCCGAAGTATTCGGAACTCTCGGGGCGGCCCTGCTTCAGTTCGCTCTCGGTCATGCCGGGCAAGGTGGACCTGGCGGTCATCACGACCCGTCCGCCGACGGTCGCCGGCATCATCAAGGAAGCGGGCGAGCGCGGCATTCCCTTCGCCCTGGTGCTCTCGGGCGACTTCACCTGCATCGGCGAGCAAGGTCTGCAGTGGCAGACCGAATTGCTTGAGGTGGCGCGCAAGGCCGGGGTGCGTTTGATCGGCCCCAGCAGCGTGGGCCTGATGCGGCCGGGGATCGGACTGAACGCCAGCTTCTCGCCGGTGCCGATCCGCGCCGGCTCGCTCGGTCTGGTGAGCCAGTCGGGAACGATTGCCTCGTCGCTGCTCGACTTTGCCTGGACCGCAGGCTTTGGATTTTCGTCCGTGGTCTCGACCGGCGCCGGCCGCGATATCGATTTTCCCGAGGTGCTGGATTTTCTTGCGGTCGATGGCGCCACCCGCGCGATCCTGGTCTATGTCGAGGGCGTGCACGACGCGCGCGCCTTCCTCTCGAGCTTGCGGGCCGCAGCTTCGGTCAAGCCGGTGATCGTCCTCAAGGCCGGCCGCTACCTGACCGGCGCTCAAGTGGTGATGAGCCACACCGGCGCCCTGGTCGGCAACGACCAGGTGTTTGACGCCGCGCTGCGTCGCGGCGGCGCGATCCGCGTGAGCAAGATCGCCCAGCTGTTTGCGGCGGCCGAGGCCTTTGCCTCCAACCGGCTGCCCCAGGGAGACCGGCTCGCGGTGCTCACCAACGGCGGCGGGCCGGGCGCGCTCGCGGCCGATGCGGTGGCCGAGAATCAGATCCAGCTCGCCCGCTTGTCGCGCGAAACGGCGGCCGGGCTCGATGCCTTGCTGCCTGCGCCCTGGCCGTATTCCAACCCGGTGGATATCTCGGCCGACGCCGATGCGGGCCGCTACACCCGTTCGCTCGAACTGCTGCTCGAAGACAAGAACAACGACGGCGTGCTGGTGATGTACGCACCGACGCCTCGCCTGTCGGCCGAGACCGCCGCCCATGCGCTTCTGCCGCTCGCGCAGGCGAGCGAGAAGCCCGTGATCACGGTCTGGCTGGGAGAGAAAGACGCCGGCCGCGGTCGCGCGGTTTTCAAGGGAGCCAATCTGCCGGCTCTGATCAACCCCGAGCGCGGGGTCGAGGCCTTCGGTTTTCTGTCTCAGTACGTGCGCAACCGGGCGTTGCGCCTGCAGGTGCCGCCGCCGCTGGCCGACGAGCTGCGCTTTGACGTCGCCGCGGCGCGGCGCATCGTCGAGCAGGCACGGGCTCGCAGCCGTCACGTCCTGTACGAGCAGGATTCCAAGAGCCTGCTCGCCTGCTTTGGCATCGAGACCGCGGTCGGCGTGTTTGCGCCATCGGCGGCCGAAGCGCGCGATGCGGCTCTGACGCTGGGCTTTCCGGTGGTGCTCAAGGTGCGCGCCGACGGTGTGGTTCACAAGAGCGACGTCGGCGGCGTCTTGCTCAACCTTCGCAGTGCGGTCGATGTCGAGGACGGCTTCGCCCTGGTCGAGGCGCGCGTTGCTGAACGAGCGCCGCACGCCAAGTTCCTTGGCGTGCTGGTGCAGAAGATGATCGAGCGCCCGCACGGCCGCGAGTTGATCGTCGGTCTGAGCCACGACCCGACTTTCGGCCCGGTGATGAGCTTCGGCATGGGCGGGCTGGCTACCGAGATCTTCCGTGACGCGGCCGTGGCGCTGCCGCCGCTCAACCGCTTTCTCGCGCTCGACATGATCAGCCGTACCCGGGTGGCGAAAATGCTCGACGACTTCCGCGGCGCGCCGGCGGTCGATATCGACAAGCTGGTCGAGGTTCTGCTGCGGGTTTCCGAGCTGGCATGCTCGATTCCCGCGATCCGGGAACTCGACATCAACCCGCTGCTGGCCGATGAAAACGGCGTGATCGCACTCGATGCGCGGGTGGTGGTGTCGGATGCTCCGCTCGCGCCGGATGCGATTTTTTCGCATCTGGCGATTCACCCCTATCCGCGCTCGTTCGAGCGCGAAGTTCCGGTCAAGGGCGCAACGCTGCGGCTGCGACCGATCCGTCCCGAAGATGCCGAGATGGAAATGCGATTCGTCGCGCGGCTGTCGCCGCGCACGTCCTATCTGCGCTTTCACTCGCCAGTGCGCGAGCTCACGCGCGAGCGCCTGGTGCGTTTCACCCAGATCGACTACGACCGTGAAATGGCATTCGTCGCGGTCGATAGCAGTGGCGACGAAGAGGAGTTGCGCGGTGTGTCGCGCTACACCTGCAATCCCGATGGGCGCAGCGCCGAGTTCGGTGTGATCGTCGAGGACGCCTGGCAGAGACGTGGTCTGGGCCACGTGCTGATGGACGCGATCGAGACCACCGCGCGCAATCGCGGGCTCGAACGCTTGATCGGTTATGTGCTCAAGGACAACGACGAGATGGGCGTGATGATGGGCAATCGCGGCTACCAGCCGCACCGGGACGAAGACGACCCGGGTGTGCTCGCTTACATCCTGGACCTCGCGGCGCCAGCCGCTTTGCCAGCCGTGCCGAGGTCGCCTTCGCCTTGAATGCGTCGGG
Source organism: Burkholderiaceae bacterium (assembly GCA_036652035.1). Classification (GTDB taxonomy): domain Bacteria; phylum Pseudomonadota; class Gammaproteobacteria; order Burkholderiales; family Burkholderiaceae_F; genus JAEZVV01. The sequence goes on along the minus strand of JAVVWR010000032.1, from coordinate 1,188 downwards.
AAAGTCCCGGACGAAGGACTGGGATTGAAATGCGGTCGATTGGATGCGCTGAGCGGTGGCCCTTCGAGATGGCGAACTTATCCATGCCAATAGCCTTCAATCCATCGAGATCGATCGGACCGAGTGGGCGCTGCAGGTGAGTGAAGCTCATGTTCTTGACGGTCTTCCAGTCCAGGCTGAAGACGCTCGCGACGTGCCGGATCGAGACCACGCGATACCGCTGAGCCACGGGCTCAGCCAGGCGCCGCGTCAGGCGCACATAGGGCTCCAACCAACTCAACTGCTTGAGTTTGGGGTCGCAGCGCGCGCAGGCCACGCGCACGCGCAGCACGATCAACTCGACTCGATGCGCGAAGATCGGCAGATCGCGAAGGCGGTGTTCTTGCGGGTCGTGGATCGAGCGAGTCGATTCGCCGCAATGGCTGCCGTGGCGCAGCCAACCCGGCACGGCCTGCAGCCGCCGCACGCAGCAGGACTGTTCGCCGCGACACTCCAGCCAGCCCTTCACCACCTCATGCCGCGCCCAGGTCTCCAGCCGAGCAATAAGGCCATGCTCGTCCTCCTGCCGTCTTGATGGGGGGCGATGCCAGGCTGGCAGCGACAAGCGTGCGCTCCTCTGCTTTACGGAGATGGGCGAAGAACCTTTTTGATGCGGCAGCGATCGGGTCGCTCCGTAGAATCCGGGTGAACTCTGGGCTTGCGAATCGAAGATGAACTGGCGGCTGCTTTTTGTTGGTTTTGGTCTGGCGCTATGGCTGGCGGGCACCTGGCCTGCGGCTTGGGCGCGCAACGCGAGTGATCGAGCTCAGCCGCGTGGTTTTCTCTATGAGATCCATCGGGGCGAGCAGCGTGCCTTGCTGATGGGAACGATCCATGTCGGTCGTGCCGACTGGTTCCCCTTGCCTGCGGCTCAACAAGCCCGGCTGGATCAGGCAACGCGGATTGTGCTGGAGGCCGATCTTGGCCGCACCGCCGCGGTCGCCGCCGCGGTGGCGCGCCATGCCTTGTATCCGGCGGCCAGCGCGGGGTTGGCCGAAGCGTTGCCGCCGGCGCTCAAGGCGCGAGTGGCGCAGGCGATGGCGGCGGCCGGGCTCGACGCGGCGAGCGCCTGGCGCATGAAGCCCTGGTTGCTGGCCAGCACGCTGGCCTTGCGCGAAGCGGAAGCGGCGGGCTACAGCACGCAGGCGG
>JAVVWR010000031.1:0-33468 GCA_036652035.1 Burkholderiaceae bacterium | reverse complement strand
TGGTGCGGCCGGCCAAGAACGGCGCGATCGTCGAGGTGAGCGGCCTGCGCAAGGAGTTCAAGCTGAAGACCGGGCTCTTCAAGACCCAGTCGCTGCACGCGGTCAAGGGCGTGAGCTTCGAGCTCTCTCGCGGCCGCACGCTGGGTTTGGTGGGCGAGTCGGGATCGGGCAAGACCACGGTCGGCATGATGCTGATGCGCCTGCTCGAGGCCTCGGGAGGTGAGGTCAAGTACGAGGGCATCGACCTGCTCAAGCTGTCGGACGCTCAGATGATGGCCTATCGGCGGCGGATCCAGGTCATCTTCCAGAACCCCTACGCCAGCCTCAACCCGCGCTTCACGATCGGGCAGATCCTGACCGAGCCGATGAAGATCCATCGCCTGGGTGCCAACGAGGCCGAGCGCACCGAGCGCGGCCAGGCTCTACTGGCGCGGGTGGATTTGCCGAGCGCGGCTTTCTCCAAGTACCCGCACGAGTTCTCGGGCGGCCAGCGCCAGCGCATTGCGATTGCGCGTGCGCTCGCGGTTGAGCCCGAGGTGCTGATCTGCGACGAATCGGTCTCGGCGCTTGACGTCAGCGTGCAGGCCACCGTGCTCAACCTCCTGCTCGACCTGCAAGAGGAGCGCGGTCTGGCCTATCTCTTCATCTCGCACGACCTGGCGGTGGTGAAGTACATGGCCGATGACATGATCGTGATGCGCGAGGGCGCGGTGGTCGAGGCGGGTGATGCGCAGGCGATTTATGCCAATCCGCAGCACGACTACACCCGCAAGCTCTTGGGTGCGATTCCGCGCGGGCTATCAAGCCGGGTGAGCCCGCTCGCGGTGGCGGCGTAAAGTAGCAGGCATGAGCAGCACGGCACTTCAGGCGCAGTTGAGCGCGGGGCTGGCGCGGGTGATCGAGCTTCGCCGACGCTTGGCGGCCGACCCGGCACTTGCCGCGCATTGGTGCTCGCTCAAGCACTGGCAGTCGGCGCGCCTGGCGCAGACCTATCCTGATCTGCTGGCCTCAAGCCGCTATCACGACGCGGCGCAGTTCTTCCTTGATGAGCTTTATGGTGCGCGTGACTTCGAGCAGCGCGATGCCGAGACCCTGCTGGTCGTTCCCAAGCTCGCCAAGAGGCTGCCCGAGCGCGCGGTCGAGTCCTTGTTGGCTGCGGTCGAGCTCGACGAGTTATCCGAGACGCTCGACTCGCAGATGGCCGAGCGGCTCGCCGGAGAGATCACGCCCGCCAGCTATGCCGCGGCGTTCCGCGCAGTGGGCTCGCGCTCGCAGCGCCTGGAGCAGGTGGCGGCGGTGGAGAAAATCGGCGTCACGCTCGACAAGCTGGCGCGAGTTCCGCTGTTGCGAGCGACCTTGCACCTGATGCGCGGGCCGGCCGCCGCGATGGGCCTGGCGCACTTGCACGGTTTTCTGGAAAAAGGCTTCGACGCCTTCTCCACCATGAAAGGCGCGAAAGATTTTCTCGCCACCATCACCCACCGTGAAACGGTCTTGATCGACCGGATCTACGCGGGTGAGGTGAACTGGCTGCGCTCGGTCGATTAGAGCGTCGGGCGCAGGCGGTCGGCAGGGATCAGAAGCTGCCGCGCAGCGAGATTCCGCCCAGGGCCGAGGTGCCGAGGTCGCGCTTGCCGAGTTTGCCGCCGCCGGCGTTTTGCAGTTCAAGCCGGCCCATGGTGACCACACCGGCGACGAAGTCGAGCGAAACATCCTGGGTGAGCGCGTAGCTGGCGCGGGCAAAGACCGGAATGCCGGATTCGATGCCGACCGCGCCGACGCGGCCGGCCTGGCCCTCGTCGAGCCGGAAAGCGAGCGAGCGGTAGGCCGCACCGAGGCCCGCCTGCCAACGCGGCGCCAACTGGTAACGCAGCTCGAGGCCCGCCGGGCCGGTCGGGCCGGCCGTCAAAGGGTTGGCGAGCGACCAGCCTTGACCAAGATTCCAGTCGATCACCAGCAGCGGGAAGGCGACCGTCTTTTCAAAGCGGCGATAGACCGCGGCACCGAAGCCGATGCGCTGGTCGATCGCGAAGACCTTCATGCCGGCCAAGGTCGCGCCCCAGACCAGCGAGTCGCTGCTGGCCGCGCCTTTTTCCCGAATGAGGTCGATGCTGGGGTTGAAGAGGGCGACCCAGCCGCTCGCGTAGCCCTGGCTCATCGGGGCGGAGAGGCCGATGCGCTCGATATCGCTCCAGGGAGTTTGGGCGACACCGCTGAAACGGTAGTCGACCGTTTGGGCGTTGAGCGCGAGGCCGGCGCGAAAGGTCGGCGTCAAAGCGGTGGCGATACCCGCGCGGACGCCGAGGCTGTCGGCCTTCATTTGACCGCCGCCGCCAAGGTCCGCTTCGCTCTGCATTACGCCGGTGATGGCGACGGTCGTGCTCCAGTCGCGGGAAGCTTGGGCGTGAGCGGCGGGGAAGGCGGCGGCGAGGGCGATCAGGCCGGGAAGGAATCGGGGAATCAAAGGCGGATCCAGGAAATGACGATGGCGCGGCCACGAGACCGTGCCGGGTTGGCAGGGCGTGGATTCAGGTACGAACAAGAACGAGGCGGGTGCCGGCAATGCGGTCGTGCAGCAAGCGGCGCTCGGGGTCGAGCCGGCCAAAGAGGCTCATCACGACCACGCTGGTGACGCCGATGATCACGGTTGACCAGGTGCCGGCCGGCAGAATCGCTAGCCATAGAAGAGCGGGAGCAAAAAGAGTCCAGCCAGCCAAGTAGCGCACCAAGGCGCGGCGCGGCGACGGTGGCTGCCCCTGGGCGTCGACCACTTTCAGGTGCCAGCTCTTCATCGCCAGGGTCTGGCCGGAGCGGCTCCAGCAGTAGACAAAGTAGACGCCAAAGGCTGACAGAAGGCTCGCCTGCAAGGCCAGGCGTTGGCCGGGCGCGAGCGGGTGACTCCAGTCCAGCACAGCCAGAAGGCCGTAACTGACGATGAAGCTGATCGCCAGCAACAAAATCGCCTCGTAGCACATGGCGGCGCCGCGGCGGGCCAGCGTGGCCGATGGCTGAGCGAGCGCCATGGGGCTAGTTTCCGGCCGGCTTGGCGGGATCGACCTTGAGTTCGCGCGTCGGCTTGCGCTGAGGTTCGGCCTTGGTCGCCTGTTGCTGCTTGGCCTTGGCGGCCAATTCACGTTTGCGCTCGTCCGAGAGCTGTTGATAGGTCTGGACGCGGAGCTCGCGCTGTTCGGGCGGCAGCTCGTAGGTGCGCTTGAAATTCTCGCGCATCGTGCGGCGTTGCTCGGGAGTCAGACGCGCCACCTCCGCCATGCGTTCCTGGACGTGCTTCTTGCCTTCGGGTGAGAGCTGGTCGAAACGTCCTGCGACCTCAAGCCATTTCTGCTTGCGCATCGAGTCGTACTTGTCCCAGTCGGAGGCCAGCGGCGCGAGCGCTTCGCGCTGTTGCAGCGTGAGCGACTGCCAGCTCGGGCCGCCGGCCGCCTGCACGGGAGGCGGCGTACGAGCGGGCTGGGCTTGGGCCAGAGCGCTGGCGGCGAGCAGTGCCAACAAGGCTAGAAGGGCGCCACGCAGCATGCCGTCCTTAGGAACGAGAATCGGTTTGTGAGGCGGCGGCGGGCGGCGGCTCGTCGGTCGTTACCGACGGAGCGGCCTGGGCTTCGGCCGCAGCGCGTGCTTCGGCCTCGACCGCAGGCAAAGGAGTCTTGAGATAGGCGCCAAAACCCTTGTCGGCGTAAGCGGCGATCGGCGCCTCGTCGAGCAGGACCGCGAAGTCGATGTCGGCCAGCTCGCTTACCCGGCGCGCCGACTGATATTCGTAGATCCCGAAAAAGCCGATCACCAACGCAAGCATGGGCGCAATCCATCCCGCCTGCCACAACCAGCCGTGCTGGTCTTCGTCAAGCGACGGGCCGCCCGCCGTGGCCAGGCGGGAAACGCGAACCGGCGCGGCGCAAGCAGCACCGTTGTGGCGCGCGAGCGCAGCCTTTCTCGCTTGTTCAAGGCGATACGTCGTTTTGTAATCGAGGCGCTCGGTCGATTCGTCGAGCGCCTGCCGGATCCGGTAGCCGAATTCTGCTTGTCTCATAATTTGATTTCCCGCGCCTGCAGTGCCCGGGCCAAGGTGTGCGTGGCGCGCGAGCAGTGGGTCTTGACGCTACCTTCCGAGCAGCCCATGACGGCGGCGGTCTCCGCTACGTCCATTTCCTCCCAATAACGCAGCAGGAAGGCTTCTCGTTGACGTGCGGGTAGCAGGGAAAGCTCGGTTTCAATCGCCGCGACCACTTGTCCACGACTCACTTCGTCTTCTGCGCTGATCACGCCATCGCCCGAGGACAGGGCCTCAATCGTGTCGAGCGGGTTGGCGTCCTCGTCATCGTTGGGCAGAAAGGCCGAAAACAGCGTGGTCCAGGTCGAGCGCACTTTGGTGCGCCGGAAATGGTCGTGAATGGTGTTCTGGAGGATGCGAGTGAACAGCAGGGGCAGCTCGGCGATCGGCCGCTCGCCATAGTTTTCGGCCAGCTTGATCATCGCGTCCTGAACGATGTCGAGAGCCGCGTCGTCGTCACGTACCGTGAAGGCAGCCTGTTTGTAGGCCCTTCGTTCGACTTCGGCTAGGAAACGGGAAAGTTCTTCGCGAGTGGCCATGCGGACGGATGCGGACCGGTTGCTGATGGTGATGGACGAGGCCCGTCCGTGATTAGCGTTTGCGCCATGCTAACAGAGGAGGGGAATCCGCAGTCCGGCCGGGCTGGGCGGTTTGTCCAATGTTGTGCGGCGCGGTATCGTGTCAGAGTCTTGCACAACAAGAGACCCTTTAGCCTGACCCGACCTATCCGGTTGTCCATCACAGCTAACGTTGTTTCAAACGTCGCACCGGTCGCCACAAGTGACTATGGAACGGCATCCGATCAATTTCCCGTGGACTTTGAAAGGATTCGATTGCTATGCAGTCAATCAATGCGGAAATGAAATCCGCGCCAATCACTGGTGCCGAAATCCTCGTTCGGTGCTTGCAGGAAGAAGGGGTCGAACACGTCTTCGGGTACCCCGGTGGCGCTGTTCTTTATATCTACGACGCCATCTTCAAACAGGACAAGTTTCAGCACATCCTGGTTCGTCATGAACAGGCTGCAGTTCACGCAGCGGATGCGTATTCCCGTTCGAGCAACAAGATCGGCGTGGCCCTGGTGACCAGCGGCCCGGGCGTGACCAATGCCGTCACTGGCATCGCGACCGCCTACATGGACTCGATCCCGATGGTCATCATCTCCGGTCAGGTTCCAACCCATGCGATTGGGCAGGACGCCTTTCAGGAGTGCGATACGGTCGGCATCACCCGCCCTTGCGTCAAGCACAACTTCCTCGTCAAGGACGTGCGCGAGCTCGCCACGACGATCCGGAAGGCGTTCTATATCGCGCAAAGCGGCCGTCCTGGCCCGGTTCTGGTCGATATTCCGAAAGACATCACGGTCGATCGTTGCGAGTTCAGCTATCCGCGCGATGTCGAGATGCGCTCGTACAAGCCGGTCGTCAAGGGCCACCAGGGGCAGATCAAGAAAGCGCTCGGACTGCTGATGGCGGCTGAGCGGCCCATGATTTACGCCGGCGGCGGGGTGGTGCTGTCGGACGCGTCCGAGCTGCTCAACCGCCTTGTCAACGATCTGGGCTACCCCTGCACCAACACCTTGATGGGGCTGGGCGGTTTCAAGGCGAGTGACCCCAAGTTTGTCGGCATGCTCGGTATGCACGGCACCTACGAAGCCAACATGGCGATGCAGAACTGCGACGTCCTGCTGGCGGTGGGGGCCCGGTTTGATGATCGCGTGATCGGCAATCCGAAGCACTTTGCCCAAGTGCCGCGCAAGATCATCCACATCGACGTCGACCCCTCGTCGATCTCGAAGCGGGTCAAGGTTGACGTGCCGATCGTGGGTGATGTCAAGGAAGTGCTCTCCGAGCTGATCCAGCAGATCGAAGCCACGCCGCAACGCCCGGATCCCCAGCGCCTGGGCGCCTGGTGGAAGCAGATCGACGATTGGCGCGGGCGCGACTGCATGAAGTACGAGTCCACCGAGCAGGTGATCAAGCCCCAGTTCGTCATCGAGACGCTGTGGAAGGTCACCCAGGGCGAGGCTTTTATTACCTCCGATGTTGGTCAGCACCAGATGTGGGCGGCGCAGTACTACAAGTTTGATCGGCCGCGGCGCTGGATCAACTCGGGTGGCCTGGGAACCATGGGCGTGGGATTGCCTTACGCGATGGGCGTCCAGATGGCCAATCCGGGGGCGACGGTAGCTTGCGTCACCGGCGAAGGCTCGATCCAGATGAACATCCAGGAGCTCTCGACCTGCAAGCAGTACCGGCTGACGCCCAAGATCCTGGCGCTCAACAACCGGTACCTGGGCATGGTGCGGCAGTGGCAGCAGATCGAATACGGCAGCCGCTACTCCGAGTCCTACATGGATGCTCTGCCTGATTTCGTGCGCCTGGCCGAGGCCTATGGCCACGTTGGTATCCGGGTCGATCGGGCGATCGATGTCGAGCCGGCGATCCGCGAGGCTTTTGGCAAGTACAAGGACCGGCTGGTCTTTCTCGACATCCTGACCGACGCCACCGAAAACGTGTGGCCAATGGTCAAGGCAGGCAAGGGCCTGACCGAAATGCTGCTGGGTTCGGAGGAACTGTGACGAGACACATCATCTCCGTCCTGCTCGAGAACGAACCCGGCGCGCTGTCGCGCGTGGTTGGCCTGTTTTCGGCGCGGGGCTACAACATCGAATCGCTGACCGTGGCGCCCACGGAAGAGAAGTCGCTCTCGCGCATGACCATTGTCACCATCGGTTCCGACGGCATGGTCGAGCAGATCACCAAGCACTTGAACCGCCTGATCGAGGTGGTCAAGGTGGTCGATCTGTCCGAGGGCGATTACTCCGAGCGCGAACTCATGCTGGTCAAGGTGAGGGCGGTAGGCAAGGAGCGAGAGGAAATGAAGCGCATGACGGACATCTTCCGCGGCCGCGTCATCGACGTCACCGAGCGCTCCTACACGATTGAGCTCACGGGCGATGCTGGCAAGCTCGACGCCTTCATCCAGGCGCTTGACCGCACTGCCATCCTCGAGACCGTTCGCACGGGCAGTTCCGGGATCGGGCGCGGCGAACGCGTCCTTCGCATCTGAGCAGCATTGAACCAATCCACTCACTGACGGACAACGGATAGAACATGAAAGTTTTTTACGACAAGGACGCCGATCTCTCCCTCATCAAGGGCAAACAGGTCGCCATCATCGGTTACGGTTCGCAGGGCCACGCCCACGCCTTGAACCTCAAGGAATCGGGCTGCCAGATCACCGTCGGCCTGCGCAAGAACGGCGCTTCCTGGGCCAAGGCCGCGGCTGAAGGCCTCAAGGTGGCTGAAGTGGCCGATGCTGTGCGTGGCGCGGACGTGGTCATGATCCTGCTGCCCGACGAGACCATCGGCGAGGTCTACAAGAACGAGGTCGAGCCCAACATCAAGCCGGGCGCCTCGCTCGCGTTTGCCCACGGCTTCAACGTTCACTACGGCCAGGTTGTTCCGCGTGCCGACCTCGACGTGTGGATGGTCGCTCCCAAGGCGCCGGGCCATACCGTTCGTGGCACCTACAAGCAAGGTGGCGGCGTGCCTCACCTGATCGCCGTCTACCAGGACAAGTCGGGCGCGGCGCGCGACATCGCGCTCAGCTACGCGGCAGCCAATGGTGGCGGCAAGGCCGGCATCATCGAGACCAGCTTCCGTGAAGAAACCGAGACCGACCTCTTTGGCGAACAGGCAGTTCTGTGCGGCGGTGCGGTGGAATTGGTCAAGGCCGGTTTCGACACGCTGGTGGAAGCCGGTTACGCGCCCGAGATGGCTTACTTCGAGTGCTTGCACGAGTTGAAGCTGATCGTCGACCTGATGTACGAGGGCGGCATTGGCAACATGAACTACTCGATCTCGAACAACGCCGAGTACGGTGAATACGTCACCGGTCCGCGCGTGATTGCCGGCGAAGCCCGCGCCGCGATGCGTCAGTGTCTGACGGACATCCAGACTGGCGAATACGCCAAGAGCTTCATCCTGGAAAACCGCGCCGGAGCGCCGACCTTGATGAGCCGTCGTCGTCTGACCGCGGAGCACCCGATCGAGCAAGTGGGTGAGCAACTGCGCGCGATGATGCCTTGGATCAAGGCCAATCGCCTGGTCGACAAGAGCCGCAACTAATGCTCAACTAGGTTTTTCGGCCACCGACGGGCGCTGCGGCGCCCGTCGCTCTTTGAGGAGACAGCAATGCGAAGCCTGTTCGTGTTTATCGCCTTGGGATTGACGTCGGCGGTGGCTTTTGGCCAGTCCGCAGTGCCCGCGGCGCCGCGCGGCGAAGGCACGGTAGTGGTCATGCCGGGCAACGCCGAGGTGCAACTGGCCAATGACGAGGCGACTGCCTCTTTTTACGCCGAGGTGCAGGACGCAGACGCAGTGCGCGCTCAGTCGCTTGTGAATCAGCGCGTCGCCGAAGGCACGGCCCTGCTCAAGCGAGCCGATCCCTCGGCCAAGCTCGAAAGCAGTGGCTATCAGACCTATCCGATTTACACCTACCCGAAGGACGCGGCGCCCAAGCTGGTGGCGTGGCGGGTGCGCCAGACGGTGCAGCTGCGCACGGGCGATCTCAATGGTTTGTCGCGCACGGTGCAGGCAGCGCAAGCCCAGCTGGCCTTGGGCGGCGTTCAATTTCGCCTGTCGCGGGCAGCGCGCGACAAGGCCGAAGCCCAGTTGATTGAACGCGCCATTGCCAATGTCAACGCTCGAGTTGCTGCTGCCGCTGGAGCCCTGTCAGTGCCGCCGGCACGAGTGCGGATCGAGGAGCTCTCGTTCGGTGTCCGTGGCGAGCCGATGCCGCCTTCGCCCCAGTTCATGCGGGCCGCGGCAGCGCCCGCGGCTGACACCATGGCGACGCCGAGCTTCGAACCTGGCCAGACCACCGAAACCCTGGGCGTGACCGCTCGCGTCCGGTTTTTGCCCTGATCCCTTAGACTTGCGCCAAATATGGCCCGCTGTCCGACGCGGGTCGGGAGCCTAGTTTGTCGAATTCTTATCCTCATCCGATTTTGGCCCGAGAGGGCTGGCCGTTCATTGGTATCTCGCTGGTCGCCGCCGTGCTCGTCACGGCGCTCGCCGGCTGGGCTTGGGCGGTGCCGCTGTGGTTGATCCTGGCGTTTGTGGTTCAGTTTTTCCGTGATCCGCCGCGGGCTGTGCCGACGCAAGCCAATGCCGTGCTGTCGCCCGCCGACGGTCGCATCGTCAAGGTCGAGAAAGCCTTTGACCCGTATACCGACCGCGAAACCCTGTTGATCAGTGTTTTCATGAATGTCTTCAACGTGCATAGCAACCGCGCGCCGGTGGCCGGGACGGTGGAGAAGGTCAAGTACATGCCGGGTAAGTTCATCAATGCCGACCTCGACAAGGCGAGCACCGAGAACGAACGCAATGCCGTTGTGGTGAGCCTGTCGGGCGGAGAGCGAATCACCTTCGTTCAAGTCGCCGGTCTGATCGCGCGTCGCATCCTGTGCTACGTCAAGCCGGGCGATGTGCTCGCTCGCGGCGAGCGTTACGGCTTTATCCGCTTTGGTTCACGGGTTGATGTCTATCTGCCCTTGTCGGCGCATCCCAAGGTCTCGGTGGGAGACAAGGTTTCGGCCACGACCACCGTCCTGGCCGAACTGCAAGGCTGATCGAATGCGATTCCGTCGACGTAAGCCGCGTGCTCTGGCTCCTGCCAGTAAGCGCGGCGACGAGGTGGCAGTAGCGCCTCGTCGCCGCGGCATCTACCTGCTGCCCAATCTCTTTACGACCGCAGCGCTGTTCGCCGGGTTCTTTGCCATCGTGCAAGCGATGAATAAGAACTTCGAGTGGGCGGCGATCGCGATCTTCGTGGCCATGGTGCTCGATGGCATGGACGGGCGAGTCGCGCGCTTGACCAATACCCAGAGCGCATTTGGCGAGCAATACGATTCGCTCTCCGACATGACCTCGTTTGGCGTTGCGCCCGCGCTCGTGATGTACGAGTGGATCCTGCACGACCTGGGGCGCTGGGGCTGGGCGGCGGCCTTTGTCTACTGCGCCGGTGCCGCTTTGCGTCTGGCGCGCTTTAACGCCAATCTGGGAGTGGTCGACAAGCGCTTCTTCCAGGGCTTGCCGAGTCCAGCCGCCGCGGCAATGGTGGCGGGTTTTGTGTGGCTGGCAGTGGACAATAAATTTCCGATCAAGGACGTCTGGATGCCCTGGGTGGCTTTCACCATCACGGTCTACGCCGGCCTGACCATGGTCTCGAACGCGCCGTTTTATAGCGGCAAGAGTTTCCATGTGGCGCGCAGCGTGCCGTTCTGGGTGATGGTGGCGATCGTTGTCTTGATCTTTCTGGTCTCGAGCGATCCTCCCGTGGTCTTGTTCGGTCTCTTCTGCTGTTACGCGCTGTCTGGCTATCTGTACCAGGCGTATCGATGGACCAAGGGCGAAGCCAATCCGGCCAAGCCGGTGCCGGTGGCGGCCAGTCCGACGCCGCCGACCAAGGCAGGCTGAGTTGTTAGCTGGCGTGTTTGAGCCTATAGTTGAAGGTATGAAACACGCCAGCACCTTCTCGGCGATTCACCTCCTAGCAGCCGCTGTTCTAGCGGCTCTGCTACTGCGCCCCGCGCGCACCTAACTCCCCCTCCCACAATTCGTGCAAGACCTCGCCCGCGATCCTCGGTCTCGGGCAAGACAGCACGAATACGTCCACCCCCGGAGTCTTCCATGACCGACCGCCTCATCATTTTCGACACCACCTTGCGCGACGGCGAGCAAAGCCCTGGCGCGTCCATGACGCGTGAAGAGAAGCTGCGCATTGCGCGCCAGCTCGAGCGGCTACAGGTCGATGTGATCGAGGCGGGTTTCGCTGCCAGTTCCAACGGCGACTTCGAGGCGGTGCGAACGATCGCCAACACGATCAAGGACTCGACGATCTGCTCGCTGGCGCGCGCCAATGACCGTGATATCGCCCGCGCAGGTGAGGCTCTGGCAGGGGCCGAGCGGCGCCGCATTCACACCTTCATCGCGACCAGCCCGCTCCATATGGAGAAAAAGCTGCGCATGACGCCCGACCAGGTGTTCGAGCAGGCCAAGTTGGCGGTGCGCTTTGCCGGCAAATTCACTAACGACATCGAGTTCTCGCCTGAAGACGGTTATCGCTCCGAACCCGACTTCCTGTGTCGGGTGATCGAAGCCGTGATCGCCGAAGGCGCGACCACGATCAACTTGCCCGACACCGTCGGTTACGCGGTGCCCGAGCTCTATGGCGAGTTCATCCGCAATCTGCGCGAGCGAATTCCCAACTCTGACCAAGCAGTGTGGTCGGTGCACTGTCATAACGACCTTGGCATGGCGGTGGCCAACTCGCTCGCCGGTGTTCATATCGGTGGCGCGCGCCAGGTGGAATGCACGATCAACGGTCTGGGCGAGCGGGCAGGCAACTGCTCGCTCGAGGAAGTGGTGATGGCGGTCAAGACCCGTCGTGACTTCTTTGCGCTGGATCTTGGGATCGCGACCGAGCAGATCGTGCCGGCCTCCAAGCTGGTCTCGAGCATCACGGGCTTCCCGGTTCAGCCCAACAAGGCGGTGGTCGGTGCGAACGCCTTTGCGCACGCCTCGGGCATTCACCAGGACGGTGTTCTCAAGGCGCGCGATACCTACGAGATCATGCGTGCCGAGGATGTGGGCTGGAGCGCCAACAAAATCGTGTTGGGCAAGCTCTCAGGCCGCAACGCGTTCAAGCAGCGGGTGCAAGAGCTGGCGATCCCGATTGAAAGTGAAACCGAACTCAACGCCGCGTTTGCTCGCTTCAAGGACCTGGCCGATCGCAAGAGCGAGATCTTCGATGAGGATATCCAGGCCTTGTTCTCGGATGAAACGGTCACTCCGCACGACGAGCACTTCAAGCTGGTGTCGCTGTCGCAGCGTTCAGAAACCGGTGAGCGGCCGCAGGCCAGCATCGTGATGAAGGTGGGTGCGGTGGAGGTGGCTGCCACGGCCGAGGGCAACGGCCCGGTCGACGCCACGTTCAAGGCTATTGAGTCGAGCGTGGCGAGCGGCTCCGAACTGCTTCTGTTTTCGGTCAATGCCATCACCACTGGCACCGAGAGTCAGGGCGAAGTGACCGTACGCCTGACTCGCGCCGGTCGCATCGTCAACGGTGTGGGTGCGGATCCCGACATCATTGCGGCGAGCGCCAAGGCCTACCTGAACGCACTCAACAAGCTCTACACCACGGCCGAGCGACTCAACCCGCAAACGGCCGAGACACCCTGATCGACGGGATTTTCACAGGAGCGGCCAGTTTTTTTGGCTGCTCTTTTCCATGAAAGTGGAAGGCGTCGCCTGAAAGGTTGGCTGGTTTTGGTGGCGGCATCGATGGGGTAAACGCTGTATCGATGGGAGCCTTGAGCAACGGGTCAGCCCGAGGTCCGGTAGTGCTGGCGCCGGGAGCTCGGGTATACTGACGCGCTTTCCACGGCACGGCCTTCCTTCCGTGACCGCTCGTAACGCAACAGCACTAGAAAGGGAAATCATGTCGGTTGCTGATATCAATAAGACGGAAATCGTCGCCAAGTTCCAACGCGCTGCCGGTGACACCGGTTCGCCCGAGGTCCAAGTTGCTCTGCTGACCGCTCGCATCAACGAGCTGACTGGCCACTTCAAGGAGCACGTCAAGGATCACCACTCGCGTCGCGGCCTGCTGAAGATGGTCAGCCGTCGTCGTAAGCTCCTCGACTACCTCAAGGGCCAGAACGCTGGCGCCTACAAGGCTCTGATCGAGACCTTGGGCCTGCGCAAGTAATTCGTGCCCCGATGAAATCCGCTGCCGGCCTGCGTGGTTCATCCTCGCGGGCCGGTTGCGTTTCATCCGGTCACAGTTTGCGCGCTGCGATATGGACGTAAGGCACCAGTGGTGCCGAGTCGTCGATACCGCAGCGTGCCTCAGGGTCATCGCTGGCCCCCACTGAAAGGATTCGCTCAATGTCGATCTTCAATAAAGTCACCAAGACCTTCCAGTACGGTGCTCACACCGTCACTCTCGAGACCGGCGAAATTGCTCGCCAAGCCGGCGGCGCCGTGCTGTGCTCGATCGATGACACCGTGGTGCTCGCCACGGTTGTGGCTCGTACCGAAGCCAAGCCGGGCCAGGATTTTTTCCCGCTGACCGTCGACTATGTCGAGAAGACCTACGCCGCGGGCAAGATTCCCGGTGGCTTCTTTAAGCGCGAAGGTCGTCCGTCCGAGAAGGAAACGCTGACCAGCCGTCTGATCGACCGTCCGATCCGCCCGCTGTTTCCGGATGGCTTCTACAACGAAGTCCAGGTCGTCATCCATGTGCTGTCGGTCAATCCTGAAATCGATCCGGATATCGCCGCTCTGATCGGCGCCTCGGCTGCGCTGTCGATCTCGGGCATCCCCTTCAAGGGCCCGATCGGCGCCGCCCGCGTCGCCTACATCGACGGCCAGTATGTTCTGAACCCCACCGCCAGCCAGTTGAAGACAAGCCAGCTCGATCTGATTGTCGCCGGCACCGAGCGCGCCGTGCTGATGGTCGAGTCGGAAGCCGATCAGCTGCCCGAAGACGTGATGCTGGGTTCGGTGGTGTTCGGCCACGAGCAGATGCAGATCGCGATCAACGCGATTCACGAGTTGGTGCAAGAAGCCGGCAAGCCGGCCTGGGATTGGAAGCCTGCCGCCAAGAACGAAGCCCTGATCGCCAAGATCATCGGCCTGGTTGGTGCCGACCTGCGCGCCGCCTACGGCATCCGCTCCAAGCAAGAGCGCACCCAGAAGCTGCGTTCGATCTATTCGATGGTCTCGGCCAAGCTGGCTGAGGAAGTCGCCGCCGGTGGCGAGAAGGCCGACAGCAACGACGTCAACAACATCCTGTTCGACCTCGAAGCCAAGATCGTCCGCAGCCAGATCCTCGACGGCGAGCCGCGCATCGACGGCCGCGACACCCGCACCGTGCGTCCGATTGAAATCCGCCAGGGCGTGCTGCCGCGCACCCACGGTTCGTCGCTCTTCACGCGTGGCGAGACCCAGGCGCTGGTGACGGCCACCCTCGGCACCAAGCAGGACGAGCAGATCATCGACGCGCTCATGGGCGAGTACCGTGACCGTTTCATGATGCACTACAACATGCCCCCCTTCGCCACCGGTGAAACCGGTCGCGTCGGCAGCCCCAAGCGTCGCGAAATCGGCCACGGCCGTCTCGCCAAGCGCGCGTTGCTCGCCGTGCTGCCTTCGCCTGAGGACTTCCAGTACTCGATGCGCGTGGTTTCGGAGATCACCGAGTCGAACGGTTCTTCGTCGATGGCTTCGGTGTGCGGCGGCTGCCTCGCGCTGATCGACGCTGGCGTGCCGCTCAAGGCGCATGTTGCCGGTGTGGCGATGGGCCTGATCAAGGAAGGCAACAAGTTCGCCGTCCTCACCGACATCCTGGGCGACGAGGATCATCTCGGCGACATGGACTTCAAGGTGGCCGGTACCGCCAACGGCGTGACCGCGCTTCAGATGGACATCAAGATCGAAGGGATCAACAAGGAAATCATGCAGGTCGCCCTGGCGCAAGCCAAGGAAGGCCGCATGCACATCCTCGGCAAGATGCAAGAGCAGGCCGGCGCTGCGCGCGGCGAGCTCTCGGCCTTTGCGCCGCGCATGATCAAGATGAAGATCAACCCCGAGAAAATCCGTGACGTGATCGGCAAGGGCGGCTCGGTGATCCGTGCGCTGACCGAAGAGACCGGCACCCAGATCGACATCGAGGACGATGGCACCATCATCATCGCCTCGGTCGACATGGAAAAGGGCCGCGAAGCCCAGCGCCGCATCGCCGAGATCACGGCCGAAGTCGAAGTCGGCAAGGTCTACGACGGTACCGTCCTGCGTCTGCTGGACTTTGGTGCGATCGTCCAGATCCTGCCGGGCAAGGACGGTCTGCTGCACATCTCGCAAATCGCCAATGAGCGCGTCAATGCCGTGGCCGACTACCTCAAGGAAGGTCAGGCGGTGCGCGTCAAGGTGCTCGAGGCCGACGAAAAGGGCCGCGTGCGTCTGTCGATGAAGGCTGTGACCGCCGATGAAGGCGCTCCCCAGCAGTAAGCGTTAAATGCTTGAATGAACAAGGCGCTTTCGGGCGCCTTGTTCGCATCTGCTTGTCGCACTCTTCTGTGGAATTGCCATGAAAGCCATCGAAATCCGCGCTCCAGGTGCGCCCGAGGTGCTGGAGTGGGTCGAGCGTCCTCTGCCGAGCTGCGGTGCGGGCGAGGTCTTGATCCAGGTTGAGGCCGCTGGTGTCAATCGGCCCGACGTGCTTCAACGCAAGGGGCTTTACGCGCCGCCGCCCGGTGCGAGCGACCTGCCGGGTCTGGAAGTCGCAGGGCGAATCGTTGGCGGCGATCTTGCTGGTTGTGGCTGGCGGTTTGGCGACGCGGTTTGTGCTCTGGTGGCGGGAGGCGGCTATGCCGAGCTTTGCGCTGCGCCCGCTGCGCAGTGTCTGCCGGTGCCTCGAGGATGGAGTTTTCTGGAGGCAGCGAGCCTTCCGGAAACCTATTTCACGGTCTGGAGCAATGTCTTTGAGCGTGGGCGTCTGGCGGCAGGAGAGTCGCTTCTGGTGCAAGGCGGGGCAAGTGGAATCGGCGTGGCAGCGATCCAGATTGCCACAGCATTGGGCAACACCGTCTACGCCACCGCGGGCAGCGATGACAAATGCCGCGCCTGCGAAGCGCTCGGCGCAGCCCAAGGCATCAATTACCGCAGCGAGGATTTTTCACTGCGCGTGCGCGAGCTCACGGAGGGGCGCGGCGTGGACGTGATTCTCGACATGGTCGCGGGCGACTACGTGGCCCGTGAAGTCGAGTGTCTGGCAGAAGACGGCAGGCTCGTGATTATCGCCGTCCAGGGCGGGGTGAAAGCGCAGATCGACGCGGGCTTGGTCTTGCGGCGTCGACTCACGATTACAGGTTCGACCTTGCGGCCGCGAGCTGTGGCCTTCAAGGCCGGAATTGCCAAGGGTTTGCGCGAGACGGTGTGGCCACTGCTTGAGAGCGGTCGAATCAAGCCGGTCATTTCACGAGTCTTTTCTCTCGAGCAGGCCGCCGCCGCGCATGCGGCACTTGAGGCGAGTTCGCATATTGGCAAACTGATGCTGGCTGTTGGCGTTGGCGCCAACGAGCGGCCTGCGTGATCCTTGGGTTTGTGGGCTTTACGGCCAACCCGCTACAATCGAAAGCTTTTGAGCCAAACCATGACTACGCGACGCAAGCTTGTTGCTGCCAATTGGAAAATGAACGGTTCAGTCGTCGCTAATGCGGCCTGGCTGGACGCATTCCGTGCCGGCGCAGCCGAAGCGGCGTGCGACATCGTGGTGTGCGCGCCCTACCCGTATCTGCTTCAAGTGGTCGCCGGCCTTGATGTTCGCGTCGCCGAATGCGGGGCGCAGGATCTGTCCGAACACAAGGACGGCGCTTTCACCGGCGAAGTGGCGGGTGAAATGCTGGCCGACGTCGGTGCGCGCTGGGTGATCGTCGGTCACTCGGAGCGGCGCCAGAGGCACGGCGAGACCAATGAAGTGGTCGCCGCCAAGACCGCGCGCGCGCTGGAGGCGGGTCTGCGTCCGATCGTCTGCGTCGGTGAAGCGCTGGCCGATCGCGAACAAGGCCGCACGTTCGAGGTGGTCGCGGCTCAGCTCGCGGCCGTGCTTGATCGCGTCGGGGCGCAAGCCTTGGCCGTGGGCGCGGTGGCTTACGAGCCGGTGTGGGCGATCGGTACTGGTCGCTCGGCTTCACCCGAGCAGGCGCAGGAAGTTCATTGCGCTCTGCGGGCTCAGGTGGCTGAGCGTGACGCTCAGATCGCTGCGGAATTGCGTCTTCTCTACGGCGGCAGCGTCAAGTCTGGCAATGCCGCAGAACTCTTTAGCCAGCCGGATATCGACGGCGGGCTTATCGGTGGTGCTTCGCTTCAAGCGGGCGACTTTCTTTCCATCTGCGCCGCTGCGCGCAATTGATTTTCAAGGCTGAGATACAACATGCACTGGCTGACTTCGCTCATGATCGTGATCCAGGTGCTGTCCTCTGTGGCGGTGATCATTCTTGTGCTGCTCCAGCACGGCAAAGGCGCTGACATGGGGGCGGCATTTGGCGGCGGCGCGTCGGGCTCGCTGTTCGGCGCGACTGGTTCGGCGAACTTTCTGTCGCGTGCCACGGCGATCGCGGCAACATTTTTTTTCGTGGCAACGATTGGTCTGACAGTGAGCACCTCGCGCGCTCCGGTCGCACAAGCTCCCAAGGGTGGTGTTCTGGGCACAGTTGAGCAGGGTGGCATTACGAATAACCCTAATCAGCCTGTCGAAGCGCCCAAATCGAACGAAATTCCGAAGTAGAATTCGTCTCTCTGCTGCAGCGAAATATTCCTCCTCTCGCTGCAGCGCAAGATTCGCCGGGAATATTCTGGTAGAATCCCTAGCTGAAATGCCGTCGTGGTGAAATTGGTAGACACACCATCTTGAGGGGGTGGCGGGGAAACCTGTGCGAGTTCGAATCTCGCCGACGGCACCATCCAATAGCTAGGGACGCCCAAATGGGCGGCTCTCCGATAGTCGATCCGAAAGAAACTTTTGGGTCGTGTATTGCGAGGAATCTGCAGTGAGCCAGGGATTGAGTCTCGAATCGTATCTACCGATTCTGCTGTTTATCCTGGTTGGCATTGCGATCGGCATCGCTCCGATCCTTGTCGGTCTTCTGCTGGGGCCCAGTCGCCCCGATCCCGAAAAGCTCTCCCCCTACGAGTGTGGCTTCGAAGCCTTCGAAGACGCGCGGATGAAATTCGACGTCCGCTACTACCTCGTTGCCATTCTCTTCATTCTTTTCGATCTCGAGATTGCCTTCCTTTTTCCCTGGGCTGCCGTGCTCGGAGACCTTGGCGTCTGGAGCATCGGTTTCTGGTCCATGATGATCTTCCTCGGCATCCTCACAGTGGGATTTGTGTACGAGTGGAAGAAGGGCGCGCTCAACTGGGAATGATGGGGAAGTCGGGATGGCAATCGATGGCGTTTTGAACGAAGGCTTTGTCACGACCAGTGTCGACAAGCTGATCAACTGGTCCAAGACCGGTTCCATGTGGCCCATGACCTTCGGTCTTGCGTGCTGCGCGGTTGAGATGATGCACGCGGGCGCTTCCCGCTACGACCTCGACCGCTTCGGAATCATGTTTCGTCCCAGCCCGCGGCAGTCCGATCTGATGATCGTGGCCGGCACGCTCTGCAACAAGATGGCGCCCGCGCTGCGCAAGGTCTACGACCAGATGGCCGAGCCGCGCTGGGTCTTGTCGATGGGCTCGTGCGCCAACGGCGGCGGCTACTACCACTATTCCTATTCCGTCGTTCGCGGCTGTGATCGCATCGTGCCGGTCGACGTCTACGTGCCCGGTTGCCCGCCCACGGCCGAGGCCCTCATCTACGGCTTGATCCAGCTGCAGGCCAAGATCCAACGCACCAACACCATCGCCCGCTAGCTCAGCGGCGGACGAGAGCCACCATGACCCGTCTCGAAACCCTGGTCGAGAACCTCAAGCTTGGGCTCGGCGACCGCATTGCGTCGCTCGATCTTGCCCTGGGCGAAGTCACCGTTGTTGTTGCCGCGGCGGACTATCTCGAAGCGATGACCATCCTGCGTGACGCGCCTGACCTGCGCTTTGAGCAGATGATCGATCTGTGCGGCCTCGACTATTCCGCCTACGGCAATGGCGAGCACACTGGCCCGCGCTTTGCCGCCGCCGTTCACCTCTTGTCGCTTGCGCATAACTGGCGCCTGCGGGTGCGCGCCTTCTGTGTCGATGACGATCTGCCGCTGCTGCCTTCGCTGGTTCATGTGTGGCCAGCCGTGGGCTGGTTCGAGCGTGAAGCCTTCGATCTCTACGGCATCGTCTTCGAAGGCCACCCGGATCTGCGCCGCATCCTCACCGATTACGGCTTCGTCGGGCATCCGTTCCGCAAGGACTTCCCGGTCTCTGGTTATGTCGAGATGCGCTACGACCCTGAGGCCAGGCGAGTCGTCTACCAGCCGGTGTCGATCGAGCCGCGCGAGAACACGCCCCGCATCATTCGCGAGGACGGCTACGCCGGGCACTGATATGGCTGAAATCAAGAATTACACCCTGAACTTCGGCCCGCAGCACCCGGCCGCGCACGGCGTGCTGCGCCTGGTGCTCGAGCTCGACGGCGAAGTCATCGAACGCGCCGACCCGCACATCGGCCTCTTGCACCGCGCTACCGAAAAGCTCGCCGAGACCCGCACCTACCTGCAGTCGGTGCCGTACATGGACCGCCTCGACTACGTGTCGATGATGGCCAACGAGCATGCCTACGTGATGGCGATCGAGAAGCTCCTGGGCGTTGAAGTGCCCGAGCGTGCTCAGTACATCCGCGTGATGTTCGACGAGATCACCCGCATCCTCAACCACTTGTTGTGGATTGGCGCCCATGGTCTCGACGTCGGTGCGATGGCGGTTCTGCTGTATGCCTTCCGCGAGCGCGAAGACCTGTTCGACGTCTACGAAGCGGTCTCCGGCGCGCGCATGCACGCGGCCTACTACCGTCCGGGCGGTGTCTACCGCGACCTGCCCGACGCGATGCCCAAGCACAAGCCGTCGAAGTACCGCAACGCGCGCGAGACCGCTCGCTTGAACGAAGAGCGCGACGGCTCGGTGCTCGATTTCATCGAGGCCTTCACCAAGAAGTTCCCCAAGCACGTCGACGAGTACGAGACCCTGCTGACCGACAACCGGATCTGGAAGCAGCGCCTGGTGGGCATCGGCGTGGTCAGCCCCGAGCAGGCCATGGCGTGGGGCTTTACCGGCCCGATGCTGCGCGGTTCCGGCATTGCGTGGGACCTGCGCAAGAAGCAGCCCTACGAGGTCTACGACCGCATGGACTTTGACGTCCCGGTGGGCGTCAATGGCGACAGCTACGACCGCTACCTGGTGCGCGTGGCCGAGATGCGTCAGGCCAACCGCATCATCGAGCAGTGCGTGGCGTGGCTGCGCGCCAACCCCGGCCCGGTGATCAGCGCCGACCACAAGGTCGCGCCGCCGTCGCGCGTCGAGATGAAGTCCAACATGGAAGAGCTGATCCATCACTTCAAGCTCTTTACCGAAGGTTTCCACGTGCCGCCGGGCGAGGCCTACTCGGCCGTCGAGCACCCCAAGGGCGAGTTCGGCATCTATCTGGTGTCCGACGGCGCCAACAAGCCGTATCGGCTCAAGATCCGCGCGCCGGGTTTCGTGCACCTGCAAGGCCTCGACATGATGGCGCGCGGGCACATGATCGCCGACGCGGTGACCATCATCGGGACGCAGGACATCGTGTTCGGCGAAATCGACAGGTAAGACATGAACGCGGTGCCGCAAACCCAATCGCTGCTCACGGCCGAGACCCTCGCCAAGATCGATCGAGAGATCGCCAAGTTCCCTGCCGAACACAAGCAGTCGGCCGTGATTGCCGCGCTCGCTCACGCGCAGCGTCAGCTCGGCTGGCTCTCGCCCGAAGTGATGCGCGAGATTGCCGCCATCCTTGGCATGGCGCCGATCGCCGTGTTCGAGGTGGCGAGCTTCTACAACATGTACGACCTGGCTCAGCCTGGCCGCTTCAAGGTTGTCATCTGCACCAACCTGCCGTGCGCGCTCTCGGGCGCCAAGGGGGCGGCCGCCTATCTCAAGGAGAAGCTCGGCATCGATTTCGGCGAGACCACCGCCGACGGCTGCTTTACCTTGAAGGAAGGCGAGTGCATGGGCGCCTGCGGCGACGCGCCGGTGATGATCGTCAACAACGAGCGCATGGAAAGCTTCATGAGCCGCGACAAGATCGACGCCCTGATCGCCGAACTCAAGGGGCAGGCATGAGCCAGGAAACCTGCTTCCACGGCCGACACATCAAGCCGGTGATCCTCGCCGGTCTCGATGGCACGAACTGGCGCCTGAAGGACTACGAGTCGCGCGGCGGTTACGCGGCGCTGCGCAGAATCATTGCTGAGGGCATCACGCCGGATGCGGTGATCGCCGAGATGAAGAAGTCGGCCCTGCGCGGCCGCGGCGGTGCGGGCTTTCCGACCGGGCTGAAGTGGAGCTTCATGCCGCGTCAGTTCCCGGGGCAGAAGTACCTCGTGTGCAATACCGACGAGGGTGAGCCCGGGACCTTCAAGGACCGCGACATCATTCGCTACAACCCGCACATCGTGATCGAGGGCATGGCGATCGCCGCCTACGCGATGGGCATTACCGTGGGCTACAACTACATCCACGGCGAGATCTGGGCCGACTATCAGCGCTTCGAGGAAGCCATCGAGGAAGCGCGTGCCGCCGGCCTTCTGGGCCACAACATCCTCGGCTCCGAGTTCAGTTTTCAGCTCCACGCCTCGCACGGTTACGGCGCCTACATCTGCGGCGAAGAGACCGCGCTGCTCGAGTCGCTCGAAGGCAAGAAGGGCCAGCCGCGCTTCAAGCCGCCGTTCCCGGCGAGCTTCGGCCTCTACGGCAAGCCGACCACGATCAACAACACCGAGACCTTCGCCGCGGTGCCCTTCATCATCAACCACGGGGGCGAAGCCTTCCTGGAGATGGGCAAGCCCAACAACGGCGGCACCAAGATCTTCTCGATCTCGGGCGACGTGGCGCGCCCCGGCAACTACGAGATCCCGCTGGGAACGCCGTTTGCCACTCTGCTTGAACTCGCCGGCGGCATGCGCGATGGCAAGAAGATCAAGGCGGTGATCCCGGGCGGCTCGTCGATGCCGGTCTTGACCGGCGAGCAGATGATGGCCTGCGACATGGACTACGACTCGATCAGCAAGGCCGGGTCGATGCTGGGTTCGGGCGCGGTGATCGTGATGGACGAGACCCGCTGCATGGTGCGTTCGCTCGAGCGGCTCGCCTACTTCTACTACGAAGAGTCGTGCGGCCAGTGCACCCCTTGCCGCGAAGGCACGGGCTGGCTCTGGCGCGTGATTCATCGCATCGAGCACGGCCAGGGCCGGCCCGAAGACCTGGACCTGCTCAACTCGATCGCCGACAACATCCAGGGCCGCACGATCTGCGCGCTCGGCGATGCCGCGGCAATGCCGGTGCGCTCCTTTGTGAAGCACTTCCACGACGAATTTGCCTACCACGTCGAACACAAGCGCTGCCTTGTGCCCGACTACGTGTGACGAGCCATGGTTGAAATCGAAATCGATGGCAAGAAGCTGGAAGTCGCCCCCGGCAGCATGGTGATCCAGGCCGCTGCCCAGGCCGATGTCTACATCCCGCACTTCTGCTACCACAAGAAATTGTCGATCGCGGCGAGCTGCCGCATGTGTCTGGTCGAGGTCGAAAAGGCGCCCAAGCCCCTGCCGGCCTGCGCCACGCCCGTCACCCCGGGCATGGTCGTCCACACCCATAGCGACAAGGCAAAAGCCGCGCAGAAGTCGGTGATGGAATTTCTGCTGATCAACCACCCGCTCGACTGCCCCATCTGCGACCAGGGCGGCGAGTGCCAGCTGCAAGACCTGGCCATGGGCTACGGCGGCACCGCCAGCCGCTACGCCGAGGAAAAGCGCGTGGTGTTCCACAAGAACATCGGCCCGCTGGTTTCGGCCGAGGAAATGAGCCGCTGCATCCACTGCACGCGCTGCGTCCGCTTCGGCCAGGAAGTCGCCGGGGTGATGGAGCTGGGCATGGGCGGCCGCGGCGAGCATTCGGAGATCCTGTCCTTCGTGGGTCAGTCGGTTGACTCCGAACTCTCGGGCAACATGATCGACCTGTGCCCGGTGGGCGCGCTCACCTCCAAGCCCTTCCGTTACGAAGCCCGCACCTGGGAGCTGGCTCGCCGCAAGTCGGTCAGCCCGCACGATTCGCTCGGCGCCAACCTCGTGGTCCAGAGCAAAGCCGGCCGCGTCCTGCGCGTGGTTCCGCTCGAGAACGAAGAGGTGAACGAGTGCTGGATCTCCGACCGCGACCGCTTCGCCTACGAAGGCCTCGCCGCGGGCGACCGCATCACTCGCCCGATGCTCAAGCACGACGGCCAGTGGCATGAAGTCGACTGGGCGACCGCGCTTGACTACGTCGCTCGCACCGTTGGCGACATCCAGGCCAAGCACGGCGCGTCGGCCATTGCAGCGGCGGCTGGCCCGCTCGCCACCGTTGAAGAACTGCACCTGCTCGCGCAACTGGTGCGCGGCCTGGGTTCGGACAACATCGATTTCCGCCTGCGCCAGACCGATTTCTCGGCCGATGGCCAGCGCGCTGGCGCGCCCTGGCTTGGCATGAAGGTGGCTGACCTCAACACGCTCGATCGCGTGCTGCTGGTGGGCTCCTTCCTGCGCAAGGACCAGCCCTTGATGGCCTCGCGCATTCGCCAGGCCGTCAAGCACGGCGCTCAGGCGACGGTGATCCACGCGGTCGATGACGATCTGCTGATGCCGCTTGCGGCGCGCGCCATCGTCGCTCCCGACGCCTGGGTTCAGACCCTGGCCGAAGTGGCAAGCGCCGTGGCTGTCGCCAAGGGCATCGCTGCCCCGGTCGCCGGTGTGGTCGCAGGCGAGCCCGCCAAGCGCATCGCCGAGAGCCTTCTCTCCGGCCAGAACGGCGCGATCCTGCTGGGCAATGCCGCGGTCCAGCACGCCAACGCGGCGCAGATCGCTGCCTGGTCGCAGTGGATTGCTGCGGCCACCGGCGCGAAGTTCGGCGTCCTGGGCGAAGCGGCGACCAGCGTTGGTGGCTATTTGACTGGCGCGACCCCGCAAGCCGGCGGCCTCAACGCCCGCACCATGTTCGAGTCGCCGCGCCAGGCCTATCTGCTGTGGAACCTCGAGCCCGAAGTCGACTGCGCCAACCCGGCCCAGGCGATGGCCGCTCTGGGCCAGGCCGCCAGCGTGATTGCCTTTGGCTCGTATGCCAAGGGCGCGCTCGAGTACGCCGACGCGATTCTGCCGATCGCTCCGTTTACCGAGACCGCCGGCAGCTTCGTCAACACCGAGGGCAGGGCGCAGTCGTTCGCCGGCACCGTCGCGCCTCTGGGCGAAACGCGTCCGGGCTGGAAGGTCTTGCGAGTGCTGGGCAATCTGTTCGGCGTTCCGGGCTTTGACTTCGACACGGCCGAAGCCGTTCGCGCCGCGGCCTTGCCGGCGGCAATCGAACCGCAACTGTCGAACGCCACCGCGCTGGTGCCCGCACTTGTGCCCGTGCCCGTGGCGACCACCGGTGGCGCGCAGCGCATCGCCGATGTGCCGATCTACTTCACCGACGCCATCGTCCGCCGCGCGGCTTCGCTGCAAAAGACCCGCGACGCTCGCGCGCCTCGCGCGATGGCCAATGGCAAGACCTTGGCTGCGTTCGGTCTGGCCGCCGGCGACAAGGCGCGTGTGGTCCAGGGCGAGGCCAGTGCCCTGCTCGAATGCGCGCTCGATGACAACCTGCCCGATGGCGTGGTGCGGCTTGCCGCCGGTCACGCCAGCACCGCCACGCTCGGTGCCATGACCGGTGCTATCTCGCTGGAGCGTGCCTGATGGACATGATGACCACCGTCGCGTGGACGCTGGCGATGATCGTCGCTCTCGTCCTGCCGCTGCTGGGCGCGGTTGCGTATCTCACCCTGTGGGAACGCAAGATGATCGCCTGGATGCACATTCGTCTCGGACCGAATCGCGTCGGCCCGCTGGGTCTGCTCCAGCCGATCGCCGACGCCGTCAAGCTAATCTTCAAGGAAGTCATCACCCCGAGCCAGGCGGATAAGGCGCTCTACTACATCGGTCCGGTGCTGGTGATGATGCCGGCGTTGGCCGCCTGGGCGGTGGTGCCGCTGTCGCCCGGCGTGGTGCTGGCCGACATCAACGCCGGCCTGCTCTACGTGATGGCGATCACCTCGGTCGGCGTCTACGGCGTGATCATCGCCGGCTGGGCCTCGAACTCGAAGTACGCCTTCCTGGGTTCGATGCGCGCCGCCGCCCAGATGGTGAGCTACGAGCTGGCGATGGGCTTTGTGCTGGTGAGCGTGCTGCTGGTGTCGGGCACGATGAACATGACCGGCATCGTCGACGCGCAAAACCGTGGTTCGATGGCCGACCTGGGCCTGACCTTCCTGTCGTGGAACTGGCTGCCGCTTCTGCCGCTCTTCGTGATCTACGTGATCTCGGCCGTGGCTGAAACCAACCGCCACCCCTTCGACGTGGTCGAAGGCGAGAGCGAGATCGTCGCCGGCCACATGATCGAATACTCGGGCATGGGCTTTGCGGTCTTCTTCCTCGCCGAATACGCCAACATGATTCTGTTGTCGATGTTGGCAACCGTCTTCTTCCTTGGCGGCTGGGCCGCGCCGCTCGATCTTGCCCAGCTTGGCATCACGCTGCCGGCGATCGTGCAGATGATCTCGCCCTGGTTCTGGCTGTTCGCCAAGACCTTCGTCGTGGTCTCGATGTTCATCTGGTTCCGCGCCACCTTCCCGCGCTTTCGCTACGACCAGATCATGCGTCTGGGCTGGAAGGTCTTCATTCCGATCACGCTCGTGTGGCTGGTCGTGGTGGCGGTCTGGATGCAGACGCCGTGGAACATCTGGAAGTGACGAGGCTGCGACCATGAAGAACGACGTCCTCACCAAGGACCAAGGCTCGACCGGAGCGACGATCAAGGATTTCTTTGGCAGCTTGATGCTCAAGGAAATGCTCACGGGCATGGCGCTCACCGGGCGCTACATGTTCCGGCGCAAGATCACGATTCAGTATCCGGAAGAGAAGACGCCGATGTCGCCGCGTTTCCGCGGCCTGCACGCCCTGCGCCGCTACCCCAACGGGGAAGAGCGCTGCATTGCCTGCAAGCTGTGCGAGGCGGTGTGCCCGGCCATGGCGATCACGATCGAGAGTGAGCAGCGCGCCGACGGCACCCGTCGCACCAGCCGCTACGACATCGACCTGAGCAAGTGCATCTTCTGCGGTTTCTGCGAAGAGAGCTGCCCGGTCGATTCGATCGTGGAGACCCATATCCACGAGTACCACGGCGAAAAGCGCGGCGATCTCCTCTTCACCAAGGACATGCTGCTGGCGGTCGGTGACCGCTACGAAGCCGATATCGCCGCCGCCCGCGAGGCGGATGCCAAGTACCGATAAGGGAGACAGGGCTGGCTGACATCACCGGGGCGCGCGGCGCGCGCCCCCAAGACACCACCGGACCCGATATCGCATGGACACCAAGACCATCCTGTTTCTGATCTTCGCTGCGACGATGCTGCTCGCGGCCGTGCGAGTGATCACCGCACGCAACCCGGTTCACGCGGTGCTCTACCTCGTGCTGACCTTCTTTTCCGCGGCCTGCCTGTGGATCCTGCTCCAGGCGGAATTCCTCGCCATCGCTCTCGTGCTGGTGTACGTGGGCGCGGTCATGGTTCTCTTCCTGTTCGTCGTGATGATGCTCGACATCAACATCGACCGCGGCAGCGGCGGCTTCTGGCGCCATGCGCCGGCCGCCGTGGGCGTGGCCGCGCTGATCCTGCTGCAGCTCTGGCTGGTGCTGGCGCAGCCGCAGTGGCTGGCGATGACCGCAGCGCCGCCCGTTCAAGGCGCCGCTGGCCAGAGCAATGTTCACGCGCTCGGGATGTTGACCTTCACTGAATACGTGTACCCGCTGCAGATCGCCGGCGTGCTGCTGCTGGTGGCGATCATTGCCGCCATCGCGCTGACGTTGCGCGGCCGCAAGGACTCGAAGTGGCAAGACCCCGCCCAGCAGGTTCGCGTCAGGGCGAGCGACCGCGTGCGGCTGGTGGCCATGCCTGCGGACGAAGAATCCCGCCAGACCCCCAAGGTCTGAGCGCTAGACGGAGAAAAGACTTGGTATCGCTGTCCTGGTATCTCGGCGTTGGAGCCTTGCTCTTCGCCATCAGCGTGATCGGAATCTTCATGAACCGGAGAAACCTGATCGTCCTGCTCATGGCGATCGAGCTGATGCTGCTCGCCGTCAACATGAACTTCGTCGCTTTCAGCCATTACCTGGGCGATCTCCACGGTCAGGTGTTCGTCTTCTTCATCCTCACCGTGGCGGCGGCCGAAGCCGCCATCGGCCTGGCGATCCTGGTCGTGCTGTTCCGCAACCGGCGCACGATCAATGTCGCCGAACTCGACTCGCTCAAGGGGTAGGGCATGACGGCCATGCAAAAGCTCTACCTGCTGGCGCCGATCGCGCCGCTGATCGGCGCCATCGTCGCCGGGCTGTTCTCGCGCTGGGTGGGACGCGCGGGTTCCTCGA
The DNA here is from genome assembly GCA_036652035.1 of Burkholderiaceae bacterium. GTDB lineage: Bacteria > Pseudomonadota > Gammaproteobacteria > Burkholderiales > Burkholderiaceae_F > JAEZVV01. Next base: position 6,165 of record JAVVWR010000031.1, on the reverse strand, counting down.
CCGTGACCATCCTTGGCGTTCTGGTCTCGGCCATCGCCTCGGCCGTGGTGTTGGCCGATGTTCTCAACGGCAACACCTTCAATGGCACGGTGTACGAGTGGATGGCGATCGGCAGCCTGAAGCTTTCGGTCGGTTTCCTGATCGACACCCTGAGCGCCATGATGATGGTGGTGGTGACCTTCGTGTCCTTGATGGTCCACATCTACACCATCGGCTACATGCGCGAAGACCCGGGCTACAGCCGCTTCTTTGCCTACATCTCGCTCTTTACCTTCAGCATGCTGATGCTGGTGATGAGCAACAACTTCCTCCAGCTCTTCTTTGGCTGGGAAGCGGTGGGCCTGGTCTCCTACCTGCTGATCGGCTTCTGGTACACGCGGCCGACGGCGATCTACGCCAACATGAAGGCGTTCCTGGTCAACCGGGTGGGCGACTTCGGCTTTCTGCTGGGCATTGGCCTCGTGCTCGCGCACTTCGGCACGCTCGATTACGCCGCGATCTTCCAGGCCGCTCCCGGCATGGCCGATCAGACGGTCGAGCTGGTCCCCGGCACGCCGTGGATGCTGATGAGCGTGATCGGGATCTGTCTCTTCATCGGCGCGATGGGCAAGAGCGCGCAGTTTCCGCTGCACGTCTGGCTACCCGACTCGATGGAAGGCCCGACCCCGATCTCGGCGCTGATCCACGCCGCCACCATGGTGACGGCCGGCATCTTCATGGTCAGCCGGATGTCGCCGCTGTTTGAGCTCAGCAATACCGCGCTCTCGTTCATCATCGTGATCGGCGCCATCACCGCCTTCTTCATGGGCATCCTGGCGATGGTGCAGAACGACATCAAGCGCGTGGTCGCGTATTCCACGCTCTCGCAGCTGGGTTACATGACGGTCGCGCTGGGCGCTTCGGCCTACTCGGCGGCGATGTTCCACCTGATGACCCACGCCTTCTTCAAGGCGCTGCTGTTTCTTGGCGCGGGCTCGGTGATCATGGGCATGCACCACCAACAGGACATGCGGTTCATGGGGGGCTTGCGCAAGCTCATGCCCATCACCTGGTTCACCTTCCTGCTCGCCTCGATCTCGTCGATCGGCTTCCCCTTCTTCTCGGGCTTCTACTCGAAGGACAGCATCATCATCGCCGCGCAGCACGCCGGCGTATGGGGCGCGGGTTGGGCGGCGTTTGCGGTGACCGCGGGCGTGTTCATCACCGCCTTCTATACCTTCCGCATGTATTTCATGGTGTTCGAAGGCAAGCTGCGCGCGGACGCCTCACACAAGCACGATCCGCACGGCCACGACGCTCATGACGACAAGCATGGCCACGACGACCACCACGGCGGCACGCCGCACGAGTCGCCCGCGGTGGTCACGGTGCCCCTGGTGCTGCTGGCGATCCCGGCGGTGGTGATTGGCTTTGTCGCGATCAGCCCGCTGCTCTTTGGCTCGTTCTTCAGCCAGGACATCTTTGTCGATGTGCTCAAGCACCGCTCGATGGCGGCGCTGGCCGAGGAGTACCACGGCCCGGTGGCGATGGCGATCCACGGCTTTACCTCCTTGCCCTTCCTGCTCTCAATGGCGGGCGTGGTGCTGGCCTGGTTCTTCGTGATCAAGCGCCCCGACATTCCGGCCGCGCTCGCCCAGCGCTTCTCGGGTCTCCACGGGCTACTCGTCAACAAGTACTACCTCGACGACGTCAACCAGATGATCTTCGCCAACGGCGCGGTCAAGCTTGGCCGTGGCCTGTGGAAGTGGGGCGACCAGACCTTCATTGACGGCTTCTTCGTCAACGGTTCGGCCCGTCTGGTCGGCTGGCTCGCGGCCCTGACTCGCCGCTGGCAGTCCGGTTATCTCTTCCAGTACGCCTTCACGATGGTGATCGGGGTTCTCATCCTCATCACGCTCTTCGTGACGCTCGGTCGATAGAAGGCGCAAGAACGACATGAACAACACCACTTCCTGGCTGAGCCTGGCGATCTGGGTGCCGATCGCCTTCGGCCTTCTGTTGATGGCGGCGGGCCGCGCCCAGAACGTCGGCGTCGTCAAGGGCGTCGCCCTGATCGGCGCGGTGGCGGGCTTTCTCGTCACGCTTCCGCTGTATTTCGGATTCGACCCGGCCTCGGCCGACCTGCAGTTTGTCGAGAAGGTCTCGTGGATCGCGCGCTTCAACGTCCACTACCACCTGGGCGTCGACGGCATCTCGCTGTGGTTCGTCCTGCTCACGGCCTTCACCACCGTGCTGGTGGTTCTGGCCGGCTGGGAGGTGATCGAGACCCGCGTGGCGCAGTACTACGCCGCCTTTCTGATCCTCTCGGGTCTGATGGTCGGCGTCTTCGCCGCCGCCGACGCGCTGCTCTTCTACGTCTTCTTCGAGGCGACCCTGATTCCGATGTACCTCATCATCGGCGTCTGGGGCGGGGCCAACCGGGTCTACGCCGCGATCAAGTTCTTTCTCTACACCTTGCTCGGCTCGCTCTTGATGCTGGTGGCCCTGGTCTACCTGTACACGGTCTCGGGCGGCAGCTTCGATTTCGCGGTGTGGGTCAAGACGCCGCTGGGGCTCACCGCTCAGATCCTGCTCTTTGTCGCCTTCTTCATGGCTTTTGCCGTGAAGGTGCCGATGTGGCCGGTCCACACCTGGCTGCCCGATGCCCACGTCGAAGCGCCCACCGGCGGTTCGGTGGTGCTGGCGGCCATCATGCTCAAGCTCGGCGCCTACGGTTTCCTGCGCTTCTCCTTGCCGATCCTGCCCGACGCCTCGCGCGAGATGGCCGACTTCATGATCACGCTGTCCCTGATCGCGGTGGTCTACATCGGCCTTGTGGCCCTGGTGCAGAAGGACATGAAGAAGCTGGTGGCCTACAGCTCGATCGCCCACATGGGTTTTGTCACGCTCGGCTTTTTCATGTTCAACACGCTCGGGATCGAAGGCGGGATCGTGCAGATGATCTCGCACGGCTTTGTCTCGGGCGCGATGTTCCTGTGCATCGGCGTGCTCTACGACCGCATGCACAGCCGCAACATCGCCGACTACGGTGGCGTGGCCAACACCATGCCCAAGTTCGCCGCCTTCATGGTGCTCTTCTCGATGGCCAACGCCGGCCTGCCGGGCACCTCGGGTTTCGTGGGCGAATTCATGGTCATCCTCGGCGCGGTGAAGTTCAACTTCTGGATCGGCGCGCTCGCCGCCACCACGCTGATCTTTGGCGCGGCCTACACGCTGTGGATGGTCAAGCGCGTGATCTTTGGCGAGATCGGCAACCCGCACGTGGCCGAGTTGAAAGACATCGGCGCGCGCGAGTTCTCCTTCCTCGCCATCCTGGCGGCCGCCGTCCTGTGGATGGGCGTCTACCCCAAGCCCGTCACCGATGTGATGAACGCCAGCGTTGCCAAGCTGCTCACGCAGACTGAGCAATCGAAGCTGCCCGTGGCCGTCGAACTGGCCAAGTGAGCGAAAGCATCATGGATCAACTCAATCTTGTCGCCGCCGCCCCGGAGATCACGCTTCTGATCTCCACCTGCGTGATCCTGCTGGCCGACCTTTTCATTCCGGACTCGCGCCGCCACATCACCTTCGCCCTGAGCCTCGCGGCGCTGGCCCTGGTCGCCGCCGTGACCTGGGTGTTTCTCAGCCAGGACGTCGTCATGTACGCCTTTGGCGGCATGTACGTGACCGACCCGATGGGCAATGTGCTCAAGCTCTTTGCCTGCCTGATGGTGGCGCTGGTGCTGATCTACGCGCAGGGCTACTCGATCGACCGCGGCCTGTGGAAGGGCGAGCTCTTCACGCTCACGCTCTTCACCCTGCTGGGCATCTTCGTGATGATCTCGGCCAACAACCTGCTCGTGGTCTACCTTGGCCTCGAGCTTCAGGCCTTGTCGCTCTACGCCCTGGTGGCCTTGCGCCGCGACGACCCCACCGCGTCTGAGGCGGCGATGAAGTACTTCGTTCTCGGCGCCCTGGCTTCCGGCTTCCTGCTCTACGGTATGTCGATGCTCTACGGCGCGACCGGCACGCTCGACATCAACGAGCTCGCCCGCCACATCGGCACCGGCCAGGTCGCCAGCCGCGGCGCGCTGGTCCTGGGCACCGTGTTCATCGTGGCGGGTCTCGCCTTCAAGCTCGGCGCCGTGCCCTTCCACATGTGGGTGCCCGACGTTTACCAGGGTGCGCCCACGCCGATCACCATGTTCATCGGCACCGCGCCCAAGCTGGCCGCGTTTGCGATCGTCTTCCGCCTGTTGGTCGAAGGCCTGCTGCCGCTCGCGTTCGACTGGCAGCAGATGCTGGCGATCATCGCCGTGGCCTCGCTGGTGGTCGGCAACCTTGCCGCGATTGTCCAGACCAACTTGAAGCGCATGCTGGCGTATTCGACCATCGGCCAGATGGGCTTCATGCTGCTCGCCCTGGTCGGCCCCATCGCCGGCGGCAACCCGATGAACGCCGTGGGCGATTTCTCGGCCGCGATGTTCTACGTCATCACCTACGGCATCACCACGCTGGGCACTTTTGGCGTGATCCTGCTGATGGCGCGCAACGGTTTCGAGGCCGAGGAGATCTCGGATCTGGCCGGCCTCAACGCGCGCAGCCCGTGGTACGCCTTCGTGATGCTGCTCTTGATGTTCTCGCTCGCCGGCGTGCCGCCGACCGTGGGCTTCTACTCCAAGCTGGTGGTGCTCGAGACCCTGCTTGCCGGTGGCGCCTCGACCTACGCGGTGGTGCTTGCCGTGACGGCGGTCATGCTCTCTCTGGTGGCGGCTTACTACTACCTGCGCATCGTCAAGGTGATGTACTTCGATGCGCCGGCTGCTGGCGCGCCGCGCCTGGAGGCGAGCATCGACCTGCGGGTGGCGCTGTCGATCAACGGCGCTTTCGTCCTGGTTGTGGGCCTCTTCCCGCAAGGGCTGCTTCAGCTCTGCTCCGACGCGATGGCGCGCACGCTGGGTGGTTGATCCGGTGGCTGATTCGGCGGCTGATTCGCTCAACAACACCGACCGCGATCCGCTTGCCGAAGAGACCCTGAGCTCGGAGCTGGCGTATCGCGGGGTGTTCCTGCAGGTTCAGCGAGAGACCGTGCGGGTGCCCGACGGCGTGGTCGCCCCGCGCGAATTCATCCGCCACCCCGGCGCGGTGATGATCATTCCGCTGCTGGCCGACGGCCAGGTCGTGCTCGAGCGCCAGTGGCGGCATCCGGTCGGCCAGGCCTTTGTCGAATTCCCCGCCGGCAAGCTCGACGCCAACGAAGGCGCGCTCGCCTGCGGCCAGCGCGAGCTGCTCGAAGAAACCGGCTATATCGCAGCGGAGTGGATTTACCTTGGCGGCTTTCACAACGCGATCGGCTATAGCGACGAGAAGATCCACGTCTACCTCGCCCGCGGCCTGACGCTCGAAGAACAGAAGCTCGACGCCGGCGAGGTGCTCGAAGTCTTCACCCAGCCCTGGCAGGAACTGCTCGAGGGCGTGAGGGCAGGGCGGATCACCGATGTGAAGACCATCGTCGGCGTTCATTGGCTGGCCGACTATCTGGCGGGGCAGTGGCCGGCGAACTCCGCCCCGACTTGAAGGCTGCGCAGGCCTTGCTGAGCGCGGCGATTGCGCGAGAAATCTTGAGGCCCTTGGCTTTACCAAGGACAAGATTCGGCAAGTCCTAGGCGAAATCAGAGCCCGCGGCCGCGCCGGCTGGCAGAATGCGTCGATAATCGGGTCTGTTGCGGCGCAATGTCGCCGACCTTCGGCAATCAGCTCAGCTATCGACTATGGCAACCATTCTCCAGCACCTCCCCGTCGGCCAGAAGGTCGGCATCGCCTTTTCCGGCGGCCTCGACACCAGCGCGGCTCTGCACTGGATGCGACTGAAGGGCGCGGTTCCCTATGCGTATACCGCCAACCTCGGTCAGCCCGACGAGCCTGACTACGAAGAGATTCCGCGCAAGGCCCTGCAATACGGCGCCGAAAAGGCCCGCCTGATCGACTGCCGTGCGCAGCTGGTGGCCGAAGGCATCGCCGCCCTGCAGTGCGGCGCTTTCCACGTGACGACCGCGGGCGCGACCTACTTCAACACCACGCCGATCGGCCGTGCGGTGACGGGCACCATGCTGGTGACCGCGATGCGCGAGGACGACGTCAACATCTGGGGCGATGGCTCGACCTTCAAGGGCAACGACATCGAGC
>JAVVWR010000030.1:24279-33504 GCA_036652035.1 Burkholderiaceae bacterium | reverse complement strand
GGCGCCGCGAAAGCGCAGGCAAAAAACCATCACACCGCCATCACTCTTCCCCACACCACCAGCAACACCCCCGCCGCGGCGACCCACGCGAGCGTCGCCGCCGACAGCGTCCACACCAGCGGCCAGCGCGTGCTGAGCCAGAAGACAGCCAGCAAATAGACGGCGTAAGGAATCAGCGACCACAGGCCGAACAAGGCGGTGGTGCGAAGCTCGGCGGGCGAGCGCTCGGCGCCGACGATGGCGTGGGCGATCAGGGCAAAGGTGGGAAAAAGCGGCACCAGGCCGGCAACGAAAAACAGCCGGGATTGGGAGAGCAGCGCGATCGCCAGCACGGCGACTGCGCCGAGCTGGCATTTGAGGAACAGCGAGATCATTCGCAGAGGGAGCGGGCGGCGGGATCGCGCCGTGCAAAGACGGCGTGCGGTCAGTCTGGCAGCGGCCGGGCGCAGTGCGCTTGCCGCGAGTCAAGCCAGCGCTCGGCTCGGGTCAGCGGCCCGCTCTATTCGCCCGCGAAATCGACCAGGGCATAGACCTCGTGCCCGGTCTCTCGCAGCACACGCGAGCCCCCAAGCTCGGGCAGGTCAATCACCGCAGCGCACTCGATCACTTCCGCACCCACTTGCCGCAGAAGCGCGCTGCCGGCGAGCATGGTGCCGCCGGTGGCGATCAAGTCATCGACCAGCAGCACGCGCTGGCCGGGGCGGGCGGCATCGGCATGTATCTCGACCGTACCCGTGCCGTATTCAAGTTCGTAGCTATGGCTGAGGGTGGCGGCGGGCAGCTTGCCCTTCTTTCGCACCGGAATGAAGCCGGCATTGAGGCGGTGCGCAAGAATGCCGCCAATGATGAAACCGCGCGCGTCGATGCCGGCGACAAGGTCGAGCTTCTCGTCGAGGTAGCGCTGCACGAAAGCTTCGACAATGGCGTTCAAGCTGCGCGGGTCGGACAGCAGCGGCGTGATGTCACGAAACACCACGCCGGGCTTGGGCCAGTCGGGCACAGCGCGAACACGCGAACGGAGAAATTCGATATCAACGCGGGGAGTCTTCATTTCTGGGCCAGCCTCTTCTCTGCCTGTTCGATCGCTTCGGGAATGCCGCGCAAGACCACCACGTCACCGGCCGCGAGCTTCATCTCGGGGCTGGGGTCGGCGCCGCGGATGCCGTGCCGGCGCACAGCGGTGACTTCTGCTCCCACCTGATCCAGACCCAGCTCGCCGATCGCCCGCCCGACCGCAGCGGCACCGTCGTCGATCACCACCGAGTGCAGACGGTCGTGGGCGTCAATCTCAAAGGCTTCACCCTGATCATCAGCGCCATGAAAGTAACCGCGCAAGAGGTGGTAGCGCGATTCGCGCGCCTGCCGCACGCGCCGCACCACGCGCCCCATCGGCACGCCCAGCAGCACCAAGGCGTGCGAGCCCAGCATCAGGCTGCCCTCGAAAATCTCGGGAACCACCTCGGTGGCGCCGGCGGCGAGCAGCTTGTCGAGATCGGCGTCGTCCTGGGTGCGGACGATGATCGCCAACGCCGGGTTGAGCGCGTGAGCGAAGTGGATCACCCGGATCGCCGAATGCGCGTCGTTGTAGGTGACCACCATGGCCGCGGCGCGAGTCACGCCGGCGGCAACCAGGGTTTCGCGGCGGGCCGCGTCGCCGTAGACCACCGAATCGCCCGCGGCAGCGGCTTCGCGCACGCGATCGGGATCAAGGTCGAGCGCCACGTAGGCAATGCTCTCTTGCTCGAGCATCTTGGCCAGGTGCTGACCGGTGCGACCGAAACCGCAGATGACGACGTGGCGCTCCACGGTCATCGAGCGCTGGGCGATCCGGTGCAGTTCGAGCGAGCGGTGCATCCACTCCGCCGCCGAGACCCGCATCACGATCTTGTCGGCGTGCTGGACCAGAAGCGGCGCGGCCATCATCGACAGCAGCATCGCCGCCAGAATGATCTGCAGCAGGGTGTCGTCGACGATGTCGCCTGCCGCGCCCAGCGACAGCAGCACGAAGCCGAACTCGCCCGCAGTGCACAGCGCCAGCCCCGTTCGCAGCGCGGTGCCGACGCTGGCCCTGAAAAGCCGCGTCAGGCCAAAAATCAGCAACAGCTTGAAAGCCACCGGCACCGTAAGCGCGAGCAGGACCCAGCCGAACTCGTGCGCCACCACCTTGAGGTTGAGCAACATGCCGATGGTGATGAAAAAGAAGCCCAGCAGGATGTCGCGGAAGGGCTTGATGTCTTCTTCCACCTGGTGCCGAAATTCGGTTTCAGCAATCAGCATGCCGGCCACAAACGCACCCAGCGCCAGCGACAGGCCGGCCTCTTCGGTGATCCACGCCAGGCCCAGCGTGACGAGCAGCAGGTTGAGCATGAACAGCTCGTGCGAGCGGCGCCGCGCCACGGTGAGAAACCACCAGCGCATCAGCCGTTGCCCGCCCACGAGCAGCAAGGTCAGCACCACCGCCGCCTTGACGAAAGCCAGGCCCAGGGTACGGGCCATTTCCTCGGGCGGGCTGGCGAGCGCCGGAATGATCACCAGCAGCGGCACCACCGCCAGGTCCTGAAACAGCAGAACACCAAAGATCCGCTTGCCGTGCTCGCTTTCGACCTCGAGCCGCTCGGTCAGCATCTTCATCACGATCGCGGTCGAACTCATCGCCATCGCCCCGCCCAGGACGAAGGCAGCCTGCGGGGTAAAGCCGATCCATTGCCCCAGAACCAGGGCGAGCGCGAGCGTGCCGGCAATCGTGAGAAAAACCTGGGTGCCGCCCAGGCCAAACACCAGCCGGCGCATGCTCTTCAACTTGGCCAGAGAAAACTCGAGCCCGATCGAGAACATCAGGAAAACCACGCCGAACTCGGCCAGGTATCGCGCTTCTTCGGTATCGGGCACCAGGGCGGCGGCGTGCGGCCCGACCAGGATGCCGATCACCAGATAGGCCAGGAGCGGCGGCAGCTGCAGGCGGCGAAAGGCGAGCACGCCGATCACTGCGGCGGCGAGCAGGAAAAGAATGAGGGGAAGGCCGGATGTCATTGGGTCTGGAGTCTACGCAAGCGACGCCGGCCGCCCCCCGATCCGGACGATCCGAACCGGGATCAAGTCCCGCGAGCAATTCTTATGCCACCTGATGCTGCAGAGTATTATCCAGGCCAACAACATGTTGGAAAGAATGCAAGCGATGAAGCAGGTTCCCGCACCCGGCCCCGGCACTCTGCGGATGGCGCGCGAGGTGCTCGCCATCGAGGCTGACGCCATCACCCAGCTCGCCGCCCGGCTCGACCAGAGTTTTGTCGCCGCGGCGGGGCTGCTGCTGAGCTGCCGCGGCCGCGTGGTGGTGAGCGGCGTAGGCAAGAGCGGCCATATCGGCCGCAAGCTGGCCGCCACCTTCGCCTCCACCGGAACGCCCGCCCTGTTCGTCCATGCAGCCGAAGCGGCGCACGGCGACCTCGGCATGGTCACCCGCGACGACGTGGTGATCGCCATGTCGTATTCGGGCGAAACCTCCGAGCTGCTGACGATCGTCCCGACCATCAAGCGCGAGGCCACCCCGCTGATCGCGATCACCGGCAATCCGGCGAGCTCGCTCGCCAGCCACGCCGATGTGCACTTGAACGTCCACGTCGACAAGGAAGCCTGCCCGCTCAACCTGGCGCCCACCTCATCGACCACGGCGATGCTGGCGCTGGGCGATGCGCTGGCGATCGCCTGCCTCGACGCCCGCGGCTTTGGCGCCGAAGACTTTGCCCGCTCGCACCCCGGCGGCGCACTCGGCCGCCGCCTGCTGCTGCACGTGAGCGAAGTGATGCGCAGTGGCGAGGACATCCCGGTGGTGCCCGATTCCGCCAACGTGATGGACGCGGTGCGAGAGATCACCCGCAAGAAAATCGGCATGACCGCCATCGTCGACGCCGAAGGCCGGGTCGCCGGCATCTTTACCGAAGGCGATCTGCGCCGGCTGATCGAGCGCGTGGGCGATATCCGTGCCATTCCGGTAGCCGAAGTGATGACCCGCACCCCCAATACCGTCTCGCCCGACGCCCTGGCGGCTGCGGCAGCCGAAATCCTTGACCGCACCCTGCGCAACCAGCTGCTGGTGGTCGACCGCGAAGGCCACCTGGTGGGCGCTTTGCACGTGCACGACCTGATGGCAGCGAAGGTGATCTGATGACTGCCACCGAACGCGCGGCCCGCCTGCGCATGATGATTCTCGACGTCGACGGCGTGCTGACCGACGGGCGCCTCTTCATCGGCCCGCAGGGCGAAGCGATGAAGGCTTTTGACGTGCGCGACGGCCATGGCATCAAGATGCTGATGGCCGCCGGCATCCAGGTCGCCGTTCTGACGGCGCGGCGCTCGGCCATCGTCGGCGCCCGCATGCGCGAGCTGGGCGTCTCTCGGGTGCTGCAAGGCCAATCCGACAAGCGCGCCGGCTTGGCCCACCTGCTGCACGACACCGGCCTCGAAGCCGCCCAGTGCGGCTACATGGGCGACGACCTGCCCGACCTGGCGGTGCTGAAGATGGTGGGCTTTGCCGCCGCACCGGCCGACGCCGCCGACGAAGTGCTGGCCGTGGCGCACTGGGTGTCGCCGCGCGACGGTGGCCGCGCCGCCGTTCGATCGACCGCCGAATTCATCCTGCGTGCCCAAGGCAAGTGGGAATCCACCTTGGCCCGCCACATCCCCACCGACGGATGCCCGCCGTGACCGCTCGCCGCCCCCGCCACCATGCGTGAACGCCTCACCGCCATCATCGGCATCGGCCTGCTGCTGGGTCTGGTGGGCTCGAGCTACTGGTACTCGCTGCGCACCCAGCGCGAAGGCCTGATGCACCTGCCGGTACCCGACGCGCCGGACTTCATCGCCAAGAACATCGTTCTGACCCAGTTCGATCCGACCGGCCGCGCCAAGCGCAAGGTGTTCGCCGCCGAACTGACCCATTACCCCGACGACCGCATCGACATTGCCAAGCCACGCATGGTCAGCCTGCGGCCGGACGAGCCGCAGCTGGAAGTGACGGCGCGCGAAGCCGATGTCGAAAACGGCGGCGAAAAGGTCCACCTCAAGGGCGATGTGCTGATCACTCGCGCCGCCGGCAAGGACTCGCCCGCGATGCGGCTTGCGACCGATCGGCTGACCGTATTGCCTGACGAAGACCGTTACCTCACCGACGCTCCGGTGGAAATGAACCGCGGCACCACTCGCGCCACCGGCACCGGGATGGAATTCGACAACGTCGCCCGCACCCTGCAGCTCAAGAGCCAGGTCAGCACCGAGTTGCTGCCATCGGACAAACAAGGCAAGAACTGAGATGAAAACTGCGCTCGCATTTGCGCTGCTCGCCGGGCTGGCTGGCGCCGCCGTGGCCGAGACGGCGGACAAGTCCAAACCGATCCAGGTCAACGCCGACCGGCTCGACGCCGACGAGGTCAAGCAGACCGCGGTCTACGCCGGCAATGTCCGAGTCACCCAGGGAACGATGACGATCACCGGCGCCCGGATGGAACTCAAGGAAGACCCCGAGGGCTACCGCACCGTGATCGTGACCGTGCCGGCGGGCGAATTGGTGACTTTCCGCCAGCGGCGCGACCCGAAAACGCCGGGAATCGAGGAATGGATCGACGGCCACGGCGAAAAATTGGTCTACGACGAACGCGCCGACCGCGTCACCCTGTCGACCCGCGCCAAGTTGCGCCGGCTTGAGAACGGCGAACAACGCGACGAAACCACCGGCCAGGAAATCGTCTACGACATGCGCAACGCCCGCTCCTCGGTCGACGGCGCCGCCAACGGCAAGCCCGGCGGCCGCGTGAGCACCACCATTGCACCGCGCCGCGACACCAAGCCCGCCGCGCCGGCGAGCTTGGCGCCGGCCCAGCAACTCACCCAACCGCCCAAGGACTGACAGTGAACGACGCGACTGCCGCCACGGCGGCAACCACCACCACCCCGCGCAGCCGGCTCGAGGCCACCGGCCTGCAAAAGCGCTATGGCAGCCGGGTGGTCGTCAAGGATGTTTCGCTCTCAGTCGACAGCGGTGAAGTGGTGGGCCTGCTCGGCCCCAACGGCGCCGGCAAGACCACCTGCTTCTATATGGTGGTGGGCCTGGTACCGGCCGACGGCGGCGATATTTCTCTCGACGACCAGAGCATCCGTCACATGCCGATTTATCGCCGTGCACGCATGGGGCTCTCGTACCTGCCGCAGGAAGCCTCGGTTTTTCGCAAGCTCACGGTCGAGGACAACATCCGCGCCGTGCTTCAGCTCCAGCACGATGCCAACGGCAAGGGTCTGGCCAAGGACGAGATCGAGCGCCGGCTGGAAGACCTGCTCGAAGACCTGCAGATCACCCACATTCGCACCAATACGGCGATGAGCCTCTCGGGCGGCGAGCGGCGCCGCTGCGAGATCGCGCGCGCGCTGGCGGCGCGCCCGCGCTTCATCCTGCTCGACGAGCCCTTTGCCGGCGTTGACCCGATTGCGGTGATCGAGATCCAGCGCATCGTTCGCTTTCTCAAGGATCGCGGCATTGGCGTGCTGATCACCGACCATAACGTGCGCGAGACGCTCGGCATCTGCGACCACGCCTACATCATCAACGAGGGCCGGGTGCTGGCCGCCGGCCGCCCGGACGAGATCATCGAGAACGAATCGGTGCGTCGCGTCTACCTCGGCGAACATTTCCGGATGTAAGCGCGAGCCCCATGTCCCTTTTCCCCGGCCGTCCCCGATCATGAAGCCCGGCCTCCAGCTCAAGCTTTCGCAGCACCTCGCTCTGACGCCGCAACTGCAGCAGTCGATCCGCCTGCTGCAACTCTCGACGCTGGAGCTGAGCCAGGAGATCGAGCAGGCGATGAACGACAACCCGCTGCTCGAGCGTGACGACGATCCGCTCGCCAGCAGCGTGCGCCTGGGCAACGACGGCTCGATCGTGCCCGAACGAAGCGCGCCGGCAACCTCCGAAAATAGCAACGAAGGCGGCAGCCCGGGCGAGGGCGATTCGCAGCCCGAACAGGACAGCCGCGCGGACGAACCCCTCGACTGGGGGCGCGCAGCATCGACCAGCGACGACGAGGATTCCAGCCCCGCCAACTGGGCTGCACAACCGACCAACCTGCGCGAGCACCTGCTCAGCCAGCTCAGCTGCACCCAGGCCAGCCACCGCGACCGCGGCTTGATCGAATTTTTGATCGAAGCGCTCGATGACGACGGCTATCTCAGCGCGCCGCTCGAAGAGGTGATCGAATTCTGCCCGGCCGAGGCCGAGGTCGATCTCGACGAATTGCGAGCGGCCCTAAGGTTGCTGCAAAGTTTCGACCCGCCCGGCGTGGGCGCGCGCGGCGCCGGCGAATGCCTCGCGCTACAGCTGAAAGCCTTGGTCAGCGAGATCGCGCCAGCCGATCGCAACACTCACCACCTGGCTTTGCAGATCGTTAGCGAGCGCTTGCCATTGCTGGCCCAGCGGGATTTCGCACAACTCAAGAAGCACTACGGCTGCAGCGACGAAGAGCTTCGAGCCGCCCATCGGTTGATTTGCCGGCTCAACCCGCATCCTGGTGTAGCCTTTGACCAAGGTCAGGTCGATTACGTCGTGCCCGACATCATCCTGAAACGAAGCCGCGACCGCTGGGTGGCGACCTTGAATCCGGAAGTGATGCCGAAGCTGCGCGTCAATCAGGCTTACGCCGACATCCTCAAACGTGACAAGAAAGACCGAGGAGACGCCAGCCAGCACGCCCAATGGGCCGGACGGCTGCAAGAAGCACGGTGGCTGATACGCAATATTCAGCAGCGCTTCGAGACCATTCTGCGGGTATCGCAGGCGATCGTCGAGCGCCAACAAGCCTTCTTCACGCATGGCGAGATTGCGATGCGGCCGCTGGTGTTGCGCGAGATCGCCGAGCAAGTCGGCTTGCACGAATCGACCATCTCCCGGGTCACCGCTTCGAAATACATGGCCACTCCCTTTGGCGTGCTCGAGCTCAAGTACTTCTTCGGCTCACACGTATCGACCGATGCGGGCGGAGCGGCCTCGTCCACGGCGATCCGAGCGCTGATCAAGCAACTGGTGAGCGCCGAGGATCCCCAAGCCCCTCTTTCAGACTCCAGGATTGCGGAACTGCTCGGCGAGCAGGGCCTCGTAGTGGCTCGGCGCACGGTGGCCAAGTACCGCGAGGCGCTCAAGATCGCGCCGGTCGCGCTTCGCAAAGCCCTGTAGTCGCTTCCCCCGCCGGCACCTCCCAGCGCCGGTTTCTTTGCTTCGACTCCCTCAGGAGGACTCAATGAACCTCATCATCCATGGGCATCATCTCGAGGTGACTCCAGCTTTGCGCGACTACGTGCAGGACAAGATGATTCGCGTCAAGCGCCACTTCGACCATGTGATCGAGGCCAATGTGCTGCTGTCTGTGGACAAGCTCGACCAGAAGGCGGAGATCAACCTGCGCGTGAGCGGCAACACCATTTACGTGGAGTCAGTGGAAGAGAACATGTACGCGGCGATCGATACCCTGATCGACAAACTTGACCGCCAGGTCCTGCGCCACAAGGACCGCATTCGCGATCATCACCCGCAGGAAGCCATCAAGCGCCAGCAACCCGAGGATCTGCCGCAGTAGTCGCGTCGTTTTCCGCAACCGACAGCCCGGTTACTAGCCGGGCTTTTTCTTGCTCGGCCCACGCCGCTTCGCGCCCGATCAAAGCCGCCTTGCGCAGCGCCCCCAGCGGTACTCACCCAGGGCTCCGCTGTCCCGAATCACCCGATGGCAGGGAATCAGCACAGCGATCGGGTTGGCGCCCACCGCGCTACCGGCTGCACGCGCGGCGCGGGTTGAGCCGGCCAGCAACGCGAGCCGGCCGTAGGACGTCACCGCTCCCGGCGGCACTCGCAACAGAGTTTTCCAGACCTTGATCTGGAAATTTGTGCCGCGCAGCCAGAGCTGCGCTCGAGCCTCCAGAAGGCGCCGCGCCCAATCAGCCAGTTCCGGTGCGGCAATCCGCTGCGCCAGCGGCCACTCGCGTCGCAATTCAGCCAAGGCCGTTGCCGCATCGATCACAAAACGAAGGTGACAGATTCCGCGCGCCGTTCAGCCCAGAAGAACCTGACCGTAGTCTGTCTCTGCGAAGGCATAGCGGATCTCCAGCCGCGCGCCCTGGCGGATCACGTCGCCCGGGCTCACCGCCTCGCAGGCAACCAGCAAGTCGTGCATGCGGCCGGGCGAACTCAGGCCG
>JAVVWR010000030.1:0-24179 GCA_036652035.1 Burkholderiaceae bacterium | reverse complement strand
CGTCATCGGCCTCGCGCAATGCAGCCAGCGCCCGCTCCTTGCTCAGAAACTGCGAAAACCGCTTGGGTGAGACCCCGGTCCAGACACTGAAGAACCGCTGCAGGTGGAAGGGCGAGACATCCATCTCGGCCGCCAGACTGGAGAGATCAGGCGCGGCTCCGCCGGCAGCGACGAGCCGCTCGATGACTCGAGCCACGAGATCGAACTGGGAGCGCGAATTTGCGGAGTTCATGAACCGATGGTGGGCGAGCTTGACGGCCCCCGCCACCCGGAACTTGCGCCCACTGGAAACCCGAACGCGCGGGAAATTCCAATTTGGCGGCCGAAGGCCCGGGTGTATGATCCGCGCCTTTGTTTTCCGGCCTGGCTCGCAGAGTCTCGTCGGACGCAGCTACCGGGTTCGCGATAAGTCCATCAGCCAAAGACGACGGGCGTAGCGGCGGCCCAAAACACATGAATCGCATTTCGCATCTGCTGCCGACACCCAACATCCTGCTGGACCTGTCGGCCTCGAGCAAGAAGCGCGTTTTCGAACAGGCCTGCCTGATCTTCGAGAATCACCACGGACTGGCGCGAGCCAAAGTCTTCGAGAGCCTGTTCGCGCGCGAACGATTGGGATCGACCGGGCTAGGCCAGGGTGTTGCCATCCCGCACGGGCGTATCAAGGGCCTCAAGGAGGCGATCGGCGCCTTCGTTCGGCTCGCCGAGCCCGTCCCTTTCGATGCCCCCGACGGCCAGCCGGTGAGTCTGCTGTTCTTCCTGCTCGTTCCTGAACAGGCGAGCCAGCAGCACCTCGACATCCTGTCCGAGCTTGCCCAGCTCTTTTCCGACAAGGCGATGCGCGAGCAACTCACCGCCGTTTCCGACGCCCCCGCGCTCGCCGCCCTGCTGGCAGCCTGGGAACCGATGCGGTCCACGGCTTGATGCCGGTCTGACGACCACCGGCACGAGCCGTTATGCTCGTGCCATGTCGACCTTTCGCTCTCTTTTCGAGGACAACCGCGAGGCGCTCGAGCTGGAATGGATCGGCGGCATGGCTGCCGCCGACGACCCGCTCGAGACTCCAGCCACCACGGGCCTTGCCAGCGCCGACCTGATCGGCCACCTCAACCTGATCCACCCGAGCCGCATCCACGTGCTCGGCATTCCCGAAATCGATTACTTCGCGCGCATGGATCCGGCGCGGCGAGTGCACTACTCGACCGAGCTGTTTGCCGGCAAGCCACTCGCGATCGTGATCGCCGACGGCCTCACGCCACCGCCCGAGCTGATCGCGCTGACGGCAGATTCGCGGCTGCCGATGTTTTCCTCGCTCAGCTCGGCGGCTGAAGTGATCGAGGTTCTGCGCATCTACCTCGCCCGGGTACTGGCAGCGCGCTGCACCATGCACGGCGTCTACATGGACGTGCTGGGAATGGGGGTGCTGCTGTCAGGAGAGAGCGGCGTGGGCAAGAGCGAGCTCGGGCTCGAGCTGATCAGCCGCGGCCACGGTCTGGTGGCCGACGACGTGGTTGATTTCTCTCGCATCGCTCCCGATACGATCGAAGGTCGTTGCCCGCCCTTGCTCTCCAACCTGCTGGAAGTACGCGGTCTTGGCCTGCTCGACATCAAGGCCATCTTCGGCGAGACCGCCGTGCGGCGAAAAATGAAACTGCGCCTGATCGTCGAGCTGCGCCGCCGCACCGCCACCGAAATCGTCGATCGCCTGCCGATCGAAGGTCAGAGCTACGACGTGCTGGGCCTGCCGATTCGCAAGGTGATCCTGCCCGTGGCCGATGGCCGCAACCTGGCAGTGCTGACCGAAGCGGCGGTGCGCAACACCATCTTGCAGTTGCGCGGAATCGACACCATGCGCGAATTCATGGATCGCCAACGCCGCTCAATGAGCGACGATGCGTATTGAACGCTGCGAGCGCATGTCAACGCCACTGGGCTGCTCGCCGTTTAACTCGCATCCGGCATGGAGCCGGGTCGCCAACGTCTGGGGAGATTCAACCATGCTCAACCGTCTGATCGTCGCCGCCTGCCTCGCCCTGCCGGTCGCTGCCTTTGCCGCCGAAACCCCGGCTACTGCTACGACCAAAAAAGAACCCACCGCGCAGCAACAGAAAATGGGCGCTTGCAACAAGGACGCGGCGGCCAAGAAGCTCGAAGGCGATGCCCGCAAGACCTTCATGAGCGAGTGCCTGTCGACAACGCCGGCCGCCGCTGCCGAGCCCAAGAAAGAACTGACCCCGCAGCAGAAGAAGATGAGCGCGTGCAACAAGGACGCCGCCACCAAGAAGCTTCAGGGCGAAGAGCGCAAGAAGTTCATGAGCGCGTGCCTCAAGGGTTAAACGGCCCGGCCGCGATCGCGTTCGGATCGCGGCGCCTTCTGCGACGAGCGCTTGCAGCGCCGGCTGCAAGCGCTCGTCGCAGCCATGCCACAATGTCTCCATGCGTCTGATCATCGTCACTGGACTTTCGGGCTCGGGCAAGTCGGTTGCCATCCGACAGCTCGAAGATAGCGGCTGCTACTGCGTCGACAACCTGCCGGCCCAGTTCCTTACTCAGGTCTGCTCGCACCTCGCGCGTACCGGCCACGAATTCGTGGCGGTATCGATTGATGCGCGCAGCGAGGTGTCATTCCCCGACGTCCCCGCCATGATCCAGGCCTTGCGCCAGGAAGGACACGACGTCCGCCTGCTGTTTCTGACCGCTGCCACCGACGAGCTGGTACAGCGATTCTCGGAAACGCGCCGCCAGCACCCGATGTCGCGCCGCGCCACCGCCGGCGCGAGCGAAGCCACCATCATCGAATCGATCGAGTCCGAGCGGGAACTGCTCGAACCCCTGGTCGATGTCGCTCATGTGATCGACACCGGCGGGCTGCACCCCAACACCTTGCGCGACTGGGTGCGCCAGTTTGCCGATGCGCCGCGTGGCGCCTTGACGCTTGCCTTCGAGTCGTTTGCCTTCAAGCACGGCCTGCCGGTGGCGGCCGACCTGGTGTTCGACGTCCGCAACCTGCCCAACCCGTATTACGACCTTGAGCTGCGGCCGTTGACCGGCTGCGATGCGCCGGTAGCTGAATTTCTCGCGCGCGAGCCCGAGGTCGGCAAGATGATCGACGACATCGCCAACTTCATCGCCACCTGGCTACCGAGCTACCGGGCGCAGAACCGGTACTACCTGACTGTGGCGATCGGCTGCACGGGCGGCCGTCACCGCTCGGTCTACGTGGTGGAAGCGCTGGCCCGCCGCCTTGCCAATGAAGAGCAGATCGTGGTTCGCCACCGCATCATCGGCCGTCGCGGCCAGGACCAATGAAGCTCCCGCTGTTCCCCCTCAATGCCGTCTTGTTTCCCGGCGGCGTGCTCTCGCTGCGGGTGTTCGAAGCCCGTTACATGGACATGGCCCGCGCCTGCCTGCGCGATCAAACGCCATTTGGCGTCTGCCTGATCGCCGACGGCGCAGCCGAAGTTGCCACCACCGCCACCCCGGAGGCCGTCGGCTGTCTGGCGCATATCCGTCAGTGCGACATGGAGCAGCTCGGCCTGCTCAAGATTCGCGCGATCGGCGGCCAGCGGTTCCGAGTGCTCGACTCCCAGCGCCAGGCTGACGGCCTGCTTGTGGCCGAGGTCGATCTGATCGAGGCCGACACCGATGTTCCGCTCGCTCCCGAGCATCAGGCCTGCTCAAGACTGCTGACCAATATTCTCGAAGAGATCGGCGACAAGACCAGCGCGGATTCGCTTGGCGCACCGATCGAAGCGCCTTATCGGCTCGATTCCAGCGTCTGGGTGGGCAACCGCCTGGCCGAAATCCTGCCGGTTCCGCTCCAGGCGCGGCAAAAGCTGATGGAGCTTGAAAGCGCGAGTTCGCGCATCGACATCATCCACACCTACCTGCGCCAGCACGCCGTGTTGAGCGCTTAAGCCAGCGCCAGCAACAAGCGCTTGACCGGCGCCGGCAGCGGAGCCTCACCCGTGTCAGTCAGGTCCAGCCATCGCCCCTTAACCTCGGCCAGTGAACCCGGCGTGATCCGAGCGAACCAGGGTTGCATCACGAAGCGGTAATGACTGAAGTCGTGCACCACGTCGTCGAGCCGACGAAGGCTCCTGACGCCCAAGCCGTAGCGCGCCGCCACCGCCGCAGCAAAGCCAGCCTCATCAAGCTCGGGCTCGAACTCCGGCAAGCTTGAGAGCCCGCCCCAGATCCCGGTCGCAGCACGCTGCTCGAGCAAGACCCGCTCGCCATCGAGCAACAAGGCAAGGCTTGCGTAGCGCACCGGCCGCGCACGCGCCGGGCGCGGCGACGGCAGCTCGCCAATCCGATTTTGCTTGAGGGCAACACAGCTCGCGCTCACGGGGCAGGCCTCGCACGCGGGGCGGCCACGCGTGCATACCGTCGCGCCAAGGTCCATCAAGCCTTGGGTATAGGGCTCGATCCCACGCTCGGGCAATTCAGCAGCCGCGATCGCCCACAAGGCTTTCTGCACCGCCGTCGCGCCCGGCCAGCCCGCAACGCCGAAGTGCCGCGCAAACACCCGCTTCACATTACCGTCGAGAATCGCGGCCCGAGCGCCGAAAGCAAATGCCGCAATCGCCGCCGCCGTCGACTCGCCAATTCCCGGCAACTCGACGAGTTCGGCGGCGGTGGCCGGAAACTGGCCCGCATGATCGGCCACCACGGCGCGGGCGCAGGCGTGCAGATGGCGCGCCCGCGAGTAATAGCCCAGGCCTGACCACAAACTCATCACCTCGTCCGACTCGGCCGTGGCGAGTGCTTGCACGGTGGGAAAGCGATCAACAAAACGCTGGTAATAGGGAATGACAGTGGCGACCTGGGTCTGCTGCAGCATCACCTCGGACAGCCAGATTCGATAGGCGTCGCGCGTGCCCTGCCAGGGCAGGTCGTGGCGGCCATGGGTTTTCTGCCAGGCGATCACGCGCGCGGCGAAGGACGACTTCATGGCGGCTCTCTCAGGCGGCGATCGCTTCGGCGGTGCGCAAGCTGCCGCGACGGGCCAGCACCCGAATCCGGTCGCTCAGACGAGCCAGCCGGTCGAGCTGGCCCTGGACATCCTCAAGCGCGGATTCGAGCTCGCCGATGCGCAGCTCGAGCGATTCCTGCGCTTGGCGGATCCGGGTGATCGCCTCGACCCGTTTCTTCAGCTGGGCGCGTTGCTCTCTCACCTGCATCTCGAGCGGCGGCAAAAGCGAGCGGACCCAGTTCTCGGCGGCGCGTGCGGAGTCTGCAAAAATCTCACGCGAGCGCGACACCACGGTATCGAAGAAGCGCTCGATCAAGCTCCACTTGTGCTGGGTGATCACCGCCAGCGGCCCGAAGCTCACCGCGAAAACCTGCTCGGCACGATCGAGTTCGGTAATCGCCGCGTCGAGCGAGAAGCTCACCGGCGGCGTCGAGCCCCAGCCCAGTTCGGCGGCAAAGCTGCGCTGCACGCCCAGCACCATTTTTTCGATCTCGGCGAGGCTGGCGTTGGCCGCTCTCAGCTGCGACCTCAGACCGGCAAAGTAGTCGCGCACCGCGCCCGAGAGTTGGAGCGACAAGCGGGCCTTGCTCATCCGCTCGCGAGTGATAAGCACCTGAGCGCGCAAGGCATCCATCCGCAAGGGGGCATAGGCCTCGTCTGCGAGCTTGCCAAGAACGCTGCGGGCGGCAAAGAAGCGTCGCACCACGTCTTCGAACTCGCGACTTTCGGCTTCGGCGCGCGCCTGCATCCGGCCCACCTGGCTCTGGTTCTTGCCCTGCAGCGCACGCAATTCGTAGAGCTGTTCGATCAGCCCGCGCTCGCGCGCGTCGAGCACCTGGCGCACTTCTCCGCCAACGCGCTCGATCAGACCGAGAGTCTGGTCGCGAACGATCCGCTGCTTGGCCGGAACCAGCATCCGCACCAGGGCATCTTCGAGCACCGGCAAGCGGCTCGCCGCCAGCAACTTGGGATTGGAGTTGACCTTGGCGACCAGACCTTTCTGCGCCGAGACCGCAAAAACCCGCATTGGATCAAGCTCAAGCGTGCTGGCGACCGAGGACACCTGACGTCGCACTTCCTCCGCAATCTCGGCCGACGTCTTGAGCGGGTCCCACAAGCCGTCGATCTTGTTGAGAACCGCAAGATGGTTGTGGTGCGAACCGCCGTCGGTGACGATGTGGCGCCACACGTCGAGGTCGCTGCGGGTCACCCCGGTGTCGGCAGCCAGCACGAACAGCACCGCGTGGGCGCGCGGCACCAGCGACAAGGTGAGTTCGGGCTCGGTGCCGATTGCGTTGAGCCCCGGGGTATCGAGCACCACCAGGCCTTGCTGCAGCAACGGATGCGGGAAGTTGATCACCGCGTGCCGCCACTTCGAAATCTCGATCATGCCGGCGGCATCCACTGCCGCGGTCTGGTCCGAGTCTTCCGGATCGAACAAGCCGAGCGATCGCGCATCGGCGACCGACACTCGACAGGTCTCGGCCACCAGGCGGAAGGCTTCGAGCATGCCTTCGGGCGAGCGGGTGTCGAGCGGGAAAACGTGCCACTCCCCAGAGAGACGCTTGAAATCGGAGGTGGTGCCCGAGCGCGCTCGGGTCTCGATCGGCAGCGCCCGAATGCAGGGCGGAAGCGACTCGTCGTAGAGCAGCTCGGTCGGGCACATGGTGGTGCGCCCGGCGGCGGAAGGCAGTATCCGGCACCCGTAATCGGCAAAGAAGATGGCGTTGATCAGCTCGCTTTTGCCGCGCGAGAACTCGGCGACAAAAGCGACCATCAACTTGTCCTGAGCCAGCCGTTCGAGAGCGAGATCGATCCGGCCGCAGGCCTCGGGTTCGGCCAGTCGCGCCTCCTGCATCCAGCGGCGCAGGTCGCCGATTGCCACCGCCAACGCATCACGCCAGGCGCCGTATTCCTCGAAGCTCGATGCCAGTTGTGCCATTGCCTTTTAACCACTGCGTGAGCCGCCGCGGAGGGGCGGATCGGGCCCGGCCAATCTATCACAGCACCCATTGCGGGCGAGCGCCCCCCAGCTGCGCGCCGGGGCTTGCACGTACCGCCCAAGTCAATGGCGTTGGCAATGCGGACAGTAATAGGTGGCGCGCTGGCCCTGCATGATGCGGCGGATCACCGTGCCGCAGACCCGGCACGTCTCTCCCTCGCGACCGTAAACGCCGGCATCGAGCATGAAGTAGCCCGCGGCGCCTTCGGCCGACACGAAGTCTTTCAAGGTCGAGCCACCGGCTTCGATCGCCTGCGCCAACACCTCGCGCACTGCCTGCGCCAGCCGCTCGCAGCGGACCGGACCCAGCCGCCGCGCCGACAATTTGGGGTTGATCCCGGCGCGAAACAGACTTTCCGAGCAGTAGATATTGCCCACCCCGACCACCACGTCACCCGCCAGCAAGACCTGTTTGATCGCTGCACTGCGCCCACGGATGCCAGCGTAAAGCCAGGCCCCGCTGAAACGCGGATCAAACGGTTCGAGGCCAAGACCGGCCAGCAGGGGATGGTTCTCGACCTCGCCTGCGGCGGCCGAATGCCATAGCAGAGCACCGAAGCGGCGCGGATCGGTCAATCTCACCATCACCTCATCGAACACCAGATCGACGTGATCGTGGCGGCGCGGCGGCGGCGCGGGCGCATCGTGCACGCGCCAGACGCCGGACATCCCCAGGTGCGAGATCAGAGTGCCGTGAGCGAAGCGCCACAACAGGTATTTGCCACGGCGCCCTATCCCCAGCAGCTCGCGCCCGCGCAACAAGGCGTCAAGCCCGTCCGGCACGGGATGGCGCAGCCGGTGCTCGCGCACGCAGACCTCTCGCACCACGCCAGCGACCACCCGCGGCGTCAAGGCCCTGCGGGTGACCTCCACCTCTGGCAGCTCAGGCATGCTCGCTCCATTCTGCTAATGTCAATCCATCCTCCTGCCGCAGTATCTCGTCATGTCAGCCTCCCAGCTCCCGCGCGCCCACCGGATTGTTTCGGCCCTCGTCGCAGCCGGCGTCCTCGGTGTTTTGATTGTAGGAGGCGGCCTCGCATCCGCCGCCGCGCAGGATCGCCCCATTCCCGTCAACGCCGATCCAGTGCCCGATGTCGACCTGACCGGCCGCGTCCTGTTCCAGATCATGGCGGCCGAAGTCGCCCTCCAGCGTGGCGAGCCGGGCGCGGCGTTCAAGACCTATCTCAACGTCGCCCACGAAACCCGCGACCCGCGACTGGCCAAGCGCGCCGCCGAGATTGCTTTGTCCGCCCGTGCTGGCAAGGAGGCGATCGAAGCGGTCGAGTTGTGGCGAGAGCTCGCGCCGCAGTCGAACGACGCCGCTGAAGCGCTCGCCTCGCTTGACCTCACGCTCGGCCGCTACGACGAAGCCTTCCCGATCCTGGCCGAATTGCTCACTCGCAGCGATCGTCCGGCCGAGCTGATCAGCCGCATCCAGCGGCAGCTGGTGCGCTCGCCCGATCCGGCCCGGGCTTTCGCGCTGCTCGAGCGGCTGTCTCTGCCTTATCTGAAAGACGCCAACGTTCGCCTCTCGCTCGCCGCCGGCGCTCAGGCGGCCGGTCAAATGTCGCGCGCCATGACCGAAGCGCGCGCCGCACTTGAGCTTGCCCCGGACTCGCCGCACGCCGTCCTGGCTTCAGCCCAGCTGATCTACGGCAGCGACATCAAGGCGGCCACCCAGTTGCTCGCCAGCTTTCTGACAACGCACGAGAAAGCCACCGAGGTCCGGCTCGCTTACGCCCGACTGCTGGTGGCCGGCGAGAACTTCGACCAGGCACGGCAGCAGTTTTCCATCCTGCTCAAGGATGCCCCCCACAGCCCCGACCTGCTTTACGCACTCGGCGTGCTCTCGATCCAGGGCAAGCTCTACACCGACGCGCGTGCGCATTTCACTCGTTACCTGGCCTTGATCGAAGAGGCGCAGGACGCCAGCCGCGACCCTGACGGCGCTTACCTCAACCTCGCCCTGATCGCCGAGGAAGAAAAGAAATACGACGAAGCACTCGGCTGGCTGGCCAAGATTGACGAGGGTAACCAGTACATCCAGGCCCGGATCCGGGAGGCCTTTCTGCTCGCCAAGACCGGCCGCATCGACCAGGCACGCCAGCGGCTGCAGACCGCCACCACCAGCGCGGCCGATGAGCGCAGCCAGCTGATCCTGGCCGAAGCCCAGTTGCTACGAGAGTCCAATCGCACGGACGAGGCGCTGGCCGTGCTGGAGGCCGCGCTCGCCGCCAATCCCGACGATCCCTCGCTGCTCTACGACGCCGCCATGGCCGCCGAGAAGCTCGACCAGGTGACCCGGATGGAAGAGCTGCTGCGTCTTCTGATCAAAGCCAAACCCGACAACGCCCATGCCTACAACGCCCTGGGCTATTCGCTCGCCGACCGCAATCTGCGGCTACCCGAAGCACGGGAACTGATCGGGCAGGCACTCAAGCTCTCGCCCAACGACGCCTTCATCCTCGACTCGATGGGCTGGGTTTATTTCCGCATGGGCGAACTCAAACAGGCCCGCGAGTATCTCGAGCGCGCCTACCAGCTACGCCCCGAACCGGAAGTCATGGTCCATCTCGCCGAGATCCTCTGGGCCCAGGGCGACCATGAGGCCGCGCGCCAGCTGCTGCTCGAAGTCAAAAACCAAGAACCCGACAACGAGTTGCTCAAGTCCACCTCGACGCGCCTCAAGCTCAAGCTCTGATGCGGCTCGCTCTGGCTGCTGCGGCGGCGTTCTTGCTCGCGGCCTGCGCCACCGCTCCGCGGCCAACCGCCGAGCAGAGCTGGGCCGGGCGTTTCTCGGTCACCGCCACGCTGGGCGACTGGCGTGACTCGGTATCCGGCCGCTTCCTGCTCGAACGATCACCCGGCTTTCTGGCGCTGGACTTATCGACCCCGGTCGGCGGCACCGTGGCGCGGATCGAAATTGACGCCGCAGGCGCTCGAGCGCGCGGCGTTCAGATCGCCGAGACCCGCGGCCCCGACGCTGAGGCGCTGACGCAGCAACTGCTGGGCTTCGGCCTGCCGGTGCGCGGCCTGCCCGACTGGATCGAGGGCCGCCCCATGCCCGACCGGATCGCCACGATCGAGCCGCAAGGCGGGCCGATTGAGCGCATCGAACAAGACGGCTGGCGCATCAGCATTCTCGAGCGCAGCGCCACCGGCACGCCGCGGCGGCTTCTGATGGAGCGCGCCGAACTCGATGGCGCACCCGCCGTCAAACTTCAACTCGTGCTCGACGCTCCTGCCGCACCATGAATCAACTCTTTCTCGGCCTGCCCGCGCCGGCCAAGCTCAATCTTTTCCTGCACGTCGTCGGCCGCCGCGACGACGGCTATCACTTGCTGCAGTCGGCCTTCCAGCTGGTCAACCTGGCCGATTCGCTCGATATCGAAGGCCGCGATGACGGCGAGATCGTGCGCGAAGGCGATCTGCTGGGGCCGGCCGAAGCCGACTTGTGCGTTCGCGCCGCGCGACTGCTCAAGGCCGCGACCGGAACCCCGCTCGGAGCGACGATCCGGGTCCGCAAACGCATTCCGGCTGGCGCCGGCATGGGTGGCGGCTCGTCAGACGCGGCGACCACCTTGCTCGCGCTCAACCGGATGTGGCAGCTGCGCTTGCCGCGAGAAGCGCTGGCTCAGCTGGGACTGACCCTCGGTGCCGACGTGCCGTTTTTTCTCTTCGGATCGAACGCCTTCGTCGAGGGCGTGGGCGAGATCATGCGACCGCTGCGACTGCCAGCGCGCTGGTTCGCCGTGATCTGGCCCGGGGTGCACCTGGCCACTGCGGAAATATTTCGCGAACCCGGTTTGACACGAAACTCGGAACCCACGACAATGTCGGTCTTTTCCGCGGTAGCGGAGGAATCGCCAACAGAGATTTGGGGCCGCAACGATCTAGAAATCGTGGCGCGCAACAAGGCCCCGGCGGTCGGTCAAGCGCTCGATTTTCTTGGGCGGTTCGGGAAATCTCGAATGACTGGCTCCGGCGCGGCAGTCTTCGTGGCGTTAAACTCTGAAGCTGAGGTTAAGATGGCAATTCAGGATCTTCCGACTGGCTGGAAAGGCTGGGCGTTGAGGAGTATGGATCGTCATCCAATGTCGTCGTGGTGACCAGCCGCCGCTGACAGAAAAGGTTTTAATGCAGGGGAGTCGCCAAGCTGGTTAAGGCACCGGATTTTGATTCCGGCATGCGAGGGTTCAAGTCCTTCCTCCCCTGCCACCGTCCCGCCGGGAGCGTCGCTTGGTCGATTGCTCCCGGCTTTGTTTCTGGCGCGTCGTTTTCTTGCGGCGCGCAAAACGAACCGCGGGGCCTTGCGCCCTGCCAGCAGTCGAGAGAAATCATGGTCCCGATGGTTCCGGATAGCCTGATGGTCTTCTCGGGCAACGCCAATCCCAAGCTTGCCCACTCCGTCGTTCAACACCTCAACATCCCGCTCGGTCGTGCCACCGTCAATCGCTTCTCCGATGGCGAAGTGATGGTCGAGATCGACGAGAACGTCCGGGGTCGCGATGTGTTTGTCTTGCAGTCGACCTGTGCGCCGACCAATGACAACCTGATGGAGTTGATGATCATGGTCGACGCGTTGAAGCGCGCCTCGGCCGGCCGCATCACCGCCGCCATTCCGTACTTCGGCTACGCCCGCCAGGATCGTCGCCCGCGCTCGGCGCGAGTGGCCATCAGTGCCAAGGTCGTGGCCAACATGCTGCAGGCCGCCGGTGTCAACCGCGTCCTCACCATGGACTTGCACGCCGACCAGATTCAGGGCTTTTTCGATATCCCGGTCGACAACATTTACGCCAACCCGGTTCTGTTGGGCGACCTCTGGAAGCACAACTACCCGAACCTGGTGATCGTTTCGCCCGACGTCGGTGGCGTGGTTCGCGCCCGTGCGCTGGCCAAGCGCATGGAAAGCGACCTGGCGATCATCGACAAGCGTCGTCCGCGCGCCAACGTGGCCGAGATCATGCACATCATCGGTGAAGTCCAGGGCCGCACCTGCGTGATCATGGACGACATCGTCGACACTGCCGGCACCCTGTGCAATGCCGCCGCTGCGCTCAAGGCGCGGGGCGCGACCAAGGTTCTGGCCTACGCCACCCACCCGGTGTTCTCGGGTCCGGCAGTCGACCGCATCAACCAGTCGGCGCTCGACGAAGTGGTCGTGACCGACACGATTCCGCTCTCGGCAGCCGCCGCAGCCTGCCCCAAGATCCGGCAGCTGTCGTGCGCCGGTCTGCTGGGCGAAACCATTTCGCGCATTGCGCGTGAAGACTCGGTGAGCAGCCTGTTCTCCGAGTGAAATCCATCCCAGTGGCTGGTCGCGGCCCGGGAAACCATAACTGGAGTTTCAAATGAACGTCATCGCCACCACGCGTCAAACGCAAGGCACGAGTGCGAGCCGCCGCCTGCGTCGCGCCGACAAGGTCCCGGGCATCATCTACGGCGGCGCCACGGCGGCCACCTCGATCGAGCTCGACCACAACCCGCTGTTCCATGCCCTGCGCAAGGAAAAGTTCCATGCCTCGATCCTGACCATGGAGCTCGACGGCAAGGAAGAGCTGGTTCTGCTGCGCTCGTTCCAGATGCACGCCTACAAGCCGCAGGTTCTGCACATCGACTTCCAGCGCGTTGCCGCTGACAAGCCCGTGCACATGCGCGTGCCGCTCCACTTCGTCGGTCAGGAAGAGTCGCCTGCCGTCAAGCTCTCGCACGGCCTCGTGAGCCACGTGAAGTCGGAAGTCGAGATCGCCTGTCTGCCGCGCGACCTGCCCGAGTTCATCACCGTTGACCTGTCGGAGCTGAAGGCCAACGAGTCGGTCCGCGCGACCGATCTCAAGCTGCCCACCGGTGTCTCCGTCGTGATCAAGGGCAAGGAAAACCCCGTCCTCGTCTCCGTGACGACCAAGGGCGGCACCGCTGATGCCGAAGCGACCCCTGCGGCTGATGCCGCCGCTCCGGCTAGCAAGGCCCCGGCCAAGAAGTAATAACCCGGCTGGTATGCCGAGGCCCGGGGGCGATACCGCTCTCGGGCCTCTGTCTTTTTTCGGGCGATGAGCGCACATGGGAAGCGCGCACCGCGCCCACTATCCGTGCATGCGCCTGGCGCTCCACGAAAGGAAAATCATGACTACTGCATTTGCTGCACTCGGCCTCGCGCCGGCTCTCGTGGAAACGCTCACCGCCCTCGGCTACGAGGAACCCACCCCGATTCAGAGCCAGGCCCTGCCGGCTTTGATGGAAGGCCGTGACGTTCTCGGCCAGGCTGCCACCGGCACCGGCAAGACCGGCGCCTTTGCCCTGCCCTTGCTACAGCGCCACGTTCTGGGCAAGCCCGCGGGCGCCCCGGTGGTGCTGGTGCTCGCGCCCACCCGCGAACTCGCGATCCAGGTCTGCGAAGCCTTCCACAGCTACGGCAAGAGCTCGGGCGCGGTCGTCGCCCCGATCTACGGTGGACAGGAATACGGCCGCCAGATCCGCCTGCTCCAGCGCGGCGTGCACGTGGTGGTTGCCACCCCGGGCCGTGCGCTTGACCACATCCGCCGCGGCACCATGGACCTGTCGAACATCCAGGCCATCGTCCTCGACGAAGCCGACGAGATGCTCGACATGGGCTTCTCCGACGACATCGACGCCATCATCGACGCGCTGCCGCCGCAGCACCAGACCGCGCTGTTCTCGGCCACCCTGCCCCCGCGCATCTCGGCCATGGCCGACAAGCGCCTGACCAATCCGCTGCGCATCCTGATCCCGCGCGAGCGCACCGCCGAAGGCCAGGCCCCGCGCGTTCGTCAGACCGCTTACGTGGTTGGTCGCGCTCACCGCGAAGCCGCCCTGGGCCGCATCCTCGACGTCGAATCGCCCCAGCTCGCGATCGTCTTCGCCCGCACCCGCAACGAAGTCGACGAGCTCGCCGAGCACCTGCGCGGCCGCGGCTACAGCGTCGAGCCGCTGCACGGCGGTCTTGACCAGGCCCAGCGCGACCGCGTGATGAAGCGCGCCCGCGCCAGCCAGGTCGACGTGATCGTCGCCACCGACGTGGCCGCCCGCGGCATCGACATCGATCACCTCACCCACGTGATCAACTACGGCATCCCGGCCTCGCTCGAGACCTACGTGCACCGCATCGGCCGTACCGGCCGCGCCGGTCGCGAAGGCGTGGCGATCACCCTGATGGAGCCGCGTGAGCACCGCCTGCTGCGCAACATCGAAGGCCTGACCAAGGCCAAGATCGAAGTGCGCTCGGTTCCCACCGCCACCGACGTGCGCGCCCGCCGCCTCGACATGACCCGCGCCGCGTTGCGCGAAGCCATTCTCGCCGGCGAGCTCGACCGCTTCCGCGTGGTGATCGAGACCTTGGCCGAGGAGTTCGACCCGATGGACGTGGCCGCTGCCGCGATCAAGCTGGCGCACGAGGCCACCTCGGGCGGCGCGGATGACGACGTTGAAATCCCGTCGGCTACCAGCTTTGACCGCCCGCGCCGCGACGCCAAGCCGCGTGGCGAATGGCAGCCGCGCAGCGGCGGCGAGCGCAGCGAGTTCAAGCCGCGCGAAGGCGCTCCGCGCCGTGGCCGCGATGAAGGCATGGTCCGCATCTTCATCGGCGCTGGCCGCGAAGCCGGTGTGCGTCCGGCCGACCTGGTGGGCGCAATCGCCAACGAAGCCGGCATTGCCGCGCGCAAGATCGGGGCGATCGAGATCGCTGACCGCTTTTCGCTGGTCGAGGTCGACGGCCCGGTCGCCAACGTGGTGATCGACGCCCTGCGCGGCACCACCATCAAGGGCCGCCAGATCACGGTTCGCCGCGATCAGCCCAAGCGCGCCGCCGGCCCCGGCCCGCGCGAGTAAAGGCTTAAACCGCGGCCCAGGCCGCGGCAGTGATACCAGGGCGCGGAAGGATTCCTTTCTTTCCGCGCCTTTTTCATTTCGGCCGCGCAGGGGCGCAGCGCAACGAGCCGGGTGCGGCACAATCCGCCCCGACGCAACCCAAGACATTCATCGTGAGTGAAGGCAACAAGGGCATCCGGCTGATCGTCGGCCTGGGCAATATCGGCGCCGAATACGAGCGCACCCGACACAACGCCGGCTTCTGGTTGGTCGACGAACTGGCGCGCAAGGAAGGTGCGTTTTTCTCGCCCGACAAGAAGTTCCAGGGCGAGACCGCGCGGCTGCGCCTCGGCGGCAAGGAGCTGTGGCTTCTGAAGCCCTCGACCTACATGAACCGTTCGGGCCAGTCGGTGGTAGCGCTCGCGCTCTACTACAAGATCCTGCCCGACGAGATCCTGGTGGTGCACGACGAGCTCGACATGCTGCCCGGCGCGATCAAGATCAAGCGTGGCGGCGGCCACGCCGGCCACAACGGTCTGCGCGATATCGCCGCCAAGCTTTCGACCTCGGATTTTTGGCGGCTGCGCATCGGCATCGGTCACCCGCGCACCCTCAACTTGACGCAACCGGTGGCGGACTTCGTTCTGCACCCGCCCTCGCGCAACGACGAAGCCGACATTCTTGCCACCATCGACCGCGGGCTTGAAGTCGTGCCCGCGCTGGTCGATGGCCAGTTCGACCGCGCCATGATGAAACTGCACAAGGCAATGGCTGCCAAGCCATGAGTTCTTTCCTTGTCCACGCCGGCCCGGCGGCGCGGGAGCACATCGCGCGCCACGGCATGGCTCCCGCCGACATTGCCGCCATTCCGGCTGCCGCGGGAGGCCCCAAGGGGCTGGCGCTGATTCCGCTGGACCAGCTGCTGTTTGGCGATTGGCTCAAGGACGCAACCCAGGTCGAATTGATCGGCGCCTCGATCGGTTCGTGGCGCATGACCGCCGCCGCTCAGCTTGACCCCGTGGGCGCATTGCGGCGTCTGGCCGAGGGCTATGTCGCGCAGGCCTACCCCAAGAACCCCAGCCCGCAGTACGTGAGCGACGAATGCCGCAAGCTGGCGCAAAGCGCGCTCGGCACACGTGGCCTGCCGCCGCTGCGGCCCGGCGTGCGGCTGACCATCATCACCGCGCGCGGCCGTGGCGCGCTCGAGCGCAATCGCTCCAAGCCCGCCTTCGCGCGCGCCGCGCTCGCCAACCTGCGCTCGCGCGAATCACTCGCCACCCACATGGAGCGGGTGCTGTTTGCCACGCCGGCCGCGCAATTCCCGGCCCGGCCCTTCGATGCCTTTGGCGCGCACCGGGTGGAACTGAGCGCGGCCAACGCCGAGAACGCGCTGCTCGCCTCCGGCTCGATCCCGATGGTCTGCGCCCCGGTCGACACCCCGGCCGGAGCTCCCGCCGGTGATTACTGGGACGGCGGGCTGATCGACTACCACCTGCGCCTGCCCTACCCGCAGTTGAAAGGCATCGTGCTCTACCCGCACTTCGTGCCCTACGTCACCCCCGGCTGGCTCGACAAGCATCTGCCCTGGCGGCGCCAGTCTCAGGCCCACCCCTGGCTCGCCAACGTGCTGCTCCTTGCGCCTTCGCCCGAGTTGCTGGCGCGGCTCCCCAACCGCAAGCTGCCCGACCGCGACGATTTTTACCGCTACGGACTGGACCACGCCGCGCGCCAGCGCGACTGGAAGCGGGCGATCGCCGAATGCGGCCGGATGGCCGAGGAAGTCATGAAATGGCTCGAGCGGCCCGATCCTTCGCAGATCCGCCCGCTTTAACCGCGACCGACGAGCTGACGAGGACGAAACGACCGCAGTGAACATGACAGCCGCGGAAACCGAAATCGAGCGGGTAGTCATGCGGAGTGTGCGAAGGTCTCCGGCAAGGGATAATTACAGGGTTTGCGCCGCCTGGCGCACCTCAAACGCAAAGAACACGAGACGAAGCATGGGACTCAAATGCGGCATCGTCGGCCTGCCTAACGTTGGCAAGTCGACCCTCTTTAACGCGCTGACCAAGGCCGGGATCGCGGCCGAGAACTATCCGTTCTGCACGATCGAGCCCAACGTCGGCGTGGTCGAGGTGCCTGACCCGCGCTTGGCCAAGCTGGCCGACGTTGTCCAGCCGCAGCGCGTGCTGCCGGCGACGGTCGAGTTTGTCGACATCGCCGGCCTGGTGGCGGGCGCGAGCAAGGGCGAAGGTCTGGGCAACCAGTTCCTCGCCAACATCCGCGAGTGCGACGCGATCGCGCACATCGTTCGCTGCTTCGATGACGACAACATCATTCACGTTGCCGGCAAGGTCGATCCGATCAACGACATCGAAGTGATCAACACCGAACTGGCGCTGGCCGACCTCGCCGCCGTCGAAAAGCAGCTGCACCGCTACAACAAGGTCGCGCGCAGCGGCGACAAGGACGCGGCCAAGCTGGTGGCGGTGCTTGAAAAAATCCTGCCCACGCTCAACGAAGCTCGCCCGGTGCGTGGCGTCGATCTGTCGGACGACGAGAAGGCTCTGATCCGCCCGCTCTTTCTGCTCACGACCAAGCCGACCATGTACGTCGCCAACGTCGAAGAGCACGGCTTCGAGAACAATCCGCTGCTCGACAAGGTCAAGGCCCACGCCGCTGGCGAAGGCGCTCCCGTGGTGTCGGTGTGCGCCAAGGTCGAGGCCGAGATCTCCGATCTGCCCGACGACGACAAGGCCATGTTCCTCGAAGACATGGGCATGCACGAGCCCGGCCTCGACCGCATGATCCGAGCCGGCTACACGCTGCTGGGCCTCGAAACCTACTTCACCGCGGGCGTGAAGGAAGTGCGCGCCTGGACCATCCATAAGGGCGACACCGCGCCGCAGGCGGCGGGCGTGATCCACACCGACTTCGAGCGCGGCTTCATCCGCGCCCAGACCATCGCCTACGACGACTTCATTGCGTTCAAGGGCGAACAAGGCGCCAAGGAAGCCGGCAAGATGCGCGCCGAAGGCAAGGAATACGTGGTTCAGGACGGCGACGTGCTGAACTTCCTGTTCAACGTCTGACGCTCGCTCTCGAGCGGTCTTGCGCCAGCCCCGCGTTGCGGGGCTTTTTTGCGCCTGCTGTCAATCGGTGATGGGTGCCGCAGCCACACTGCTGCGGTCGGGTCCGTCGCTCATTTCCACGCCTGGCAATCGGCGCTATGTTGTTAGCAGCACCCAGGCCCGTCCGGGTCGGGGAAGCCGTTTCTCAACAAGGAGAAGCTGATGAAGATGCCACGGCTCCAACATCTAGTCATCGCCGCTGTCGCCCTGACAGCCACGGTTCCGACGCTAGCCGCCGATCCCGCCAAGGAGCGCAACGAGTTGCGCGCCATGTGCGATCAGGCACTCGCCACGCTCTACAAGGAAAAACCGAAACTCAAGACCGTGGTCGAGAAGGCGCCGGGTTACGGCTGCTTCTCGAGCTTTGGCTTGAGCTTTCTGATCGGTGGCGCCGGTGGCCGTGGCGTGATCTATGACCGCGCGACCAAGAAGTACACCTACATGAACATGGCGCAAGCCAGCGGCGGTCTCGACATCGGCATCAAGGACTACCGCGAGGTTCTGGTGTTCCGCGACGCTTCCGCCCTCAACAAATTCATCAGCTCGGGCTGGGAGTTCAGCGGCGACATGAGCGCGACCGCCGCCGCCGACGGCAAGGGACTGAACGCGCAGAAGGGCGAATCGATCAATTCGCCAATCCTGGTCTATCCGATGACCAAGACCGGGTTGTCGCTCGGCGTTTCGGCCGGCGCCCGGAAATACTGGAAAGACGCCGACCTCAACTGAGCCGCGAACCAGCTCGGCCAATCGCCACCAGGGCCGCCTTCGCGCGGCCCTGAGTCATTGCACTTGGGCCCGGCTTGACTTCGGTCATAGCCCAGGAGGCTCCTGGACGCGGCCTTAAGACTCACCTAATTCTCGCCTTCTAGCGTGCAATGTCTTCTCTTTCCTTGGAAAACCTCATGTCTACAGTGGCCCGCCTTTGCGACCGTGACCGTGGCGCCCGTCTGCGCTCGGAGCGGGAGCGTCTGGGCTTGAGCTCGCAGCGCGTAGCCAGCCTTCTGGATGTCTCGACCGACACGCTGGCACGTTATGAGAACGGCGCCGAGCCCAACGTTCGCGCCTTGTCGCAATTGCACACGAGCGGTTTCGACATCGTCTACATCGTCAGCGGCGAAAAGGGTATGGCAGCCGCCGCCACTCCCCGCGGTGAGGAAAGCGAATTGCTCAAGCGCTTTCGCGAGCTGTCGCTGCGCGGTCGTTCCTCGGTGTTTTTGACGCTCGACGCGCTTGAGCGCTTGGCTCCCAACCTGCGCCGGGCCGCTTAAGCCAGCGCCGCCCTCGCGCGGCCGGGCTTTCCTTCATGCAACGCGCTGCGATGGCGTTGCTTTATGCGATGCCGGATCGGCAGCGGCCTTCAGGGCAAAATGCAGGGTCTCGAAACCTGCAGGTTCTCATGCCCTTCATCGCGCCCTCCATTCCCGTGCCCGCTGCCGACATGGCGGCAGCCGCTGCTGCCCACCAGAACCAGCTGACCAAGCCGCCCGGATCGCTCGGCCAGCTCGAAGACGTGGCGATCTGGTTGGCGGCGCGCCAAGCTCGTGTCTTGCCGCTGCCCATGGCCGCAGCGATTGCGGTCTTTGCTGGCGACCATGGCGTCACGGCCCAGGGCGTGGCGGCGTTTCCTTCGTCGGTCACGGCTGAAATGGTGCGCAATTTCGCCCGCGGCGGCGCGGCGATCAACGTGCTTGCCCGCACTCACGGTGCGCGCCTGACGATCGTCAACGTTGGCGTTGCCAGCGAACTCGAAACACTCGACGGCGTGACCAACGCCCGCGTGCGCGCCGGCACCGCCGATTTCACCCAGGCACCGGCAATGAGCCGCGCCGAAGCGATCGCCGCGATCGAAGTCGGCCGCGCGCAAGCTCGTGCCGACATGGCCGCCGGCGCCAATCTGCTGATCGCGGGCGAGATGGGGATCGGCAACACCACCGCTACCGCCGCGCTGCTCGCCGCTTTCACCGGCACGACCGCCGCCGACTGGGTGGGTGCGGGCGCCGGGGTCAACGCCGCCGGCATCGAGCGCAAGCGAGCGGTGATCGACCAGGCGCTGGCGCGGGCCGCCGCCAACTCGCCGGCTGACGTCATCGACTGGCTGGCCGAAGTCGGCGGGCTCGAGATCGCCGCCATGGCCGGCTACTACCTTGAAGGCGCGGCACAAGGCGTGCCGGTATTGATTGACGGCTTCATCACCACCGCGGCCGCGATTGCCACGGTGCGCATCGCCCCCGCCGCGCGCGACTGGATGCTGGCGTCGCACTGCTCGGCCGAACGCGCCCATGCGCGCGCGCTCGAAGAGCTCGGCCTGAAGCCGCTGCTGGCGCTCGGGCTGCGTCTGGGCGAAGGCACGGGTGCCGCGATCGCCTTGCCGGTGATTGCTTCGGCGATCGCCTTGCACACGGAAATGGCGACCTTCGCGGCCGCCGGCGTGCAAGGCCCGGTCTGATGACAAGGGACGGGCCAGCCAGTCCCGTCGTCGTCACCTGGTTGCGCCACGGCAGCGTGGCGGGCCGCGCCAACGTCTTGCGTGGCACGGCCGACGAAGCGCTCAGCGAAAGCGGCCGACGCGAGCTTCAAGCCGCTCTGGCTCGCCTCAACGGTCGCTACGAGCGCGTGATCTGCTCGCCGCGCCGGCGCTGCGCCGACTTTGCGGTCGAGTTCGCTCGCGAGCAAGCCTTGCCGCTGACCCCTCTGGCGGAATTGGCCGAAATGGATTTCGGCGCCTGGGAGGGCCTGAGCGCGGCCGAAATACGTGCCCGCGACGGCGACGCCTATGAGCGGTTTCGCGCCGATCCGCACTCGCTCTGCCCACCGGGCGGCGAAAGCTGGGCCGCGTTCTCGACCCGGGTGGCGCTCGGCATCGAGCAAGCCGCCCTTGGCTCGGGACCGGTGCTCGCCTTGACCCACGCCGGCGTGATCCGCGCCGTGCTCGCCCAGGCGCTCAATATCGCCCCCGGCGACGCCAGCCGCATCGCTCTCGCTCCCGCCGCCTGGGCGCGAGTCTCCTACCTGGCCGGGCAGCCGCCCGTGCTGCTCGAACTTCAAAGTCATTGCTGATGCGCGGAATCCTTCTGGCGATCCAGTTCCTCACCCGCTTGCCCACGTCGCAACTCGCCCACTTCGACCCGGCCGAGCTGTGGCGTTGCTCGCGCTGGTTCCCCCTGGTCGGGCTGCTGATCGGCGCCATCCTGGCGGGCGCGAGCCTGCTGGGTTCGCAGATCGATCCCTGGCTGGGCGCGATCGCGGCCCTGGCCGCCTGGGTCTGGGTCACGGGCGCGCTGCACCTCGACGGGCTGGCCGACATGAGCGACGCACTGGGCGCGGCACATCGCGATCCCGAGCGCTTTCTCGCCGTGCTGAAAGACCCGCATGTCGGCAGTTTTGGCGTAGTGGCGCTGGTGCTCGCCATCGTCACCAAGCTGGTCCTGCTGATGCTGGTGGCTGGCCACGGCGCCTGGCTCGCCCTGATGCTGGTTCCCGCCTGGGCACGGCTGGGAACTCTGGTGTGGTCGCTCGCGCTGCCGCCGCTGGCGGCGGGCAATGGCGAGCGCTTCCGCTGGGCGATTTCGTGGTGGCAAATTGGCGCCTGGACTCTCCTGCTCGCCGCCGCGAGCGTCTGGCTGGCGCCAAGCCTGCTGGCAGCACCGGTTTTGATCGCTCTCTATGGTTTATGGCTCAAGCGCCGACTGGGCGGAATGACGGGCGACTGCCTGGGAGCCGGCGTCGAGCTGGTCGAGATCGGGCTGCTGCTGAGTCTGGTGCGGTAGAGGCCGATTTTCCGAGTCGAGACTCGAACCGCGGGCCGCGAAGACCTTGATCAATCCCGGTGGGTACAAGACCAATACACTTTGCCTATTGATAGTATTGGTTTTTACAATTGGCGGAGCCAATAGTCGATAGCTATTATTTGTTCACTGCATGTCCACCCCGTTTTTCACCTCACCTGTGAGAGCTATCTGATGTCGCTGATCAACACTCAAGTCAAGCCCTTCAAGGCCACCGCCTACCAGAACGGCAAGTTCATCGAAGTCACCGAAGACAGCCTCAAGGGCAAGTGGTCGGTGGTGTTCTTCTACCCCGCCGACTTCACCTTTGTCTGCCCGACCGAGCTGGGCGATCTGGCCGACCATTACGACACCTTCAAGACGATGGGCGTCGAGATCTACGGCGTGTCGACCGACACCCACTTCACCCACAAGGCCTGGCACGACACCTCGGACACCATCAAGAAGGTCAGCTACCCGCTCGTGGGCGACCCTACCGGCGCGATCACCCGCCACTTCGACGTGATGATCGAAGAAGAGGGCCTGGCGCTGCGTGGCACCTTCGTGATCAACCCCGAAGGTCAGATCAAGCTGTGCGAGATCCACGACAACGGCATCGGCCGTGACGCCAAGGAACTGCTGCGCAAGGTTCAGGCCGCCCAGTACGTCGCCAGCCACCCGGGCGAAGTCTGCCCCGCCAAGTGGACCCCGGGCGCCGAGACCCTGGCTCCCTCGCTCGACCTCGTTGGCAAAATCTAAGCAAGATCTACAGCTCTTTAGCTTCAAGCCCGGACGCGTCCGCCGCGTCCGGGTGGCAGTACCTCTTCCCGATCGGCGAACTCGCCCGACCTGCCTGGCCCATCCGGCAGGGGCACTGAACCCCCCTCGTTTCATCGCTGGTGCATCCAGCGTTACAGGAACTTGCCCATGCTCGACACTGCGCTCAAGACCCAACTCCAGGCCTATCTCACCAAGCTGCAGCAGCCGATCGAACTGATCGCCTCGCTCGATGCGAGCGAGGCGTCGCGCGAGATGCGTTCGCTGCTCGAGGAGATTGCCGCGCTCTCGCCCAAGATCAGCCTGATCGAGCGCGACGAATCGGTGCGCAAGCCAGCCTTTCGCGTCACCCGCGCGGGCGCGGACATGGGCGTGGTCTTCGCCGGCATTCCGCTCGGTCATGAATTCACTTCGCTGGTGCTGGCCCTTCTGTGGGCGGGCGGCCATCCGCCCAAGGTCGAGCCCGAGGTGATCGAACAGATCCAGGCAATCGATGGCGATTTCGAGTTCGAGACCTTCATCTCGCTCTCCTGCCACAACTGCCCGGAAGTGGTTCAGGCCTTCACCCTGATGGCGGTGTTCAACCCGCGCATCCGCCACACCATGATCGACGGCGCGCTGTTCCAGGAAGAAGTGGAACGCCGCCAGATCATGGCCGTGCCCATGGTCTTCCTGAACGGCGAGCACTTTGGCCAGGGCCGCATGGAACTGGCCGAACTGCTGGCCAAGATCGACACCGGCGCGGTCGCCCGCGCTGCCGCGGCGATTTCGCAAAAGCCCGAGTTCGACGTGCTGGTGGTGGGCGGCGGCCCGGCCGGCGCGGCCGCGGCGATTTACGCCGCACGCAAGGGCATCCGCACCGGCATCGTGGCCGAGCGCATCGGCGGCCAGGTGATGGACACCATGGCGATCGAGAACTTCATCTCGGTGACGGAAACCGACGGCCCCAAGCTCGCCGCCGGACTCGAAGCCCACGTCAAGGCTTACGACGTCGACGTGATGAATCTGCAGCGCGCCGCCCAACTGCTGCCCGCCGCGCACGGCTTCGAGCTCAAGCTCGAGAGCGGCGCCAGCCTCAAGGCCAAGACCGTGGTGCTCGCCACCGGCGCGCGCTGGCGCGAAATGAAGGTGCCGGGCGAGCGCGACTACCGTGGCCGCGGCGTGGCCTACTGCCCGCACTGCGACGGCCCGCTGTTCAAGGGCAAGAAGGTCGCCGTGATCGGCGGCGGCAACTCGGGCGTGGAAGCGGCGATCGACCTCGCCGGCGTCGTCGAGCACGTCACGCTGATCGAGTTCGACACCAAGCTGCGCGCCGACGAAGTGCTTCAGCGCAAGTTAAAGAGCCTGCCCAACGTGAAGATCATCCTGAACGCGCTCACCACCGAAGTGCGCGGCGACGGGCAGAAAGTGATCGGCCTCGACTACAAGGACCGCGCCACCAACGAGCTGCATTCGGTGGAACTGGCCGGCGTATTCGTGCAGATCGGCTTGCTGCCCAACACCGATTGGTTGAAGGGCACGGTTGCGCTCACCAAGTTCGGCGAGATCGAGATCGACGCGCGCTGCCAGACCTCGGTGCCGGGGCTCTTCGCCGCGGGCGATGCGACCACCGTGCCTTACAAGCAGATCGTGATCGCCATGGGCGAAGGCTCGAAAGCCGCGCTCGGCGCGTTCGACCACTTGATCCGCACCTCGGCGCCGGTGGC
>JAVVWR010000029.1:0-34309 GCA_036652035.1 Burkholderiaceae bacterium | reverse complement strand
GACCTCAACCTTGGCAAGGTTGCGCTCTACCAACTGAGCTACTCCCGCATTGGAGAAACAGAATTATATCGTCGCAAAAAGCCCTGTCAAACGAGGCGGCTGCGATTCTCACTCAGAACTGAGGTAAGGACGCGCAGCCTTGAGGTAAACCAGCATCGAATACACCGTCAACACCGCAGCCACATAGACCAGCACCGTACCGAGCCAGGCGACGTTGATCACCCCGAACAAAGGATCGTGATAAAGCAGCAGCGGGATCGCGACCATCTGCGCGATGGTCTTGATCTTGCCCAGCGCATTGACCTTGACCCGGCCCGCGGCACCGAGCTGCGCCATCCACTCGCGCAGTGCCGACACCGCGATCTCGCGCCCAATGATGACCAGAGCGACGAACATGTCGACCCGGTCGAGAGCCAGCAAGGCGACCAGGGCCGCGCTGACCATCAGCTTGTCGGCCACCGGATCCAGGAAAGCCCCCATCGGCGTCGTCATGTTGAAGCGGCGCGCAAGATAGCCATCGAGCGCATCGGTAATCGCCGCCAATACGAAGAGGATGCAGGCGCTCAGGTTTTTCAGGTGTGGCGCGAGCCAGGCGTCAGGCAGGTAGAAAATTCCCACCACGAGAGGAATCATCGCGATGCGCGCCCAGGTGAGAATCATTGGCGCGTTGACGGGCAGCGGTTTAATCGTGGGCTTGTCCATGCAGTTGTGCGTAAATTCTTTCGGCGAGCTTACGTGAAACGCCCTCGACCGTGGCGATGTCCTCGGCCGAGGCATTGCTCAAACCCTTGAGTCCGCCAAAGCGCGCGAGCAAACGCTGGCGCCGCTTGGGTCCGATCCCTTCGAGCTCTTCAAGTTGCGAGGTATTGCGAGTCTTGGCGCGGCGGGCGCGCATGCCGGTGATCGCGAATCGATGCGCTTCGTCGCGGATCTGGGCGATCAGCATCAGCGCGGCAGACTCGCGTCCCAGACGCAAAGGTTCGCGCTTATCAGGGAAGACGAGCTCCTCGAGCCCGACCTTGCGCTCCTCCCCCTTGGCCACGCCCACCAGAACGCCGGTGTCGAGGCCAAGCTCTTCGAACACCTGGCGCGCGACTTCAACCTGACCCGCACCACCGTCGATGAGAACAAGGTTGGGCATCACCGAGTCGCCGCGCGCCACCGGCGCGAAGCGCCGCGTCACGGCTTGGCGCATCGCGGCGTAGTCATCCCCCGGCTCAATGCCGGTGATGTTGTAGCGCCGGTATTCCGACGAGGCCATGCGGTGCTCCTGGTACACCACACACGAAGCCTGGGTCGCTTCGCCCGCGGTGTGACTGATGTCGAAACACTCGACCCGCAGCGCGGCCGCGTCATCGCCATCGACCGTGAGGCCAAGCACGCTCATCAGCACCCGGGTGCGAGCGATCTGCGAACCCTCCTCGGCCAGATGACGCGCGAGCGCGAGCCGGGCGTTGGCTTCGGCCATCTCGAGCCAGTGGCGCCGTGTCTCTTGCGGCTGGCGGACGACATGAACGCGGCGCTCGGCCATGGCGCTCAACAGCTCGCCAAAACCGTCGACATCGACATCGGCGTTGACGATCAAGGTTCCGGGCACCGGCAAGCCGTCGTAATGCTGCGAGACAAAGGCCTCGAGAATTTCGGTCGGGTCAGCACTGACGACACCGGCGCGCGAGCTCGCGGGAAAGTGCGCTTGATCACCCAGGTGCCGGCCGCCGCGCACCATGGCCAGATTGACGCAGGCCTGGCCGCCATCGACCGCCACCGCAAGGATGTCGGCGTCGATATCCCCGCCCGTGGTCTCAACCGATTGTTGATGCAAAACGTTCGAGAGCGAACCGAGCTGGTCGCGCACGGCTGCGGCCTCCTCGAAACGCAGTTCGTCAGCCAAGGTCTGCATGCGGGCTTCAAGTTCGCGCATGATCTCGCCCGATTCCCCGCGCAGAAACCGCACCGCGCGCTCGATATCGCGGGCGTAATCGTCTGGGCTGATCAGTCCCACGCACGGCCCGCTGCAGCGCTGGATCTGATGCAAGAGGCAGGGCCGCGAACGGTTCGAGAACACGGTGTCTTCGCAGCTGCGCAAGCGGAACACTTTCTGCAACAGCTGCACCGCCTCACGCACCGCCCAGGAGTTGGGGTAGGGTCCGAAGAACTGGCTGCGCCGATCGACCCCGCCGCGGTAGTACGAGATGCGCGGATAGGCCTGTGGACCGATCTTGAGATAGGGGTAGCTCTTGTCGTCGCGAAACAAAATGTTGTAGCGCGGCGCCAGGGTCTTGATCAGGTTGTTCTCAAGCAGCAAGGCCTCGGCCTCGGAACGCGTGACCGTAGTTTCCAGACGCGCGATCTTGCCCACCATGAGAGCGATGCGGGGTGACAGACTCTTCTGGAAGTAGCTCGAGACCCGCTTCTTGAGGTCACGCGCCTTGCCGACATAAAGCGGAGCGCCGTCTGCGTCAAAATAGCGATAGACGCCCGGCAAGGACGGTAAATTTTTGAGAATGGGCGCCGGATCGAAACCGGCCTTGGGTTCTTCGGACATCGTTTGACGGCAGCATTTAACCGCGAATCAGCAGGCTGAAATCGAGTATGACAGAGGCACACCTCGCATTTGGCGCTCCCACCGGCCGCACCGCCCGCC
The DNA here is from genome assembly GCA_036652035.1 of Burkholderiaceae bacterium. GTDB lineage: Bacteria > Pseudomonadota > Gammaproteobacteria > Burkholderiales > Burkholderiaceae_F > JAEZVV01. The sequence goes on along the minus strand of JAVVWR010000029.1, from coordinate 31,665 downwards.
GTTCCTGCGACCTCTTCTGCCAGGTGATCGACAATTTCGGCGACGCCGGGGTCGCTTGGCGTCTGGCACGCAGCCTGGTTGCCGAACGCGGCTGGCATGTGCGGCTGATCATTGACGAACTCGCCACGCTGGCGCGCATCGCTCCCGCGCTCGACCCGGCTGACGACTCGCAAAGCGCGCTTGGCGTCGAGGTGCTGGCCTGGACCAAGGCCGCGCACATCCAGCCCGCCGAGGTCGTGATCGAAGCTTTCGGCTGCGCGCTGCCCGAAGCCTACGTGGAGCGCATGGCGGCCCGGACGCCAGCGCCAGTCTGGATCAACCTCGAATACCTGAGCGCCGAAGACTGGGTGCTGGGCTGCCACACCCTGCCCTCGCCCCACCCGCGGCTGCCACTGCTCAAGCACTTTTTCTTCCCCGGGTTTGCCACCGGCACGGGTGGAGTGATCATCGAAGACGGGCTGGAAGCCCGCCGCCAGGCGTTCCGGCGTAACCCGCTGGAGCGCGGCGAGTTTCTCGCAGCGCTCGGCGCCGACCCGCACGCGCCCTTCCCGGTCTTTGTCTTCTGCTACCCCGACGCCCCACTTGCCGACTGGGCGAGGGCACTGGCTGACTCGAGCGTTCCGGTCCAGCTTCTGCTCGCCCCAGGCGAGGCGAGCCGCCGACTCGCTTCCGAACTCGAACGGCACTCGTCCCGCCATGTCAGCCAAGTCCGCCTGCCTTACGTGCCACAGCAAGACTTCGACAAGCTGCTCTGGAGCTCGGAGGCGGCGATCGTGCGCGGCGAGGATTCGTGGGTGCGCGCCCAACTGGCGGCCCTGCCCTTTGCCTGGCATGCCTACCCGCAGACCGACGCGGTTCACATGGACAAGCTCGCCGCCTTCGCCCGCCTCTACACCGTGGGCATGGACCCGCTTGCGGCGGCCGCGTGGCAGGGAATGTCGGTAGCCTGGAACCGCGGCCAAGGCCTCTCGCACGCCTGGCCGGCGTTCTGCCAGGCCCTGCCGGCGATCCAGTCGCACGCCGCCGCGTGGCGGGAAAACCTCGCCAGAATCGGGAGTCTCACCGAGAGCTTGAGCGATTTTGCCGCCGACCAGTTAAAATAGCGGGCTCACCGAATTTTACGAATCACCCATCCGCTCGGCCGGCGCCTTTGCAGCGCACAGCGCCAGCTTCAACCCGCAGGCATCAATGAAAACCGCTCAGGAACTCCGGTCGGGCAACGTCATCATGGTCGGCAATGACCCGATGGTCGTGCTCAAGGCCGAATACAGCAAGTCCGGTCGCAACGCGTCGGTGGTCAAGATGAAGATGAAGAATCTTCTGACGGGCACCCCGGCCGAGACCGTTTACCGGGCCGACGACAAGTTCGATCTGCTCATGCTCGACCGCAAGGAAGTCACCTACTCGTACTTCGCCGATCCGCTCCACGTGTGGATGGACGCCGAATACAACCAGTACGAAGTCGAAGCCGAGAGCATGGCCGACGCCCTGAACTACCTCGAAGACGGCCTGCCCGCCGAAGTGGTGTTCTACGAAGGCCGCGCGATCTCGGTCGAACTGCCGACCATGGTCGTGCGCGAAGTCATCTACACCGAGCCCGCCGTCAAGGGCGACACCTCGGGCAAGGTGTTGAAGCCCGCCAAGATCGGCACCGGCTTCGAGATCGCTGTTCCCGCTTTCGTTGAAATCGGCGACCGCATCGAAATCGACACCCGCACCGGCGAATACCGCAGCCGCGTGATGAAGTAAGAAGCTCCAGCTTCAAAAAAGGCTCCGCTTGTGCGGAGCCTTTTTTTCGTCTTTCCGCCTAAGCAAGCGGCTTCAAACCGCCCCGTTCGGCGCGGCCGTTCATCCGGCGCGCTTGATCTGCGCCAGAAAAGCCTGGGCACGCGGATGAGTCGGGTGCGCAAAGAATTCAACCGGGCAACCTTCCTCGACAATTCGACCGGCATCGAAAAAGATCACCCGATCGGCCACTTCACGCGCAAAGCCCATCTCATGAGTGACGATCAGCATCGTCATGCCACTCTTGGCCAGGCCACGCATCACTTGCAGCACTTCGTTGACCATTTCCGGGTCCAGCGCAGAAGTGGGCTCGTCAAACAGCATGACCTTGGGCTGCATCGCCAGCGCGCGGGCGATCGCCACCCGCTGCTGCTGACCGCCCGAACACTGCGAGGGGTATTTGTCGGCGTGGGCGGAGAGGCCGACGCGCTCGAGCAGTTCACGCGCCTTGGCTTCGGCGCGCGCGCGGCTCCATTTGCGCACGCGACGCGGCGCGAGCATGACGTTCTCAAGCACGGTCATGTGCGAGAACAGGTTGAAGCTCTGGAACACCATGCCAACTTCGGCGCGCACGGCATCGATATGGCGGGTGTCGTCGTCGAGCACGATGCCGTCGACCACGATGCGGCCCGAATCATGCCGCTCGAGCCGGTTGATGGTGCGCAACAAGGTGCTCTTGCCCGAGCCCGAGGGCCCGATGATGCACACGACTTCGCCTTCATTGAACTGCGTGCTCACACCATCGAGAGCGACAAAGCTGCCCCAGGACTTGCGAACATTATCTACGGTGATGATCGGCTGAGTCATGACTTAACGCTTGCCCACCGCAAGCTTGCGCTCGAGCGCCGCGGCGAACTGAGTGAAAGTGGTGGTGAGGACCAGATAGATCGCGGCGACGGTAAAGAACACCGGGATCGGCTGGAAACTCTCGGCCTGGACGCGGGCGCTGACCATCGAGAGTTCGACCACGCCGATCGCATACGCGAGCGAAGAATCCTTGAGCAGGGCGACGATGTTGTTGGCCAGCGGCGGCAGGCTGATGCGCGTGGCCTGCGGCAGGGTAATGTCCCAGAACGCATAGAACGAGCTCATGCCCAGCGAGCGCGCCGCTTCGATCTGACCGGCCGGTACCGCGTTGATGCCGGCACGAACGGCTTCGGCGTTGTAGGCACCGACGTTGAGCGACAGCGCCACCACCGCGGTCCAGAACTCGGAGAGTTCGAGCCCGGGAACCAGCGCCGGCATGGCGAAATAGAAAAACAGGATTTGCAGCAGCAGCGGCGTGCCGCGAATCACCCAAACGTAGAAACTGGCGAGCCAGCGCAGCGGCAACACGGTCGAAGTCTTGCCCAGGGCGGCCAGCACCCCGAGCGGCAAGCCGATGACACCGGCCACCACGGTGAGCTGAACGGTGACCAAGGCCCCGTCGGCAAACATCTGCGCCGCCGGCCCGATGGGAGCGGGCAAGGCGGCTAGCGGTGTGGCCATCACCCACAAGATCAGGGCCAGGCCAATCACGGATCCGACCAGGATCAGAAAGTCTCGGTCGCGAAGCTTTTGCGGCATCAGTTAGGACCCGCCAGCGGCAAGGCTGGCGGGCTGGGAAACAAGGGTTACAGAACGATTACAGGCCAAGCGTCACTGACAACTGACGTCTTCTTTGAACCACTTCTCGGAAATCTTCTTGAGCGTACCGTCGGCCCGCAGCGCCGCGAGCGCACCATTGACCTCATTGCGCAGTCCGGTATTGCCCTTCTTGATGACGGTAGCAATTTGCTCGACGAAAAGCATGTCCCCGGCGGCGAGCTTGGTCTTGCTCGATTTCTGGATCGCTTCCATGCCAACAAAGCGGTCGGTGACCCAGGCATCGATCCGACCCGCGAGCAAGGCCTGCTGTGCGTCGGTGTTCTTGGGAAAGGTCTTGACTTCCTTGGCGCCCGTGACGGTCTTGGCGGCCTCGGCGTAGGTGGTGCCGATCTGCACTCCGATCCGCTTGCCACCGAGATCGGCCGCCTTGAGCGGGCCGCCGACCTTGGCAACGATCTGACCGCCCGAGCAGTAATGCGGCTGGGAAAAGTCAACCGACTTGCTGCGCTCGTCGGTAATCCCGTGACCGGCGATTGCCAGGTCGAAACGGTCCTGGCTGACGGCGGGGATGAGTGCGTCAAAACCCACGGTCTTCCATTGAATTTTGAGGCCGAGTTTCTTGGCCACGGCGTCCATCACGTCAATCTCGAAACCAACCAGTTGACTGCCCTGGAAGTAGTTGAACGGTGCGTACGCGCCCTCGGTCGCCGCGATCAAGGTGCCGGATTTCTTGATCTCAGCCCAATCGCGCGCCTGGGCCGCCGACACGGCGCAAGCCAGGCCAATACCGATGACGAAAGTCTTGATCGCATGCATGCGCACGTTCCTTCTTGAATGACGACGGTTTCCGTCGGAAAAAGTATTTAATTGTAGTGCGATGCACGGCGCAGCCCGCAGACCTGGGTTTCCACTCAATAAAATGCGCAAGCACAAAAGAAACAGGCCGACGATGTCGGCCTGTTGCCTCAAGCCCCGACGGCTTGAGCTCCCATGATCAAAGATTGGGACAAGTCACGTCTTCCTTGAACCACTTCTCCGAAATTTTCTTCAGGGTGCCATCGGCCTTCAAGGCCTGCAGCGCGCCATTGATCTCGTCGCGCAGCCCGGTGTTGCCCTTCTTGATGACGGTGGCGACCTGCTCGATAAACAACATGTCACCGGCGTTGAGCTTGCCCTTGCCCGCCTTCTCGATCGCTTCCTTGGCGACAAAGCGGTCGGTGACCCAGGCGTCGAGGCGACCGGCCATCAAGGCCTGCTGAGCATCGGTGTCCTTCGGGAAGGTTTTGACTTCCTTCGCACCGGTGACCTTCTTGGCCGCATCGGCGTAGGTGGTGGCGAGTTGCACGCCAATCACCTTGCCCGTCAGTTCGGCCGCCTTGAGCGGGCCGCCCGCCTTGACAACGATCTGGCCACCCGAGCAGTAATGCGGCTTGGTGAAATCGACCGACTTGGCGCGCTCTTCGGTAATGCCGTGGCTGGCGATCGCGAGGTCGAAGCGGTCCTGGCTGACGGCGCCGATGAGCGCGTCAAAACCCAGCGCCTTCCATTGAATTTTGAGGCCGAGCTTCTTGGCCACGGCGTCCATGACCTCGATTTCGTAGCCGGTCAGCTTATTGCCCTGGAAAAAGTTAAAGGGCGCATAAGCGCCTTCGCTGGCGGCAATCAAAGTGCCAGATTTCTTGATGTCGGCCCAGTCGCGCGCCGAGACGGCCGTGGCGGCACAGGCGATGCCAAGGGCGAGAACGAGAGTTTTGAGGACGCGCATCAGCAACTATCTCCGTGAAGGTTGGACCGGGCAATGATGCTGGCGATTGTAGGGGTGATCACCGAGAGAAAAGATCCGCCGGCGAGCACGCGAATTGGTGAGGCACTCTAAGCCGACCGCGGCCCAACCTCGCCACTGAGAGTCCGGCCTTGAACCCATGAAATGCTTGCGCACGATGCGTCCTCTCGCCTCTGCCTCCGACTTAGCCGCGCCAGGCCTCGATATCGGCGAGCGCCGCCTGGTACATCGCCGTTCCTTCCAGCGCCTGGCGATCAAGCGCCGGGCCGCGCGGAACAAAGCGAGCAATCCGTTCGTCGAACTCGGGGCTGCGCGCCCAGCGCACGCCGTCGAGCACCTTCTGCGCAGCGACCGGGTCGTTGCACACCAGAACCAGGTCGCAGCCAGCACCGAACGCGGCTTCGGCGCGCTCGACCAGGGTGCCGGCCACCGCGGCGCCCTCCATGGTCAGGTCGTCGCTGAAGATCGCGCCGGAGTAACCCAGTTCGCCGCGCAGAACGTCCTGCAACCAGAGTCTGGAGAAGCCCGCGGGTTTCGAATCGACCTGCGGGTAGACCACGTGTGCCGGCATCACACCGGCCAGGCTCACGCCCAACCAGGCGTAGGGCGCGGCATCGGCCGCAAGAATCGCCGCGCGCGCGCGCTCATCCTCGGGCAAGGCGTGGTGCGAATCGGCTTCGGCCCAACCATGACCGGGAAAGTGCTTGCCGCAGTTGGCCATGCCGGCCAAGGCCATGCCATGCATCAGGTGCGAGGCCAGCAGGGTGACGGTGCGCGGGTCCGAGTGCAGCGCGCGGTCGCCGATCACGCCGCTGCGCCCCCAGTCGAGGTCGAGCACCGGAGCAAACGTCAGGTCAACGCCACAGGCACGCAACTCGGCCGCCATCACGTACGCGGCCGAGGTGGCGGTGCGGCAGGCGCCCAGCACGTCGCGCTCCCACATCTCACCCAGGCCGCGCATCGCCGGAATGCGGGTGAAGCCGTCGCGGAAGCGCTGGACCCGGCCGCCCTCATGGTCAACCGCGATCAATAACGCGGGCGAACGCAGCGAATGGATCTCGGCGCACAGGCGCTTCAATTGCTCGGGCGAGGCATAGTTGCGCGAAAACAGGATGACCATGCCCACCAGGGGATGCGCCAGCATCTCGCGCTCTTGCTCGGTGAGCTCGCAGCCCTTCACGTCCACTACCACGGGTCCCAGCATCGTCATTGCTCCAGCGTGTCGCTTGTTTCGGCGATGACCGTTGCCATCGCCATGGTTTGTTCATCGGTGATCGAGACGCTCAGGCGCAGGCCGCGAGCGGCCACGTAATTCGCCAGTTCGCCGTGAGTCACCACCTGCGGCGCGCCACCGGGCGTGTTGAGGATCTCGGCCGCGCGCCAGCTCATCGGACTCACCAGCCCCAGCCCCAAGGCCTTCGAGAGCGCTTCCTTGGCCGCGAAGCGGGTCGCCAGATAGGCCACGCCACGCGCCGCACAGCGCTCGTGGCGCTCAAGCCAGATCCGGTATTCAGCCGGGCCGAGAACGCGCTGAGCGAAGCGATCGCCATGGCGCTCGAGCGCCACGCGGACCCGCTCGATTTCAATCAGATCGGTGCCGAGCCCGGCAATCACCCCTGCGCCCCGCCCTGCTGGACCGGCGGCTTAACCCCGCGCGGCAGGCCACGCTGCTCGTGGCGCAGTTCGCCCTCGGTGCGGCGGATCACCGCCACGTAACGGCCAACGGTGTCGGCCAGGCCGAACTCGAGCGCGTCGGCGATCAGGGCGTGGCCGATCGAGACTTCCGCCACGCCCGGCACTTCGGCCAGGAAGGGACCGAGGTTGTCGAGATTGAGGTCGTGGCCGGCGTTGACGCCAAGCCCCACCGCCAGCGCGGCTTGCGCGGCTGCCCGGTATTGCGCAAGCGAGGCGGCCTGGTCGGCTGTGCCGAAGGCGCGCGCGTAAGGCTCGGTGTAGAGCTCGACGCGGTCGGCGCCCAACTCACGGGCAAGCGCCATCGCCGACGGCTCCGGATCCATGAAGAGGCTCACCCGCGCACCAGCGGCTTTGGCGCGAGCGATCAGGGGGCGAATCGCTTCGCCGTCGCGCACCAGGTCCCAGCCGTGGTCCGAGGTAAACGCGCTGCTTTCATCCGGCACGAAAGTCGCCTGCGCCGGGCGCACCGCTTCGACGTGATCGAGCAGACCATGGAAGGGATTGCCTTCGATGTTGAACTCGCAACTTGGCCACGCCGTGAGCAGACGAGCGAGCGCGGTGACGTCGCCGGGGCGGATGTGACGCTCATCGGGACGCGGATGCACAGTCAGTCCGGCCGCACCGGCTTCGAGGGCGATTTGTCCCAGCTTGGCGAGGTTGGGAATGCCGAGCGTGCGCGAGTTGCGCAGCAAGGCGACCTTGTTGAGGTTGACGGAGAGTTCGGTAGTCACTCAGAGGCTCTTCAAGTCGTGCAGGATGCGGCGCGTATTGAGCGGCCGCTCGCCCAGATGGTAGCGAACCAGACCGCGTAAAGCGGTCTTGGCTTCGGCCGCCACACGCGGATCGGAGAAATCTTTTTGCGCCATCGCAGCCAAGGTGCGCGGACTGATGAAAAGATCGTCATCGCTCGCGCCCACCACCGAGATCGGCAGCAGTTGAGCGCCACGCAAGACGTGTGGCTCGTCGTCGAATTCGGCTGCCAGACCGTAACCAATATCGGTCAGAAGATCGAGCTCGAACGAGCGCAACGCGGCCTCGTGATGCGCGTCGTCGTGCGCGAGCTGACGCAGCACCTCGACATAAGCGCCAAAGAGTGGAGCGTGCGCGTCGCCGCGCGCGAGCAAGCGCACCAGCAGTTCGTTGACGTAGAAGGCGGCGAGCAAGGCCTCGCCGCGCAAAGGCACAAAGCCGCCCAGCCACTCGATGCGGATCAGCGACTTGACCTCGCCCTTGCCGCTCCACGAGAGCGCCAGCGGGCAAAAGGGCGAGAGCAGGCCGCGGAACTGCGAGGTCGGGCGTTTGGCGCCGCGCGCGACCAGGGCCACCCGGCCGTGGTCGCGACTAAAGACCTCGACGATCAGGCTGGTCTCGCGCCAGGGGTAGGAATGAAGAACAAAGCCGGGCTGTTGGTCGATCCGGCTTTCAGGACCGCGACGGCGCGAGGGCCGTGCGGGTTCAGTCATACCCGAGCGTCTTGAGCGCGCGGACGTCGTCGCTCCACCCCTTGCGCACCCGCACCCAGACTTCGAGGTGAACCTTCTTGCCCAGCATCTCGACCATGTCGAGTCGCGCCAGGCGGGAGATCTCGCGCAGTTTGGCGCCGCCCTCGCCGATCACGATCGGCTTGTGCGCTTCGCGGTTGACGATCAGGGTGGCGGCAATATCGGCGCCGGCGTCGGTCTCGTCCCACTTGTCGATCGTGACCGCGATGCCATAGGGCAGCTCGTCGCCCAGCAGGCGATACGCCTTTTCGCGGATCAGCTCGGCGGCCAGGAAACGCGGGCTGCGATCGGTGTAGAGGTCGGCGTCGAACAAGGCCTCGCCCTCGGGCAGCAGCTTGCGAATCTCGACCATCAGTTCGGGCAGCATGCGATTCTTCTCGGCGCTGATGGGCACGATCGCGGCAAACGGATAGCGCTGCATCGAGTCGGCCATCAGCGGCAGCAAGGCCTCGCGGCCCTTGAGCATGTCGGTCTTGCTGAGGACAAGAATGACCTTCGAGCCGTTCTCGGGCAAAAGCTTGAGGACTTCCTCGTCCTCGCGGCGCCAGCCACCGGACTCGATCACCATCACCACCGCATCGACCTCGGCGAGCGAGGCGCGCACGGTCTGGTTCATGCGCTTGGTCAGCAGCGAGCGGTGCTGCTTTTGAAAGCCGGGCGTGTCAATGAAGATGCACTGCGTGTCGGCATCGGTGATCACGCCCATCACGCGGTGGCGGGTGGTCTGCGGTTTCTTGGAGGTGATGCTGACCTTCTCGCCGATCAAGGCGTTGGTCAGGGTGCTCTTGCCGACGTTCGGTCGGCCAACGACGGCAACAAAGCCAGTGCGAAAAACAGTTTCACTCATGGCGTCACCACTCCGGATTCGATCGCGGCTGAAGCGGCGGCGTCAGCGTCACCGGCTTCAGTCGACTTGCGGCGCGGCCGACGCAATTGCTGCGTCAGCGCGGTCTGGGCCGCATCAAGCGCGAGCTTGGCGGCGGATTGCTCGGCCGCCCGGCGCGAGCGCCCGGTGCCGCGCAGGCTGATTCCCAGCTTTGGAATGACACATTCGACTTCGAATTCCTGGGCATGAGCCGCGCCGCGGGTTTCGACCACCGTGTAGACCGGCAGAGCGATCCGCTTGCCCTGCAGGTATTCCTGCAGCAGCGTCTTCGAATCCTTGCCGAGGGTTTTGGGATCAACGCCCTTTAACACCGGTTCGTAAAGGCGGGCAATGACGTCGCGCGCAGCGTCAAACCCGGCGTCCATGAAGACCGCGCCAAAAGTGGCCTCGAGCGTGTCGGCCAGAATCGAAGGGCGGCGGAAACCGCCACTCTTCATTTCGCCTTCGCCAAGCTTGAGGAAGTCGGACAGCACGATGCGCTCGGCAATGTCAGCCAACGACGACTGTTTGACCAGGTTGGCGCGCAACCGCGAGAGATCGCCCTCGTCGAGACGGAGGTATTTGGAATACAAAAGCTGGGCGACGACGCAGTTCAGGACCGAATCGCCGAGAAACTCAAGTCGTTCGTTGTGAACCGCGCCGTAACTGCGATGAGTGACGGCCAGTTCCAGCAGCTTGGGATCGCCAAAGCGGTAACCCAGCCGATCCTCAAGGGCGGACAGTTGAAGCATGGGGTGTCCTGCTAAGGCCGCTCATGGTGCCGCGGCGGCCGGCTGACGCGCGCGATCCCGCGTCGAGCCGGAAAAATCGATGAGCAGCCAGACCTTGTCCATCACCGGAATCCGCTTTTCATACGCGAAGCTGACAACCACCTGGTCGCCTTCCTTGGTGATGTCGAGGTCATGACCGTTGATGGACGTGATGTCGTCGATCGTCGCAAAACGATCAAACGCCGAGCGAATTTCGCCGACGGTCGAGCCTTCGTTCTTGATCTTCTGAATCGCCCGTTCGACCGCGATGTATTCGACCACCGCCGGTACGGTTTTGAAGCCGAGCACAAGCAGGCCGACGGCGATCATGCCGAAAAAGATCAGGCCGATCAGGCTCAGACCGCGCTGACGTCGGAAGCTGGCAGTACGCATGCTGTTCTCGTTGATGGCAGTGAATGGGGGTCAGTTAAAAGAACCGATGCGACCGATATTGCCAAAATTCATCCAGATGAAAAAGGCACGGCCGACAATGTTCTGGTCCGGAACAAAACCCCAGTAGCGGCTGTCTTCGGAATTGTCACGGTTATCGCCCATGACGAAATAATTCCCGGCCGGCACGGTGCAGACCACGCCGCGGCCGCTGTATTGGCAGGCGCCCGGATGGGTATTGAGAAAACCCGGACTGATTCCCGGCGGCACCGCATCGTTGACGATCACCTGGTGATCATGCTCACCCAGCTTCTCGCTCGCCTGCGAGTAATACTGCACCCGGTCGGCATCGAAGAACTGGTCAGCCGGGGTGGTCGCCACCTTTTGGCCATTGATGGTCAACTGCTTGTCGATGTATTCGATCTTATCGCCCGGCAGGCCGACCACGCGCTTGATGTAATCCTGCGAGGGGTTGTGCGGGAAACGAAAGACCATCACGTCGCCGCGCTTGGGCTCGCCAACCTCGATGATCTTCTTGTTGATCACCGGCAGGCGCACCCCGTAGTCGAACTTGTTGACGAGGATGAGGTCGCCGATGGCAAGCGTCGGAATCATCGAGCCCGAGGGAATCCGGAACGGCTCGAACAGGAAAGACCGCAGCACGAAGACGATCAGGATTACCGGGAAAAAGCTCGCGGTGTATTCAAGCCAGGCCGGCTGGCGCGTGAGCCGCTCGGCCAGGGCGCGTCGCTCGCCAATCACGACCGCCTCGTTGCGCGCGAGGGCCGCTTCGTTGCGAGCATCAAAATCCTTGACCGCCGCCTCGGCGGCTCGCGCTCGCGCCGGCGCAAGCTTGAAACGGTCGACCAGCCACAGAGCACCGGTGAAAACCGTGAGGACAAAAAGAATCAGGGCAAAGTTCATTGTTATTTATCTTCCACCTGCAGGATGGCAAGGAAGGCCTCCTGCGGAATTTCGACCGAGCCGACCTGCTTCATCCGCTTCTTGCCGGCCTTCTGCTTTTCCAGCAGCTTCTTCTTGCGGCTGATATCGCCGCCGTAGCACTTGGCCAGCACGTTCTTGCGCAGCGCCTTGACGTTTTCGCGGGCGATGATGTTGGCGCCAATCGCCGCCTGAATCGCCACGTCGTACATCTGGCGCGGGATCAGCTCACGCATCTTGGCGGCGATCTCGCGGCCGCGGTAAGCCGAATTCGAACGGTGGACGATGGTCGAGAGGGCATCGACGCGATCGCTGTTGATCAGAATATCGACCTTGACCACGTCGGCCGCGCGGTACTCCTTGAACTCGTAGTCCATCGAGGCGTAGCCGCGCGAGATCGATTTGAGCCGGTCGAAGAAGTCGAGCACGATTTCGGCCAGCGGCAACTCGTAGGTGAGGTGAACCTGGCGGCCGTGATAGGCGAGGTTCAGCTGCACGCCGCGCTTGTTGTTGCACAAGGTCATCACGGCGCCGACATATTCCTGCGGCACGAAGACGGTGACGATGTCGATCGGCTCGCGGATCTCGTCAATTTTGTCGATCGGCGGCAGCTTGCTCGGGTTTTCGACCGTGATCACCTCGCCGTCGCGCATCAGAACCTCGTAGACCACCGAAGGCGCGGTGGTGATGAGGTCCATGTCGTATTCGCGCTCGAGACGCTCCTGCACGATGTCCATGTGCAAGAGACCGAGGAAACCAGCGCGAAAACCGAAGCCCAAGGCCTGCGAGACTTCCGGCTCGAACTGCAACGCAGCGTCGTTCAATTGCAGCTTGGTCAGCGCGTCACGCAAAGCGTCGTACTGGTTGGCCTCGATCGGGAACAGGCCGGCAAAAACCTGCGGCTTGACTTCCTTGAAGCCCGGCAGAGGCGTGGCGGCCGGCTTGCCGAAGAGGGTCACGGTGTCGCCGACGCGCGCGTCTTTCAGCTCCTTGATGCCGGAGATGATGAAGCCCACCTCGCCCGCCGACAGCTGAGCACGCGCCGAGGACTTGGGCGTGAACACACCGACGTGCTCGACCAGGTGGGTCGCACCGGTCGCCATCAGCAGCATCTTGTCTTTCGGGCGGATGACGCCATTGATCATGCGCACCAGCATCACGACGCCGACATAGTTGTCGAACCAGGAATCGATCACCAGTGCCTGCACCGGCGCTTCCGGGTCGCCCTTGGGCGGTGGCACGCGCTCGATGATGCGCTCGAGGATCTCGTCAATCCCCATGCCGCTCTTGGCGCTCGCCAGAATGGCGTCGTCGGCGTCGATACCGATCACCTCTCCGACCTCAGCCTTGGCCTCGTCGGGCTGGGCCGAAGCGAGGTCCATCTTGTTCAAGACCGGCAAGACTTCCACGCCGAGCTCGATCGCGGTGTAGCAGTTGGCCACGGTCTGGGCCTCGACGCCCTGGGTGGCATCGACCACCAGCAGCGCGCCTTCGCAGGCCGACAGCGAGCGGCTGACTTCATAGCTGAAGTCGACGTGGCCCGGCGTGTCGATCAGGTTCAGGTTGTAGACCTGACCGTCCTTGGCCTTGTAGGACAGCGACGCGGTCTGCGCCTTGATCGTGATGCCGCGCTCGCGTTCGAGATCCATCGAGTCGAGCACTTGCGCCTCCATCTCACGGTCGGACAAGCCGCCGCAGCGCTGGATCAGTCGATCCGCCAGGGTGGACTTGCCATGGTCGATGTGGGCAATGATGGAAAAGTTGCGAATGTGCTGCATCAGTCAGGAAATGAGTGGCCGCCGCGCCGCCACGAAAGGCAGCCAGACCGGCTGGGAAGCGAGCAAACAAAAGGGGGATGTAGCCGCGCCACACCCCCGCCAATTGCGCTCCGGAGTTGGATTTTACCGCGCCCGGGCGCATTCCACGCTAACGATCTCCCTTAAGGATCACGAAACTCGCCTGATCACCCCGGCGCACCAGCAAGGCGACGTTCTTTTTCGCGTCGAGCTTGGCCACCAGGTCATTGAACTGGCGGGCGTTGGCGAGATCGGTGTTGTTGAGCGAGAGCAGCACGTCGCCCGCGCGCAAGCCGGCGCGAGCCGACGCGCCATCGACCGCATCGATCTGGACTCCACTCTTGACGCCCAGCTCCTTGGCGCGTTCGGCCGGCAGATCGCTCACCGCCAGACCCAGGGCGTTGGTCGGCTTGGCCGCAGACTTGGGCGCCTCAGCGGCCTTGGCCTGGACCGCTTCGGTCGGCATTTCACTCACCATGACCTGCAACTCGCGCTGACTGCCCTTGCGGAAAACGCTCAGACTGGCATTCGCACCGGGCTGGGTGCCGGCCACGATCCGCGGCAGATCCGAGACCTTGTCGATCAGCTTGCCGTCAAAGCGCAGGATGATGTCACCCAGCTCAACCCCGGCCTTGGCCGCCGGACCGTCCTTCTCGACGCTGTTGACGAGCGCCCCGGCGGGCTTGGCCAGCCCCAGGGTTTCGGCGAGCTCCTTGCTGACAGGCTCGATCCCGACCCCGATCCGGCCACGTGTGACCCGTCCGCTGGCCCGCAACTGATCCCCCACCCGCATCGCTTCGTCGATCGGAATGGCAAAGCTGATGCCGTTGTAACCGCCCGAGGTGGTGAAGATCTGCGAATTGACGCCGACCACCTCGCCGCGCAGGTTGATCAAGGGTCCCCCCGAATTGCCGGGGTTGACCGCAACGTCGGTCTGGATAAAAGGCAGAAAGTCGCCGGTATCGCGTGCCTTGGCGCTCACGATGCCGGCGGTAACGCTGTTCTCGAGGCCGAAAGGCGAGCCGATTGCGATCACCCATTCCCCCACCCGCATGCGGTTAGGGTCGCCAATCTTGACCGCCGGCAGGCCGGCCGCGTCGATCTTGACGATGGCCACATCCGAGCGCCGGTCGGCGCCCACCACCTTGCCCTTGAATTCACGCTTGTCGGCCAAGGTGACGATGATGTCGTCGGCGCCATCGACCACGTGGGCATTGGTCATCACCAGACCCTCCGGACTGACGATAAAACCCGAGCCTTGGCCGCGCGGCAGTTCACGCTCGCCGCGCGGCGAGCGGGGCGCAGGCCCGGGACGCTGCTGCGGTCCGGGCTGCGGGAAAAAACGCCGGAAAAACTCGGCCATCGGATCGTCTTCGTCCATTCCGGGCGGCAGCGCGGGATGGTTGCGCGGCATGCGTGCCGTGGTGCGAATGTTCACGACGGCCGGGCTGCTGCGCTCGACCAGGTCAGCAAAATCGGGCAGACCGGCACTCTGGGCCTGGCCCGTTATCGGCAACAGACTCAGGCCAAGAGTCAGAAGGGGAACGGCCAACGCAACGACAAGGCGGAACTTCATGGGTTTGAACCTCCCTGGAATGCGGCCGCGGGGCGAGCCTGCCATTGAACCGATTGTGCCGCAGCGTGGGCTCCCGCCGCTGTCACTTCGCCCAAGGCCGTCACGCGGGCGGCCCCCACCCGTCGCGTCATGAACGACAAAACACCTCGTTCGAGTGCGCGATCGGGCGCTTCGGGTCCGATCGCAGGGTCCTCGACAAACACCGAGACATGCGCCAGGCCATCGCTGAAAAAAAGCTGCAGGGTCGGCGCCGCACGATCCGGCGCCGACGAGCGCCGCAGGACCGAACTTCTGAGGATGAAACCCGTGGGGGGCCGAACCGACCAACCATGGGCGGCCGCCTCGACAGACTCGAAAGCCGGGGTTTCCGTGCTCCAGCCCTGCGTCGGCCAAGCCGGCGCGACTTGCGCGGCAGTGGGCTTGTGAACGAGGTCGATATCCACAAAACCGATCTGCTCGACCATCTTGCTGCCATCGAGAATCTGCAGACGAAGTGGCAAGCCGGTCGTCTGCTCGGCCCACACCCGATACGCGTGGCGCAAGCCATCGCGTGGTTGAAGTTCGATCACCTGGGTGCGGTGCGCGGCCACCGGCTCGAGTGGGCCGAGCTTGAGTGCGTAATTGCGCACAATGTCCACCGGCGGCAGACCAAAGATGGTCGGAAAGCGGGTTTCCAGGACGCGCCGCTCGAGCACGATGCGACGCTGATCCAGCCGATAGCAGCGAACTTCATCAACCCCGGGAGCGCGGCGACGGATGAACTCGATCGGCGCGCCGTCGAGCATCTGGACGCGCTGCACGATCGTTTCGCCATCGACGCGCTGGACGATCCGGCTCACCCGCCTCTGCGAACCACGCTGCTGCACGACCTGGCCGCTGTAGCTCTGGGTTCGCACCGCGATTTGCATCTCGCCCAGCCATTGTTCGGCCGAGCGCAGCGCCGCCCCCGCCAACGACGGCGCCGCCACACCCAGCGCAAGCAACGCCAGCGCCCGCCCCGCACGCCAGAAACCCACGCGCATCAGAGATCGCTCCCGAGATCGAGCCCGACCGGTACCGCCGGCAGCGGTGCGGCAAACGCCGTGCCGCTCGCCAGTTCCAGGTGCGCGTCGAGATAGCCGCGCAGGGTCGTCTCGGGCCCGCTCGCCAGAATCAGCATTTCCGATGGCGGCAGCGAGGCGAACAGCGCGGGCTCCGACACCCCCGGCAGCGCCATCATCGGCAGCACGGCCCAGGCCAGCGCCGCCAACGAAGCCGCCAGACCGAGTGCAGGCAGCCAGACTCGGGCGCGTCGCTGTCGCTCGCGTCGTACCGGCGCAATCACCGTGGGTTCGGCCGCCAGGCGTTCGTGCATGGCTTGCGCAAAGCGCGGGCTATGGCACGCCGCCACCTCGGGCGATCGCAGCGCATCACCGACTGCGTGATAGATCGCCCAGCGCTGCATGGCGAACGGGTCGGCTCGCAACTCGGCCATGGCCAGGCGAAACTCATGCTCCGCGAGTTCCGAATCGACCAGCGCCGAGCAACGCTCGGCAGCGCGGTTGTTTCTGGCAACGCCATCTTGTTCTTGCGTCATTTCCGTCTCACCAACGCTTATCGGTCTTGTTGTCGAGCACTGGCCGCAGCTCGAGCGCAATCGCTTCGCGGGCACGGAAGATCCGCGACCGCACGGTACCAATCGGGCAATTCATCGCCGTCGCGATCTCGTCATAGCTCATGCCTTCGAGCTCGCGCAGAACGATCGCCTGGCGCAAGTCTTCCGGCAGTTTGTCGATGGCGCGGTTGACCGCATCGCCCACCTGCTTGGTCAGCAAGAGCGAGTCGGGCGTGTCCACGTCTCTTAGCTGGTCGGCATCATTAAAAGTTTCCGCATCATCAACATCAACGTTGGATGCTGTGCTGGTAGGCGTGCGCCGCCCCTGCGCCGACAGCCAGTTTTTGGCGGTATTGATCGCGATCCGGTAGAGCCAGGTATAGAAGGCGCTGTCGCCGCGGAAACTGGGCAGGGCGCGATAGGCCTTGATGAAGGCTTCCTGAGCCACATCCTCGACTTCGGCGGGATCTCGCACCAGGCGCGACAGAAGACGAAATATCTTGCGTTGGTACTTGTCGATCAACCGCTCGAACGCGCGCTTGTCGCCGCGTTGAGCGGCCTCGACCAGCAGCTGATCGGTATCGCGCTCGCTCGGTGCCGTCATGTTGCAACCGCGTCAGGACCACCCCGCCGATCAAGCGCCATCGCCATCCCCCGCGGTCGGCGCGCGCGACCGGCTGGGCCAGCGAAGCTGGGCCGAGATTTGCCGGTAGTGATCAGGAGAGAGGGCATCGGGCCAACAAGCCACTGAGCGAGAGCCGCAAGTCAAGACTATCAAGTAGCGAGAGACAAAGATCGCGCGGGCGACGCAGCCAATCTCATCGCCCTGAGCCAGCTCAAGCCGGCCCTCAGCGCTCAGGCGCAAGCGCCATGCGGGGGCAGAGCGCCGCCACAGCACAAGCACCGCAGCGAGCAGGAGCAGCGCGGCGAGCAACCGGGCCGATGGCGAGTCTGCTGCGTTCAGCAGACCGAGAGCCATCAGCAATGAGACGAGCGCCGCGGCCCATCGCCAGCGGCGCTCGATGCGGGAAGGCGAGAGAGGCGTCCAGCCGATCAAGCGGGCGTCAGGCGCGCTTGAAAATCAGAGTGCCATTGGTGCCGCCGAACCCGAACGAGTTCTTCATGGCGACATCGATCTTCATGTCCCGCGCCGTATTGGCGCAGTAGTCAAGATCGCACTCGGGATCCGGATTGAAGAGATTGATGGTCGGCGGTGAGACCTGGCGGTGAAGAGCAAGCACGGTGAAAACGGTCTCGATGCCACCCGCGCCGCCCAGCAAGTGGCCGGTCATGGATTTGGTCGAATTGACCACCATCTTGTGGGCTGCGTCCTCACCCATGGCGGCCTTAATGGCCTTGGTCTCGTTGGCGTCGCCCAGAGGGGTCGAGGTGCCATGCGCGTTCAGATAATCAATCTGGTCCGAATTGATGCCGGCGTTCTTCATCGCTGCGACCATGCAGCGGCGCGGGCCGTCCATGTTCGGGGCGGTCATGTGATACGCGTCAGCGGTCAGGCTGTAGCCGATCAGCTCGGCGTAGATCTTGGCGCCGCGCGCCTTGGCGTGTTCGTACTCTTCGAGCACGAGAACGCCGGCGCCCTCGCCCATCACAAAGCCATCGCGGTCGCGGTCGAACGGACGGCTGGACGTGGCGGGGTCGTCGTTGCGCGTCGACAAGGCCTTCATCGAATCGAAGCCGCCGATGCCCAGCGGGCAGATCGTGCTTTCAGCGCCGCCGGCGAGCATGACGTCGGCGTCGCCGCGACGGATCATCCAACCCGCCTCGCCCACCGAATGCAGGCCGGTGGTGCAAGCCGTCACCAAGGCCACGTTCGGTCCCTTGAGACCGAACATGATGGAAATCTGGCCCGAAATCATGTTGATGATCGATCCCGGGATCATGAATGGGGAAATACGACGCGCACCACGGTTAGAAAATTCACCATGGTTTTCCTCAATCAGCGGCAATCCACCAATTCCCGAACCCACCGCGCAACCAATGCGCTCGGCATTGGATTCGGTGATTTCGAGGCCGCTATCGCGCAAAGCCTGGATGCCGGCGGCCATGCCGTAATGGATAAAGGTATCCATCCGACGGGCTTCTTTCGGAGGCACATAGGCGCTCACGTCAAAACCCTTGACCTCGCCGGCGATCCGCGCGTTGAAGGACGACGCATCAAAGCGCGTGATCGGGCCAATACCCGATCGGCCGGCGACAAGGTTGTCCCAACCACTGGCAACATCATTTCCAACCGGACTCACCAGGCCAAGGCCGGTGACTACAACACGTCGCATTGCGCTCATCCATCAACTCCGCGCAATTACTTCTTGTTGGCGTTAACGAAGTCGATCGCCTGCTGAACAGTGCGAATTTTCTCGGCTTGCTCGTCAGGAATCTCGGTCTCGAACTCATCTTCCAAGGCCATCACGAGTTCGACGGTGTCGAGCGAATCGGCGCCGAGGTCTTCGACGAAAGCCGATTCATTCTTGATGTCAGCTTCGTTGACGCCAAGTTGCTCAGCAACAATCTTCTTGACGCGTTGTTCGATGTTGTCCATTTACTCCTCCGAGGGAAGTTATCAAAACTGCTTGCGGTCTATGCCGCAACCAAAATCAGGCAAAGCTAGTCGAGTCTATCAGAGCGAAAGCTCAGCCCATGAACATGCCGCCGTTGACATGAAGGGTGGTTCCCGTCACGTAAGCACCAGCGGGCGAGGCGAGAAATACAACGGCGGCAGCGATGTCATCGGCCTGGCCGAGTCGGCCCAGCGGAATCTGTGTGAGCAGCGCCTGAGTTTGTTCGGTCGACAGCGCACGGGTCATATCGGTATCGATAAACCCGGGGGCGACGCAATTGACCGTGATGTTGCGGCTGCCCAATTCACGGGCCAGCGCCTTGCTCATGCCGACCACGCCAGCCTTGGCGGCGGCGTAATTGGCCTGGCCTGCGTTACCGCTGGCGCCCACCACCGAGGTGATGTTGATGATGCGGCCGTAGCGCGCCTTCATCATGCCGCGCAGCACGGCACGAGAGAGACGGAAGACCGCGGACAGGTTGGTGTCGATCACCGCCGCCCAGTCCTCATCCTTCATCCGCATCGCCAGCGTGTCGCGAGTGATGCCGGCGTTGTTGACAAGCACGCTCAGCTTGCCAAAGTCACGCACCGTCGCATCGATCAAGGCGTCGGTCGCAGCAGCGTCCTGCACGTTGCAGACCGCGCCGCGGCCACGCGCGCCGAGCTCTTGCAGACGGGCCGTGATTTTGGCCGCGCCTTCTTCACTGGTCGCCGTCCCCACCACGGTGGCACCGGCAGCGGCGAGCGCCTCGAGAATCGCGCGGCCAATGCCACGCGAAGCGCCAGTCACAAGCACGACTTCATCGGCCAGCGCCGAGCTGGCAAACACGAGATTCGACATGAAATCAGTCCTTGAATTGAATAAGTGCGGCCTCGAGGCTGGCGGCGTCGGCAATCGACACCGCAACGAGCTCGGGCGCGATGCGCTTGGCCAAGCCAGTCAAGACCTTGCCCGGGCCGCATTCGACCATGTGGGTCACGCCCTGCGACTGCATCGCCAGCACGGTCCGAACCCATTGCACCGGAGCGGCAGCCTGACGTGCAAGAGCGTCAGCAATCCGGGCGGGATCGGACTCGATCGCCACATCGACGTTATTGATCACCGGCACCTGCGGCGCGGCGATCGAAACGCCCGCCAGATAGGCGCGCAACTGCTCGCTCGCCGGAGCGAGCAAGGACGAGTGAAACGGCGCGGAGACCGGCAGCGTCAAGGCGCGCTTGGCGCCGAGCTTCTTGGCTTCTTCGCAGGCGCGCTCGACCGCGGCCTTGGAGCCGGCGATGACGACCTGAGCGGGAGCGTTGTAATTGACCGGCTCGACCACGTCGCCTTGGGCCGCAGCTGCGCAGGCCGCCCGCACAGCGTCGTCATCGAGCCCGAGAATGGCGGCCATGCCGCCCTGCCCCACCGGCACGGCGGTCTGCATCGCCTGCGCACGGAACCGCACCAGCTTGACCGCCGTTTCCAGCTCGAGCGCACCAGTCGCGGTCAAGGCGGTGTACTCGCCCAGGCTGTGGCCGGCCATCAGATCCGGCACGCGGCCACCAGCGGCACGCCAGGCCTCGTACATCGCAAAGGCGGCGACCAGCATGGCGGGCTGGGTATTGACGGTCAGATTGAGGTCTTCAGACGGGCCGGTTTGGATCAGGGCTGCGAGGTCTTGCCCGAGCGCGGCCGAGGCGCGCACCAACGTCGCCTGCACCGCGGCGTTGGCGCCAAAGCTCTCGAGCATGCCGACCGATTGCGAACCCTGTCCGGGGAAAACGAATGCGAGTTTCATATCACCAACGCAGGAGTACGGAACCCCAGGTAAAGCCACCGCCCACACCTTGAAGCAGCAGCGTTTGACCCGATTGAATGCGGCCGTCGCGTACCGCGGCGTCGAGCGCCAGCGGAACCGAAGCGGCCGACGTATTGCCGTGCTGATCGAGCGTCACGACGACGCGCTCGAGCGGCACATGAAGTTTCTTGGCGAGCGACTGCAGAATTCTCAGATTGGCCTGATGCGGCACAAACCAATCGAGCTGCGAGCCCGCCATGCCACCCGCGGCGAGCACTTCCAGCGCCGAGTCCGAGAGCGAGGAGACCGCGAACTTGAACACCGCCTGACCATCCATGGCGAGAAACGGATGCCCCACGATCGCGCCTTGTTCGATGCGGCCGGTGGTGCAGAGAATTTTCGATTGCGAGCCATCGGCACGCAGCCGGCTGGCAAGGATTCCAGGCGCCTCGCTCGCTTCGATCAGGACAGCACCCGCGCCATCACCAAAAAGAACGCAGGTCGTGCGGTCGTTCCAGTCGAGCAGACGCGAGAAGATTTCAGCGCCAATCACCAGCGCTCGCTGGTAGGTGCCGGTGCGAACCAGCGCGTCGGCGGTGGCCAGCGCATAAACAAAGCCGCTGCACACGGCCTGAACGTCGAACGCGGCAGCGCCGTGGCTGCCTAGTTGAGCTTGGACCTGACACGCGGTGCTGGGAAAGACCTGATCCGGCGTTGACGTAGCCACCACGATCAGGTCGATCGACGCGGGATCAACGCCCGCCATATCCAGCGCCTGGCGCGCCGCGCGAGCGGCGAGTTCGGTCGTGGTCAAACCAGGCTCGGCCAGATAGCGGCTACGGATTCCAGTCCGGGTGACGATCCACTCGTCCGAGGTCTCGACGCCCTTGGCGGCGAGCTTTTCTGCGAGCTCGGCGTTACTGACAGCGTGCGCCGGCAGGGCCGAGCCGGTGCCGATGATGCGGGTGTAACGGGTCATGGTTGGGTGACAGCCTCGGGCTCGACGCCGCCCAGCAATTGCTCGCGAAACGGCTCCATCGCCGCGATGGTGCGCTCGAGCAGACAGTGGTCGGCCGCATCGAAACCGCGTTGCAGCGCCGCCTCGAATCCGCGCACGCTGGCGCCACCATGGCTTTTGATGACGATGCCGCGCAGGCCCAGCAAGGCAGCGCCATTCAAGCGAGCCGGATCGACCCGGTCCTTGAAACGCTTGAGCACGGGCATTGCCACCGCTGCAGCCAGCTTGGAAAGCGGCCCGCGAGTGAATTCCTGCTTGATGAAAGCGGCCATCAGATGGGCCACGCCTTCCGACGCCTTGAGTGCAACGTTGCCGACGAAACCATCGCAGACCACGACATCGGTCGTGCCCTTGTAGATGTCATCGCCTTCGACGTTGCCGTAGAAATTGAGCGGACTGACTCGAAGCAACTCGGCGGTGCGCTTGACCACTTCGTTGCCCTTGATCGCCTCTTCGCCGATGTTGAGCAGACCCACGCTCGGCCGCTCGATCTCCTGCAGCGCGGCGACCAGCGCCGCGCCGAGGATGGCGAACTGAAGCAGGTGCTCGGGCGTGCAGTCGACGTTGGCGCCCAGATCCAGCATGGTCGTGATGCCGCCCTTCTCGTTGGGGAGTGGGCTGGCGATCGCGGGCCGATCAATGCCGTCGAGGGTCTTGAGAACGAAACGCGAAATCGCCATCAGAGCGCCGGTGTTGCCGGCACTGATGCAGGCATCGGCCTGCCCGTCCTTGACCAGACGGATGGCCACGCGCATCGAGGAATCGCGTTTATTGCGTAGCGCCTGGGCTGGCGCCTCATCCATGCCGATCACTTGCTCGGCATGCACGATCGTCAGGCGAGCATCAACTCCTCGCGCCCCCAGGGCGGCAAGGATCTCGTCACGACGCCCCACCAAGGTGGCGGTCGCGCGAGGATGTGATTCGAGGAAGGAAAGTGTGGCTGGGATGGTGACCGCGAGACCGTGGTCACCACCCATGCAATCGATTGCAAGTCTCACACTCACTGCTGGGCCCCGCTCACGGACTGGAGACAGCAAGCAAAGCTTTTGTCAGCCAGTGGGGCCAGCCGCGTCCGCGGCAAGGTCACAGCAGTCAACGGGCGATTATTCGTCAGCCTTGGTCTTGAGGACCTTCTTGCCACGGTAGAAACCGTTCGGGCTGATGTGGTGACGCAGATGGTTCTCACCGGTCGTCGGTTCGACGGCGGTGGGCGGGTTGGTCAGAAAATCGTGCGCACGATGCATGCCGCGCTTGGAAGGAGACTTCTTGTTTTGTTGAACAGCCATGGCTAACCCCACGAAGAGAAACGGTAAATTGTAATCGAGACCGAGCCGACGCGAAAGTCCCGCGTCAGTCGGCCTTGCCGCGTTTAAGTGTTTCCAGCATTGAAAAAGGCCGCCGGCGCTCCGGATCAGCCGCTTCCCGCGGGATTTCACCGGCATCGAATTCCGGCGCCGAACAGTTTTCGTGCCGAGGCGCGATCGGCAAAGACAGAATGGCCTCTTCCTCAACCCAGTCGGCCACGACCATGGCCGCCGAACCGACGACGATTTCAACATCCTCGTCTTCGTCCACTGGAATCGCATTGGCCTCGGCCTCGCTGCGCACAAAGCGAAACGGCACTTCGCGATCAAACTCGATCGTCACCGGCTTGCCGCAGCGATTGCAGCTCATCCGAACCGCACCCATCACCTGCATCAGCGCGCCGGGATGACCGTTGGCATCAACCAAACCGTCGATCGAATAGGCCAGCTCGCCTTCGGTGTCGACCAACATCGCCGCCAGGCGCGTCATGTCGCTCAAGCCCACCGCGCCCTCAAAATGTCCGCGCGTGCGGGAAAGCTCGAAGGCATCAATCTTCTCCGCCTTACTCGGTCGCTCGCTCATGCTGTCCCTCGCTAAACTGCCGTAATGAATACACCGCGCATCGTACTAGCCTCGAGCTCGCGCTATCGCCGCGAACTGCTCGAACGATTGCACCTGCCCTTTGACGTGCTGGTGCCTGACCTCGACGAATCCCGCCTGCCGGACGAATCGCCACGCGCGACCGCCTTGCGCCTGGCCCAGGCCAAGGCGCTGGCGGTGGCGGCGCGATCCCCCGGCGCCGTGGTGATCGGCTCGGACCAGGTGGCCGACCTCGACGGCGAACCTTTGGGCAAGCCCCACACCCACGAAGCCGCCGTGGCTCAACTCTCGCGCATGCAAGGCAAGCTGGTGGTCTTTCACACCGCGCTCGCCGTGGTGGCCGCCGACGGCAGCGTGCAGGCCGAGGTGGTCCCCACCCTGCTGCGCATGCGCCCGCTCGCACCTGAAACGATCGAAGCCTATCTCCGGCTCGAGCAGCCCTATGACTGCGCCGGTGCCGCCAAAATCGAGAAAATGGGTATCGCCATCGTCGAAGCCGTGGATTCGACCGATCCCACCGCCCTGATCGGCCTGCCTCTGATTCGCCTCACGGCCATGCTCGCGGTCGCCGGGGTACCGGTGTTGCCGGGGTTGTCGGCGTGAGCGGCACGCTCGTCCTGTTGCCCAATCGGGTGGCCGCAGGTGCGGTCGAAGACGTTCTCCCGGCGCCCACGATCGCCGCTGCGCGCCGCATCGAGCACTTTCTGGCCGAAAACGCCAAGAGCGCCCGCGCCTTTCTGAAAGCCGCCGGCCACCCGCGCCCGATGGCTGAACTTTCGATTATCGAGATCGGCCATCGCCCCGACCCCGCCCAGATCGCCCACTGGCTTGAGCCGATCGCGGCCGGGCATGACGTCGCCATCGTGTCCGAGTCCGGTTGTCCGGGCGTAGCCGACCCTGGCGCGAGCATCGTTGCCGCAGCGCATGAGCGCGGCATCCGGGTGCGGCCGCTGGTAGGCCCCTCGTCGCTGCTGCTTGCGCTGATGGCCTCGGGACTCGACGGCCAGCGTTTCCGCTTCATGGGTTACCTGCCGGTCCAAAGCGAACAGCTGATACCGGCGATCCGTGCTGCCGAACGCGATTCGGCGGCCGGCGAGACTCAGATCTTCATCGAAACGCCCTACCGCAACCAGCGCCTGTTCGACGCCTTTCTGGCCCACTGCGCGCCGACCACCCGCCTGACGGTGGCGATCGACATCACGGGCGAAGCCGAATTCATTGCGACCCGAAGCGTTGCGATGTGGAAGAAGTCGGCTGCGCCGGCGTTTGAAAAACAGCCCACGGTCTTCGCCCTGCTCGCAGCTGGCGGCAAACGCTGAGCCCGCAACCGGCCTCAGGCCGGTTGCATGCTGGCGGAAGGCGTCCACACGACCCGCCCCGCCCGCTCCTCGACCACCAGCTTCATGAGACCGCCGCGCCCGGCGCAGGGACCGCCAACGCAGCGGCCGCTGGCGGGCTCGTACAGTGCACCATGAGTAGCGCACATCAAGTACTCGCCCTCGACGTCAAAGAAAACGCCAGGCTGCCAATCGAGCTCCATCGGGACGTGCGCGCAGCGGTTGAGGTAGCCGTACAGCACGCCACCGTGGCGCACGACAAAGGCGGAGGACCGCTCACCCCCGACCCGAACCTCGAAGCACAGACCCGGACCGCCATCGACCAAGGTAGCGGCTGCGCCAAGGTCGATCGCCCCGCTCACCCCTGCTCGCGCAACCAGGCGGCCAAGTCCGGCACGCTGTCGACCAGAGCCAGCGGCGCGGTCGCCGCAAGGCTCGCACGCGGGTGCGCGCCATACGTGACACCCACCCCGGCTGTACCGGCATTGATCGCCATCTGCAGATCGTGAGTCGTGTCGCCAATCATCAGCATGCGGGCCGGATCGACCCCGGTTTCGACCGAAATCTCGAGCAGCATTGCGGGGTGCGGCTTGGAGTGGGTCTGGTCGGCGCAACGCGTCGCCTCGAACATCGACGTCAAGCCGGTCGCTTCGAGCGCACGCGCCAGGCCGATCCGGCTTTTGCCCGTCGCCACGGCCAGACGGCAACCGCTTTCAACCCGCTCAACCAGGAGCTCACGCATGCCGCCAAACAAAACGATGTCAGGCTCGCGGGCAAAGTAGTGGTGGCGGTAGCGCAGCGAAAACTCTTCCAGGCGTTCGGGCGGCAGCTCGGGCACGGCGCGTGCCAGCGCCTCGCGCAAGCCCAGTCCAATCACATGGCTGGCCTGGCGGTCATCGGGCACGGGCAGGCCGAGGTCGGCTGCGGCCAGTTGGATGCTGCGGGTGATGAAGGCGGTGGAATCGACGACGGTGCCGTCCCAATCGAAAACAAGCAGATCAAATCTTGCGGGCATCGCGGAGTTTCTT
This sequence comes from Burkholderiaceae bacterium, assembly GCA_036652035.1. Lineage (GTDB taxonomy): Bacteria > Pseudomonadota > Gammaproteobacteria > Burkholderiales > Burkholderiaceae_F > JAEZVV01. The sequence goes on along the minus strand of JAVVWR010000029.1, from coordinate 5,739 downwards.
GAGGAATTCGTCGCACTCGCGCGCCAGCGGCGCCTCGATATGCATCTTCTGGCCGGTCACCGGGTGGACAAAACACACCGAGTGCGCATGCAGGAACATGCGGTCGAGACGAACTCCATATTCACCGCGAGCGATCCGTTTGTTGAGATCGAAATCGCCGTATTTGTCATCACCGACGATAGGAAATCCCAGATGGGAAAGATGAACCCGGATCTGGTGCGTACGGCCGGTCTTGAGTTCAGCCTCGAGCAAGGAGAAGTCGCCCAGGCGCTCGAGCCGATTGAAAATCGTGTGCGATGCCACGCCCAGCGCCTCGTCAACATTGACGCGGCGCTCGCCCGACTTGGTCAGAAACTTGTGCAGCGGCAGCTTCACATGCTGACGATCGTTGACCCAATCGCCCGCGACCAAGGTGAAGTAACGCTTGTCGATCCGACCTTCGCGCATGTCTTCGTGCAGAGCCGTCAGGGCACGCCGAGTCTTGCCAAGGATCAGAACACCCGAGGTTTCGCGGTCCAGCCGGTGGGCGAGTTCAAGGAAGGGCTGGTTGGGTCGCGCCGCCCGCACCCGTTCGATCAGTCCGTGCGCGATACCACTGCCGCCGTGCGCCGCCACACCCGAGGGCTTGTCGACCACGATCAGCGATTCATCCTCGAACAGGATCGGCGGCATCTCCGCGGGCGCCGGCGCGTTGCCAGCCGCCCGTGCCGCAATGCGCATCGGGGGAACGCGCACCTCGTCACCCACCTCCAAACGATGGTCGACACCGACCCGACCGCGGTTGACCCGCACCTCGCCGCTGCGAACGATGCGGTAAACGTGGCTTTTTGGCACACCCTTGGCGATGCGCAGCAAAAAATTATCGAGCCGTTGACCCGCCGACTCCGGGCCGACCCGCACCAAGGAGGCCCGGTCGGCCGCAACAGGGGCGGCCGGGGATGCGGCAGCAGGGGAAGACGCAGAAGCGGTTTTACGGCGGGTATCCATCTTGCATATACTTGAGAGGATGAGACTTTTAGCTGCAACGTCGGGTTAACCCGGCATCGCTGCAGCAAGAGTTGGCAGCGCAGCCGGCGTGGGCCGGGCGGGCTGACTGGAGAAAGGGTCTCGGAATGGCGCGGATTGTAGCCGCGCGGCGTTCGCCGGCGAACCGGCCGGACGGGGGCGGTGGACAGTCCACCGCATAGAAACAAACGATTAGTCATGCAGCCGTTGCGCCCGCTGTCGCGGATGAATGCCGGCTGCTCGGGTGAGGTTCACGCCTCGCCTTGCCGAATTGAATTGAGCCTGACTGGGCATGCGATGGGCGTGCACGGACGAATAGCTTCCTAGGGAATGTGCCGATCCATGACACTGACGCATCAGCTCCAACACGCCGCGAATCGAGCGGCGTTGGCCTGTGCGCACCGGCCCCTCGAAGTCACCGCGTCATCCGGCCACAAGCCGGGCCGGCGTACCGACTAAGCTCAACGTTCTCAGTCAGTCAATTCGCTTCGGCACGCCGCAGCGCCCGCGAAAGTGGCGCAGGGAGTGCTCATGAAGCGCATGCTTTTCAATGCCACGCACGCGGAAGAACTGCGCGTGGGAATCGTCGATGGTCAGAAACTCATCGACATTGACATCGAATCGGCCGGTCGCGAACAGCGCAAGTCGAACATTTACAAGGGTGTCATCACCCGCGTGGAACCCTCGCTCGAAGCCTGTTTCGTCGACTACGGCGAGGAGCGCCACGGCTTTTTGCCCTTCAAGGAAGTGGCGCGCAGCTACTTCCGCGAAGGCGTTGATGTTCGCAGCGCCAGCATCAAGGAAGCGCTCAAGGAAGGCCAGGAACTGGTCGTCCAGGTCGAAAAGGAAGAACGCGGCAACAAAGGCGCGGCTCTCACGACCTTTGTCTCGCTGGCTGGCCGCTACCTCGTCCTGATGCCCAACAACCCGCGCGGCGGCGGTGTTTCCCGCCGCATCGAGGGTGAGGATCGCCAGGAACTGCGCGAGACGATGGATAAGCTCGACCTGCCCGCCGGCATGAGCATCATCGCCCGCACCGCCGGCATCGGCCGCAACGCCGAAGAACTGCAGTGGGACCTCAACTACCTGCTGAAGCTCTGGCACGCGATCTCGGACGCCGCTGCGCCGCAGTTCGAGTTGCTCGCCGACGATCCCGCCAACCCCGGCAAGAAGACCTCGACCTACGTCGTCAGCACCGTTGGCCCCAACGGCGAGAAGTTAAAGCGCGCCAACCCGCCGCCCTTCCTGATCGTCGAAGAGAGCAATCTCGTCATCCGCGCGATCCGCGACTATTTCCACCCGGAAATCGGCGAGATCCTGGTCGATACCGACGACATCTACGACCAGGCCCGCCAGTTCATGGCGCACGTGATGCCCGACATGGTCGGCCGCGTCAAGCGCTACCGCGACGACATTCCGCTCTTCTCGCGCTTCCAGATCGAACACCAGATCGAAACCGCGTACGCGCGCACGGTTCCCCTGCCCTCGGGCGGCGCGATCGTGATTGACCACACCGAAGCGCTGGTTGCTGTCGACGTCAACTCGGCCCGTGCCACCAAGGGCTCGGACATCGAGGAAACCGCATTCCGCACCAACTGCGAAGCCGCCGATGAAGTGGCCCGCCAGCTGCGCCTGCGCGACCTGGGCGGTCTGATCGTGATCGACTTCATCGACATGGAAGACGCCAAGAACCAGCGCTCGGTCGAGACCCGTCTCAAAGACGCCTTGCACTACGACCGTGCCCGCGTCCAGATGGGCAAGATCTCGCGCTTCGGTTTGATGGAACTGTCGCGCCAGCGCCTGCGTCCCGCGCTCTCCGAGGGCAGCCACATCACCTGTCCGCGCTGCAACGGCGTCGGCGTGATCCGCGACACCGAAAGCTCCGCGCTGCACATCCTGCGCATCCTGCAGGAAGAAGCCATGAAGGAAGGCACGGCGGCGATTCACGCCCAAGTGCCGGTTGAAGTCGCCACCTATCTGCTCAACGAGAAGCGTGCCGACATCGCCAAGCTCGAGGCGCGTCACCGCATCCCGATCATCCTGATCCCCAACAAGTTCCTCGAGACCCCGCACTACCACGTCGAGCGCCTGCGCCACGACGACATCCGCCTCGAAGACACCCGCGCCAGCTACGACCGCGCCGCTGAACTCGCACCCGCCGCCAACGAGCCTTACCAGCGTGGTGGCAAAGCCGAGGACAAGACCCGCGTCAAGCAGGAAGCCGTGGTCAAGGGCATCGTCCCCGAGACCCCCGCTCCGGTGAACGTGGCGGCGCCCGCCACCCCGGCCGCGTCGCCCCTGGCCGCGCCGAGCAAGGGACTGTGGGCCCGCATCGTCGAGTTCTTCACCGGCGAACCCAAGGCCGAGCAACCCGCGCCGGCCACCGCTCCCGAGCGCAAGAAGGCCGAGGGCGAGCGTCGTGGCGAGCGCCGCGAAGGTCGCCCGCAGCGTGGCGAGCGTCGTGACGGCCGCAAGGACGAAAAGCGCGACGAAAACCGCGCCGAAGGCCGCCGTGGTGAGCGTTCCGAGCGCAGCGAGCGTGGCGAAAACAAGCGTCGCGACGGCCGCAAGGACGAGCGCCGCGACGAGGCCAAGACCGAGCAGACCAGCCGCGAGGCGCGCGTCGAGAAGGCCGCCGAGGCCGCTCCCGCCGCCCCGCGTGATGGCGAGCAGCAGCAGCCGCGCCGCCGCGGTCGCGACCGCCAGCGCCAGCCGCGTGAGGACAAGCCGGAAGCGCTCGCCGCCGAGGCCGAAACTCCCGTGACCGCCCTGGCGGCGACGGCTCCGGTGGTCGTTTCCCCGGCCACGGCACCCGAGGCCGTGATCGCGGAAGACAAGCTCGACCTGAGCCCGGTCGCCGACGATGCGAACGAAACGGCTGACGACGGCGAACGCCGCCGCCGCCGCCGTCGCCGCCGCGGCCGTGGTGGCAACAAGGGTGCCGAAGGTGCGCTCGGTGGTGAGGCCGGCAACGAGGCCGGTGCCGCCGAGGGCGATGACGACATCGAAGCCCCCGCTCCTGTGACTGCGGCTCCGGTCGCTGCCATTGAAGCAGTCCCGGCTCAAGCGCGCGTGGCGCCGGTTGAAGTCAAGACCGAGACGTCGATCGTGAGCGCGGTGGAAACCAAGATCGAAGCGCCGGTTCAGGCCGCTGCGATCAAGGCGCCCACTCCTGTTCCCGCCCTGGCGCTTGCCGCAGAGCCCGTTGCTGCTCCAACTCCGGTGCTAGCTGCGGCTCCCGCGGTGGTCCCTGTCCCCGTGGTTCCTGCTCCAGTCGCGGCGCCCGTTGCAGCACCCATCGCGGTCGAAGCGCCGAGCACTGTTGCCATCCCGGTCGCGACGGCCACCGTCGCCCCGCTGGCCGTCAGTGAACTGCTGCCCGTGCTCGACAACGCCGGTCTGGTGTTGGTGCAAACCAAGGCCCCGAAACAGGTCGACCTGGCTCAACCGGCGAACGAGTCCAAACCGGCCCGTTTGGGGCGTGAACGCGTGGTTCTGCCACCGCTCGAACAAGCGCCCCTGGTGATGGTTGAAACCGGCAAGACCACGTCAGCCCAGTAAATCGGCGCTCTTTGTCCGATCCATTGCGCGCCGGGAAAAATCCCGGCGCGCAATACCCCTCCAGTCGATGTGCTCGGGCTCTTACCTAGTGCCCTGAGGGCGTCATGCTCATTACCATCTCCGCATGACCGATCGTGTAATCCCCCTTATCGACGAGCGCGCCCGCGTCCTCGCCGCTCCGCGGCTAGCTGACGCCCAAGCGCCCAGCGGTCTTCTGGCCGACCGCCTTGCCCGGCCCTTACGCGATTTGCGAATCTCGGTCACCGACCGCTGCAACTTCCGCTGCACCTACTGCATGCCGAAGGAAGTGTTCGACAAGTCCTACCGCTTCCTGCCGCATTCGGACCTGCTCTCGTTCGAGGAAATCACTCGTCTGGCACGAGTCTTCGTTGCTCACGGCGTTGAGAAGCTCAGACTCACCGGTGGCGAGCCGCTGCTGCGCAAGAACGTCGAGAACCTGATCGAGATGCTCTCCGAGCTGCGCACGCCCGACGGGCGCGCAGTCGATCTCACGCTCACCACCAATGCTTCAATCCTGGCGCGCAAAGCCAAGTCGCTCGCGGCGGCGGGTTTAAATCGCGTTACCGTCTCGCTCGACGCGCTTGACGACACGATTTTCCGTGCGATGAACGACGTCGATTTTCCGGTGGCCGACGTGCTTGCCGGCATTGACGCGGCGGCCGCAGCCGGGCTCACGCCGGTCAAGGTCAACATGGTGGTCAAGCGCGGCTTCAACGATCACGAGATCGTTCCCATGGCCCGCCACTTCCGCGGCAGCGGCCACATCCTGCGATTTATCGAGTTCATGGACGTTGGCAGCTCGAACGGCTGGCGCATGAACGACGTGATTCCCTCGGCCGAGGTGGTGCGCCGCATCGCCGAAGTCTTCCCGCTCGAACCGACCGACCCCAACTACACCGGCGAGGTTGCCGCGCGCTGGCGCTACGCCGACGGCATGGGTGAAGTGGGCGTGATCTCGAGCGTGACCCAGGCCTTCTGCCAGGACTGCACCCGCGCGCGGCTCTCGACCGAAGGCAAGCTCTTCTTATGCCTCTTTGCTGACACCGGCCACGATTTCCGCGCGCTGCTGCGCGATGGCGCCACCGACACCGAAATCGCCGCCGCCATCGGCCACATCTGGGCGCAACGCGGCGACCGGTATTCAGAACAGCG
>JAVVWR010000028.1:21252-35209 GCA_036652035.1 Burkholderiaceae bacterium | reverse complement strand
GGTAGCGCGGGCTCCGCCCGCGAGGGTGCAGGCAAGACGGCAATCGCTGCGCGGTTTGCTGCTTGGTGCTGGCTCCTGCCTCCTGCCAATGAGCGAAGCACCGAGGGCAGTGAAAACGCTCGATGGTGTGCGCGCCCGGCCGCGGAGGAACTCGTTACCCTTGTCGATCGTAAGACTGCAGTGCTTGGACCCAGCCGATGACAGACATCAACCGGACGGCGCTTCTCGTCGTCGATATCCAGAACGACTTTCTTCCCGGCGGCGCGCTCGCGGTGGCGCGCGGTGACGAGATCATTCCCGTGGTCAACGGGCTTGCGCGGCGCTTTGCCAACGTGATCCTGACGCAGGACTGGCACCCGGCCGGCCATGTGTCGTTTGCGGCGAGCCACCCGGGCGCCACGCCCTTCGAGGCCATGGCGCTCGACTATGGCCCCCAGGTGATGTGGCCGCAGCACTGCGTGCAGGGCAGCCACGGCGCGGAACTGGCGGCTGCGCTCGAGGTGCCGCACGCGCAGGCGGTGATCCGAAAGGGCTATCACGCCCACACCGACAGCTATTCCGCCTTCATGGAGGCCGATCGCCGCACCTCGACCGGGCTGGCCGGCTTTCTGCGCGAGCGTGGCATTCAGCGGGTTTATCTGTGCGGCCTGGCGACCGATTTCTGCGTCGCCTGGAGCGCTCTCGATGCCCGCGCGGCGGGCTTCGAGAGCGTGGTGATCGAGGACGCCTGCCGTGCGATCGACAACCAGGGATCGCTCGACCGGGCCGTGGCCAACATGGTTGCCGCCGGCGTTCGCTTTGTCAGAAGCGAGTCCTTGCTGGCCGACTGAGCGATGGCTCAAGCTCGCCGGCGGGCCTTGGCGTCCATCGGCGGGCTCAGGCCTTTTTGATGAGGCCGACCACGAACAGCAACACCACCGCACCGACCGTGGCCATGACGATCGAGCCGATCCAGCCGCCGGCCGACAAGCCCAGAAAACCGAACACCCAGCCGCCGACGAAGCCGCCGATCACGCCCACCACGATATTGCCGAGCAGGCCGAAGCCGCCGCCGCGCATGAGCTTGCCGCCGAGCCAGCCGGCGATCAGGCCGATGAGGATCCAGGCGAACCAAGACATTCCTTCCATGCTGATCTCCCGACGGTGATTGGCGTGCGCCGGCGGCGCGCGACCGAATGCAGGATAGAGCGCGTCAATGCCGGGCACGGCGGCCGGGCGCTCAAGCTCGGCTCTCGGGCCTGACGGGCCGCGCGAGCAAGCCTGCGTTAGTCTCGCGGCAAGATAAAAGCTGGAGGCCGTATGACCGAACCCCGTTTACCGATTGACCACCCCTTGCGGCGCGAGCTGGCCGACGAGGTCCACGCCCGTCCGCCGGTGGCAGTGCCGCAGCCGGCCGTGGTGTCGGCGCTGGCCTTGCTCACCGCGCCCGGTGACGACGCGATGGCGCCGCTGGCCGAACTGGCGCGCCGCAACGGGATCGAACTCGCCCTGCCGCAACACGCCCAGCACCTGGTGGTCGAGATCGGCCCGCTCCACATCAAGTGCGAGCGGCACACCGAATTTGTCAGCTACACCTTTGTGCAGCACTTGCCGGGAGCCGAGCTCTCCGCGCTCGAAGACTTGCCGAGCGCTTTCGACGCCTTGCCCGCCGATTGGCTCTCGTCGCTGCCGGGCAAGACCATTGCCGCGCTCGATATCGTCATGATCCCGGGCCACGCGCACGAGCCGACCCAGGAAGAGCTGGCACGCCTGTTCCCGGGGCCGGGCCTGGTGGGCAGCCAGGTCGCCGATGGCGCGGCCTGGGTCTTTTCCGATTTCCAGCTCACGCCCGATGGGCGCGGCCGCTGGCTGGTGCTCGACTGGCGCCTGGCCGCCACCCAGCGCGCGCGTCTGGTGCAGCGCCTGGTCGAGATCAGCACTTACCGCGTGATGGCGCTGTTGGCGTTTCCGCTGGCGCGGGAACGCGGCCGCATCCTGATGAAAGACGAGCAGCGCTTGTCGGCCATCACCGAGCAGATCGCCGATCTGGGCGACCACGCCAGCCAGCCGGTCGAGGTTGAAGCCAAGGAGCGGCAACTGCTCGACGACCTCACCCAGCTCGCCGCGGAAGCCGAGCGCGCGGTGGCCTCGACCAGCTACCGCTACGCCGCGGCCCAGGCGTATTGGGACCTCGTCACCACCCGTCTGCAGGACATGCGCGAAGCGCGCCTGGGCGGCGTGCCGACGGTGGCCGAGTTCCTGGGGCGCCGGCTGGAGCCCGCGATGGCCACGGTGGCGGCGATGGCGCGGCGCCAGCAGGAGCTCTCCGCCCGAGTGGCGCGGGCGAGCGAATTGCTGCGCACCCGGGTCGATATCGCGCGCGAGGAACAGAACCAGAAGCTGATGGCGGCGATGGACCGGCGCGGCAAACTCTCGCTGCGCCTGCAGCAGACGGTCGAAGGCCTGTCGGTGGCGGCACTGACCTATTACGGCGTCGGGCTGGTGGGTTATCTCGCCAAACCGATCAAGGAGCTGGTGCCAGGTTTCGAGCCCGAGTGGGCGATGGCGGCCGCCGTCCCGCTGCTGGGCTTGCTGGTCTGGCGCGGCGTTCACCGCGTTCGCCAGGAACTGATGAAGGACTGAGCGCCGCTCGGTTTGGCGCAAAACCAAGGGGCGCCCGCGGGCGCCCCTTTTCTATCGGCCAGCGACTGGCCGGACCCATCGATTAATTCGTCTGGCCGACGAAGATCTCGACCCGGCGGTTCTGGGCGCGGCCGCTCGCCGTGTTGTTGTCGGCGATCGGATCGCGCGAGCCACGGCCGTCGATCGTGATGCGACCGCTGTTCACGCCGCGCGCCTCAAGGTAGTTGCGCACGCTGGCAGCACGGTTGACCGACAGCGGGTTGTTGATCGCGTCGCTACCGGTGGAGTCGGTGTGGCCGATCACGCGCACCGTGGTCGAGGGGTTGTCGCGCAGGGTCTGGGCAAAGCGGTCGAGCACGGGCGCGAGGTTGGGCTTGATGTCGGCGCGGCCCACGTCGAACGACACGTCGCTCGGCACTTCGAGCTTCAACTGGTTGTCGGCGGTCTGGGTGACTTCGATGCCGGTGCCGCGGGTGGCGGCTTCCATTTCGCGCTTCTGCTTTTCCATGTGGCTCGACCACACGTAGGTGCCAAGGCCGCCGATGGCAGCGCCAGCGAGCGCGCCGTGGGTACGGTTGGAACCGTGAGCGGCCGCGCCGATGGCGGCACCGACCAAGGCGCCGATGCCGGTGTCGCGAGTGCTGTTGGGTTCATACGTGGCGCAGCCGGCGGTGAGCGTGGCGGCGGTCAGAGCGACGATGGCGGTGGAGATTTTCATGGGGCGTCCTCAAAAAAGCGCGGCGCCGGGCCGCGTGCAGTCATGGAATGGTAGAGGAAGACGTTGCGTTCGCCTGCTGTCGTGCCAGGGTTTTTCTCTGATTATTGGCGCAAGTGGGCGGGAATCTGGCGGTTTGATACAGCCCGTCACATTTTCATTATTTGAAACGCCACTGCGCATGCTGCAAGCGCGACGAGTTTTTTTTGGGTTTGTGCGGTAGAGGGTTTGTTCTGGAGTGGGTGTTGCGTCCCTGTGCCGTTTGATCTGGCGCAAAAGCTGGTGGCGCATTCGGAGCATGGCGGGGCGGTGCGGTAGCCATACTTTTTGTACCGATTCCGCAACCATGCCCGTTCGAGCTCTTCGTCTGACGGGCATTTGTTTCTATAGCCGATGCCAAACACTCAGATCCAGATTGGAACTTTCTCGCCGCGATCCAAGCGTTTTGCTCTGGTCTTCGGCCCGCTCCTGGCGCTGGCGCTCTACTTCGTCCTGCCGTCGAGCTACATCGATCCGGCCGGGCAGGAAGTGGCTTTCACCACGGCCGGCCGCGCCACCTTGTCCGTCGTCTTGTGGATGGCCTTGTGGTGGTTCAGCGAGGCGGTGCCGATCGCGGTCACCGCCTTGTTGCCGATCGTGCTTTTTCCCCTGCTGGGAATCGCCTCGCCCGCCAAGACGACGGCGCCCTATGCCTCCGACATCATTTTCCTGTTTCTTGGCGGCTTTCTGATTGCTGCCGGCATCCAGAAATGGGGGCTGGATCGCCGCATCGCGATGCGCACCCTGTCCATCGTCGGCACCCAGGCGAGCCACGTGGTGGGCGGTCTGATGCTGGCTACCGCCTTTGTCAGCATGTGGGTTTCGAACACCGCGACGGCGGCGATGATGGTGCCGATCGCGATCGCGGTGATGGGCGTGGTGCGCAGCGCGCGCGGCGGCGAGCCCGACGTGTGTGAGCGTAACTTCGGTGTCTCGGTGTTGCTCGCGGTGGCGTACGGCGCGTCGATCGGCGGCATGGCGACCATCATCGGTTCGCCGCCCAATGGCATCTTTGTCCGCTTTGTCGAGCAGACCTATGGCGACCATGTCTCGGTGGTCGATTGGATGCGGGTCGGCTTGCCGGTCACTCTGATCATGTTGCCGCTCACCTGGCTGCTGCTGACCAAGGTCTTGTTCCGCAATTCGATCGGCGAGGTCGCGGGGGGGCGCGACTGGGTCCGCGGTGAACTCGAAGCGATGGGGTCTCTGACCCGTGGCGAGCGGGTGGTGCTGACGGTGTTCACCATGACCGTGTTGTTGTGGATTTTCGGCCCGCTTCTGCGCGGAATGGAAATTGGCGGGGCCAAGCCGCTCGCTCGTCTGTCGGACTCGGTGATCGCCATGATCGGCGGCATCGCGCTCTTCACGATTCCGGTCAAGCCTGAGTTCGGCATTCGCGCGCTCGACTGGGAGGCGAGCAAGAACATTCCGTGGGACGTGCTGCTGCTCTTTGGCGGTGGCCTCTCGATGGCGGCGGCGATCCAGGCCAACGGCGCGGCCGGTCTGATCGGCGCGCAGGCCGCTGCGCTCTCCGATCTGCCCACGCTTGGCGTGGTGCTGGGCGTGGCGACGCTGGTGGTGTTTGCCACCGAGTTCACCAGCAATACGGCACTGGCGGCGACCATGCTGCCCTTGCTGGCGGCAGCCGCTCCCGCGCTGGGGGTGCCGCCCGAGACTCTGTTGCTGGTCACGGCGCTGGGCGCATCGGCTGCGTTCATGATGCCGGTGGCCACGCCGCCCAACGCCATCATCTTCGGCACCGGCATGATCACGATCGGGCAGATGGTGCGTGCCGGCTTTCTGCTCAACATTGTCGCGATCATTGTCGTGACCCTGATCGCCACCTGGCTCGGCGGCGACCTGATCACCGCGATCCAGCAAGACGCCTCGGTAGCGGCGGCAGCGAAAGGCTGAGCTCGCTGAGCTGAAAGAATGAATAGGCCGGCGCCAAGACGCCGGCCTATTTTTTTGCCTTCGGCGATCAGCCCAGCACTTGCAGCAGCCAGGGCGCCAGCCACGGCGCGATGAAAGCGGTTACCAAGGCCGTGAGTCCCATTGCCAGGCCGGCAAAAGCGCCGGCCTCTTCGCTCACCTGGAAGGCGCGCGCGGTGCCGATGCCATGCGCGGCCAGTCCCACCGCAAAACCGCGTGCGTGCGAGCTTTTCACCCGCATCAGGTTGAGCAGCGGGCGGGCCATGATCGCGCCGCTCACGCCGGTGAGAATCACCATCACCGCCGTGAGCGAGGGCAGACCGCCGAGCTTTTCCGAAATGCCCATGGCCACCGGCGTGGTCACGCTCTTGGGCGCGAGCGACATCATGGTCTCGCGAGTCGCGCCCAGCAGCCACGCGATCGTCACCGCCGAGACAATCGCGGTGATCGCTCCGGCTATTAGCCCCAGCAGCAAGGGCAGCCACAGCTTGGCCAGGCGCACGCGCTGGTCGTAGAGCGGAATCGCCAGTGCCACCGTAGCGGGCCCAAGCAGGAAGTGGACGAACTGTGCGCCGTCGAAGTAGGTGTCGTACGAGGTGCCGGTGGCGGCCAGCAGAACGGCGATCAACAGCACCGCAATGGCGACCGGATTGGCGACCGGGTTCCAGCCCGACTTGCGATAAAGCGCGAAGGCGAGCTGATAAGCGATCAGCGTGATCGTCAGCCACACCAGCGGTGTGGCCGAGAGATAGACCCAGACTTCAGTCAGACCCGGTTTCATCCTGGATCCCCAGCCAGCGTTGCGAGTGTTCGATCACCAGCGCCGTGACCACGATCGCGATCGCCGTGCTGGCGATCAGGGCGATCACGATCGGCACCCATTCGTGAGCGAGCCGGGTCACGTGCAACAGGATCCCGACCCCGGCTGGCACGAACAGAAGCGAGAGATGCCGCAACAGTTCAAGCCCGGTCGGCCGGATCGCCGTGGCCGCGCGATCGTTGCCGATGAGCCAGGCCAGTAGCAGCGCCATGCCCAGCACCGGACCGGGAACGGGCGCATGCAGCCCGAAGGCGATGGCTTCGCCCAGGAGTTGAAAGCCGAGCAGGGTGGCGAGTGTGTTGATCATGGCCGGCTCCCAGGAAGGAGCCGCCCGATCGACGGAATGCCAGTGGGAAAAAGCGGGAGGGCGCTGAGCGAGTTGGGCATTCAGTGGAGGCGGCGATCGAGCCATTCGACCCAGTGCATCACCGGTCGTTCGGTGCCGCCGGCCAGATGAGTGATGCAGCCGATGTTGGCCGAGAGTATCGCCGCCGGATGGTCGGCTTCGAGCTGGCCGAGCTTGCGCTCGCGCAACTGGAGCGAGAGTTGCGGTTGCAGGACCGAGTAGGTTCCGGCCGATCCGCAGCACGAATGCGCTTGGCCCAAGGGCAGCAGATCGGCGCCCGCCGCCGTGAGAATGCGCTCGACCACGCCGCGGATCTTCTGCCCGTGCTGGAGCGAGCAGGGCGGGTGAAAGACCAGTGTCTCGCGCGGCGCCTTGGGCTTGATATGAGTCAGGAGCTCGGCTTCGACGCTGGCGACCACTTCGCTCACGTCGCGCGCCAGGGCGGCGATGCGAGTGGCTTTGTCCGCGTAGATCGGGTCGTGGGCGAGCCGATGACCGTAGTCCTTGACCTGGGTGCCGCAGCCGCTGGCATTGACCACGATCGCTTCGGCGCCGGCCGCTATCAGCGGCCACCAGGCGTCGATGTTGCGGCGGGCATCGGCGAGTCCGCCCGCGTGATCGTTCAAGTGGTGGCGCAGCGCGCCACAGCAGCCGGCCTGAGCCGGCCGCAGCAGTTCGATGCCAAGCGCGTCGAGCAGGCGGGCGGTGGCGCGGTTGATGTTGGGCGCCAGCGCCGGCTGGACGCAGCCTTCGAGCAGGATCATGCGGCGCGGGTGTGGGCTCTGCGGTGAGCGCGTCGGCCATTGGCCGGCGTCTTGCGGTGCCGGCACCTTGGCCTGGAGCGCCGCGGGCAGCAGTGGCCGAGCCAGTTGACCGAGTTTGATCGCTGGAGCCAACAGCGGGCCGGTCAGCCCTTCCTTGAGCGCGCTGCGCAGCAGGCGCTCACCCGTCGGGCGTGGCACGCGCGCATCGACCAGGGCGCGGCCGATGTCGACCAGCCGACCGTACTGCACGCCCGAGGGGCAGGTGGTCTCGCAGCTGCGGCAGGTCAGGCACCGGTCCAGGTGGAGTTGGGTAGCGCGGGTGGGCGCCTGACCTTCGAGCACCTGCTTGATCAGGTAGATGCGGCCGCGCGGCCCGTCGAGTTCGTCGCCCAGCAACTGGTAAGTGGGGCAGGTCGCGGTGCAAAAACCGCAGTGAACACACTGGCGCAGGATGGCCTCGGCCTCGCGGCCTTCGCGTGTGGCGGCGAATTCGGGGGTCAGTTGCGTTTGCACGGCAGCTCGGCGCAGAAGAGGTCGGTAGGGGTCACGCGATGCGCATCCGGCCGGGATTGAAGAGGCCGTGCGGATCGAACTCGGCCGCGAGGCGCCGGTGGATCGCGGCGATGGGGGCGGAAAGCGGCGTGAAGACCTGGGTGCGGTCGCCACCGCGAAACAGTGTGGCGTGGCCGCCGAGACCAATGGCGGCGGCAAAGACTTCATCGGGCGACGCGGCAGATCGTAGCCAGCGTTGCGATCCGCCCCATTCGATCAGCTGCGGGCCATCGAGGTCGAGCGGCGGCGTGGTCGAGGGCAGAGAGAGCCGCCACAGCGGCGCCGGGCCGGCAAAGAAATCGGCGGTCTGTTCGCGCAGCGCAAGCCAATGCGCGGCGCCTGCGGCGAGAACTTCGCCGCCCAGGCGGGCATGGGCCGATTGCACCGCGGCCGCCGCGCCCGAGAGCCGCAGGTGCAGCGCGCCCGCCTGCCAGCTGCTCGCCGAGATCGGCAGCGGTTGGGCGGCCCACTGGTTAAGCCGGCGCAAGGCGCGGTCCTCATCGAGCTCGAGGCGCAGCGTGAGTTCGGTGGCGGGGCGTGGCAGCACCTTGATTGCAACCTGGGTGATCAGGCCCAAGGTGCCGAGCGAGCCGGCGATGACGCGGGCGAGGTCGTAGCCGGCAACGTTTTTCATCACCGTTCCGCCAAAGCGCAGAAGTTGGCCGCGGCCATCGATCAGTTGAGCGCCCAGCATGAAGTCGCGCAAGCTGCCGGCAGCCGCGCGCCGCGGCCCCGACAACCCGGCGGCAACGCAGCCACCGACGGTGGCCGCGCCAAAGTGCGGCGGCTCGAAGGCGAGCATCTGGCCATGGGCGGTCAGCAGCGCTTCGAGCTCGGCGAGCGGTGTGCCGCAGCGGGCCACCACCACCAGCTCGCTGGGTTCGTACTCGACCACGCCGCGATAAGCGCGCGGGTCGATCCGAACGCCGCGGGCCGGGTCGCCGTAGAAATCCTTGCTGCCCCCGGCGCGGATGGCAAGCGGCGTTCGCGCCGCCGCTGCCGCGCAAACGGTATCGATCAGAGCGGCTAGTTCACCTTCTGCGTGGATATCCAGTCCCATAGATTCGAGCCTACGTAGAACAGGCCGATCAGTCCTGGCAGAGCGACCAGGACCATGAAGAGCGGCCAGCCATAGTTTTGAAGGGTGTTGGCGACGATGTCGAACATGTCAGTACCTCTCGAGTTGAGGAAAGCGGAGCTGTCCGCCATGCACGTGCATCTTCCCGTATTCGGCGCAACGCGAAAGCGTGGGAATGGCTTTGCCGGGGTTGAGAAGACCGGCCGGGTCGAAGGCGCGTTTGAGGGCGAAGAAAGCGTCGAGGGTGGGGCGGTCGAACTGCCGGCACATCTGGTGGATCTTTTCCACCCCAACGCCATGCTCGCCGGTGACCGTGCCACCGACCTCGATCGACAACTCCAGAATGTCGAAACCGAACCGTTCGGCGCGCGCGACCGAGTCGGAGTCGTTGGCGTCGAACATGATCAGCGGATGCAGATTGCCATCGCCGGCATGGAAGACATTGGCGCAGCGCAAGCCGTAGTGCTGCTCCATCGCCTGGATCGCCTTGAGCACCTGCCCCAGACGCTTGCGCGGAATCGTGCCGTCCATGCAGTAGTAGTCGGGTGAAATCCGGCCCACGGCAGGGAAGGCGGCCTTGCGCCCGGCCCACAGGCGCAGGCGTTCGGCTTCGCTGGCGGAAACGGTGATCCGGGTCGCTCCCTGTTCGGATAAGACGGCTTCGATGCGGGCAATTTCGTCAGCGACTTCTTCGGGCGTGCCGTCGGATTCGACCAACAGGATGCATTCGGCCTCGAGGTCGTAGCCGGCATGGACAAAGGGCTCGACCGCCGCGGTGGCGGGCTTGTCCATCATCTCCATGCCGGCCGGGACGATGCCAGCGGCAATCACGGCCGCCACCGCCGCTCCGGCTTTCTCCACGTCGTCGAACGAGGCCATCACCACCTGCGCCAGCTGTGGCTTTGGGATCAGCTTGACCAGGACTTCGGTGGCCACCGCCAGCATGCCTTCCGAGCCGATCAGGGCCGCCAGCAGGTCAAGCCCGGGAGAATCGAGCGCGGCGCTGCCGAACTCGGCTACTTCTCCCGCGCTGGTCACGCCGCGCACCGCGAGCACGTTGTGGATCGTCAGCCCGTACTTGAGGCAGTGCACGCCGCCCGCGTTCTCGGCCACGTTGCCGCCGATGGTGCAGGCGATCTGGCTCGAGGGATCGGGTGCGTAGTAGAGACCGTGCGGGGCCGCCGCTTCCGAGATGGCGAGGTTGCGCACGCCGGGCTGGACCCGCGCGGTGCGAGCGAGCGGGTCGAGTTCGACAATGCGATTGAGCTTGGCGGTCGATAGCAGCACGCCCGCCGCATGCGGCATCGCTCCGCCCGACAGCCCGGTGCCGGCACCGCGTGGCACCACCGGCACGTGCAGTGCATGGCAGATTCGCAGCACGGACTGAACCTGGGCTTCGTTCTCCGGCAGGACCACCACCATTGGCAATTGGCGGTAGAGCGTGAGTCCGTCACATTCGTAGGGGCGGGTGTCTTCGTCGCGAAACAGCACGCAGTGCTCGGGCAGCGCCTGGCGCAGGCGATCGACCACGGCGAGCTGGCGTGCGCGATCAATCGCTCCCGTGCCTTCGAGCGGGATGGCCTGGGTGATCGACGACGGTGCGGTGGCGGCGGACATGGTGGACTCAAGCTTAACCGGGTAAACCCGCTTTCGTCGGGCCGGGTTCTGCCGTGGTTCGCCGGTATGCTGCCCGCCTTCCTTTCGGCCTCCGTTGTTTCAATCGGTTGGCGTCACGATTCACTCAGCGAGTTACCTGCATCAAGGGCAGCATGAACATCATCGATTTCGAAATCCGCGGCGAGTTCATCACGCTCGATCGCTTGCTCAAGGCCGCGGGTCTGGCTGACAGCGGTGGCCAGGCCAAGGCGATGGTGGCCGACGGCCATGTCCAGGTCGACGGTCGCGACGAGTTGCGCAAGACCGCCAAGATCCGCCCGGGGCAGGTGGTGGCGCTGACCGGGGCGCGGATCCGGGTGCACGGCGCGGCTGCGGCATCCGAAAACGACAACGCCGGGCAATAAACCCGGCGTTGTGAAAGTGGTGCGAAGAGGCGCGATCAGGACTTGGGCAGATCGCGCAGTTCGCGCCGCAGAATCTTGCCGATCGGGCTTTTGGGGAGTACCTCGGCAAACTCGACCTGGCGCGGCATCTTGTAGCCCGTGAGCTGGGCCTTGCAGTGGGCCATCACCTGTTCCTTGGTGAGATCGGGATCCTTCTTGACGATCACCACTCGCACTGCTTCGCCGGAACGGGGGTCGGCAACGCCCACGGCGCCGCATTCGAGCACGCCTGGAAGTTCAGAAACGACGCCCTCGATTTCGGTCGGATACACGTTGAAGCCCGAGACCAGGATCATGTCCTTCTTGCGGTCGGTGATGGTGACGTAGCCGCGTGCGTCCATGTGGCCGACGTCGCCGGTCTTCAACCATCCGTCCTGCATCACCTTGGCGGTCTCTTCCGGTTGATTCCAGTAGCCCACCATCACCTGCGGGCCGCGCACGCAGATCTCGCCGGTGTTGTGCTCGATGTCGCTCGCGGCATTCCAGGCGGTGAGCTCCTTGAAGTTGTCATCGCGGATCGAGACGTTGGTGGAGGGTACGGGCAGACCGACCGTACCATTCCATGGTGTATCGAGCGGGTTGGAGCAGACGCCGGGCGAAGCCTCGGTCAGGCCGTAGGCTTCCATGATCGGGTGGCCGGTGGTGGCTTGCCAGCGGTCGGCCACCGATTTCTGCACCGAACTGCCGCCGCCGACGACCACCTTAAGCGAGGAGAAATCGAGCTTGTCGAAACCCGGGGTATTGAGCAGGCCGTTGAACAAGGTGTTCACGCCGGTCATCACGGAAAACTTCCAGCGCTGCAATTCCTTGATGAAGCCCGGCATGTCGCGCGGGTTGGCGATCAGGACGGTGAGGCTGCCCCACTTCATGAAGGACAGTGTCGCGGTCAGACAGAACACGTGATAGAGCGGCAGCGGCGCGATCACGACTTCGGTCGCTTGCTTGAAGCGCGCCGAGATCCACACGCCCGATTGTTCAAGGTTGGCGAGGATGTTGCGGTGGGTGAGCATCGCCCCTTTCGAGACGCCGGTGGTGCCGCCGGTGTACTGGAGGAAGGCAATGTCGTGGCGATCGATCTCGACCGGCTTGAACGGCGCAGCGGCCCCGCGCGATAGCGCGGCGCGAAACGAGGTGGCGCCTGCGATGCTCCACGCCGGCACCATTTTCTTGATGCGCTTGAGCACGGTGTTGACCAGCCATCGCTTAGGCGCGGCGAGCATGTCACCCACTTGCGTGGTGACGACGTGCTGGATCGGGGTGGCGCGGATCACCTGCTCGAGGGTGCGGGCAAAGTTCTCGACGATGACAATCGCTTTGGCGCCGGAGTCACGCAGCTGATGCTCGAGCTCGCGCGGGGTGTAGAGCGGGTTGACGTTGACCACCGTCATGCCGGCCCGCAGGATGCCAAAGAGCGCTACCGGATACTGCAGCAAGTTGGGCGACATGATCGCGACGCGCTCGCCCTTGACCATGCCGGGGAGGGTTTGCAGATACGCGGCGAAATCGCGCGACAGCTGATCGAGTTCGGCATAGCTGATCGAGCGGCCCAAGCTACTGAAGGAAGGCTTGTCGGCAAACTGGCGCACGGTTTGATCAAACAGGTCGGCGATCGAGCGGAACTGATCCGGATCGATCGTCGCCGGCATCCCGGCCGGATAATTTTGAAGCCAAGGCATGGCGCTCATGGTCGCTTCCTGTGGAGGTGAGCGCAGCTTGACTGCACTCAGAAAACAGGCAGCCCGCCGGTGCGGCGAGCCGAACTAAAAATTCTGGGTGATGCTTATTGTCGGGCGCTGCGCGCCGACTGCGTTTCAGCTTAGCGACAGAAGATGACGGCCGTACGCCTTGACCTCGTCCCAGCGGGTGTAATCGATCACGGTGCTCGGGTCGGTCGGGCCGTGAGTCATCTTCATGATCCATTGGATCATGACTCGGTCGAACCAGCGCCACGCAGGGTAGTCGACCTTGCCGGCAATCACTTTCAGATCGCGTGGCGTCCAGGGCGAGAGTTCGAGGAACTTCTGCATGTAGCGGTTGCCCTCGATCGTCGCCTTCGCGGGCGTGCGCGCCACCACCGATACGTTAAAAAAGCTGTTGGGCTTGGCCTCGAGTCGGCTCTGGTGGGCGACGATGAAGTCGAATACCGACTTGTCGTAGGTGCCGTAAAAAACCGGCGCTCCCAGTGCGACGACGTCATGGCGCTCCCAGTCGACCCCTTCACGACCGGCTTCAACGATGTCCATCATTTCGGCCCGGCCACCCGCCTCGACGATGCTCTCGCACAGGCGACGCGCGACGCGAGCGGTGTGGCCGTGGCGGCTCATGTACAAGACCAATACCGATTTCATTTCCAGTTCTCAGTGCGGGAGGCGGACGAGGGTTCAACGTGCCGCCAGCCCTGGCGGGCAACTTAAGCAGAGTAATCGGCCTAAGTTTGAGTTCATTTGATCAGGCTCATGTTTGTTTGTGCCCGGGCGGTGGTAGGCATCGTTCGTATTCTGGCGTCACGGGTTTGCGCGCGGCGCAGACGAAAAAAAACCGCAGCGAAAGCTGCGGTCTGGCTGGTCTAGCCGGGCGGGGTATTAAACCGCGCGGATATTCGTCGCCTGCGGGCCCTTGTCGCCCTGCTTGACTTCGAATTCGACGCGCTGGCCTTCGGCCAGGGTCTTGAAGCCCGAGCCCTGGATTTCGCTGAAGTGAGCGAACAGATCCTTGCCGCCGTTGTCTTGAGCGATGAAGCCGAAGCCCTTGCCTTCGTTAAACCACTTCACGGTGCCGGTTTGGGTAGTCATATGATTTTCCTTACAAGTGATGCGCGGCCACATGCCGACGCAGTGCAGTTACACAAGAAAATCACCTGGGGGGAAATTCAACCGGGCCTGTCATGGATAACGACAGGTTTCAGAAGAGACCTCAAAAACGACGGTCTTGTGCATATCTACGAAGCAGATAGTACACCTCATTTGTCTTTCGGGTGAGAAATATCTGCCAATCGGCGATGAGCGTGCGTTACACTACGATGTTCGGCG
>JAVVWR010000028.1:0-21152 GCA_036652035.1 Burkholderiaceae bacterium | reverse complement strand
TGACGCCGGGCTCTCGTTTAAGAATTACCTATTGGAGATTCATCCGTGGCCAAAGAAGACCTCATCGAAATGAGTGGAGTGGTGTCTGAAGTGCTGCCCGATTCGCGCTTCCGTGTCACGCTGGAAAATGGCCATGAACTTGTGGCTTACACCAACGGCAAGATGCGCAAGCACCACATTCGCATTCTGGCGGGTGACAAGGTGTCGCTCGAGCTCTCGCCCTACGATCTGAGCAAGGGTCGCATCACCTTCCGTCACATCGAAGGTCGTGGTCCCGGCCCGAGCGGCGCGCAGCGCCGTCGCTGATCGCGCTTGATCGACGTGAATTGACCTCGACCCGGCTGCCGCGCGCGAGGCGCGGTGATGGCGCCCGCTAGCGGCGCAGCACCTTGCCCGGGTTGAGAATGTCGTTGGGGTCGAGCGCGCGTTTGATGCGAGCCATGAGCTCGATCGCATCGGCGCCGTGCTCCTCGACCAGAAAATCCATCTTGTGCAATCCCACGCCGTGTTCGCCGCTGCAGGTGCCGTCCATGCGCAGGGCGCGTGCGACGATGCGATGATTGAGCCGTTCGGCTTCGGTGACTTCGGCCGGATCGTCGGCGTTGGCCAAAATTGCGCAATGGAAGTTGCCGTCTCCCACATGGCCCAGGATGGGCGCCGGCAGGAAGCTCGCCGCGGTGTCGGCGATTGTCTCCGCAATGCACTCGGCCAGGCGCGAAATCGGCACGCACACGTCGGTGGTGAAACTGCGGCAACCGGGCTTTAACTGCAGGCAGGCGAAATAGGCGTTGTGCCGGGCGGTCCACAGCCGCGTGCGCTCCTCCGGCGTGGAGGCCCACGCAAAACCCTCGGCACCGTGCTCGGCGGCGATCGCCTCGACCAACTCGGCCTGCTCTTTGACGGATGCCGCGCTGCCGTGGAACTCGAACAGCAGCATGGGCAGCTCAGGCAGACCGAGCCGGTCGCGGGCATTGACGGCCTTCACCGTGAGTGCATCCAGCAGTTCGCAGCGTGCCATCGGAATGCCCATTTGGATCGTCGCGATGGTGGTGTCGACCGCCGCCTTCACACTCGGGAAGGAGCACGCCGCGGCGCTGATCGCTTCGGGCTGCGGGTAGAGTCTGACCGTCACTTCGGTGATCACGCCCAGGGTGCCTTCGCTGCCGACAAAAATCCGCGTCAGGTCGTACCCGGCGCTCGACTTTCGGGCGCGACCGGCCGTGCGAATGATCTTGCCTTCGGCTGTGACGATCGTGAGTGCGAGCACGTTCTCTCGCATCGTGCCGTAGCGCACAGTGTTGGTTCCCGAGGCGCGCGTCGCGGCCATTCCGCCCAGGGTGGCGTCGGCGCCCGGGTCGATCGGGAAAAAGAGTCCGCTGTGCTTGATTTCTTCATTGAGCTGACGGCGGGTGACGCCGGCCTGGACCGTGACGGTGAGGTCTTCGGCGTTGAGCGCGAGCAGGCGGTTCATGGGCGAGAGATCGATGCTCACGCCGCCGCGCACCGCGAGCAAATGCCCTTCCAGCGAGGAGCCGGCGCCATACGGAATCACCGGCACGCGGTGCGCCGCACACAAGCGGACGACCGCGGCGACTTCCTCGCTCGACTCGACAAACACCACCGCGTCGGGAGGCAGGGGCGCGTAGGGCGATTCGTCGCGGCCGTGGTGTTCACGCACCGCTGCGGCAGTCGAAAACCGGGCGCCAAACCGCGCGTGCAGCGCTTGAGTCAGCGAAGCGGGAAGCGGCGTGGCAGAGGTTGGTGCGTTCATGGAGGCAGCTCGAAGCGGAGTCTTGGCTTGGATTATGCGATGCGCAGACAGGCATGTCGCATGCCCTTGTGGGAGCCAGGTGAATCCAGCGATCAACGTTTGGCGTGCCGTGCCGCCTCCTATAATTCGCGGCCACATCAGCTCACCTTTCTGACGGACCACCATGGGCAAACGCCTTACTCAGATCGTCACCCGCACCGGCGACGACGGAACCACCGGTCTGGGCGATGGCAGCCGCGTTGGCAAAGGCCATGTGCGGGTCGCGGCGATGGGTGAGGTCGACGAACTCAACTCGCACATCGGCCTCTTGCTGACCGAACTGCTGCCCTTCGACGTGCGCGCCGATCTGGTGGCGATCCAGCATGATTTGTTTGATCTGGGCGGCGAGCTCTGCATTCCCGGCTTCATCCTGCTCAAGGACGCCCAGCTCGCTCGTCTTGATGAGCGACTCGCCCATTACAACGCCCAGTTACCGCGGCTCGAGGAATTCATCTTGCCGGGCGGCGCCCGTGCCGCAGCGCAGGCGCATGTCTGCCGCACCGTGGCGCGCCGGGCGGAACGCGCCATCGTTGTCCTGGGCCAGGCCGAAGATATCCAACCCACGCCGCGGCACTACGTCAATCGGCTCTCCGATCTCCTGTTCGTTCTTGCTCGCGTTCTCAACCGCGCGGTCGGACAGGACGACGTGTTGTGGCAGCCACGCAAGAACCAGTAAACGGAGCGAGCGTTGGGCGTTGGATCCTTGCCGGGTGTGTCTTCCTTGCATCGGGCCTCGATCTTTCGGCCGTCGGATCGTAGTGTTGCGCTCCATTTCCCCTCTCTTTCAGGTGAGTTTCCAATGAAGCTTCGATCGACCGCTGCCCTGATGGCCTGCGCGCTCTGGTTGCCAGGCCTGGGCGCCGCCGTACCGCAAGCCAATTCGCCCGCCCGCCAGTTGGTGCCGGTGCTCGACGCCGTCACCATCGATTCGCGCTGCCCGCGCGAGTTGGCGGCGATGCGCGCCCGCGTCGCCGCCATGGAGGCGAGCTCGGCCCCCGATGTGCTGCGCGAATGGAATTCGCTGTCGATCGCTACCGCTGATTTTCTCTACCCGGTCTATCTGCTTGCCAACGTGGCCACCGACAAGGCAACGCGCGATGCGGCACAGGCCTGCGTCGAGGCCTTCTCGCCGCTCGAGATCGAAATCTTTCAGAGTCAGACATTGCTGGCTCGTGTCCAGGCCCTCAAGCCCACCGACGCGATTGACGCGAGCTACCGCCGCGACCTGCTCGAAGCGTTCGAAGACAGCGGCGCGACCTTGCCTGCTGCGCAGCGCGAGCGAGTGAAGGCGATTCGCGAAGAACTCGACAAGATCGGTCTGGCGTTTCAGAAACGGGTCAACGAAGACGGCACCACCGTGGCGATGAGCGCCGCGGATCTCAAGGGTCTGCCTGCGTCCTGGCTCAAGGATCGCCAGCGGGATGCCCAGGGCCATGTGCGGGTCGGGCTCGACTATCCGAGCTACATCCCCTTCATGCAGAACGCGGTGAGCGAGGACGCGCGCCACCGCTTATGGCTGGCGGCGCAGAACCAGGGCGGCGCCGAGAACATCGAGCGGCTCGATCGCGCCGTGGCTTTGCGCCGCGAGATGGCGGCGATCTATGGCGTGCCCGACTTTGCCAGCTTCACGCTCAAGCGCCGCATGGCGGGAACGCCGGCCAATGTGCAGGAATTCCTGGCGCGGGTGCGCGGCGCGGTCGACGCCGGAGAAAAACGCGAAATTGCCGAGCTGCGCTCCGACAAGGCCAAGATGCTTGGCAAGCCGGTGGAGCAGGTCAAACTCGAGCGCTGGGATGTGGCTTTTCACCAGGAACGGATCCAGCGCGAGCGCTACCAGATCGACCAGGAAGGCCTGCGTGCCTATTTCCCCACCGAAGCCAGCGTGGCCTACGCCCTGCGCGTGGCGCAGCAGCTCTACGGGATCGAATTCGTTCCGGCCAAGGTCGCGACCTGGCATGACGATGTCCGCTACTACGACGTGTTCGATCTGAAGGATGGCCAGCGCGGCGATTTTCTCGGCGGGGTCTACCTTGACCTCTTCCCGCGTGACGGCAAATACAACCACGCGGCCGCGTTCGGCGTGGCGCCCGCCTCCAGGCTCAGCGCTCAGCGCCCGACCTCGGCGCTGGTGACCAACTTCAACCGCCAAGGGCTCAACCACGAGGAGCTCGAAACTCTGATGCACGAGTTCGGCCACGTGTTGCATGGCGTGTTGTCGCAGACTCGCTATGCCGATCAGGCCGGCACCTCGGTCAAGCGTGATTTCGTCGAAGCGCCCAGCCAGATGTTCGAGGAATGGGCGCGCCGTCCTGAGCCGCTCGCACTCTTTGCCGAGCTCGCGCCTGCCGCGCCGCGCCTGACCCCTGAGCTGATCGAGCGGCTCGACGCAGCCCGCAAATACGGCCGTGGCCTGCGCTACGGCGCGCAATGGCTCTACGCCGAGTACGACATGCGCCT
The DNA here is from genome assembly GCA_036652035.1 of Burkholderiaceae bacterium. GTDB lineage: Bacteria > Pseudomonadota > Gammaproteobacteria > Burkholderiales > Burkholderiaceae_F > JAEZVV01. The sequence goes on along the minus strand of JAVVWR010000028.1, from coordinate 16,885 downwards.
GCATACCGCTGGCAATCTGAAGGGAGCCCTGGCCACCTGGGCCGACCTGCAGAAGACCACGCCGCTCGGCTACGTCGAAGGCACGATGTTTCCGGCGAGCTTTGGCCACGTCATGGGTGGCTACGCGGCTGGCTACTACGGCTATATGTGGAGCGAGGTGATGGCGCTCGACATGCTCGCCGCCTACCAGGGGCGCTTGCTCGATGGCGAGGTTGGTCGCAAATACCGCAGCCTGATCCTCGAGCGCGGCGGTGAAACGTCGCCGGCGGAGATGGTCGAATCCTTCCTCGGCCGCCAGCCGGGCCCGGCCGCCTTCGAGGCAGAGATCGCCGGTCGCCGCTGATGCCCGCTATGCACGGCCGCTACCTTCGGTGGTGGCCGATTTTTTCTGTTGCCGGCCGGCAACAGCGCCCAACATAGAGCAGGCCAAACGGACGCCGCCTTGCACAATGGCGGCAATCTTTGTGATCGTCAGTGGCGCGTTGCCATGCAGGCTCGTCTCCGGCGCTGAGTTCGCACCGGGCAGTACACCAGTCAGAGTTGGATGTTCATTTTTGGAGCTTCCGCTATGAAACGACGTAATGTCATGTACCGCTCGCTGACCCCGGCCCTCGCCGGTCTGTGTGCGGCCGGCGCTTCCGCCCAACCGGCGCTCGACCGCACGGTGTTGCCGATCCCCGAGCCCAAGCGACCCGTCTACACCGAGCTCGATGCGCGCAACGCCAAGCCACCGGCGCGCGCCGACATCAAGGCGCCTAAGGGCGCGCCCAACGTCGTCATCATCCTTATTGACGACATTGGTTTCGGTGCCACCAGCACCTTCGGCGGCCCGATCAAGACGGCGGCCTTCGACCGCTTGGCGGACAAAGGCCTGCGCTACAGTAATTTCCACACCACGGCGGTTTCGTCGCCGACGCGCGCCGCACTCAAGTCGGGTCGCAACCATCACACGGTGAACATGGCTTTCATCACCGAGATGGCGACGGGCTTTCCCGGCGCGACCGGTCAGGTTCCGGATGCGGCGGCCCCGCTGGCCGAGACGCTGCGTCTGAACGGCTACAGCACGGCGGCGTTTGGCAAGTGGCACGAGACCGCGTCGTGGGAGATCAGCGTCTCCGGGCCGTTCGACCGCTGGCCGACGCGGCAGGGCTTTGACAAGTTCTACGGCTTCTTCGGCGGCGAGACCAACCAGTGGGCGCCGCTCATCTACGACGGTGTCACCCACCTCGAGCTGCCGAACGATCCGAACTACCACTTCATGACCGACATGACCGACAAGACGCGGGCATGGATCAAGCACCAGAAGGCGATGTCGCCGGACAAGCCCGCCTTCATCTACTTCGCTCCCGGCGCAACGCACGCGCCGCACCACGTGCCCAAGGCTTGGATCGAACGCTGGAAGGGCAAGTTCGACCAGGGCTGGGACAAGGTGCGCGAAGAGACGCTGGCGCGTCAGATCGCGGCCGGCGTCGTGCCGGCGGGTACCAAGCTCGCGCCCAAACCGCCGGCGATCAAGGACTGGGACCAGCTCTCGGCCGACCAGAAACGCCTGTTTGCCCGGCAGGCCGAGGTCTTCGCTGCCTTCGCCGAGTTCACCGACTACGAGACCGGCCGCATGCTGCAGGCCTTCGAAGAGGTCGGGCAAGCCGACAACACGCTGGTCTTCTACATCGCCGGTGACAACGGCACGAGCGGGGAGGGCGGCGAGAACGGCATGTACAGCGAGATGACCTACTTCAACGGCGTGCAGGAGAAGGTCGAGGACATGATCAAGCTGCTCGACAAGTGGGGCGGCCCCGAGACCTACCCGCACATGGCGGCCGGCTGGGCGGTGGCGCTCGACGCGCCGTTCGGTTGGATGAAGCAGGTCGCGGCTGACTTCGGCGGCACGCGCAACGGCATGGTCGTCTCCTGGCCCAAGGGGATCAAGTCGAAGAACGAGGTTCGCACCCAGTTCAGCCACGTGATCGACGTCGCGCCGACGGTCCTTCAGGCGGCGGGCTTGCCCGAGCCGAAAGTGGTCAACGGCGTCAAGCAGATCCCGATCGAGGGCAAGAGCCTGGTCTACAGCTTCGACGACGCCAAGGCGAAGGAGACGCACACGACGCAGTACTTCGAGATCTCGGGTAACCGCGCGATCTATCACGATGGCTGGTTCGCGCGCACGATCCACCGCGCGCCCTGGGAATCCAAGCCGCGCCGGGCCCTGAAGGACGACGTCTGGGAACTGTATGACGTGCGCTCGGACTTCAGCCTCGCCAACAATCTGGCGGCCAAGCAGCCGAAGAAGCTCGCCGAACTGCAGAAAGTGTTCCTGGCGGAGGCCGCCAAGTACAACGTGCTGCCGCTCGATGACCGCGTCTTCGAGCGGCTCGACGGCGCGGTGGTGGGCCGCCCCGATCTGATGCGCGGGCGCACCTCGATTACGCTGTCCGAGGGTATGACCGGCATGATGGAGGCCGTGTTTCCGAACGTGAAGAACCGTTCCAAGGTCCTGACCGTAGAACTGGATCTGCCGGCCGACGGCGGTAACGGCACCGTCATCGCGCAAGGCGGCCGCTTCGGCGGTTGGTCGCTGTATGTGAAGGACGGCGTGCCGGCCTACGACTACAACTTCCTCGGCCTCGAACGCTTCACCATCACGTCGGCCAAGAAGCTGCAGCCGGGCAAGTCCACCGTGGTTCTGCAGTTCGATTACGACGGCGGCGGCCCCGCCAAGGGTGGCAAGGGAACGCTGCTCGTCAACGGCGAGAAAGTTGGCGAGGGGCGGATCGGGCGCACCCAGCCCGGCATCTTCTCGGCCGACGAGACCGCCGACGTCGGCATTGACCTCGGCACGCCGGTGGTCGAGGCGATCGGCGCCGAGGCCAAGTCGCGCTTTACCGGGCGCATCCCGAAGCTGACGGTAGAGGTGCGGTGAGCGCAGCGACCAACCCGGACGCGACCGGCGGCCTTGAGCCGCCGTGGCGGCCGGGGATTCATGTGTTGGCCAAGCCGATCGGCCCGGTCTGCGACATCGCCTGCGACTACTGTTTTTATCTGGAAAAGCGCGAGCTCTTTCGCCGCGGCGAGCACTTCAAGATGAGCGACGAAGTGCTCGCTCGCTACATCGAGCAATACATCGAGTCGCAGCCAACGCCGGTGGTCGAATTCGTCTGGCATGGCGGCGAGCCGACTCTGCTGGGGGTCGATTTCTTTCGGCGCGCAGTCGAATTGCAAAAGGCCTTCCGTGGCCGCAAGACGATCCGAAATTCGCTCCAGACCAATGCGTTGCGGATCGACCACGAGTGGTGCCGGTTCTTCAAGGAGAACGACTTTCTGGTGGGCGTCAGCCTCGACGGCCCGCGCGAGATCCACGATCGCTACCGGCATGACCGCCATGGCGACGGCACTTTTGACCGGGTGATGGCGGGCGTGCGGCAGTTGCAGGCGCACGGCGTCGAGTTCAACGTCTTGGCCTGCGTCGGTCGTGAGACTGCGCTTCGGCCGCTCGAGGTCTATCGCTTTTTCAGGGAGATCGGTGCGAGCTATATCCAGTTCACGCCGATCATCGAGCGCGAGCCCGATGCTGCCACCCAGGAGATCCGTTTGTGGCTGGCGCGGCCCGCGGTGCTTGGGCGGCCCGAGCCCAACACGCGAGTGACGCCATGGACCGTGGAGCCGCAAGCCTACGGCGACTTTCTGATCGCGATCTACGAGGAGTGGGTGCGCAAGGACGTGGGCACGGTCTTTGTCATGAACTTCGAGTGGGCGCTGTCGGCCTGGCTGGGCGAGAACTCGCCCGTCTGCATCTTTGCCCCACAGTGTGGGCGGGCGGTGGCGATGGAGCACGACGGCAGCGTCTATGCCTGCGATCACTACGTCTACCCGGAATACCGGCTCGGCAACGTGCTGACCGACAACCTGGGCGAGATGGTCGAGCGTTCTGTGGCGAGCGGCTTTGGTCCGCACAAGGAGCTAAGCCTGCCGCGCGCCTGCCGCGATTGCGACGTCAAGCAAGCCTGCTGGGGCGGCTGCCCCAAGCACCGCTTCGCGCTCACGGCCGACGGGGAACCGGGCCTGCACTATCTGTGCGCGGGCTACAAAAAGTTCTTCCGCCATATCCGCAAATACCTGCGGGCGATGACGACTCTGATCGAGAACGACTTGCCGGTGGCGACGGTGATGCAGGCGATCGACGGGCCGCTGATCATCACCCGCACGCCCGCGGCGCGCGAGTGAGGATCAGCGCCAATTTCACTTGCCCGTGCAGTTGACGGCCTTGCGGCGGCGCGCCCGCACGGCATCGGCCAGCACTTCGAGCGCGGTCACGCTGTCGTCCCAGCCGAGGCAGGCGTCGGTGATCGACTGGCCGTAGGCGAGCGGCTTGGCAGGATCGAGGTCCTGGCGGCCTTCGACCAGATGGCTCTCGACCATCACGCCGACGATCCGGCTTTCGCCCGCAGCCAGCTGCTCGGCGACGCAGCGCGCCACCTTGAGCTGGTTGATGTGCTTCTTCTCGCTGTTGGCGTGGCTGGCGTCGATCATCAGTCGCTGCGCCAGGCCGGCTTTGGCGAGGTCGATGCAGGCCGCCTCGACGCTCGCGGCGTCATAGTTGGGAGCCTTGCCGCCACGCAGGATGACGTGGCAGTCCTCGTTGCCACGGGTGCTGACGATCGCCGAGTGGCCGCCCTTGGTCACCGACAGGAAATGGTGGGGTTGCTGCGCGGCCTTGATCGCGTCGGTGGCAATCTTGATGTTGCCGTCGGTGCCGTTCTTGAAGCCGACCGGGCACGACAGGCCGCTGGCGAGTTCGCGGTGCACCTGCGACTCGGTGGTGCGGGCGCCGATCGCGCCCCAGCTCACGAAGTCGGCGATGTATTGCGGCGTGATCATGTCGAGGTATTCGCAGCCCGCCGGCACGCCCAGGTCGTTGATCTGCATGAGCAGTTCGCGCGCCACGCGCAGACCGTGGTTGATGCGGTAGCTGCCATCGAGATCCGGGTCGTTGATCAGCCCTTTCCAGCCGACGGTGGTGCGGGGCTTCTCGAAGTAGACCCGCATCACGATCTCGAGCTCGCCCTGGAACCGATCGCGCTCGGCGCGCAGGCGGCGCGCGTACTCGAGTGCGGCGGCGGTGTCGTGGATCGAGCAAGGTCCGATCACGACCAGCAGGCGATCGTCCATGCCGTGGAGGATGCGGTGCGCAGCCGTGCGGGCGTCGTGCACCGTGGCCGAGGCCACTTCATCACAAGGAAACTCGCGCAGCAGGTGCGAGGGCGGAGCGAGTTCCTTGATCTCGCGGATCCGCAAGTCGTCGGTCATGTAGCGCATGGGTTGGGTCTCGTCCATTGGTTATCTCCTGTCGCCCTCGCCCCGCAAAAAAAAACCGCCAGGGCTTTGGGCCTGGCGGTGGGTATCGGGTCGGTTCGTCTACGCGCGACTATCGACTTTCTCCGCCAGGGGGCGAAAAAAGCCGTAAAAAAAGAAAAAGTAGAAGCGGGCGAACAGGTTCACGATTTTTTTGGTGCCGCCTGATGCAGCACTCGCTTTCAATGTAACCGACTTTGCGGCGCTGCCGCAAGCGCGGTTCTACATGAAAAAGAGCACGGTCAAATGGTAGAAGGCGGGTGCCGCAAAGATCAGTGAATCCATGCGGTCGAGCGCGCCGCGGGTGAGCACGATCTCGGTATCCCAGCGACGCGCGCCAAGCGAGCGCTTGACCGCGGTGATCACCATCCCGCCCATGAAGCCCGCCAGCACAATCGCGCACGACATCAGGATCGCCTGCCAGAACCGGAACGGCGTCATCCACCACAGCGAAGCGCCAACCATGACCGCGCCGATGCCGCCCGCCAGCACCCCCTTGCGGGTCTTGTTCGGGTTCGAGCGCAGCGGCGTACCGCCGAGCAGGGCGCTTGCCATCACCTCGAGCACGTCCGACAGATAGACCACCAGCAGGAAAAAGAGCAGCAGCATCGGGCCGGTGGCATTGAACCGAGCCAGGTTCAGAGAGGCGATCGCCGGCGCGTGACTGATGCAGAACACGCTGATCATCAGACCCCACTGCACCTTGGCCACGCGCTCGAGGTAGCGCTCGGTGTCCTGCTTGAGCGCCATGATGATTGGCAGGATCAGGAACAGGTAGACCGGGATGAAGAGGGTGAAGACCTCGTACTGCTCGAGGCCGATCATCGCGTACTGAAGTGGGATCGCGACATAGAAGGCCACCACCAGCGCCCAATGGTCGGACGCCTTGGTTGGCGTGAGCGCAATGAACTCCCGCAGCGCCAGGAAAGACGCAAAGGCGAAGACCACGAGCAGCGCGGTCTGGCCCAGAGTGAATGCCACCGTGAAAACGAAGATCAGCGACCACGACGCCCGCACGCGCGAGTTGACGATGCGGATCCGCATCGCGCGTGCGGTGTCGTTGGCACGGCGTGCGAGCCACTGGCCGTAGGCGGTGCCGGCGGCGGAGAAGAGCACCAGCCCGGCCAGGATGGCGAGGTAGGCCTCGTTGGGTGTGAATCCGAGTCTCATTCCTGGGCCAATCCGATCACGGCAGCGCGGGCGCGTTCAAGGAAGGCGTCCTTGTCTTCGTCCTCGATGCGAGCCAGCGGCGCACCAAAACGCACCGAGCAAATGGTGGGCACCGGCAGCAGCTCGCCCTTGGGCATCGAGCGGTGCAGGTTCTCGAGATAGACCGGAATCAGCTCCACCGCGGGGAAATCGCGTGAGAGGTGAAACAGCCCGCTCTTGAAGGGGCCGGGCAGGGCCTGTGGCGTGCGGGTCCCTTCGGGAAAGATGATCAGCGAAAAACCGTTGGCGAGCGCCTCGCGCAGGGGCTCGAGCGGATCGGCGCCTTCGGCGCGGTTGCGGTCGATCAGCACGACGTTGAGTTCGTCGACCGCGATCCGCCGCTTCAGCGCTCCCTTGTCCCAGTAATCCTTCGCCGCCACCGGCCGGGTGTTGGCGCGCAAGGTGCGAGGCAGGGCCGCCCACAGCACCACCGTGTCCATGTGGCTGCTGTGGTTGGCGAAGTAGATGCGTTGCGCCGCCGTCGGCGCGCAGCCCTTCCATTGCGGATACGCACCCACCAACAGGCGGGTGAGCCACACGATGGGCGTGAGCAGCTTGAAGGAATCCAGCAAGAGAGAATCCCGGGTGATGGGCGCGGGCGAAAGAAGGCCGAATTATGACGCGCACAAAGCGCACGCCCATTCGGAATGCCCCGCGCCGCAAACGCCAGGCTTGAGCGCTGGCAATCCCGCGCCCATGGGCGCGGGGCGGGAAATCAGCCGCCGGTGCCGCCGATGGTGAGGCCGTCGATCAGCAGAGTGGGCTGGCCGACGCCGACGGGAACGCTCTGGCCGTCCTTGCCGCACGTGCCAATGCCGCCGTCGAGCGCCATGTCATTGCCGATCATCTGCACCCGCGTCAGCGCATCCGGGCCGTTGCCAATCAGGGTCGCCCCCTTGATCGGGGCGGTGATCTTGCCGTCCTCGATCAGGAAGGCCTCGGCCATGCTGAAGACGAACTTGCCGTTGGTGATGTCGACCTGGCCACCGCCGAAGTTGCTGGCGTAAATGCCTTTCTTGACCGAGCGGATGATCTCCTGCGGATCGTTCTTGCCGGCCAGCATGTAGGTGTTGGTCATGCGCGGCAGCGGCAGGTGGGCGAAGCTCTCGCGCCGGCCGTTGCCGGTCACCGGCACCTTCATCAGGCGCGCGTTGAGGCTGTCCTGGATATAGCCGCGCAGGATGCCGTCTTCGATCAGCACCGTGTTCTGGGTCGGGTTGCCCTCGTCGTCAACGTTGAGCGAACCACGCCGATTGGCGAGCGTGCCGTCATCGACCACGGTCACGCCCTTGCTCGCCACGCGTTCGCCGATGCGGCCGGCAAAGGCGCTCGAACCCTTGCGGTTGAAATCGCCTTCGAGCCCGTGACCGATCGCCTCGTGCAAGAGAATGCCGGGCCAGCCCGGTCCCAGGACCACCGGCATGATGCCGGCGGGCGCCGGGCGCGCGTCGAGGTTCACCAGCGCCTGATCGACCGCCTGACGGGCGTAATCGGCGAGCAATTCATCGCTGAAAAAGGCGAGGTCATGACGGCCGCCGCCGCCAGCAAAACCCTGTTCGCGCTTGCCGTCCTGCTCGACGATCACGGTGAGCGACAGCCGTACCAGCGGGCGCACGTCGGCGGCGAGCAGACCGTCGCTGCGCGCCACCAGCATCACGTCGTGCTCGGCGCCCACGCTGGCCATCACCTGCTTGACCCGCGGGTCGCGCGCGCGCGCCATTTTTTCCAGGCGCTCGAGCAGCTTGACCTTGGCCGCCGCGTCGAGCGAGCCGAGCGGGTCCTCCTGCGAATACAGCACGGGCTGCGGGCGGTGTGCGATGCGCGAGGCCACCTTGACCTTGCCGCCGCCGGCGCGAGCGATCGAACGGACCGAGCGCGAAGCTTCCATCAGCGCTTCCAACGAAATGTCGTCCGAATACGAGAAAGCGGTCTTGTCGCCGATCACGGCGCGAACGCCAACGCCTTGTTCGATCCCGAAGCTGCCGCTTTTGACGATGCCTTCCTCGAGCGCGAAGGACTCGCTCTTGGTGTACTGGAAGTACAGGTCCGCATAGTCGGCGCGGTGTTCGAAGATGGTGCCCAGCGCGCGCGCGAGCTTGCCTTCGTCAAGCCCATAGGGCTCGAGCAAAAGGGAGCGCGCGGTCGCGATGCGGTCGAGAGTCGGGTCGGCAAGTTTCATGCTTGGCATTCTAGTGCCTGAGCTTGGTGCCGCACCGAATGACCGCGGGTATGCGCAGGGCATGCCAATGGCTGCCGAATACCCGGGCGGCTGGTGCGTGTCATCGAGCGGAAGGGCACGACGCGTCTGCCGTGGCACGGGTAGTTGGCTCGGCGGGCAGCGGGACGTTCGTCTACATCACGCGATGGTCGAGCGCGGGCAAGCTCGATCGCAACTCGGCGATGACCCGGGTGTCGATATCGCCCACGACCATCCCTTCGCCCTCGGGCAAAACGTTGAGCACCCGCCCCCAGGGATCGATCAAGGCGCTGTGGCCGAAGGTGGTGCGGCCGTTGTCGTGTACCCCGCCCTGCGCGGGGGCGAGCACGTAACACAGGTTCTCGACCGCGCGGGCACGCAGCAAGGTTTCCCAGTGAGCGCGGCCGGTGGTGGCGGTGAAAGCGGCCGGCACCAGGATCAGGTCGGGCTGGCCCATGGCGCGGTAGAGCTCGGGGAAGCGCAGGTCGTAGCAGACCGACAGGCCAAGCTTGATCCGGGGGCCTCCCGCGGGGGCGATCTCGAAGCTCGAGACCTGATGGCCCGGCGCAATGGTGCGCGCCTCGTCGTAGCTCTCGCCGTCGCGCTGGAAGGCGAACAGATGCATCTTGTCGTAGCGCGCCACGCGGGTGCCCGCCGGGTCGAACACCAGGGTGGTGTTGAGCACGCGTGCGGGATCGGGGGCGGCCAGCGGAATCGTTCCGCCAACCAGCCACACGCCGTGGCGCGCCGCCTGCTCGGCCAGAAAATCCTGCAAAGGGCCATTGCCCTCCGCTTCCCGGACCGCCACCTTGTCGCGTTCGTGCCGTCCCATCAAACAGAAGTACTCGGGCAGCGCGATCAGCTGCGCGCCCGCATCGGCGGCTTGGGCCACCAGCCGGCTGGCGGTGGCCAGGTTGTGCTTGAGCTCGGCGCCCGAGACCATCTGGCAGGCGGCAACGCGCAAAGTGCTTGAGCTCATGGGATGGTGGGTGTTGGGCGTGGGGTCATGAGGGATCGATCGAGCTTTTTCACCTGCGGATCGGACCAGGTGCCGGTCACGTCGTATTCAAGCGAAAACAGTTTGGCGAGCGGATCTTTCAAAACCATCTGCGCCAGGTAGCTACCCAGGCCCAGCGCCGGGTTGGCAAAAGCCAGCGCAATCGAGGCCGAGGCCGAATTGATGTCGGGCAGCACCAATAAATGCAGGTTCTGGGTTTCGTTGCGCAGGTTGGCCGAGCCGTCGATCAGCACCGTCGCCACCGCGCTGCCCATGTGGAAGTTGCGGGTGGTCAAAACGCCAGCGGCGAGCGTGGCGTCGGCGCGGATGGCGTCAAAGGCGAAGCCTTCGGCAAAGATGTCGCGGAAATCGAGGCTCAGGCGGCGCGTGATCGACTGCAGAGAAAACAGCGACAGCAGCCGCGCGGCGCCCGGTTCGATCTTCAGAAACTGTCCGTGGCCAAGTTCGAGCGCGAGCTTGCCGTCGAGCGAGGGGTAGTTGACCGACAGCGGCGAGCCCCGCCAGGACAGATCGCCTTCGATCTTGCCCTCGCCACCCTTGAGCGCGCCCTTGATGCCGAGCCGGTCGAGCAGTCCGCCGGCGTTTTGGATCTCAAGCAGCAAGGCGAGCGACATCTTGCGCGGGCCGCCGCCCGCTTCGGGCGCCCACTGGCCGCTGGCGTTCAACTTGGCGTCGGGGTTGGTCAGAGAAAGCTTTTGCAGCTTCCAGGCCGCGCCCTGCTCGGCGCCGGCGTTGACGGCGGCGATCTCGAGCCGGCCCAGGCGGCGCGTGCCCATCGCAAAATCGTCGGCGCTGATCTCGATCGAAGGCAGGCGCGACGGCGCCGCGCTGTCGAGCGCCTTGGTCACATCGGCGCGCGCGCTGTCGGGCAGGATCAGGCGGGTGAAACGGGCGCTCAGCCGGGCCTCTCGAGTGGCCGTGGACGGGTGCCAGTTGAGCGCGCCCGACACCAGGTCGGAAGCGATGTTGGCGTTCCAGCTGCCGTCGGGCGTTTGGCTGGCGCCCAGAACCACGTTGTCGAAGGTCTTGCCATCGACGACCACCTCGCGCGCGCGCAGCGCCACCAGGTCGAGCTTGAACTCGTCGCCGCCGGCGGCATTGCCGCGGCGCGGTGACGGGGTGAGGCTGGTCAGGCCGTCGATCGCTGGCAACCAGGCATCGAGGTCAAACCGCTTGAGGTTGGCGTTCAGGCTCACGCCGTACGCCGGCAGGGCCGCCGTGTCGCCTACCGCGATCGAGCCGCGCGCCATCTGCATCTGCTTGCCGCGGCGTTGGCGTTCGAACGTGGCATCGAGCAGGGTGGCCAGACTGATGCGGATCTCGTCGGTCTCGACCCCGCCCGCCACCGTCGGCAGGCGCGCGATGCGCAGCGGCCAGGCCTCGGCCGCGCTTTTCTTCAGTGGCGGTGGCAGGTTGAGGGCGAGGCCCACCAGATCGCTGTCGGCGCGCAGCGTCATGGCGCTGCCGCGCAGGGTGAGCGCGGCGCTGTAACGGGTTTCGCCCTGGATTCGTTCGAGCAACCGGGTGAGGCTGACGTTGTCGCTGCTGGCGCGCAGCCCGGCGGCGCTGAGCCGCCCGTGGGCCGACAACACGATGCTGCTGTCGGGCTGGGTGGCGATCTCGAGCTTGCCTGCGCCGCCCAGAAAGCCGAGATTCACCCCCGGACTTTGCACGCTGGTTTCGGTAAAGCTGATCGGCCCGCTCGCTCGCGTCAAGGGCGGCACGCCGCCGGCGAGTACCAGGTCATTGCCCTGCAGGTGGAGGGTGCCGGCGACCTTGGTGTCGCTCGCGTGGGCGAGCGGGATGTCGAGCTTGAGGTCGAGCCGGGCCGGCCCGCGCGCATCGGCGCCTTCCAGAAAATGACCGAGCCAGCCACCCACCGGGCTGGTGTTGGTAAAGCGCACCATGCCTTCGAGCGGGCCGGCGATCTTGCCTTCGGCCAGCACTCTGGCATCGGCCGCGAGCGAGGGAATGCGGGCCACCACATGGCTCAGTTGCAAGCCTGTCGCCTGGGCCCGGCTGGCACGCACTTCCAGCGCAGCGCGATCGAACAACAGGCTGCCGTCGATGTCCTTGAGCGCCGGCCACAGCTCGCTCGCCACGTAGTGGCCAGCAGCGTCGCGGCGGCCACTGGGAACGTAGTCGAGCTCGACGCCGGCCACGTGCGCCGTCACACGGAAATCGCCCTGCGCTGGGCGGGTGAAGGGGAAGTCGGCCAGTCGGCCGCGCAGCCGCCAGTTGCCCTCGCTCGCGCGTCCGGCGCGCAAGGCCTGCGCCAGCCAGGTCACCGTGTTGGCGCCGGCCACCAGCGGGATGTACTTGTGGGCCGCGGCCGCTTCCAGCCGCAGCACCCGGCCCGCCAGATCGACTGTCCCGGCGCCGCCGGTGTTGCGCCAGCTGCCGCTGGCCGTGGCCTCGGCGTCCGCATTGCGGGCGCTGGCCGATTCGATCCGCACTTCAAATTGGGGCTGGGCCGACCAGCTCAGCGCGGCCTTGAGTTCGGAGAAGGCCAGCCGCGGGTCTTCGAAAATGCCGGGGAATTCGAGCGTGGCGTCACGGCTGGCCAGCTTGAGACTGCCGCCCGTCTGGCTGGCTTCGATCTGTCCGCTGAGATTGCTAAAGCCCGGCAGCGCGGCCTGGTCGGCGCTGGCTTCGAGCGGGCGGCTATCCAGGCCGGTAAAGCCAGCCTTGACCGAATACGACAGCGGCGCAGCCAGCGGGCCGCGCCATTGCGCCTTGAGATCGGCCAGTTCGCCGCTGACGTGGTGGCGTTCGATCGCCGCACGGGCGGAAGCGCCCAGCGGCAGGTGTGGCAGCAGCGCTGACAAGGCGTCAAGCGCGAGGTGGTTGGCGCTGAAGTCGGCGCTCGCTGGCTGGGTTGCGCTGGCGGCCACCAGCTTGAGCTCCAGCTGGGCCGGGCCGAATACCAGGCCGGCGCGGGTGCGGAACTCGAGCCCGGTGGCGCCGAACTCTTCGCCGCTGTCGCGGCGCGACTGGCTCAGCCGTCCACGGACGTAAGTGAGTTGCAGCGGGTCGAGCGCGGGCGCCAGGCGCAGATCGACATCGGTCAAGGCCAGGTCGGAGCTCACTCGGGTCACCTGCATCCGGTCGAAATCAATCCAGGTGCGCGCCGCGCCGCGCGCTGCGTTCAGCTGCACGGGCAACTCAAGCCAGGCATTGAGGCGAGCCAGATCGACGTCATCGAAGCCGGCATAGACCTCACCCTTCCACAGCCGGTAATTGGCGGCCGCTTCAAACGGCGGATGGGTAAAGCGCCCACGCAGATCGAAGGGCGCGGCGAGTTCCGGCGGTGGCACCGCCTGCAGCCCGAAGCTCCAGCCGGTCAGGCCCGACTCGAAGCGCAGGTCGAGGTGATTGAGCTGCAGTTGGCGCGGTGAATCGTTCAGGCGCTGATCGACGTAATCGAGCCGGGCGCCCGTGATCACGATGCGGTTCTGGCGCAACAGCCAATCGAGCAGACGGGTATCGCCGCTGGGTTGGGCCGGATCGATCTCGAACCCCGCCACCTCGAAGCGGCCGTCGGCGAGCCGGCGAACGGTCAGTTCGGGCGACTCCACCTGAAGCCAGACAAAGCTGGGCGAGGCGCGCAGCAAACTGGTCCAGGACAGGGTGGCCTCAAGCCGTGGCAGCACCAGACCGGTGTGGCCGGCGCGGCTGGCAATTCGGACCTGTTCAAGCGAGAAATGTGGGTTGAGGCTGTTCCAGCCCGCCTGGATCTGGCCGATCGTGATGACGGTGCCGGTGGTCTGGCTGGCGATGCGCTCGATCGCGGGGCGGAACTCGTCGATCCGCGGCAGCACCCACCAGCGGGTGGCGAGCAGCACGGCGCCAAACAGGAAGTAAGCGACCAGCAGAAGGATGAAGGCGGTGCGCAACACGCGCAGCGTGCCGCGAGCGAAGCCCAGTCCGAAGCGTGCGGCCAGGGAGCGTTGGCCACGTTCGACCACCGCTTCCAGCGCCTGCTCGACTTCGTGTTCGAGCGTCTCGGCGCGCTGAAGAGCCCCGGAGACGCTGGAAATTGGCGCGGCCGGTGTGCCGGTTGGTTGAGGCTGGTCTGGCATCGAGCGGACCGCGAGGGCGGGGTGCGGAGAGTCAAACGGCCGCGCTGGGCGGGTACTTACAATGCCTGCAAAGTGGCGCAGCCAACGCGGTCGCGATGGGTGGCTGCACGGGCTGAATGACTCTATCACAGGGGGCATTCCGACCGGTTTCTGTGATGCGCCCAACCGACCCATGCCAACACACGATCCTCGTTTGACGGCGGCCGCGCCGCGCGCCGCGCTGTCTGAGCTTCCGGTTCTCTCGAGCTATGTCCAGCGCGCCCTGATGGGCGAGTTGCGCGATGCCACCGACGAGGCCCGCCTCGCTCGCCTGGGCGCGCTCGCCGCGCTGCGCTGGACGCCCGAGCGAATGCGAGCCGAGCTCGCTGCGCGCGAGCCGGGTGCTGAGGCGCTGCTGCCCGCGCTGCGCCGCCTGCGCCGCCAGGTGATGCTGAGCCTGATCGCGCGCGACGCCTCCGGCGCGGCCGATCTGGCCGAGGTGATCGCCACCACCAGCGATCTGGCCGAACTCGCGGTCCAGGCGACGGTGGCGGCGTATTCGATCGAACTGGCCGCGGTGCACGGCGTGCCGACCTCGGAAGCCGGGGTGCCGCAGGACCTGCTGGTGGTTGGCATGGGCAAGCTGGGCGGGCGCGAATTGAACGTCAGTTCGGACATCGACCTGATCTTCGTCTACGACGAGGCGGGCGATTGCCGCGCCACGCCCGAGTACCCCCAGCCGCGCCGCTTGCTCAGCAACCACGAGTTCTTCGATCGCCTGGGCAAGCGCGTGATCCCGGCGATCTCCGACTTCACCGCCGACGGCTTCGTGTTCCGGGTCGATATGCGGCTGCGCCCCAATGGCGACTCCGGGCCGCTGGTGGTCTCCAACGCCATGCTGGAGGAATACCTGGTGGTTCAGGGCCGCGACTGGGAGCGCTTTGCCTGGTTGAAGGGCCGGGTGGTGAGCGCGCCGGTCTTTGCCAGCCCGGCGCAGTTTGCCGAGCAGGAAAAGGCGCTCGCCGACCTGATTCGTCCTTTTGTGTTTCGCAAGTATCTCGACTTTGGCGCGATCGCCGCGCTCACCGATCTGCACGCTCTGATCCGTGCCGAAACCGCTCGCCGCACCGCCGGCCGCGAGAACCGCGGCATCAACGTCAAGCTCGGCCGCGGCGGCATCCGCGAGATCGAATTCATCACCCAGACCTTCCAGGTCATCCGCGGCGGGCGCGAGCCGCGGCTGCGCGGCAAGCAGACGCTGGCGATGCTGGCCCAGCTCGCCGCCCTGGGGGTCTTGAACGAGGGTGTCAGCCAGCGCCTGCGCGAGGCCTACGTCTTTCTGCGCGACCTTGAACACGCCCTGCAATACCTTGACGACGCGCAGACCCACTGGCTGCCGCCCGAGGCGGCGGCGCAGGAACGCATCGCCCGCCTGCGGGGAGTGGCGCGCGAAGCTCTGCTCGCGCGTCTGGCCGAGACCCAGGAGTTTGTCGCCGCCACCTTCGATTCGATCTTTCTCGCCAAGGAGCGTGCCGACGCCGAGCTTGAATCGCTGCCGCTGGCGTGGGAGGCCAACGAGGCCGATGCCGCCGCGCCGCTCGCTGCGCAACTGGCCGGGCTGGGTTACACCGCGCCCGCCGACACCGCGCAGCGGGTGCTCGCGCTGATGGCTTCACGCACCGTCAATTCGGTGAGCGAGACCGCTCGCACGCGCCTGGCCACGCTCTTGCAGCGCGTGATGCGCCGCGCCGCCGATTTCGCCGCGGCGCCCGAGCATTCGATCAGCGCCGACGAAGTGCTGGCGCGCTACCTGCGGCTGGCCGAAGTGATCGCCGGCCGCAGCACCTATATCGCACTGCTCAACCAGTACCCCCAGGTCGCGGCCCGTGTCGGCCGCTTGCTGGCGGCGAGCCGCTGGGCGACCGACTACCTGGTGCGCCACCCGATCCTGCTCGACGAGCTGATCGACGAGCGCCTGGCCGGCCTCAACAACGATTCGCCGATCGACTGGAGCGACTGGGTGGCGGGCGTTCGGGTCCAGCTCCTGGAGGCCGCCGATGACCAGGAGCGGCAGATGAACCTGCTGCGCGACGCGCACCACGCGCAGGTCTTTCGCCTGCTGGTGGCCGACCTCGATGGCCGGCTCACGGTCGAGCGTCTGGCCGATCAGCTCTCGGCCCTGGCCGACGCGGTGCTCGCCATCGTCATCGAGCAGGCCTGGGCCACGGTCGCCAAGCGCCACCGCGAGCTGCCGCGCTTTGCCGTGGTCGCCTACGGCAAGCTGGGCGGCAAGGAGCTGGGTTACGCCTCCGACCTCGATTTGATCTATCTGTTCGACGACGATCACCCCGACGCGCCCGAGCTCTACACGCGGCTCGCGCGCCGCATGATGAGCTGGCTCACCGCGCCCACCTCGTCGGGAATCCTGTTCGAGATCGACCTGCGGCTGCGCCCCAACGGCAACGCCGGCCTGGTGGTCTCGTCCTTCGAGGCGTTCTCCAAATACCAGCGCAACGAAGACGGCACCGGCGCCTGGGCCTGGGAGCACCAGGCGCTCACCCGCGCGCGCTTTTGCGCGGGCGACGCCGAGATCGGCGCGCGCTTCGAGGCCGAGCGCGGCTTCATCCTCACTCGCTCACGGGACCTTGCCGCCCTGCGCGACGAGGTGATCAAGATGCGCGCGCGAATGATCGAAGGCCACCCCAATCCCACCGAGCTGTTCGACCTCAAGCACGACCGCGGCGGCATGGTCGATATCGAATTCATCGTCCAGACCCTGGTGCTCGCTCACTCGCATCAGCACCCTGAGCTGGTGAAAAACCTCGGCAATATCGCGCTGCTGAAAATGGCGGGCGACGCTGGCCTAATAGCTCGGGGTCTGGCCGGCGAGGTCTCTGACGCTTACCGGCGCTACCGCAAGCTGCAGCATGAGTTGCGATTGAACAGCGCCGAGGGCGATGCTGCCCGCGTACCGAGGGAGGTGGTGGCGAGTGAGGTCGCTCAGGTTTGCGGGTTGTGGCGGGCGGTGATGGGGACGGATGAGCCGGGGCG
>JAVVWR010000027.1:0-37194 GCA_036652035.1 Burkholderiaceae bacterium | reverse complement strand
CAGATCGCCTTCGTCCGTCGCAAGATGGCCGAGCAGGGCATCAAGGGCACGACCGCGAACCCGAAGTTTGTTCCGATCAAGGCCGTCTAAAGCAGCGCATCAGCTTCAGATAGCGGCTTGAATTGAAACGGGCGCAGCGAAAGCTGCGCCCGTTTTTTCGCCTGGATCAATCCGCTCAGAACGGCTCGGGAATGAACTTGAACGGGTATTGGCTCTCGACGTAGTCACCGCGCTTCTGGCGCTTGGGCAGAACGATTTTTTCACGCGGCAGGCGCTTGTGCGGAACGCTCGCCAGGATGTGCTGGATCACGTTGAGCCGAGCGCGGCGCTTGTCGTCGGAGTGAACGACAAGCCACGGCGCCCATTCGCTGTCGGTGGCCTCGAACATCGCGTCGCGGGCGCGCGAGTAATCGAACCAGCGGCCATACGACTTGAGGTCCATCGGCGAGAGCTTCCAGGTCTTGCGGCCATCCTTGATGCGGTCCTGGAGGCGGCGGGTCTGCTCTTCGGGACTGACTTCGAGCCAGTACTTGAGCAGGATGATGCCGGAGTCGACAAAGGCCTTTTCGACCAGGGGCGCCGCCCCGAGAAAGCGTTCCGCCTGCGCCTCGGTGCAGAAACCCATCACCCGCTCGACTCCGGCGCGGTTGTACCAACTGCGGTCGAAGATGACGACTTCACCCGCCGCCGGCAGATGGCCGATGTAGCGCTGGATGTACATCTGGCTCTTCTCGCGCTCGGTCGGTGCCGGCAGAGCCACCACCCGGAACACACGGGGGCTGACGCGTTCGGTCAAGGCCTTGATCGTGCCGCCCTTGCCCGCGCCGTCACGCCCTTCGAACACGATGCACACCTTGAGCCCGTGAGTGCGAACCCACTCCTGCAATTGCACCAGCTCGACATGCAATTTCTTGAGGACCTTGGCATACGCCTTGGCCGAGAGTTCGGCAGGGGGGCCGAGTTCCGGCAGCGCCGCGTTGGAAGAGTTCGCCGCCTCGGACAGCGGCTTGGCCTCATGGACTTTCGCTTTATCGGCTTTCATGGTTTCACCTGCGAGATCCTGGTCGGGAGGTTTCAAGTGATTCAGCCCAAGGGGCTGCCCACGCCACCGCCGAGGCGCGCGCGCAACCGGGCCACGGTTTCATGAACGATGCGGATCGCTGCTTCCGGCCCGAGGGCTTCGATCGCCTTGGCGCGGGTCGAGTAGTGCATGGTCAGGAGACCGCGCAGCTTCTCGAAGCTGGCTTCCCGCGGCCGTCCGCAGACGGTCGCATCGCCCTTGAGAATGCGCTCGATCACGCCAGGCTCAAGGATGCGAACCTCGAGAATGACCGCCAGGCGAACGATCTCCTGATCAATCTCGTCGAAGTACTTGCTCCAGCGTTCGGTGACGTAGTTCGGTTCATCGGCCATCGCGAGGCTCCGGTGGACAAGGCGCAGGCGCTGCCTTGTTTGATGGCGTTCAGTGTGTCAGCCCCATGACGCAGCCAACGGGATCGATGCATGCTTGCAACGCTGCGGGCAACCAGATTGAGCGCAGCCCGTTGACCCGGCCATCCATTGCCCGCCCCAAAAAAAGGCCGCAGCAAGCTGCGGCCTTCCGCGCGCCAAGCCGGTCGCCCGGCCCGGCGTCTGCCTCCTCGAGGCTTATTCCAGCGTCACCGGAATCTTTCCGATCTTGGCCTGCCAGACCTTGGGCGCGGTCTCATGCACCGAATTGCCTTCGCAATCGACCGCCACCGTCACCGGCATGTCTTGAACGTCGAACTCGTAGATCGCTTCCATGCCGAGGTCGCCAAAGCCCAGCACCTTCGACTGCTTGATCGCCTTGGCGACCAGATAGGCGGCGCCCCCCACGACCATCAGGTAGGCGCTCTTGTGCTTCTTGATCGCGGCGCGGGCCGCCGGGCCGCGATCGCCCTTGCCGATCATCAAGCCCAGGCCGACCGGCTCGGCCAGCATCATCTCGACAAACTTGTCCATCCGGGTCGAGGTGGTGGGGCCCGCGGGGCCGACCACTTCGTCGCGCACCGGATCGACCGGGCCGACGTAGTAGATCGCCTTGCCATGGAAGTCGACCGGCAGCGGCTCGCCCTTGGCCAGCATGTCCTGGATCCGCTTGTGGGCGGCATCGCGCCCGGTGAGGATCTTGCCGGAGAGCAGCAGCGTGTCGCCCGGCTGCCACGAGGCGATCTCTGCCTTGGTCACCTGGTTGATGTCAACCTTCTTG
This sequence comes from Burkholderiaceae bacterium, assembly GCA_036652035.1. Lineage (GTDB taxonomy): Bacteria > Pseudomonadota > Gammaproteobacteria > Burkholderiales > Burkholderiaceae_F > JAEZVV01. The sequence continues at coordinate 34,964 of JAVVWR010000027.1, read as the reverse complement.
CTCTTGTTGTAGTCCGGCGCCCAGGTGATGTCGGGCCACGAATCCAGCGCCGGCGGGTCGAGGTGAACCGGGCCCGAGCCGTCGAGCACGAAGTGCGCGTGACGGGTCGCGGCGCAGTTGGGCATCATCGCCACCGGCTTGCTGGCGGCGTGGGTCGGGTACATGTCGATCTTGACGTCGAGCACGGTGGTCAGGCCGCCCAGACCCTGGGCACCGATGCCCAGCGCGTTGACCTTTTCATAGATCTCGACGCGCAGTTTTTCGACGTCGGTCTGCGGACCGCGAGCCAGCAGCTCCTGCATGTCGAGCGGCTCGTTGAGAACTTCCTTGGCCATCAGAGCGGCCTTCTCGGCAGTGCCGCCGATGCCGATGCCGAGAATGCCGGGCGGGCACCAGCCCGCACCCATCGTCGGCACGGTTTTCATCACCCAGTCGACGATCGAATCGCTGGGGTTGAGCATCACGAGCTTGCTCTTGTTTTCCGAGCCGCCGCCCTTGGCCGCGATCTTGATCTCGAGCTTGTCGCCCGGAACCACTTGCCAGTGAATCACCGCCGGCGAGTTGTCCTTGGTGTTCTTGCGGCCGAATTCGGGCGGGTTGACTGCCGAGGCGCGCAACACATTGTCGGGGTTCAGATAGCCGCGGCGCACGCCTTCGTTGATCGCGTCTTCGACCGAGCCGGTGAAGCCTTCCCACTTGAGGTCCATGCCGACCTTGGCGAACACGATCACCAGACCCGTGTCCTGGCACATCGGGCGCTTGCCCTCGGCCGACATCTTGGAGTTGGCGAGGATCTGGGCGATCGCATCCTTGGCCGCCGGGCTTTGCTCGCGCTCATAGGCAGCGGCCAGGTGCGAGATGAAATCGGCGGGATGGTAGTAGCTGATGTATTGCAGCGCGGAGGCGACGCTTTCGATCAGGTCGTCTTGCTTGATCACGGTGCTCATGTGGAACTCCATTGGCAATCAACACGGGATGCACTTCGATGTCATAGAGCATCCTCGATTACGTGTGTATGACATTTGATGTCGCGCACGCGGCATCACAAGCCCTTGAGACCGAGCATTTTCCCTTATTTCCATCCACGACTTGATCTGCCAACAAGGGCTTGCACTCATGCCCGTATACCTTGCAAGCATCGTGTCTCGGTAGGGAGAGGATTGTGGAATTCGGACTTCAGCTAGCGATCATCCTGATCTGCCTTTTTTATGGCGCGCGCAAAGGCGGCGTTGCTCTCGGTCTTTTGGGTGGCATCGGCATGGTGCTGCTGGTGTTCGTTTTTGGTTTGGCGCCCGGAAAACCGCCGATCGATGTGATGCTCACCATCATTGCCGTGGTGGCAGCCTCGGCCACGCTGCAGGCTTCAGGTGGACTCGACGTCCTCTTGCAAGGCGCCGAAAAATTGCTGCGAAGAAATCCGAAATACGTCTCGATCCTCGCCCCGTTCACGACCTTCGGCTTGACGATCCTGTGCGGCACCGGCCACGTGGTCTACACCATGCTGCCGATTATCTACGACGTGGCGATCAAAAACGGGATTCGTCCCGAGCGCCCCATGGCTGGCAGCTCGATCGCCAGCCAGATGGGCATCATCGCCAGCCCGGTCTCGGTCGCCGTCGTCTCTCTAGTGGCGTTTCTTGCCAACTACCCCATCAATGGCCATGCCATTGGTTTCATCGATCTGCTGATGATCACCATTCCCGCTGCCATGGTGGGTGTTCTGGCGATCGGCATCTTTTCCTGGTTCCGCGGCAAGGACCTCGACAAAGATCCTGAATTCCAGGCCTACATTGCCGATCCCGAAAACAAAAAGCGTGTCTACGGCGAATCCATCACCTTGCTGGGGCAAAAGCTCTCGCGTGACCAGTGGCTGGCGATGTGGATCTTCATGGGAGCGATCGCGGTTGTGGCCCTGCTCGGCGCATTTGCCGAACTCCGCCCCAGCATCAAGGGCAAGCCCCTCAACATGGTGCTGACGATCCAGATGTTCATGCTGCTCGCCGGCGCTTTGATCATCGTGTTCACCAAAACTCGGGCGGCCGAGATCGGCAAGAACGAAGTGTTCCGCGCCGGCATGATCGCGGTGGTGGCAGTGTTTGGCGTGGCGTGGATGGCCGACACCATGTTCGCAGCCCACATGGACAGTCTCAAGGCCGGCCTGACGGAAACGATCAAGAGCGCGCCCTGGACCTACGCCCTGGTGCTGTTGCTGGTCTCCAAGCTGGTCAACTCGCAAGCCGCGGCGATCGCCGCGATCGTCCCCGTGGCGCTCGCGATCGGGCTGCCGCCGGGCTATGTGGTGGCTTTCTCGGCGGCCTGCTACGGCTATTACATTCTGCCGACCTACCCGAGCGATCTGGCGACGATCCAGTTCGATCGCTCGGGGACGACCAAGATCGGCAAGTACGTGATCAACCACAGCTTCATCCTGCCGGGCTTGATCGGTGTGAGCACCGCCTGTGCCGCGGGTTATTTGTTCGCGGCGGCGGAAGGCTTCATCTAAGCCCAGCGCTTTAGCGCGTCAACCAGGAAGGGACGCCGCGGCGTCCCTTCTTGTCACCCGAGCGCACCGAGGTTCCGGCCTCGTTATGCTCGCGGTCATGCGTCTTTCCATCGCCCTGCTCACCCTGCTCCTGTTGGCCGCTTGCGGCCGCGAACCCGCCATCACCGCCGCCGATCTCACCCCCTGCCGGCTCAAGGGAATCGAGCGCGAAGCCCGCTGCGGCCACGTGACGATGCCGCAGAACCCGGACGATCCCGCCGGGCCATCGATCGAGGTCCACTTCGCGGTCTTGTCGGCACTGGCGCGTCACCCATGGCCCGACCCGGTCTTCGTTTTCGCCGGCGGCCCCGGCCAGGCCGGCACCCAGATCGCCGCGCCAGTCAGCGCCGTGCTCGCGCCGCTCAACCACCGCCGCGATCTGGTCTTCATCGACTCGCGCGGCACGGGTCAGTCGGCCGCGTTCCACTGCCAGGACGAGTCCGACACGCTCTCGGCCTTTGACCCCGGCCGCCAGGCGCAGCGGCTGGCGCAATGCGCGAAGACCGCGCCCATCGACCCCAGCCAGCTCGCCACCTGGATCGCGGTACGCGACATCGACGCGGTGCGAGCTCGTCTGGGCGCCGAAAAAATCAACCTGTGGGGCGGCTCCTACGGCACCCGTGCCGAGCTCGAGTACCTGCGCCAGTTTCCGCAACGCGTCCGCAGCGCTGTGCTCGACGGCGTGGCCCCGCCCGACATGCGTCTGCCGGTAGCGATTGCGCTCGACGCCGAAGCCGCGCTCGACGCCCTGGTCAAGGCCTGCGCCGCCGATGCCGACTGCGCGCGCCGCTATCCGCGTCTGGCCGACTCGATCGAGCAGCTGCTGGCGCGCGCAGGCTTTGGCAAGACCATCGCCGTGGCGGACCCGCTCACCGGCCAGACTGAAACCGTGACGCTGTCGCGCGAACTGGCAGCGGCATGGCTGCGGCTGCCGCTGTACGCGCCACACCTGGCCGCGGCCCTGCCCCACGCGATCACCCAGGCCGCGGCCGGTCACTACGAGCCGCTCGCCGCCCTGGTCACCGGCATGAGCGGCGCGGTGGCCGACAATTTTGCGGTCGGCATGCACTACAGCGTGGTGTGCAGCGAAGACCTGCCGCGCATCACGGCGAGCGATCGCGCGCAGGCCAACGCCACGCGTTTGGGCGCCGCCGTATTGAAGACCTACGACGCGGCCTGCGCCGCCTTGCCCCGACGCACCGTGCCGGCCGAGTTCTATGAAGTGGGAGCCAGTCCGGTGCCGGTACTGCTGCTCTCGGGCGGACTCGACCCGGCCACGCCGCCGCGCCACGCCGCCGCCATGGCTGAACGGCTCGGCCATGCCAGGCACCTGATCGCTCCGATGCTCGGCCACGGCATCTCGGGCCAGGGTTGCGCGCCCGACCTGATCGCCCGCTTCATCAAGCAAGCTTCGTTGGCCGGCATCGACGGCGATTGCCTCACCCGCATTCCCGCCCCCCTCTTTTTCAATCCGCCGGCCCGCCCATGATCGAAGTCGAAGGACTCAGCAAGCGATTCGCCACCCGGATCGGTCGCCGCCAGCAATTCGTCACTGCTCTGGCCGGGCTCGACTTCGCCGCGCCCGACGGCGCCATCACCGCCTTGCTCGGCCCCAACGGCGCGGGCAAGACCACGGCGCTGCGAATTGTTGCCACGCTGATGCAAGCCGACGCCGGTAGCGCCCGCGTCGGCGGCTTTGACGTGGCGCGCGACCCGCTCGCAGTGCGCGCTTCGCTCGGGGTACTGTCCGACGCGCGCGGGCTTTACGGCCGGCTCACGGCGCGCGAGAACATTGCTTACTACGCACGGCTGCGCGGTCTTTCTGAGCCGGACTGGCGCCAGCGGCTTGAAGACCTCGCCACTTTGCTCGACATGCGGACCTTGCTCGAGCGCCCCACCGCCGGTTTTTCCACCGGCGAGAAGATGAAGGTCGCCCTGGCGCGGGCGCTGATCCACGACCCGCAGCATCTGATCCTCGACGAGCCCACCAACGGGCTCGACGTGCCCTCGACCCGCGCCTTGCGGCGACTCCTGCGCCACCTGCGCGAGCGCGGCAAGTGCATCATTTTTTCCTCGCACATCATGCAAGAGGTCAGTCAGCTGGCCGATGGCATCGTGGTCGTCGCCCATGGCCGGGCGCTCGCCACCGGCACCGCCGCCACGCTCACGCTGGAGGGCGAATCGCTCGAAGACGCCTTTGTCCGGCTGGCCTTTGCGGAGGCCACATGAACGCACTCAAGGCGGCCTGGGTGGTCTACCGCAAGGAGCTCACCGACACTCTGCGCGACCGCCGCACCTGGATGGTGGTGCTGCTCACCTCGATGGTCGCCGGTCCGCTGTCGCTGCTGCTGATCTCGACCATGGTGTCGGACATCGAAGCGGCGATCGCCAAGCGCGAGGTGGTGATCGAGGGCCGCGCCCACGCCCCCGGCCTGGTGAACTTTCTCGAACGCGCCGGCGCCACCGTGATCGACGCGCCCGCGGACTGGCGCCGCCAGGTCAAGTCAGGCGCGCTGGCCAATGCCGTGGTCGTGGTACCGGAGGCCTTCGAAGCCAAGCTGGCGCGGGCCGAGCTCGCTCCCCTGGAACTGGTGTTCGACGACAGCGGCACCCGCGCACCGGCGGCCACCCGCGCCACCACCCAGCTGCTGCGGGCGTATGCGCGCGAAGTGGCGAGCCTGCGGCTGGCCGCGCGCGGCGTGGCGCCGGCGCTGGTCAATCCGATCGAAGTGGTCGAAACCAACCTCGCTCCCGGCCAGGCCCGCAACGCGCAACTCCTGTTCTTCATTCCCTGGTTGGCGCTCTTGGGCGCCGTGGTGGGCGCGGTGAGCGTGGCAATCGACGTCACCGCCGGCGAGCGCGAGCGCGGCTCGCTCGAGCCGCTGCTGGCCAACCCGGTCGCCACCGGCGCGCTGGCGGTGGGCAAGTGGGGCGTGGTCACCACCGCGGCCAGCGCCGTGATCCTGCTCACGCTGGCCGGCTTTTCGGTCGCGATGCTGGCGATCAAGAGCGAGTCGCTGGCCGCCCTGATGCAATTCGGCGCGCGCGAGCTGGGCCTGTTTCTGGTGATGCTGCTGCCGTTTGCCGCTTTCGTCGCCAGCCTGCTGATGCTCGCTGCCACCTGGGGTCGCAGCTACAAGGAGGCGCAGACCTATGCCAGCTACATCACAATGTTGGTCAACTTCGTGCCGATCCTGCCGCTGTTTCTGAGCTTGCGCGATGCGCCGTGGCAGCTCGCCGTGCCGGCGATGGCGCAGCAGCAGGTCTTGATCCGCGCCCTGCGCGGCGAGCCGGTCAGCGGGTTCGATCTGCTCGCCCCCGGCGCGATGGCGATCGTTCTGACGGCCGTGTGCCTGGTCTTGCTCGCGCGGCTGTTGCGCGCGGAGCGAATCGTCTTCGCCCGCTGACACCGGGCCCTTCGGCCGGGCACCAGGGTTTCTGCGGGCGGCGCGTCGCCAAACCCAGGACCACGCCCTGGGCAAGCCCTTCCAATGAGGGAAACCCGCATACTCATGCGGAAGTACCCCTACCGGACCCGGCTTGATGAGCATCAATTTCGGGCGCTTAGCGGGGTTGAAGATGGATGTGTTTCCAGTCAGGACCCGCGAATGAATCTGTCAGGAATTCTTGTCGTTGCCGCCCCCGGCCGCCTCGACGACGTGCTCGCCGCCTTGCAGACGCTCGAAGGCGTTGAAGTGCATCACACCGATGCGGCCACGGGCCGCGTCGTCGTCGTGCAGGAAGCGTCCAGCATTGATGCCGAGGCCGATGGCTTTACTCGCATCAAGTCCCTGCCCGGCGTGATCGACGCCGCGCTCGTTTATCACCGCCTCGACGACGCCGCCCCGCCGGCCGACACCTGAGCATCCCCGAATTTCCAGTGCAGGAGAAACTTGTGTCTACAGACACCGTTGTGACTCGCCGTGACTTTGTGAAGTCCGGCATCGCCGCCACCACCGCCCTCACCGTGGGCATTCCCATCACCGACGCTGCCGCCGCCACCGCCAAGGGCGCCGACGCCGGCATCAGCTGGGACAAGGGCGTGTGCCGCTTCTGCGGCACCGGCTGCGGCATCCTGGTCGGCACCCAGGGCGGCAAGATCGTCGCCACCAAAGGCGACCCGGATTCAACGGTGAGCCGCGGCCTCAACTGCATCAAGGGCTATTTCAACGGCAAGATCCTCTACGGCCAGGACCGTCTGACCAAGCCCTTGATGCGGATGAAGAACGGCAAGTTCGACAAGGACGGCAAGTTCGAGCCGGTGAGCTGGACCGTCGCCTTGGACGAAATGGAGCGCCAGTTCCGCAAGGCCTACGAGACCAAGGGCCCGACCGCGGTGTCGATCATCGGTTCCGGCCAGTACACGATCCAGGAGGCCTACGCCGCTTCCAAGCTGATGAAGGCGGGCTTTCGCTCGAACAACATCGACCCCAACGCCCGCCTGTGCATGGCGAGCGCGGTGGTCGCCTTCTATCAGACCTTCGGCGTCGACGAGCCCGCCAACATCTACGGCGACATCGAGAAGTCCAACGCCATGGTCCTGTGGGGCAACAACATGGCCGAGGCGCACCCGGTCCTGTGGTCGCGCGTGACCGACCGCAAGCTCACCCACAAGGCGACCAAGATCGTCAACCTGACGACTTATTCGAACATGAGCTCGGGTCTGGCGGACCTCGAGATCATCTTCAAGCCCAACACCGACCTGGCGATCCAGAACTACATCGCGCGCGAGATCATCGCCCGCGGCGCGGTCAACCAGGAGTTCGTCGACAAGCACTGCGTCTTCACCACCGGCCCGACCGACATCGGCTACGGCCTGCGCCCGACCGACCAGTTCGCCTTCCCGGGCGAGAAGGACGTGATGGCCAAGCAGAAGGTGATCACGCTCGACCCGGACGAAGCGATCGCCCAGCGCCGCAAGGCCGGCGACGTGGTCGAACAGAAGAACGCGGGCGGCCCGGCTGGCAACCACTGGCACATCACGTTTGAAGAATTCAAGCGCGGCGTCGAACCCTACACGCTCGACTTCGTGGCCCAGCTTGCCAAGGGCGATTCCGACGAATCGCTCGACGCGTTCAAGGCCAAGTTGAAGCAGCTCGCCGACCTCTACATCGACCCCAAGAGCGACTTGATGAGCTTCTGGTGCATGGGCTTTAACCAGCACCAGCGCGGCGTGTGGGTCAACGAGCAGTGCTATACCAACCACCTGCTGCTGGGCAAGCACGCCCGCCCGGGCAACGGCGCTTTCTCGCTCACCGGCCAGCCCTCGGCCTGCGGCTCGGCGCGCGAAGTCGGCGCCTTCTGCCACCGCCTGCCCTCGGACATGCTGGTCGGTCCCAAGCCGCACCGCGCCAAGACCGAGAAGCTGTGGAAGCTGCCGGAGAACACCCTCAACCCGCACGTCGGCGCTTCGCTGATGAACATCCTGCAGGGTCTCGAGGACGGCAAGATCAACTTCCTGTGGACTCAGGTGGTCAACATTTTCCAGTCCACGCCCAACAGCAACCACTGGTTGAAGGCGGCGCGCAAGCCCGAAAACTTCGTGGTCGTGGCCGACGCCTACCCGACGCTGTCGGCCAAGGTCGCCGACCTGATCCTGCCCGCCTCGATGATCTTCGAAAAATGGGGCGCTTACGGCAACGCCGAACGCCGCACCCAGGCCTGGCGTCAGCAAGTCGCCGCCCCGGGCGAGGCGCGCAGCGACATCTGGATGATGATGGAGTTCGCCAAGCGCTTTAAGTTGAAGGACGTGTGGACCGAGAAAAAAGTCCCCGGGCTGAAGATGGAGGGCTTTGTCGACAACACCCTGCCCGACGTTCTGGCCGGGGCGCAAAAGATGGGCTACACGCCCGAATCGAACCTCTACGACGTGCTGTTTGCCACCGCCGACAACAAGAAGGTGGCCTGGCCCGACGCCAAGCTGCGCGGCAAGTTGAACGGCACCGCCGAGGCCCTGGGTGACAAGTGGTTCGTCGAGAAGGCGCTCTTTAACGAGTACCGCCAGTTCACGCTGGGCGACGGCCATGATCTGGCCGACTACGACACCTACATGCGCGACGACGTGCGCGGCCTGACCTGGCCGGTGGTCGACGGCAAGGAAACGCACTACCGCTTCAACGAAGCTTTCGACCCCTACGTCAAGAAGGGCGCGGGTTACGACTTCTACGGCAAGCTGATGAAGGCGATCCCCACCGGCAACCTCGACGGCGTGACCGATCCCAAGCCCGTGCCGCTGCCCGGCCGCGCCAAGATCTTCTTCCGTCCATACGCCGCACCGGTCGAGCAGCCCGACGCCAACTACGATCTGTGGCTGTGCACCGGCCGCATCCTTGAGCACTGGCACACCGGCAGCATGACCCGCCGCGTGCCCGAGCTGCACCGCGCCGCGCCCACCGCCGTGCTCTACATGCAGCCAGCCGACGCCGCCAAGCGAGGCTTGAAGCGCAACGACGTGGCCCTGATCGAGTCGCGCCGCGGCAAGGTCAAGGCCGTGGTCGAGACCCAGGGTCGCAACAAGATGAGCAAAGGCACCGTGTGGCTCGCCTTCTTTGACGAGGCCGTGCAGGTCAACCAGATCGTGATCGACGCTCTGGACCCGATCTCGCTCGAGCCCGACTTCAAGAAGTCGGCCGTCAAGGTCAGCAAGGCCTGATTGAAGAGGACCTGAAGCGCGGGGTTAGCCGCCCCGCGCGAGCGGAGATCGCAATGAGCATCCACGACCCCCAACGACGCGAATGGCTGACCCGCGCGGCGCAAGCCGCGGGGGTGGCTGCGTGCGGCGGCTTGGTGTGGAACGCGTTTCTGGTTCGCTCGGCCAAGGCGGCGCCGTGGGCGCCGCGGCCGCCGGGCGCACGAACCGGAATCGAGTTCGACGCCACTTGCATCAAATGCGGGGTGTGTCTGGAAGCCTGCCCCTACGGCACGCTCAAGCTCGCCACCGTGGGCGACGGCCCGGCGCTCGGCACGCCGTTTTTCGAGCCGAGATCGGTGCCTTGCTTCATGTGCCCCGACGTGCCCTGCGCCAAGGCTTGCCCGACCGGCGCTCTGGATCGCGAAATCAAGAGCATCGACAGCGCCCGCATGGGCCTGGCGGTGATCGATCCCGAAACCTGCCTGTCCTGGCAGGGGCTGCGCTGCGAAGTCTGCTACCGGGTGTGCCCGGTGCGCGACAAGGCGATCTCGATCCAGCCGCATCCGCGCCAAATCAGCAAGCACGCGGTGTTCGTGCCGGTGGTCCACGCCGGCGCCTGTACCGGCTGTGGGGTCTGCACCCAGGCCTGCCCAACGGAGGTGAGCGCCATCAACATCGTCAACCCGGCCAGCGTGCGCGGGAAGATGGGCGAGCACTACCGACTGGGCTGGAAGGACGATCCCTCGGCGGCGGCTCCCGCCACCACCGAAGCTTCCGCTCCCGCGCCCGAACCCGCCGCGACGCCAGCTCCGGCGGCACCGGCCACCGCTCCCAAGGCCCCCGGCCTTGACTACCTCAACAGTCCGCTATGACCGCACCTGTCCCTTCCCGTCCGGTGCGCCACTACCAGCCGCCCACCACGCTCGGCGGCAAGCTGTGGGCGCTGCGCTACACCCTGGCGCGGCGCCTCGTCCAGTTCGCCGTGCTGGTGCTGTTTTTCGGCACCGCGCACCTGGGCTGGAAGCTGTTGGGCCAGCCCTTGCTCGCTGGCAATCTGTCGGCCTCGAATTTCGCCGGCCTGGTGCCGCTGGCCGATCCGTTCGCGGTGCTGCAGATGCTGGTGGCGCGCCACTGGCTGGCGTCCGAGGTTCTGATCGGCGCCGGCCTGGTGCTGGGCTTTTACGTGCTGGTCAGCGGCCGCAGCTTCTGCGGCTGGGTCTGCCCGATGAATCTAGTGACCGACGCGGCCGACTGGCTGCGCGATAAGACCGGGATCCGGGCCGATCTGCTGCGGATGCGCGCCGGAGTGCGCTACGCGGTGCTGGCGCTCACGCTGGCCCTGTCCGCCGTCACGGGTCTGGCCGCTTTCGAGTGGGTCAGCCCGCAGGCGATGGTCTGGCGCGAGCTGGTGTTCGGCCTCGGGCTGGGGCTCACCGCCGCGGTGGGCGTGTTCGCCTTCGATCTGGCGATCGTGCGGCGCGGCTGGTGTGGCCACGTCTGTCCGCTCGGCGCCTTCTGGGCCGTGGTCGGCCAGGCGGGCCAGGTCAAGGTCGCGTACGACGCCCCGAGCTGCACCCGCTGCGGCGACTGCGTCAAGGTCTGTCCCGAACCTCAGGTCCTCAACTTCAATCAAGCAGCCGAGCGCGGCATGGTCGCCTCGGGTGAATGCATCAACTGCGGCCGCTGCGTCGTCGTCTGCCCGGAGGATTCACTCCACTTCGACCTGCGCTGGCGGATCCGCCCCCAATCGATTTCCGAAGGAGAAAAGCAATGAAGAAGGTCCTGCTCGTGGCGCTGATGGCGCTGGCGACCGGTGGTGCGTTCGCGCAAGCCAAGTCCGTGGCAGAAAACGAGATGAGCCTGTCGAAGACCGATCCGTTCGAGACCCCGGTGCCCCAGGCCTATAGCCTCGACTCCGGCAAAGTCCGTCCGGCCCCGCTCGGCACCCCGCCGATGATTCCGCACGCGGTCGAGAACTTCCTGCCGATCAAGCCCGACGCCAACAGCTGCCTGATGTGCCACGACAAGCCGGCCGACATCGGCAAGAAGACCGCCAAGGGCCAGCCCCAGCCGATCCCCGCCAGCCACTATGCCAAGGCCGACGGCAAGCTCGCACTCAAGGGCACGCAGTACGACTGCATGCTCTGCCACGCGCCGCAAGCCGACGTCAAACCGCTGACGGGCGAGCGCAAGTAAGCCAAGAGGCGGGCCGGCAAGCCGGCCCGCAGACATCGCAAAACGCCCGGTGCTGCCGGGCGTTTTGTTTCGTGCTTGGGGACAGACCGCGGCACTACCTGTCGCCCGCTGGCTGCGGTTGCGATCGCCATGGCACCGATACGCCAAACTCGACGCCCCCGACCGACCGATGCGGCTCAACCGCCATGGCTGGCCGCCGGTTCGACCTGCTCGAATACGTCCCGGCGTCCGCTCGGAACCGTTGTGACGGGCTTCGTTCCCGGCAGCAATTCAAAGTCGGGAGCGAACTGGACCAGCAAGGTCTTCAGCTGATCCAATGGCTTGCGATCGCCATCGAACTTCGCCTTGCCTGCGGCCAACAGCTCATCGAAGCTCGCCTTGCCGCCCATCACCAATTCAAGGTCGCTGCGATTGACGGTGATCGTCAGATCGGGATTCGTCGCTGCCTGTCCCTTGATGTTGGTGAGCGTGGCATTGCTCAATTCCACCACGTACTTCTCGCCATTGTCAGGCGTCACCAGATTGATGGCGAACTGCATCCCATTGGCCTTCTTGCTGTCGAGACGAATGCCAAGAAAATCCAGCCAAAGGTTGGTCGACATTGCACGGATGGTGTCGGGTCCGCTGGACGAAGGCACCGCACCGCCTGGCATACCGTGGCGAAGCTCGTAAGCGGCCGCCAGGAAGCTGTTGCGAACGCTCGGGCTTTCCTTCTGATAACCGATCTGCTCATAGACATCGGCCAACAAGTCCTTGGCGACCCTGTTGCTGGGCTCGGCGAAAACCAGCTTGTTGAGAATCTCGCTCGCCTCGCGGTACTGCCCCTTCGCGTAGAGCTGGCGCCCCTTGGCAAGGATTTTCTTGGACCCGCCCATCATTTCGACATACAGAGGAGCGGATTCGCGCGGCGACAACGGCATCAGCGTCGCCGGGTTCGCGTCCCAGTAACCCAGATACCGGTTGATGACAGCGCGGCTGTTGTGCTCTTCGGATCCGTGATAACTGTGCGCCGCCCATTGATTGCGCAGACTCTGCGGCGGCTTGTAAACATTGTGAATCTCGTTGATCGTCACGCCTTGGTTGGCGAGATGAAGCACCTCGTTGTTGAGGTTGGCGTAAATGTCACGTTGGGTTCGCATCACCTCCTGGATCCGGGCATTGCCCCAACGCGGCCAACTGTGAGAGGCAAACATCACGTCGGCGGTCGCACCGTAGCGATACAACGCTGAGTTGATGTGTTTGGACCAGGCCAGCGCATCGCGCACCAGAGCGCCCCGCAGCGTGTAGATGTTGTGCACGGTGCCGGTCATGTTTTCGGCCGCCCAGAACGCCTTCAGGTCGGGGAACCAGGTATTCATCTCGGCCGGCGCCTCGGTCCCGGGCGTGCTCTGAAATTCCATGCGGACGCCATCCACAGTCACTTCCTCGTAGTCCTTGGCGATGTAGCGTGTCGGCTCGATCAAGCCCATGGATCCGGCCGCCGTGTTCTTGCCGATCGATTGATCGACGTGACCGAAGGGGCTGCGCGGCAACAAGACTCCATATTGGAAGAACATGCGCCGGTTCATCGCATTGCCGGCATAGACGTTCTCCGCGACCGCGTGTTCCATGAAGCCGGCCGGCGCAATCACCGGTACCTTGCCGCTTTTGACATCGGCCTCGTCGACCACGCCTCGCACACCGCCGTAATGGTCGCCATGAGAGTGCGAATAGACCACCGCTGTCACCGGGCGCGCGCCAAGCTGCTGGTTGATGAAGTCAAGCGCAGCCCGGGCCGTTTCCTTGGCGGTAAGCGGATCAAACACGATCCAGCCGGTCTTGCCTTTGATGAAACTGATGTTGGCGAGATCAAAACCTCGCACTTGCCAAATCTGGCCGGGCACGACTTCGTACAGCCCGTAACCCATGTTCAGAATCGCCTGGCGTTGGAGCGACGGATGAATACTGTCGAAGTCCTTGCCTTGCAGCAGGAATTCGTAGCTCCCCATATCCCAGGCGACGTTGCCGGCATCGGCTTTGATCTGCTTGTAGGCCGGCGCCGCGACAAAGCCTTTCTTGACCTCGTCAAAATCGCGCCGGTCCTCGAACGGCAAGGTCTGGCGCTGGCCATTCTGAAACTCGATCGTGAACTTCGAAGGAGGCTTGCCCTTGGGATCGAAATGCCGCCCCTCCATAGCCCCCGGGTCCGCCACGACCCCACCGCCCCCCGCCGCCCAACCCTGTGAAACAGGACCGGCCAAGATCACGCACGCCAGAAGCACCTTGATTGCCGCAAAGTCTTTCATAACAACTCCCATTAAGAGATCGATGAACGACATAGCGCGGTGACCATACGACCGTTACGGCGGCCTACCCTCACGAACTGGGCACGAGTGTGACCGAGTGAATTTCCTCACACCAAGCAAAGCTCTCACCCTCATCCTCGATTGACGTAAGCGCGCCACCGATCCTCGCCCATCGGCGACGCAAGACACCATGGCCCGCAGGACACCCGTGAGGGCAGCGCAACTTTCGATTCGTTCCGCTCCGCGTCAATCGCGTCCGCGCACCTTCCTGCACGCATGAAAAAGGGCGGGAGACCCGCCCTTGGCTTTGCGCAGCGCGCCCGCGCGCAGCTAGCCCGCTTGCGCCTTGAGCCCGCGCTCGGCGGCCCACACCGCGGCTTCGACCCGCGAACGAAAGCCCAGCTTCTTGAGCATGTGCTTGACGTGGACCTTGACCGTGCCTTCGGTGATGGTGAGTTCGCGCGCGATCATCTTGTTGCTCATACCGCTGGCAACACAGCGCAGAACGTCCTGCTCGCGCTCGGTCAGCTCGCGCAGGTCGCGGCGGTCGGAGCGGGCTTCGTCGCGCAGGGCCGACGCCAGCGCGTTGGTAAGAGCGTCGCTGATGACGGTGCGGCCCTCGAGCGATTCCTTGACCCGGGCGAGCAGATCCTCGGGCTCCATATCCTTCAACAGGTAGCCGTCAGCACCAGCGCGGATCGCGGCCATCAGGTCTTCGGGCGCGTCTGACACCGTGAGCATCACGACCCGGCGCGCGGGATCTTCTTCCTTCAAGGCGGCCAGGATTTCGAGCCCGCTGCCGCCCTTCATGTTGAGGTCGAGCAGGGTGAGGTCGGGGTCGGTGGCGCGCGCCACGCGCACCGCTTCCTCGAAGTTGCCGGCCTCGCCCACCACCTCGAAGCTGGGCTCCATCGCCAATAATTGCGCCACGCCCTTGCGAAACAACGGGTGGTCATCGACGACAAGCAGGGTGCTCTTGGAGTTGGGCATGGAAAGCGTCCTTCGGGAATTTGACTAAACCGGCGCAGAGGCCGCACGGGCCAGGGCGGAGTTGGCGTGAAAAGCGAGCCGGACCCGGGTTCCCCCTTTGGTGCGCGGCTCGATCACCAACTCTCCGCCGAGCGATTCGGCGCGATCTCGCATGATAGACAGACCAAAGTGATGGCGCTTGTCGGGATCAACGGGAATGCCGACGCCGTCATCTTCGACTTCGATTCCCACCGCGCCACCGTCGATGCGATCAAGCCGCACCCAGACGTTCTTGGCGTGGGCGTGTTTCTCGACGTTCGAGAGCGCCTCGCGCACGATCTGCAGCACGTGGACTTGTTCGTTGGCGCTGAGTTCGAACCCGGTGAGCCGATTGTCGAGCGCGGCACCCAGGCCGGTGCGGGTCTGGAACTCGGTGACCGCATCGCTCAACATGCCTTGCAGGCCTTGACGGCCGACCTTCAAGCGGAAGGTGGTGAGCACCTCGCGTAACTGGCGGTAAGCGGCCGAGACGCCTTCCCGCAACTCGCCCAGAACCACCGTAGCGCGTTCGCGGTCGGCGTCGTTTTGCAGCAAGGCCGCCAGCCGGACGAGCTGGATCTTGGTGTAGGCGAGCGACTGGGCGATCGAATCGTGCAGCTCGCGCGCGATGATCGAGCGCTCTTCGAGCACCGCCAGCTTGTGCCCTTCCTCGTGGCGGGCGGCCGCGCCCAGAGCGGCGCCGATGTGGCGGCCAACGGTCTCGGCCAGATCGAGTTGCCAGGGCTCGAGCCCGCGACCGGGAGCGATCACCAGCGGCATCACGCCGTACTGCGTGCCGCTATCGACCAGAGGAATGCAGACGATGCGGCGCTCGCCGCCTTCGTCAGCCTCGCTGTGCCAACGCACCGCGCCATCGCTGCAGAACTCGCAATGCGGATGCCGGCAGGACTGTGGCAGGCCACGGTCGCTCACCGCCAGAGGAAAGCCGCGCTCGGCGCCGCTGCGGCGAGCGCAGATCACGCCGCCCTCGGCGCCCAGGGCGCCTTCGACATGCGCCAGAACGGTCTTGAGGGTCTCGGCCGCCAGCTCGTTGCCCGACAGCAGCCGGGTGGTTTCGTAAAGCAGCCCGAGCGACTGGTTGCGGCGATCGAGGTCGGCGGTTTTCTCCGCCACCTGTTTTTCAAGCGAACCATAAAGCCGCGCCAGGTCTTCGATCATGTAGTTGAAGGCCTGGCCGAGCTGGCCAATCTCGTCCGGCCCGGTGTCCTTGGCCCGCACCTGAAAGCCCCCCGCCCGCACGGCCTGCGCCGCCCGCGATAAGTCTTTGAGCGGGCGAAACACCTCGGCGTTGAGCAGCAGCAAGACCACCGCACCGAGCAGGACGATGGCGCCAAACGCGGCGGCCAATGCGATCCGCAACCAGCCCATGCGGGTTTCGAGAACGACTTCGAGCTGGCGCACAAAACCGTCGACCTGCAGCACGAAGTCGCCAATCTTGGCGAGAAATTCCTGTTGCGCCGCCGGACTGTCGATCGCCTCAAGCGCCAACGGTCTGACCTCGGTTTCAAACCGATTTTTGATCGAGCGATAGACCAGGGCGAGCGGCTCGTGAGCGCCGGTGGGCAGGGTATCGACCAGGCCACCGCTGAGCAGGCGCCGCTCGAACTCGTCGGCCTCAGCGCGAATCGCCTTGGCGCGCGCCGCGCTTGCCGCCCCGGGCTTGGCCACCGCCAGCGCCAGGGCGTTGCTCTGCATTCGCAGCGAGCCCGAGACGTTGATGGCGCTGCCCTTGCCCATCGACTGCTCGGTGAACACCGCAGCCGCCAGGATGACCGTCAGCGCCAGCGCGGTCACGGTCAGCAAAACGACCGCCACCCGCGCCAGGATCGAATGCAACCACCACCGTTTCAAGAATCCCATTGCCACTCCCATGCTCGGCCAGCCGAGTTCGTGGGCCGCCCCGTTTTCCCCGTCGGCAGCAGGCAACGGCCGTGCTCACTGAGCGGGATTTCTAGTACCACGACTGGAGTAAGCACTCCGCTCCACCTTGGCCCAATCAGTGAAAACACTTGATTTCAATCATGAAAATCTTTTCGCAGACCCGGATGCTCGTGAAAACACCAATCACCAGAGGGTTTTATGAACATCGCCAACCACCAGGACGCGTCCCGGCTCAAGCACCGGCAATGGTCGGTGGCGATCATGTCGACCATCGCCTTCACCGTGTGCTTCGCGGTGTGGATGATGTTCGGCGTGATCGGCATCCCGATCAAGAAGGCACTCGATCTCAACGCCACCCAGTTCGGCATCCTGGCGGCCACGCCGGTGCTCACCGGCTCGCTGATCCGCGTGCCGCTGGGCATGTGGACCGACCGCTTCGGCGGCCGCATCGTCTTCTTCTGCATCATGGCGGTGACGGTGATCCCGATCTGGCTGATCGGCTACGCCACCGAGTACTGGCAGTTCCTCGTGCTCGGTCTCTTTGTTGGCCTGGCGGGGGGCTCGTTCTCGGTCGGCACGCCGTATGTGGCGCGCTGGTTCGAACGTAGCCAGCAAGGCCTGGCGATGGGCGTCTTCGGCGCCGGCAACTCGGGCGCGGCGGTCAACAAGTTCGTCGCCCCGGCGATCGTGGTCGCGGTGGGCTGGACCTTGGTGCCGCAGGTCTACGCCGTCGCCATGGCCGTGACTGCGATCGCCTTCTGGTTCTTCACCTACTCCGACCCCAAGCACCTCGTTCCCAGCCACATCACCTGGCGCGAGCAGATGGCCGCGATGCGCGACCCCAAGGTCTGGAAGTACTGCCAGTACTACTCGATCGTGTTCGGCGGCTATGTGGCGCTCGCCCTGTGGATGGTGCAGTACTACGTGGGCGAGTTCGGGCTCGACATCCGCGTCGCGGCCCTGCTGGCGGCGTGCTTTTCCTTGCCCGGCGGCGTGTTGCGCGCCGTCGGCGGCTGGCTCGCGGACAAACACGGCGCGCACAAGGTGACCTGGTGGGTGCTGTGGGTGAGCTGGATCTGCCTCTTCCTGCTGTCCTATCCGCCGACCAGCTACACCATCAGCGGCATCAACGGCCCGATCGAATTCCGCCTCGCGCTCAACGTCTACACCTTCACCGCGCTGATGTTCGTGCTCGGCGTGGCCTGGGCCTTCGGCAAGGCGAGCGTCTTCAAGTACATCGCCGACGACTACCCGCACAACATCGGAACCATCTCGGGCGTGGTCGGCCTCGCCGGCGGCCTGGGTGGCTTCGTGCTGCCGATCCTGTTTGGCGTCCTGCTCGATCTCACCGGGATCCGATCCTCGGCCTTCATGTTGATGTACGGCGTGGTCTGGGTCTCCCTGATCTGGATGTACCGCACCGAGATGCGCAAGGCCGACGTGGTGAGCGGCCACGACGCCGTCGCCGCGCACTGAGCTACCACCGCCCCCATTTTCCAAGGAGTTCACATGAGTTCCGTCAACGCCGCGCCACCGCGCACCAGCGCCGCCGATATCGCCGATTGGCGCCCCGAGGACCCCGCCTTCTGGGCCGCCTCGGGCCGCCGCATCGCCAACCGCAACCTGTGGATCAGCGTGCCCTCGCTGCTGTGCGGCTTTGCCGTGTGGGTGATGTGGGGAATCCTCACCGTGCAGATGGGCAACCTGGGCTTTCCGTTTAGCCAGCCCGAGCTCTTCACGCTGGCGGCGATCTCGGGCCTGTCGGGCGCGACGCTGCGGATTCCGGCGAGCTTTTTCATCCGCATCGCCGGCGGGCGCAACACCATTTTTCTCACCACCGCGCTCTTGATGATTCCGGCGGTGGGCACCGGCATCGCACTGCAGGACAAGACCACGCCGCTGTGGGTGTTCCAGCTGCTCGCCCTGCTCTCGGGTATCGGCGGCGGCAATTTCGCCTGCTCGATGAGCAACATCACCAGCTTCTTTCCCAAGAGCCAGCAGGGAACGGCGCTGGGGATCAACGCCGGCCTGGGCAACTTCGGCGTGACCACGATGCAGATCCTGATCCCGCTGGTGATGACCACCGCGGTCTTTGGCGCGTTGGGCGGCGACCCGATGGCGCTGATCAAACCCTCGGGCACCTTGATCGGCAAGATCCCCGCCGGCACCCCGGCCTATGTGCAGAACGGCGGTTTCATCTGGCTGGTGCTGCTGGTGCCACTCGCCTTTGCCGGCTGGTTCGGCATGAACAATCTGCTGCCGGTCTCGCCCGGAATCGGGTCGACCCGCGCCGCCTTCGGCAAGATCCTGCTGCTCTACGGCGTGGCGCTGGTGACCGCGGTGATCGGGCTCTGGCTCTACCTGCCGGCGCCGACCGGGCTGGGTCTCTTGAACATGTGGGTGGCGATGCCGCTGATCATCGTCGGCACCCTGCTCGCGATGAAGCTGGTCGCCTTCGGCGACATGAAGCCCAATCTTGACAAGCAGTTCGCGATCTTCAAGGACAAGCACACCTGGTCGATGACGATCCTCTACATCGTCACCTTCGGCTCGTTCATTGGCTTTTCCAACGCGCTGCCGCTGTCGATCAGCGTGATCTTCGGTCAGAGCCACCTGGTCGACGCCGCCACCGGCGCGGTCAAGCACGTGGCCAATCCCAACGCTCCTTCGGCGCTGACCTACGCCTGGATCGGTCCCTTCGTGGGCGCTCTGATCCGCCCGGTCGGTGGCTGGATCTCCGACAAAGTGGGCGGCTCGATCGTCACCCAGGTGATCTCGGTGGTGATGGTGGTGGCGAGCGCCGCGACCGGCTACGTGATGATGCTGGCCTACGGTTCGGCCACGCCCGAGCAGTACTTCTTCCCCTTCCTCGCGCTCTTCATCCTGCTGTTTGCCGCCAGCGGCATCGGCAACGGCTCGACCTTCCGCAGCGTCGGCGTGATTTTCGATCGCACCCAGGCCGGCCCGGTGCTGGGCTGGACCTCGGCGGTGGCCGCCTATGGCGCCTTTGTTGCGCCGGTGGTGATCGGCGAACAGATCAAGGCTGGCACGCCGCAGTTCGCGATGTACGGCTTTGCCGTTTTCTACGCGCTCGCCCTGATCCTCAACTGGTGGTTCTACCTGCGCCCCAACGCGTACGTGAAGAACCCCTGAGCCCACGGCGCACTCGAATTTCACCGGAGTTAAACCATGAGTAACTTTCTTGACCGGCTGAGCTTCTTCAAGCGCGAAGGGGAAACCTTCGCCAACGGCCACGGCATCACCACGCAGGAGAACCGCGCCTGGGAGGACGCTTACCGCAAGCGCTGGCAGCACGACAAGATCGTGCGCTCGACCCACGGCGTGAACTGCACCGGCTCCTGCAGCTGGAAGATCTATGTCAAGGGCGGCATCGTCACCTGGGAGACCCAGCAGACCGACTACCCGCGCACCCGCCCCGATCTGCCCAACCATGAGCCGCGCGGCTGCGCGCGCGGCGCCAGTTACAGCTGGTACCTCTACTCGGCCAACCGGCTCAAGTACCCGATGGTGCGCGGGCGCCTGATCCGCCTGTGGCGTGAGGCGCGCAAGACGATGGGCCCGGTGGCGGCATGGAAGAGCATCGTCGAGGACGACGCCAAGCGCCGCGAGTACCAAAGCAAGCGCGGCCTGGGCGGCTTTGTCCGCAGCAGCTGGGACGAGGTCAACGAGATCATCGCCACCGCCAACGTCTACACCGCCAAGACCTACGGGCCGGACCGCATCATCGGCTTCTCGCCGATCCCGGCGATGAGCATGGTGAGCTACGCCGCCGGCAGCCGCTACCTCTCGCTCATCGGCGGCGTCTGCATGAGCTTCTACGACTGGTACTGCGACCTGCCGCCCTCGTCCCCGCAGACCTGGGGCGAGCAGACCGACGTGCCGGAATCGGCCGACTGGTACAACTCCACCTACATCATCGCCTGGGGCAGCAACGTGCCCCAGACCCGCACCCCCGACGCGCACTTCTTCACCGAGGTCCGCTACAAGGGCGCCAAGACCGTCGCGATCACGCCCGACTACTCCGAGGTCGCCAAGCTCGGTGACGAGTGGCTGCACCCCAAGCAGGGCACCGACGCCGCGCTCGGCATGGCGATGGGCCATGTGATCCTCAAGGAGTTCTACCTCGACCGCCAGGTGCCGTACTTCGAGGACTACGCACGCCGCTACACCGACCTGCCGATGCTGGTGCGCCTGCGCGCCGACGGCGACCGCTACGTTCCCGACCGCACCCTGCGCGCCAGCGATTTCGACGGCGCGCTGGGCCAGACCAACAACCCCGACTGGAAGACCCTCGCGATCGAGGAAGCCAGCGGCCAGATCGTCCTGCCCAATGGTTCGATCGGCTTTCGCTGGGGCGAAGCGGGCGACAACATCGGCAAGTGGAACCTCGAAGCCCGCGACGCGGGCGACGCGCGCGAAGTGCGGCTCGCGCTCAGCCTGCTCGAGCATCAGGACGGCGTCGCCCCGGTGGCCTTCCCCTACTTCGGCGGCATCGCCACCGAACACTTCGACGCCAACCCCTGCCAGGACGTTCTGATCCGCCATGTCCCGGTCAAGAAGCTGCAGCTGGGCCATGAAGAAGTCCTGGTCGCCAGCATCTACGACCTGACCCTCGCCAACTACGGCATCGACCGCGGCCTGGGCGGCGACCACCTGCCGGCGAGCTACGCCGACAACCTGCCCTACACCCCGGCCTGGCAGGAAAAAATCACCGGCGTCCCGGCCGAGCAAGTGGCGCGCATCGCGCGCGAATTCGCCAGCAACGCGGAGAAGACCCGCGGCAAGTCGATGGTCATCATCGGCGCGGCGATGAACCACTGGTACCACGCCGACATGAACTACCGCGCCGTCATCAACCTGCTGATGCTGTGCGGCTGCATCGGCCAGAGCGGCGGCGGCTGGGCGCACTACGTGGGGCAGGAAAAGCTGCGCCCGCAGACCGGCTGGACCCCGCTCGCCTTTGCGCTCGACTGGGCGCGGCCGCCGCGCCACCAGAACTCCACCAGCTTCTGGTACGCGCATACCGACCAGTGGCGCTACGAGCGGCTGGGGGTCGAAGAGATCCTCTCGCCGCTGGCCGACAAGTCGAAGTTCCAGGGCAGCCTGATCGACTTCAACGTGCGCGCCGAACGCATGGGCTGGCTGCCCTCGGCGCCGCAATTGAAGACCAACCCGCTGCAACTCACGCGCGCCGCCGCCGCCGCCGGACTCGACCCCAAGGATTACGCGGTGCAGTCGCTCAAGGACGGCAGCTTGAAGATGAGCTGCGAGGACCCCGACAACCCCGCCAACTTCCCGCGCAATCTGTTTGTGTGGCGCTCCAACCTGCTCGGCTCCTCGGGCAAGGGGCACGAGTACTTCCTCAAGCACCTGCTGGGCACGAGCAACGGCGTGATGGGCAAGGACCTCGGTGCCGAAGGCGGAGTCAAGCCGATGGAAGTGACGTGGAACGATAAAGCGCCCGAGGGCAAGCTCGACCTGCTGGTGACGCTCGACTTCCGCATGAGCACCACCTGCCTGTACTCGGACATCGTGCTGCCCACCGCCAGCTGGTACGAGAAAAACGACCTCAACACCAGCGACATGCACCCCTTCATCCACCCGCTCTCGACCGCGGTCGATCCGGTGTGGGAATCGAAGAGCGACTGGGAGATCTACAAGGGCATCGCCAAGAAGTTCTCCGAGGTGGCGGTGGGTGAGCTGGGGGTCGAAAAAGACCTGGTGCTCGTGCCCACCCTGCACGACACCCCGACCGAGCTCGCTCAGCCGTTCGACGTCAAGGACTGGAAGGCGGGCGAGTGCGAGCTGATCCCGGGCAAGACCGCGCCAGCGATGATCGTGGTCGAGCGCGACTACCCCAACACGTTCAAGCGCTTCACCTCGCTCGGACCGCTGATGAGCAAGGTCGGCAATGGCGGCAAGGGCATTGCCTGGAAGACCGAGGAAGAAGTGCGCGCGCTGGGCGACTTGAACGGCCTCGTCACCGACGAGGGCGTGAGCAAGGGCCTGCCGAAGATCGAGACCGACATCGACGCGGCCGAGGTGATCCTCATGCTTGCGCCGGAAACCAACGGCCATGTGGCGGTCAAGGCCTGGCAGGCGCTCTCCAAGATCACCGGGGTCGATCACGTCCACCTGGCGGCCTCGAGCGAACACGAGAAGATCCGCTTCCGCGACATCCAGGCGCAGCCGCGCAAGATCATCTCAAGCCCGACCTGGTCCGGGCTCGAGAGCGAGAAGGTCAGCTACAACGCCGGCTACACCAACGTCCACGAACTGATCCCGTGGCGCACCCTCACCGGCCGCCAGCAGTTCTATCAGGACCACCCCTGGATGCGCGCCTTTGGCGAAAGCCTGGTGGTGTACCGGCCGCCGGTGGACATGAAGGCGGTGGCCCCGGCCCAGAGCACGGTCAAGAGCAATGGCAACAAGGAAGTGGTGCTCAACTTCATCACCCCGCACCAGAAGTGGGGCATCCACTCGACCTACAGCGACAACCTCTTGATGCTCACGCTCAACCGCGGCGGGCCTTGCGTGTGGATCTGCGAGGACGACGCGCGCGCCGCCGGCATCGTCGATAACGACTGGATCGAGCTCTACAACACCAATGGCGCGATCGCCGCGCGCGCGGTGGTGAGCCAGCGCGTCAAGCCCGGCATGTGCCTGATGTACCACGCGCAGGAAAAGATCGTGAACACCCCGGGCTCGGAGATCACCGGCTGCCGCGGCGGGATTCACAACTCGGTCACCCGCATCGTCACCAAGCCCACCCACATGATCGGCGGCTACGCCCAGCTCTCTTACGGCTTCAACTACTACGGAACGATCGGCACCAACCGGGACGAGTTCGTGGTCGTGCGCAAGATGAACAAGGTCGACTGGATGGACGCCCCCAACCCCGACGCCGCGCTCCAAGCCACCGCGGCCGCCAACGCTTAAAAGGAGCCGACCATGAAAGTCAGAGCGCAAATCGGCATGGTTCTCAACCTGGACAAGTGCATCGGTTGCCACACCTGTTCGGTCACCTGCAAGAACGTCTGGACCAGCCGTCCCGGCGTCGAATATGCCTGGTTCAACAACGTCGAGACCAAGCCCGGCATCGGCTACCCCAAGCAGTGGGAGAACCAGGAGAAATGGAAAGGCGGTTGGGAGCGCAAGCCCAACGGCAAGCTGCAGTTAAAGCAGGGCGGCAAGGCCAAGGTGTTGATGAACCTCTTCTCCAACCCCAACCTGCCGCAGATCGACGACTACTACGAGCCCTTCACCTTCGACTACGAGCACCTGCATAACGCGCCCGAGTCGAAAGCCACGCCGACCGCGCGGCCGCGTTCGCTGATCACCGGCAAGCGGATGGAGAAAATCGAGTGGGGTCCCAACTGGGAAGAGATCCTCGGCGGCGAATTCGCCAAACGGTCGAAGGACACGAACTTCGACGGCATGCAGAAGGAGATCTTCGGCGAGTTCGAGCAGACCTTCATGATGTACATGCCGCGGCTGTGCGAGCACTGCCTCAATCCGGCGTGCGTGGCGAGCTGCCCCTCGGGCTCGATCTACAAGCGCGAGGAAGACGGCATCGTCCTGGTGGACCAGGACAAATGCCGCGGCTGGCGCATGTGCGTCTCGGGCTGCCCCTACAAGAAAATCTATTACAACTGGACCACCGGCAAGGCCGAGAAGTGCACCTTCTGCTACCCGCGCATCGAGAGCGGCCAGCCCACCGTGTGCTCGGAAACCTGCGTCGGCCGCATCCGCTATCTCGGCGTTCTGCTCTATGACGCCGACCGCATCGAAGAGGCGGCGAGCGTCGAGCACGACAAGAACCTGTACGCCTCGCAACTGTCGATCTTTCTCGACCCCAACGATCCCAAGGTGATCGCTCAGGCCAAGAAGGACGGCGTGCCCGATGCCTGGCTTGCGGCGGCCAAGAATTCGCCGGTCTACAAGATGGCAGTCGACTGGCGCGTGGCCCTGCCGCTGCACCCCGAGTACCGCACCTTGCCGATGGTCTGGTACATCCCGCCGCTCTCGCCCGTGCAGTCGCGCGCCGAGGCCGGCCAGGTAGCGATGAAGGGCGAGCTGCCCGATGTCGCCAGCCTGCGGATCCCGGTGCAATACCTCGCCAACATGCTGACCGCGGGCGACCCGCTGCCGGTCACGCGCGCGCTCGAACGCATGATGGCGATGCGCAGCTTCATGCGCGGCCGCCATGTCGATGGCATTGACCGCCCCGCGGTGCTCGAGCAAGTGGGCCTGTCGGTCAATCAGGTCGAGACCATGTACCGCGTGATGGCGATCGCCAATTACGAGGACCGCTTCGTGGTTCCCACCACTCACCGCGAATACGCCGAAAACGCCTACGACCTCAAGGGCAGCTCCGGCTTTTCCTTCGGCAACGAAGAAGCGCAACACGGCGGCCTGTTCGGCGCCAAGCGCAAGGTGATTCCGATCAAGGAGCAGGTGTGATGAGAACCGCTCTTTCGTTCAAGCTGCGTGCGCTGGCCCGGCTGCTGGACTACCCCGACGAAACGCTGATCGAGGCCCTGCCCGAGATCGCGCAAGTGCTTGCTCCGGCGCGCGACAGCGCGCTCTCGGACCTGATCGCCGAGCTCGGCCTGACCGACCTGCTCGACGTGCAGGAGCGCTACGTCGAGACCTTCGACCGCGGCCGCTCGACCTCGCTCAATCTGTTCGAGCACGTCCACGGCGAGTCGCGCGACCGCGGCCAGGCCATGGTCGATCTGGTGGCGATGTACCACGCCGCCGGGCTGATGCAGACCTCGACCCAGTTGCCCGACTACCTGCCGGCCTATCTCGAGTTCGCCGCCATCAGCGACGACAGCGCCGCGCTCGCCCACCTGCAGGAGGTGAGCCATCTGGTGCGGGCAATCGGCGAAGGTCTGTTGCGCCGGCAAAGTCCGTGGTCGGCGGCGATCGGCGAACTGTTGGCAATCGCCGGCGAAGAAGCCTTGGCGCCACCCGCGGGCGAGCTTGAGGACGACAGCTCGCCCGCCGCCATCGACCGCCTGTGGGAGGCCGAACAGGTGCAGTTTCTCGGTGCCTGCCAGCCCGCCGCTCCGGCTCCGGTTCAACCGATCCAGTTCCATCGGAGAACAGCATGAACTCGCTCAACGACTTTTTCTTCTCGACCTATCCCTACCTCTGCCTCACGGTCTTCGTGCTGGGCAGCCTGATCCGCTTTGACCGCGAGGCCTACACCTGGAAGAGCGACAGCTCGCAGCTGCTGCGCACCGGGTCGCTGCGGCTCGGCTCCAACCTGTTTCACATCGGCATCCTCGGCATCCTGGGTGGCCACCTGGTGGGGCTGCTCACGCCAATGCCGGTCTGGCACTGGCTCGGCATCGAGCCGCCGGTCAAACAGATGGTCGCGATCGTGGCCGGCGGCCTGTTTGGCGCACTGACGGCCGCTGGCGTGATCCTGCTGCTGGCGCGTCGCCTGGGCGACGATCGGATCCGCGCCACCAGCACCCGGATGGACATCCTGGTCCTGTGGCTGCTGCTCGCCCAAGTGGCGCTGGGGATGATCTCGATCGGCTATTCGCTGCAACACCTCGACGGCGGCGAGATGGTCAAGCTGATGATCTGGGCCCAACACCTCGCCACCTTCCAGGGCGACGCGGCCAACTACGTCGCCGACGCGGCCTGGGTGTTCAAGGCGCACATCGTGCTCGGGATGACGCTCTTTCTGGTCTTCCCCTTCAGCCGCCTGGTCCACGTCTGGAGCGGCTTTGGCACGATCGCCTACCTCGCCCGCCCGCCGCAGGTGGTGCGCAGCCGCTAACCCCTTGGCCCGCTCCCGGTGCGCCGGGAGCGGGCGCAAATCACCATGCCAGACACCGACCTGCTGCAACGCCTGGCGCGCTTCGAGCGCGACTTCTTCCCCCGTTACGAGGCAACCTACCGCCGCCTGATCGAGGACGGTCAGCATCCCAAAACCTTGTTCATCGGCTGCTCGGACTCACGCATCGTTCCCTTCGATCTGATGGGCTGCGGCCCGGGCGACCTGTTTATCGCGCGCAACGTTGGCGCCTTCATTCCGCCCTGGGACCAGTCGGCCGGCTTTCACGGCACCGCCGCGGCGATTGAATTCGCCGTGCTCTCGCTCGAGGTGAGCAACATCGTCGTGTGCGGCCACAGCCACTGCGGCGCCATCCGCGCGCTCTACGACGAAGCGCCGGAAGAAGCGCACCACATGAAGGCCTGGCTCAAGCTGGCGCGCGACGCGGTGTTGCCGGTCGTGCCTTCGCCCGAGGCGCTGCGCCGGGTCGAACAGCGCTCGATCGTGCTCCAGCTCGAACGATTGATGAGCTACCCGATGGTGACTCGCCGCGTTGCGCAAGGGCAGCTCTTTCTGCACGGCTGGTATTACGTGATCGAAGACGGGCGGGTGCTGGTTTTCGACCCGGTGCGCGGTTTTGTCGCCGGTGAGACGATCACCGCAACCCACTCCGGTCACGCGGATTGAGCCTCCGGGCGGATGCGTGCCACTCCGGCTTGATATCTAGCAAACCCCAATCCCGCCGCCGCCCTCAAGCTCGTGAACCCGACTCGTTCCACCTTTGGCCGTACCCGCATGACACCGACCGATTTCTTTTCGCCCGCCGCCGGCTTCGATGACGCTCTCGAGATCTGGCTCGCCTGCCATGAACGGGTGCAGCGCTTTTGTGCCTTGATGGCGCGCCTCAATCAGCACCTTGCGATCCACGGCGCGGACACCGACGCCCAAATCACGGCCAATTCGATCCGCCGCTATTTCAACGAAGCCGCGCCCCGCCACCACGAGGACGAAGAAATCGACCTTTTCCCCAGCCTCCAGGCGCGCATGCCAGCCGACAAGTACGCGGCGCTCGCGCCCACGCTCGCGTCGATCGAAGAGGACCACCAGATCGCCGCCGGCATCTGGAGCGAACTCAACGCCACGCTCGTTCGCATCGAAGCGGGCGAAAAAATCCTACTCAATCCGGCGCTGCTCGACCGCTGGACCGGGCTTTATCAGCATCACATCGTGGCCGAGGAACAGGTGGTGATGCCGCACTTGAAGCGCCACCTGAGCAAGGCCGACTGGCAGCGCATCGGCCGCTCGATGGCGGCGCGGCGCGGGGTGGCCTGGCCCGACCCGGACCCGGCCACGTTCCGCCAGAGCATCCTGCCGATCAAGGCAGCGAAGTCGTAGCCGGTGCCGCCAGGTGGGCGAGGCCTCCGTGCCGCGCCGACCAGGCCGCCGGGTCGGCCAGGAAGCTTTCCACTTCGGCCAGCGTGGCCGCGTCGAAACGACCGTCTTCGCGTGCCACCGCCACCACATCGCCCCAGTTGGCCAGGGCGTGCAGACGCAGTCCGGCCGCATCCAGGTGCAGCTGAGCCTCCTTGAACACGTCGAAGTAGAACAGCACGAACACGTCCTGCACCTGGGCGCCAGCGGCCCGTAAGGCGGCAGCAAACTGGGTCTTGCTCACGCCGTCGGTGGTGAGGTCGCCCACCAGCAACGCGCGTGCGCCCGGCGCCAGTTCGCCTTCGATCTGCGCGTTGCGGCCAAAACCACGGGTACGGGTGCGGACATAGTTGAGCGGCTTGCGCAGCGAATCGGCGATCCACGCGGCAAAACACACGCCGGCGTCCTCGCCGCCGACCACGGTATCGATCGCCGCCGCGCCCACCTGCCGCTCGATCTCGCCCGCGGCCAAGGCCATCAGCGTCTGCCGCAGGTCGGGATGAGCCATCACACGCTGGCAATCGATATACACGGGGCTCGCCCAGCCCGAGCTGAACATGAAGGGCGAATCGATGTTGATCCGCACCGCGCCGCAAGCCAGCAGGATGCGGGCGGTCATGCGCGCGCTCATCCGGGTCAGTTGATCGCGCGAACCGGCCTCGGCCGCGAACTCATTGAAGTCACGCATCGAATCTCTCCTCGAATCGGATGGCGGTCTGCCACAGCAGTTCGCAGCCGGCCATGAAGTCGTCGGCCTGCATCGCCTCAAACGGATTGTGCGAACCGTTCTGGTTGCGCACGAAGATCATGGCGGTCGGCACGCCGGCGTTGGCAAACAGCGCCGCGTCGTGGCCGGCGCCGCTCGCCAGGCGCATGTAAGGCAGCTCGCACCCGTCGGCTACCAGCGCCAGGCGCCGCATCAGCGCCGGGTCGAGCTCGGCCGGCTCGCTGTAGATCGGCTCGTCGAACTCGAAGCGCACGCCGCGGGCGCGGCCGATCGCCTCACATTCGGCGCGCATCGCCGCATGGAAGCTGTCAATGGTGGCGCGCGACAGGCTGCGCGCGTCGATGCTGAAGCTCACCTCGCCCGGGATCACCGAGATCGCCTGAGTCGCGCGGTCGGTCTGCAGGATGCCGGTGGTGTAGACCAGGTCATGGCCGCGGCCAAGCCACTCTTGCCACGCTTCTTCGATGCGGGAAAGCAGGTCCGCGGTGGCCAGCACCGGATCGTGCCGCAGGCGCTTGGGAACCGCGCCGGAGTGGCCCGCTTCACCCACGCAGCGCACCTTGCGGTGGCGCACGTTGCCGCGGATACCGGTGACGATGCCGGCGGGAACCTCGGCCTCGTCGAGCATCGGGCCTTGTTCGATGTGAAGCTCGATAAAGGCGGCGATCTTGGCGAGGTCGAACAAGGGCTTGCCTTGCGTGAGTCGCGCCGGTTCGGCGCCCGCTTCGCGGATGTAAAAGGCAAGTGGATAGCCGGTGTCGCGATGCTTCAAGGCGAGGTCGGCTTCCTTGAGTTTGCCAAGCATGGCGGCCGAGCCCAGGTAGGGCTTGCCGAACCAGGCGCTTTCTTCGGCGCGCATCGCCAGAACGACATAGTCGCGCTCGGTCACGATGCGCATCCGCTGCATCTGCCAGGCCACCGTGAGGCCGGCGACGATGCCGGCCAGACCGTCGTAGTTGCCACCCTGCGGCACCGAGTCGGCGTGAGAGCCGGTCACCAGCGCCGGCAGGCTGCGATCGCGTCCGGCGCGGGTGAGCCACAGGTTGCCGGCGGCATCGAATTCGGCCGCCAGACCCAGCGATTCGCCCACGCCCTTCAAGTGGTCGAGCACCCGGCTTTCCATGTCGCCGTACGAGGCGCGCGATACACCCGCCGTATCGGCGCTCATGGCGCGGATGGTTTCAAAAAGCTCAAGCGCAAAGCGCTTGGCCCCGTCAGAAAGATCTCGCTGTTTCAACACCAGTTTTCTCCGACCGGCGACGTGCCGGCGCGCAAGTCGCGCAGCGGGAACCGCCCCACCCACCGAAGATCGAAACGCGACCCGCAGCCTCTTTCACGTGCGCCCGCCGTGTCGAACACGCTGCTCCATCGTGAAGGCCGCCGGACTCATCTCCGGGCGACTCAAAAGACAACGCTAAGCGAGCCAGCCGCAACTCGTAAGCGAGCTTTCCCCGACGGCCGCGGCCCCGTGACCGGCGACCGTGCGCAGGTTTGCGAAAAGTCATTGGCACCGCATTTGCAGCCGTCGAATTCAACACCGGCCATCGGGCTTGAGCGATGCGTGCGCGTTTAGTCGTTTGCGGGCCGCCGATGTTTGATCGAAGTCGTATTTGACGCGTCTGCGACAGACTCCCAAGACGCCCGCTGACGATGCGCAAGGGAGCGACTGCGCCAGGGGTTTCGCCCGATGACAGCCAACCTTGAAGACGCCGATGCTCTCGCCATCACGTGCGAAGCGCTCACCGCCGATCCCCCAGCCGGGAGTTTTGCGGTATGGGGCTGCGATTGACTCAAGGGCTCCAGGCCGCAGTCCAGCGGCAGTGCCCAGGCGCGGCGCACGCGCAAGGAAACGGCAGGTCAAACGACCCGGCGTTTACATCTGGCGGATCAGAGTCGGGAAGCGACGATGGTCTTTAGTTCGGCGGACAAGCTCCGCCTGTCAATCGAAGGTGTCACAACATGACAATCACCGCATGGATCGCAGTACTGATCGTGCTAGTCACGATCTGGGCTCTCATCAAGCGCTATGAAACCCGCCTGGTCCTGATCACCTCCGGCCTCGTGCTGTCGATGCTCACCCTGGCACCGATGACGGCGCTCGACGCGTTCGCCAAGAGCATGACCAACGGCGCGCTGATCATGTCGATCTGCGGCGCGATGGGCTTTGCTTACGTCATCAGCTACACCCGCTGCGACGAACACCTGGTGACCCTGCTCGCCAAACCGCTCTCGAAGATGGGGATTCTGCTGCTGCCGGCCTGCGCGATCGTGACCACCGTCGTCAACACCGCCGTGTCCTCGGCCGCCGGCTGCGCCGCCGCCGTCGGCGCAACCATGATCCCGCTGATGCTCAAGGCCGGCATCCGTCCTGCCGCCGCGGCCGCCGCGGTGCTGGTCGGCACCTACGGCTCGATGGTCTCGCCCGGTCTGTCGCACAACGCCTTCGTGGCGAAGATGGCCCAGATGGAGATCATGGATCTGATCGCCCACCACGCGAACTACTCGATCCTGGCGATGGTGATCGGCATTGTCGGCTTCACCATCACCGCCTTCATCATGAAGGACCACAAAGGCGGCGCGGATACCAAGGCCAATGTCAAAGAGAACGCCAACGCGATCACCACGGCCAACCCGATCTACGCCCTGGCTCCGTTCGTGCCGCTGGTTCTGCTGCTCGCCGGCAACACCGTCGTTCCGGTCCTGAAGATGGGCGTGGCCCAGGCCATGGTGATCGGTGCGATCGTCGCGCTCGCCATCACCCGCGCCTCGCCGGCCAAGATGACCAACGAGTTCTTCAACGGCATGGGCAAGGGCTACGCCGACGTGATCGGCATCATCGTGGCCGCGGGCGTGTTCGCCGCCGGCCTCAAGACCGCCGGCCTGATCGACGTCTTCATCGAAACGCTCAAGCACTCCAACGACATCGCCCGCTGGGGTGGTTCGATCGGTCCCTTCCTGATGGCCGTGATCACGGGTTCGGGTGACGCTGCCGCGTTCGCCTTCAACGAAGCCGTCACGCCGCACGCCGCGCATTTCGGCATGACGATTCCCGACCTTGGCATGCTCGCCGCTCTGGCCGGATCGCTCGGCCGCACCATGAGCCCGGTGGCCGGTGTCGTGATCGTGGTGTCTGGTATCGCGATGGTCTCGCCGATCGAAGTGGTCAAGCGCACCGCTCCCGCGATGATCGTCGCGGTCATCACTATCGCTCTGGTTATGGTGTAACGAACATGGACATGAACATCTACAACTCGCAACTCATCGCTCTGCGCCGCGAACTCCACACGATGCCGGAGATCGGCTGGTCGGAATTCGCCACCACCGCCCGCATCGTCACCGAACTGCGCCAGTACGGCTTCGAGGTCCTGATGGGCTCGAAGGTGATCTCGCCCGCCGACACGCTCGGCCGCGATCCGAAGGTGGTGGCCGCCGGCCTCGCCTTCGCCCGCAGCCGCGGCGTCGACGAAGCCCTGCTCGCTGAAATGGAAGAGCTGACCGGCTGCGTCGGCCTCTGGCAGACCGGCCGTCCAGGTCCGGTGGTGGCGCTGCGTTTTGACATCGACTGCGTCAACGTTCAGGAAACGGCCGCCGCCGGCCACCTGCCCAACCAGCTCGGCTTTACCTCCGAGCGCGCCGGCCTGATGCACTCCTGCGCGCACGACGGCCACACCGCCATCGGCCTGACCGTGGCGCGCTGGGTCTCGGAGCACGCCGACGAGCTGTGCGGCACGATCAAGATCCTGTTCCAGCCCGCCGAAGAAGGCGTGCGTGGCGCGGCGGCGATGGCCGCCAGCGGCATCGTCGATGACGCCGAGATCTTCTTCGGCGCCCACCTGGCGATGATGGCCAAGACCGGCGAGATCGTCACCGCGCCCAACGGCTTTCTGTGCACCACCAAGCTCGACGTCCGCTTCAAGGGCAAGCCGGCGCACGCCGGTGTCGAACCGCAGCTCGGCCGCAATGCGCTCGCCGCCGCCTGCCACGCCGTGACCCAGCTGATGGGCATCTCGCGCCACGGCAGCGGCATGACCCGCGTGAACATCGGCCAGATGAGCGCCGGCGAAGGCCGCAACGTGATTCCGGTCAACGCCGAGCTCAAGCTCGAAGTGCGCGGCCAGACCGGCGAGATCAACCAGTACATGGTCGATCAGGCCACGGCCATCGTCGAAGGCATTGCCAAGAGCTTTGGCGTGAGCTTCGAGATCGAGAAGATGGGTGAAGCGGTCGACCTCGACAACGACCGCGAACTGGTGGACCTGGTGGGCGACGTGGCTCGCGCCACCGCCGGCGTGAATCTCGTCACCGAAGTCGCCAACTTCGGCGGCAGCGAAGACGCCACCATCCTTGGCCGTCGGGTTCAGGCCAAGGGCGGCAAGGCGGCCTACTTCGTGATCGGCAGCAATCGCACCGCCGGCCACCACCAGGCCGAGTTCGACATCGACGAAAGCTCGCTTGGCACCGGCTTCCGGCTCTTCACCGGCCTGCTGACGCGGGTCTCGGGCCGCAAGTAAGCAGCGTTAAAGCCGCGTTCGGATCGCTCCGAACATGGCAAAGGGCGGCGCCTCGGGGGTGCCGCCCTTTTTTTCGTCTGTCACCCGGGCATCGTCCCACGCCTCCGCTTGTCCCGAGTCCGCTGCGTCAAGCGCCCCGCGCAGGCGTATCGTCGGCAACCTTTGTTGCGAATCTCCGTCCGCCACGGCCATGGCCAAGAAGTTCCCCTCCCATCCCAAGCACCCCGAGCGCAATTGCTGGGGCTGCGACAAGTACTGCGCCGCCGGCTCGCTGCTGTGCGGCAACGGATCGGAGCGCACCCAGCATCCGGTCGAGCTGTTTGGCGAGGATTGGCTTGACTGGGGGCTCGACGCTCCGGCCAACGACAGCCCCGCTCCCACCGCGAGCGGCAAACCCGATCGCTAAAGCCCGCCAGCGCGGCCCATGGCACAGGCCCTGCGCCGCGTGTGCGCGAAATCAGCGGTGCCAAAAGCGGGCGCGCTAGGCTTGGCCTTGCTACTGCCCCCCGCAAACCGCTGTCGCGGAGCGGGCGGCCGTGGCCGGAGGCCAATTGCCCATGAGTTCGACCGCACGCAAGCACCTCACGGATCTGCGCGGCGCCACGCGCCTGGCGATCGATGCCACCGCTGGCGTCACCCGCCTGGTTGAAGCGATGCACGCGACCATCGCGCGGCTGCCCGGCACCGGTGCGGCCGAGCCGCCCACCCGCACCCGCGGCATCACAGGCCTGGTCTATCGCAGCATCCACGGCGTCACCCGCCTGGTGGGCGGCGGCCTCGACAAGAGCCTCGCGGCGTTGACACCGCTGCTGGGCGAGGCGGAACTCTCGCCGCGGCGCGAGGCGGTGCTTGCCGCGGCGAACGGCGTGCTGGGCGATCACCTCGCCGCCAGCGCCAACCCGCTCGCGATCCCCATGCAGTTTCGCCACCACGGCATCGCCATGACGCTTGAGCCCGCCGCGCTCGCCGCCGCCTACCCCAAGGCTGGCCCGCGGCTTCTGGTGCTCCTGCACGGGCTGTGCATGAACGACTTGCAGTGGCGCCGACGAGACCACGACCACGGCGCCGCGCTGGCGCGCGACCTGGGCTTCACTCCGGTCACCCTGCACTACAACAGCGGACTTCACATCGCCACCAATGGCCAGGCTTTTGCTCGGCTGATGGAGCAGCTGCTCGAGGCCTGGCCGGTGGCGCTCGACGAAGTTGTGCTGCTCAACCACAGCATGGGCGGGCTGGTGGCTCGCAGCGCCCACCACTACGCCAGCCTCGCCGGCCTGGCGTGGCCGCAGCGCATCACCCGCCAGGTCTTTCTCGGCACGCCGCACCTGGGCGCTCCGCTCGAACGCGGCGGCAACGGGATCGACCTGCTGCTGGGCGCCAACGCCTACACCGCGCCGCTGGCGCGCCTGGGCAAGATCCGCAGCGCCGGCATTACCGACCTGCGCCACGGCAGCCTGCTCGAGAGCGACTGGATCGGCCGCGACCGCTTCGAGCACGCACCTACCCATCCGCAGACCGTTCCCCTGCCCGAGAGCATCGCCAACTACGCCATCGCCGCGAGCACCGGCAGTTCAACCGAAGGAGTGCGCGCCCGCCTGATCGGCGATGGCCTGGTGCCGGTGGCGAGCGCGCTGGGGCGCCACCGCAACCCGGCGCGGCGGCTCGCCTTTGCTCCCGACCATGTGTGGATCGGTCATGGCCTGGGGCACTTCGACCTGCTCGACTCGCCCGAGGTCTACACCCGCCTGCGCGATTGGCTGGCCTAAAGCTGCGTTCGGCCCTGGGTATCACCCTGAGCGAGCGCTCGGCGGGCGCCGCTGCGGCGTATCGTCGGCGCACCTCTGCGGACGCCGGCGCAGCAAGCGGTCCGAGTTTCGGCCTTGCACGAACCGGCGCCGCCCCACGACCCACGCC
>JAVVWR010000026.1:32387-38099 GCA_036652035.1 Burkholderiaceae bacterium | reverse complement strand
CGACGCCGGCCATAAGCTTCATCACGATCAGCCCGCCGCGGTGGCGCGGCTGATCGAAGGCTTTCTCGCCCGCCGCCTGTGAACAGCCCTGCCTGTCACGCCGATACAATGCGCCATGGCCTCTGACCTCCGCGCGATCCGTGTCGATCTTCACTCGCATTCCAATGTGTCCGACGGCGAACTTGCGCCGACCGAGCTGGTCGCACGCGCTCACGCCCAAGGCGTCGAACTTCTTGCTCTGACCGATCACGACGAGCTGGCCGGCCTGGCGCCGGCGGCAGCGGCAGCAGCCGCACTGAATTTGCCTTTTGTTCCCGGCGTCGAGGTCTCAGTTACCTGGGGCGGAACCACGGTCCACATCGTCGGTCTGGGGGTCGATGCCAACAACGCCGAACTGCAGGCCGGACTCGTTCACGTCAGATCCGGGCGGCTGCGCCGGGCGCGCGAGATGGCCGACCAACTGGCTGCGGTCGGGGTGGCGGGCGCTTTCGAAGGGGCTCTGGCGCATGCCGGCAATGTCGATATGGTGTCTCGCACCCACTTCGCCCGCTATCTGGTCGATACCGGCGTGTGCCGCGATGTGCGCGAGGTATTCAACCGCTATCTCTCCGAGGGCAAGCCCGGGTTTGTGACTCACCGCTGGGCCAGTCTGGCTCAAGCCGTGGGCTGGATCGGCGGCGCCGGTGGTGTGGCCGTGCTGGCCCACCCCGGCCGTTACAAGCTCAACGATCTCGCCATGCACGAGCTGATGAGCGAATTCAAAACGGCGGGTGGCACCGCGCTGGAAGTCTCGACCAGCAATCACTCGCGCGCGCAGATCGAGACCTACGCCCTGGCGGCGCGCCATTTCGGCCTTGAAGCCTCGGCCGGCAGCGACTTTCACGCGCCGGGCGAATCCACGGCCGAACTCGGTGGGGCCGCGCCCTTGCCCGCCGATCTCACTCCCGTCTGGCATCGCTTCGTCTGAGCCTGCCCCTACCGTATCGAGTTGCCATGCCCCAGGTTTTCACTCCTCATCCCGCCAACCCCCAGGTGCGTCTGCTGCGTCAGGCCGCGACGCTGCTCGAGAACGGTGGGGTTGGTGCGATTCCGACCGATTCCTGCTATGCGCTCGTCTGTCGGCTTGACGACAAGGTGGCGGTTGATCGCATCCGCCGCATCCGCGGCATCGACGAGCGCCACCATCTGACGCTGCTGTGTCGGGACTTGTCCGAGCTGGCCAACTTCGCCAAGGTCGATAACAAGCAGTACCGCCTGCTGAAGAATTCGACCCCCGGTCCTTACACCTTCATTCTTGAAGCCACGCGCGAAGTGCCGCGGCGCCTGTCGCACCCGGCGCGAAAGACGATCGGTCTGCGGGTTCCGGAAAACGCCGTGACCTTGGCTCTGCTCGAGGTCATCGGCCAGCCGCTGCTGGGCACGACGCTGCAGTTGCCGGGCGACGAGCTGCCGCTCAACGATGCCCAGCACATTGGCGAGCGCCTGGGCAAGCAGATCGATTTCGTGATCGACGGTGGCGCCTGCGGCACCG
Source organism: Burkholderiaceae bacterium (assembly GCA_036652035.1). Taxonomy (GTDB): domain Bacteria; phylum Pseudomonadota; class Gammaproteobacteria; order Burkholderiales; family Burkholderiaceae_F; genus JAEZVV01. The sequence continues at coordinate 36,568 of JAVVWR010000026.1, read as the reverse complement.
CGCCCACGACCGTGGTCGATCTCACCGGCCCCGAGGCTTTGCTGATCCGTCAAGGCCTGGGCCCACTCGACGCGCTGGGCTTGCGTCCGGTCTGAGGGCGGTGAGGCACGAGCCCCGCTGCTAGACTGCCGCCGATGGAAAATCTGATTCAAACGATCGCGGTCTACGCGATTCCTGTTCTGCTGGCGATCACCCTGCACGAGGCGGCCCACGGTTATGTGGCCCGTATGTTCGGTGACTCGACCGCCTGGTTTCTGGGCCGCGTCACCCTCAACCCGCTCAAGCACATCGACCCGGTCGGCACCTTGCTGGTGCCGGGTGTGATCCTGCTGATGTCGGCGGTGGCCGGCGGTGGCGGCATGCTGTTTGGCTGGGCCAAGCCGGTGCCGGTGAATTTTGCCAATCTGCGCCAGCCCAAGCGCGACATGATCTGGGTTGCGGGCGCCGGGCCGCTGTCGAACTTGCTGCAAGCGGTGTTGTGGGCGCTCTTTCTCAAGCTGCAGCTCGCCTTTGGTTTCGAGGAACGCTTCTTCTTTGAGGTGGCGATGGCGGGCATCAACGTCAACCTCGTGCTGATGGCGCTCAACCTGCTGCCCTTGCCGCCGCTCGATGGCGGTCGGATTCTGGTTGGCCTGCTGCCGCACCGCGCCGCGGTCGCGGTGGCGCGGATCGAGCCCTACGGTTTTTTCATCCTGATCGCCTTGCTTGTGAGCGGTACCCTGGGCTTTTTCATCGGGCCCTTCCTGCAGCTGGGGCAGGGCATCGTGAGGTTGTTTCTCTGAGCGCGCTTCACTTGCACGGCCGTGTTTCGCTTGCGGCTTCGCCCTGGGTGGCGCGGTTCGCGCCGCGGGTGACGGCGGGCGGCCGGGTGCTTGACCTTGCTTGTGGCGGTGGGCGTCATTCGCGTCTTTTTGCCGAGCGAGGTCACCCGGTCCTGGCGCTTGACCGCGATCCAGCCTGCGTCGAGCGCCTGGCTGGCACCGGCGTTGAGTTCTTGGCGGTCGATCTCGAAACCGGCGGCTGGCCGCTCGCGGGCCAGCGCTTTGCCGCGATCGTTGTCACTAATTATCTGCATCGCCCGCTCTTGCCGTCGATTGCAGCAGCCCTTGTGCCGGGTGGCGTTCTGATCTACGAGACCTTCGCCATTGGCAACGAGCGCTTTGGTAAGCCGTCGAACCCTGATTTCCTGTTGCGTCCGGGCGAGTTGCTGGCCGCGTTCGCGTCGCTGCGGGTGATTGCCTACGAGGACGGCGAGACCGCGCCGCCGGCCCGCGTCCAACGTCTTGCCGCCGTCAATTGGCCTGCCGGTGAGGTCTTGCCCACCGCGCTATGCGGTCTTGACCGCGATCCGGAATGAACCGGGGCCCGCGTTAGAATCGAACCCAATTTTTCGGAAAGCAGCCCACCATGATCACTGGCAGCATCGTTGCCATCGTCTCGCCCATGAGCGAGGACGGTGCCCTTGATTTCGACGCCTACCGTCAATTGATTGAATGGCACATCGCCGAAGGCACCCATGCCATTGTCGCGGTGGGTACCACCGGCGAGTCGCCCACGGTTGACGTGGCCGAGCACGGCGAATTGATCCGGGTGGCGGTGGAGACCGTTGCCGGCCGCGTGCCGGTGATCGCTGGCACGGGTGGCAATTCCACCCGCGAAGCGATCGAACTCACCGCGTACGCCAAGCAGGTCGGCGCCGACGCCAGCCTGCAGGTCGTGCCCTATTACAACAAGCCGCCGCAGGAAGGCCTGTACCGTCACTTCAAGGCGATCGCCGAAGCGGTCGAGCTGCCGGTCATTCTCTATAACGTGCCGGGTCGCACGGTTGCCGATCTCTCCAACGAGACCACGCTGCGACTGGCTCAAGTGCCCAACATCGTCGGTCTCAAGGACGCCACCGGTGACCTCGGTCGCGCCGCCGACCTGCTGCGTCAGCTGCCCGCCGGCAAGGAATTCGCCGTCTACAGCGGTAACGACGATTCGGCGCTGTCGCTGATGCTGCTGGGCGGCGCGGGCGTGATTTCGGTCACCGCCAACCTGGCCCCCAAGCTCATGAGCCAGATGTGCGCCGCCGCGCTGGCGGGCGATCTCGCCACCGCGCGCGCCATCAACAATCGTCTGATGGGTCTGCACACCCAGCTTTTCTGCGAACCCAACCCGATCGCGCCCAAGTGGGCGCTGGCGAAGATGGGTCGCATCCCGAGCGGCATCCGCCTGCCCCTGATCCCGCTGTCGGCGGGTAACGAGGCGGTGGTGATGGCCGCCATGAAGGAAGCCGGCCTCCTCTGAGGCGGGCACCCGCAACAAGGCGCGCGCCATCCGGCGCGGCCAGATGAACCAAGTCGGCCTCGAGCGAGGCCGATCGAGGGAGACAAGCAAGATGCGTAAGTTCGCGCTGCGCGCCGCCTGCGCGGCCCTGGTGCCCGTGTTCGCCGTGGGTTGTTCCTGGACCGGCTCGGCCTTCACCAATGACAAGGTCCAGTATGAGACCACCGATACGCGCACGCCGCTGGAGGTGCCGCCTGACCTGACGCAACTGCCGCGCGACGATCGTTTCGCCGTGCCGGATCGGCCGCAGACGGTCACTGCCTCGAGCCTCGCGCAGCAGGCGCCGGTGGCTGGCACCACGGGGGCGCCGCAGACCGTGCTGCCGGCGACCACCCTCGCTCGCATCGAGCGCCAGGGCAATCAACGCTGGCTGGCGGTCAACCTGCCGCCCGAGAAGGTCTGGCCGGTGCTGGTCGACTTCTGGCCGAGTGTTGGCCTCAAGGTCGAGAAGCAGGACGCAGCCGCCGGCACGCTCGAAACCAACTGGGCCGAGAACCGCGCCAAGCTGCCGCAGGACATCATTCGCAAGACGCTTGGCCGCGTGCTGGATTCGGTCTACTCGACCGGCGAGCAGGACATGTACCGTGCGCGCGCCGAACGCGCGCCCAATGGCACGACCGAGATCTTCCTCAGCCACCGCGGCATGGTCGAGGTCTACACCACCACGGCGCAAGACACGACCAAGTGGCAACCGCGCCCGGCCGACCCCGAGATGGAAGCCGAAATGCTGGCTCGTCTGGCGCAGCGTTTTGACACGACCTTCAACGTCGCCAAGCCGGCGGCGGCCGTGGCCGGCGCAGCAAGCGCGGCTCCCGCGGTGGCTGCACCGCAGATGGCGAGTCTGGTTCGCGGCAAGGATGGCAAACCCACCGCCGTGACAGTGGCCGAGCCGTTTGACCGCGCCTGGCGTCGGGTCGGCCTGGCGCTCGACCGCGTTGGCTTCGCGGTCGAAGACCGCGCGCGTGATCAGGGCATTTATTTTGTCCGCTACCTCGACCCCGACTATGAGGCCAAGGCCAAGGACAATCAGGGTCTCATCGCCAAAATGTTCGGTAAGGAGAAACCGGTCGAAGCGCCTCAGTACCGCGTGCTGGTGGCCGCTGATGGTGTCGCGACACGCGTAACGGTGGCCGGCAAGGACGGCAAGCCCGAAGTCAGCCCGGCGGGCGAGCGCATCCTCACCCTGATCAGCGAGCAGCTGCGCTAAAGGTCGGCGCGTGCTGCGCTTTACCAGCCTCGGTTCCGGCAGCGGTGGCAACGCCCTGCTGGTCGAGGCGGGCGAGGGCGGTGCGCGCACCCGGGTTTTGATCGACTGCGGTTTCAGCGCGCGGCAATGCGCGCTGAGGCTGGAGCGCCGCGGTGTGGTGCCCGAGTCGATCGATGCCATTCTTGTCACCCACGAGCACAGCGACCACGTCGCTGGTGTGGCGGCCTTCTCCCGCCGCCATCGTGTTCCGGTCTATTGCAGCGAAGGCACGGCCCGCGCGGCCGGCCTGATCGACGCCAAGCTCGATCTTCAAACGATGGTCAGTGGCTCGCGTGAGGCGATTGGCGCGATCGAGCTCGATCCCTTCGAGGTGCCGCACGATGCGGCCGAGCCCTTGCAATTCGTATTGAGCGATGGGGCCAGGCGCCTGGGCGTGGTCACCGATCTTGGCCACCCGACCGCGCTGGTCGAGGAGGCCTTGGCGCAACTCGACGGGCTTGTGCTCGAATGCAACCACGATCCCGGCCTGCTGGCTGCAGGACCTTACCCGGCGTTTCTTAAAGCGCGCGTTGCGGGGGATCGTGGGCATTTATCCAACCCGCAGGCGGCAGGCCTGCTCGCCCGGCTGGATCGCCGCCGTTTGCGA
>JAVVWR010000026.1:0-32287 GCA_036652035.1 Burkholderiaceae bacterium | reverse complement strand
GCCGGAGCCGGGGCAGGAGCGGCTTCCTTCTTGCCGCAAGCGGCGAGGGCCACAACCATCATCGAGGCAAGGATCAGCGACTTGTTCATTTTGAAAAATTCCAGGAGGTTTTTGAAACGGGATCCGTTTGAGTTGACTGAATTCTCTTGTGCCCTTGCGGGACGCGGGTTGATGCGATGCTCGAAAGCCACAGGTCATTCACTCAGCCAATGATTATATCGGGGTTTTCGGATGGTTGTTGCCTTGGGAATAGTAAAAATACGCTAGTTTGCGTAATTACAAACCCAGGGGTCGGGTCGGCAAGTCGTAACCAGCCGCATTCCAGCGATCGTCGAAGGTATCGATCAAAAGGCGAACGCTCGCGGGCTCGTTCAATACCAGTTCGCCCATGGGATAAGCCGTAGCGGCCAGGCGCACAAAGCTGCGGTCGTCGGCGATCAAGGTCGCGCCCGCTCCCACGGTGTCGGAAGCGGTGTTTTGACGCATTGAAAGTGCATGCGAGTAGACGCTGGCGAGTGTGCGCAGGCGGGGGGCGGCGGTTTCGAGCCAGTCAATTTCATTGGCCAGCAATCGGATTTGAGCCGCCGGGCTGGAGCGCAAGAGCTTCGCGAGTTGTTCGACGCGGGTGCTGTCGGCCAATCGCAGCGCGGCGAGATCGTGGTGTTCGATACGCAAGTCGCGCCGGGTGGCAGCGAGCAAAAGATCGATCGCTTGCTGCAGCTCGGCATGGGAGGCGATCCGCGCGCGCTGCGCTGACGCGAGGTGGGGGTCGATGTCGTCGAGGGTCATGGTGTGTCCGGGGCAACGAGGGGATTTTACGGGCGGATGCGAGGCTCGGTCGCGGGCATAATTTGGTGTTTTCGCAGGAGGCCGCAATGAAGATTGCTCGTAACTCTCTCGTGACGATCGACGTCACCATGTATGACGCCCAGGGCAATCTGATCGAGGCTTCGGACGCGCCTCTGACCTATCTGCACGGTCACGCCGATATTTTCCCGGTGGTCGAGCAAGCGCTTGAAGGCAAACAGGCGGGCGACAAACTGTCGGTCAAGCTCGACCCCGAAGAAGCTTTTGGCGACTACGACGCCGAATTGATGCATCTGGTGCCGCTCGAGGCGCTCGGCGCTGATGCGGTGGTGGGACTGCGTTTTGACGCGTTGCCGGGCTTGCCGCGTGATGGCCATACTTATGTCGTGACCGAGATCGCCGACAACATGGCAGTGCTCGATGCCAACCATCCGCTCGCGGGTTGGACGCTGCATTTCGACATCGTGGTGCGCGGCGTCGAAGAGCCCGTGGCTGAGGACATCGTGGCGCCGGCCGCCGAGTTCGTGCCCGACTTCATCGAAGTGGTTGCGCCGCAGGACCCGGATTTGGCCGACGCGAAAACGCAGCACTGAAGCTGCGCGCCGGATCAAAAAAAGGGGCGCCGCGTGGCGTCCCCTTTTTTCGCCGAGTCTTGGACTACTCGCGAGCCTGTTGCGCCAGTTCGTAGATCAGCGCCAGGGCGTCGCGTGCGCTGAGCGAATCGACATCGAGCGCGGCCAGGCGCTCGCGCAGCGGGTCGATCAGCGCCATCTCGGGCTCGGCCACGGGAGCGGCGGCGGCAAACAGATCGAGCTGGGCGTCGCGGTGCAAGGCGCGTTCCTCGAGCTGAGCCAAGAGGCCACGGGCGCGCCGGATCACGGCCGATGGCACGCCGGCCAGCTGCGCTACCGCCAGGCCATAGCTCTGGCTGGCGGGGCCTTCTCGCACCTCGTGCAGGAAGACCACCTTGCCGCCCGCCTCGACCGCCGTCACGTGGACGTTGGCGACTTCGGCCACTTGTTCAGCCAACTGGGTCAGCTCGAAGTAGTGAGTGGCAAACAGCGTCAGGCTGTGCCGGCCTTCAGCGAGCTCGCGCGCGATCGCACCGGCCAGCGCCAGGCCATCGAAGGTCGAGGTGCCGCGGCCGATCTCGTCCATCAACACCAGGCTTTGTTCGGTGGCCTGATGCAGGATTGCCGCCGCCTCGGTCATCTCGACCATGAAAGTCGAGCGGCCGCGCGCCAGATCGTCGGCCGCGCCAATCCGAGTCAGGATTCGATCGACCGGTCCGAGCTTGGCGCTGGCGGCTGGCACAAAGCTGCCCGCATACGCCAAGAGTGAGATCAGCGCGATCGAACGCATGAAGGTCGATTTGCCGCCCATGTTCGGGCCGGTGATCACCAGCAGGCGGCGACCCGGCACCAACACGCAGTCGTTCGGTACATAGGTCTCGAGACTTTTCTCGACCACCGCGTGGCGGCCGCCAAGGATCTCGATCCCGGGTGCGTCGTCAAGGTTGGGTCGGACCCAGCCGGCGGCCGCTGCGTGACGGGCGAGCGCCGCCAGCGCATCGAGCGCGGCGATTGCTTCGGCCAGCCGCATCAGCACCGGCACGTGCGGCGCGGCCGCGACCACCAGCGCGTCGTAGAGCGATTTTTCGCGCGCGACCGCACGCTCGCGCGCCGACAAAGCCTTGTCTTCGAAGCTCTTGAGCTCGGGCGTGATGAAGCGCTCGGCGTTCTTGAGTGTCTGGCGCCGGCGGTAATCGTCGGGCACCTTGTCGGCCTGGCCGTGGCTGACCTCGATGTAAAAACCGTGAACCCGGTTGTACTCGACTCGCAGATTGCTGATGCCGGTGCGCTCGCGCTCGCGTGCTTCGAGGTCGATCAGAAACTGGCCGGTGTTGTCGCGCAGGGTGCGCAGTTCGTCGAGCTCGGCATCGAACCCCGGTGCGATCACGTCGCCGTCGCGCGCCTGGTAGGCCGGTTCGGCGAGCAGCGCGCGGATGAGCAGGCGGGCCAGTTCCGTCGGCGGCGCCAGATCACTTGCCAGCACCAGGGTCAGCGGCGCGGCAAAACTGCCGGCGGTCTCGGCCAGGCCTGCGACGCGCGGCAAGGCTTCACGCAGCGCCGCGAGTTCGCGCGGCTTGACGCTAGCCAGGGCGATGCGAGCGGCGATGCGCTCGATGTCGGGCATGGCGTCGAGCTCGGCAGCGAGCTGCGTCAGGCGCTCGGGCGCGGCGAGCAGGGCGGCAATCGCCTCGTGGCGGGCGGCGGCCTGCTCGCGGTCGCGCAGCGGGTGGTGCAACCAGTGCCGCAGGCGGCGGCTGCCCATGCCGGTGGCGCAGTGATCGAGCAGCTTGAAAAGCGTGGGACCGTCTTCGCCGCGCAAGGTCTCGCTGATCTCGAGGTTGCGGCGGGTGGCGGCGTCGAGCCCGATGTAATCGGCGCTCGATTCCAGCGTCAGCGCAGTGACGTGTGGTAGAGCGTCGCCCTGGGTGGCGTGGGCGTAGCCCAGCAGAGCACCGGCGGCGGCCAGCACCTCGGGCCGCTCGGCCACGCCATAGGCGTCGAGCGCGCCGACCGAGAACTGCTGCTTGAGCTGGGTGGCGCCGTGACCGGCATCGAAGTGCCAGTCGGGCAGAGCGGTGAGGGCCACGTCAACCGTGGGCAGCTTGTCGCGCCAGGCTTCGGGCACCAGGACTTCGCTGGGAGCGACTCGCGCGAGTTCGCTTGCCAATTGCGCGGCGGCCACGCTGGTCGCGCGCAGCTCGCCCGAGGAGAGCACCAGCCAGGCGAGGCCGAAATCGGCACCGCGCTTGGCGGGCGGCGCGATCGCCAGCAGCGCCGAGTCGCTCTTGTCGGCCAGCAGCCCGGTGTCGGTCAGGGTGCCGGGCGTGACGATCCGCATCACCTTGCGCTCGACCGGGCCCTTGCTCGTGGCCGGGTCGCCGATCTGCTCGCAGATCGCGACGCTTTCGCCGAGCTTGACCAGGCGCGCGAGGTATTGCTCGAGCGAGACCACCGGCACGCCCGCCATCGGGATCGGCTTGCCGTTGGAGGTGCCGCGGCGCGTGAGCGTGATGCCGATCAGGCGGTGCGCCCGCTCGGCATCGTCAAAGAAGAGCTCGTAGAAGTCCCCCATCCGGTAGAGCAGCAGCACGCCGGGGTGCTGCGCCTTGATGCGCAGGAACTGCTGCATCATGGGAGTGTGGCCGGCCAACTCCGCGCCGGCAGCGGTGGGCACGCCGCCCATCAACGCGCAGGTTTGGCGTTGGCGCCCTGGATGAGCTTGAGCAGCTGACCGAACACCTTGGGATTGCCGGCAACCACTTTTCCGCTCTCGAGGTAGCCCGGCTCACCGGCGAAGTCGGTGACCAGGCCACCGGCTTCGAGAATCAGCAAGCTGCCAGCAGCCATGTCCCACGGCGCCAGGCCCATTTCCCAGAAACCGTCGACGCGGCCGCAGGCCACATAGGCGAGGTCGAGCGCCGCGGCGCCCGGGCGGCGAATGCCGGCGGTTTCCTGAGCGACCGCCTTGAACATCTCGCAATACTGGTCGAGGTGGCTCATCTCGCGGAACGGAAAGCCGGTGCCGATCAGGGCGTCGCGCATCTGGTCGCGCTTGGAGACGCGGATCCGGCGCTCGTCGAGATAGGCGCCGCCACCACGGGTGGCGGTGAAGATCTCGTTGCGGCTCGGGTCGTGGACCACGGCCTGGGTGATCTGGCCGCGATGCTGGAGAGCGATCGAGACCGCGAACTGCGGGAAACCGTGAATGAAATTGGTCGTGCCGTCGAGCGGGTCGATGATCCAGGTGTATTCGCTATCGCCCGAAGCACCGCTCTCTTCGGCGAGGATGGCGTGGTCGGGATAGGCCTTGTGCAGGATCTCGACAATGGCCGCTTCGGCAGCGTGGTCGACTTCGGTGACGAAGTCGCCGCGACCCTTTTGGCCGACGCGAATCACGTCGATATCGCGACTGGCGCGAGTAATGATGGACCCCGCTTTGCGGGCGGCCTTGACGGCCGTGTTTAGCATCGGATGCATGAGGGTCACCGTTTGGGCAGAGCCCGCGGCGTTTAGACTGGACCTGTGATTCTAATGGACGCAGATCAATTGGCTTTCGAGCAGGACGTAAAACGAGTGAGATTCGTGCTGGTGGAACCGAGCCACCCCGGCAATATCGGTGCCGCCGCACGAGCGATCAAGACCATGGGCTTCGGTTCGCTGCACGTGGTTGACCCTCGATTTCCCGACTACCGGGAACACCCCGATGCCATTGCCTTCTGCACGTCGGCGGCCGATGTGCTCGCCGCAAGCCGCAGCCACGCCAACCTGGCCGGCGCGCTCGAGGGTGTGACCCGGGCCTGGGCCATGAGCGGTTACGACCGCCTTTACGGTCCGCCGATTTCCGAGATGCGGGCCTGCGCCGACGAGGCCCGGGCGCATCTGGCCACGGCCGGTGCGCAAGACCTGGCCTTTGTGTTCGGCACCGAGCGTTCGGGACTGACCAACGAACAGGTCGATCTGTGCCAGGCGTGTTGCGCGATTCCGGCCAACCCCGAGTTCCCCTCGCTCAACCTGGCGCAAGCCGTGCAAGTGGCGGCCTACGAATGCCAGATCGCCTTGCGCGCCTCGGGCGATTTGCGGCAAGGCCAGCGCCGCTTCGAGGAAGATCCGCCAGCCACGGTGGCGGCGATCGAAGGTTTCTACGCGCATCTTGAAAACGCCATGATCGCCATCGGCGCGCACAAACCCGAGGAACCCAAATTTCTGCTGCCGCGCCTGCGGCGTCTTTTTGCCCGTGCCGGTTTGACCATGACCGAGGTCGATCTGCTGCGCGGGGTGTGCGCTGCCATCATCCGCCCGCGCGCCGAACGTGCCGGCAGCAAGACGGCTCGCCGCGGCGAATAAGGCCCGCGGCTCCTCGAGGAATTCATGTTCAAACGCATGCGCGAAGACATCGCCTGCATCTTCGAGCGCGACCCGGCGGCGCGCTCGAAGATCGAGGTCTTTTTCTGTTACCCCGGCTTGCACGCCTTGTGGTTCCATCGTCTGGCCCGCGCGCTTTGGCGTGGCGGCTGGACCACGCTGGGTCGCTGTGTCTCCAACCTTGGGCGCTTTACCACCGGGATCGAGATCCACCCCGGAGCCACGATCGGCCGCCGCGTCTTCATCGACCACGGCATGGGCGTGGTGATCGGCGAGACCGCGGTGGTGGGCGACGATTGCACCATCTACCACGGCGTCACGCTGGGCGGCACCTCGCTCGTCAAGGGGGCCAAGCGCCACCCCACGCTCGAACCAGGCGTGATTGTCGGGGCTGGCGCCAAGGTGCTGGGCGGCTTTACGGTGGGCGCAGGCGCGCGGATCGGCTCCAACGCGGTGGTGATCAAGGAAGTGCCGGCGGGCGCTACCGCGGTCGGCAACCCGGCGCGGCTGGTGGGCCAGGAGGCTCCCGCGAACGCGGCCGCGCAGGCTGCGTCGCGCTTTGTCGCTTACGGCGTGGTGCAGGGAGCGGAAGACCCGCTGGTCAAGGCCTTGCATGGTCTGATCGACTGCGCCGGCGCGCAGCAGCGCCAGATTGAACGCTTGCAGGCAGCCTTGGCTCGCAGCGGCATTGCGGTCGAGGTGACGGCGGCCGAACCGGCGGCGGTTGACGCCGCTCAGCTCAACAAGCTGGTTGACGACTGAGGCTGGGCTCGGCCGTCGCCAGCCACGGCTCAGTCGTTGAACAAGATCAGGCGCGGCGCGCCGGCCTCGAAATCGAGATAGCCGCCGCGCACTTCGCCATCCTCGAACTCCCAGTCGGGCAGAACCCAGCGTTCGAACTTGCGGCCGTCGCGGCGGAATTCATGGGCCGCGGGGCGGTGCGTGTGGCCGTGGATCAGACGGGTCACGCCGGCCGCGAGCATGGCGGCCTCGACCACCTCGGGCGTGACATCCATGATGTCCATCGCCTTCATGCTCTTGGCGCTTTCGCTCTCGGCGCGTGCGCCGCGCGCCATGGCGATGCGCTCCTCGATGCTCTTGGCGAGCACGGCACGTTGCCAATCGGGGTTGCGCGCCATGACGCGGAATTGCTGATAGGCCACGTCGAGCGTGCACCAGGCGTCGCCGTGAGCGAGCAGGGTGGGCGTGCCAGTCACATCGACCACGATCGGATCGGCCAGCAGGACGCCGCCGGTGGCCCGTTCGAAGTCGCGGCCCAGCAGCGGGTCGCGATTGCCGTGCATCAGCAAGACGCGCTGGCCACGCTGGGCAGCGGCGGCCAGGAGCGCGATCACCGGCGCGGCCTGGGCGGCCGTGTCATCACCCACCCAGAACTCGAACAGGTCGCCCAGGATCACGAGCTCGGCATAGCGCGGCGCGTCTTCCTGCATGAAGCGGGCAAACCGAGCCAGCGTGGCCGGCTTGTTGGGCGCCAGATGCAGGTCGGCGATGAAGACCGGATTGACGAGCGGGGCGACCGCAGTCGCCACCGCTAGCGCCGGCGGGGTGGAATCGAGCGCACCGGCCGTCACTTAGAGGATCTCGGCCTTTTCGATCACCACGTCGGTGACGGGAACGTCGCCGTGAAAGCCGTGCTTGCCGGTCTTGACCGTCTTGATCGCGTCGATCACGTCGGTACCAGCAACCACCTTGCCAAAGACGGCATAGCCCCAGCCTTGCTGGTTGGGAGCGGTGTGGTTGAGGAAGTCGTTGTCGGCGACGTTGATGAAGAACTGCGCGGTGGCCGAGTGCGGGTCGCCGGTGCGGGCCATGGCGAGGGTGTACTTGTTGTTCTTGAGGCCGTTGTTGGCTTCGTTCTCGATCGGTGCGCGGGTGCCCTTTTGCTTCATGCCGGGCTCGAAACCGCCACCCTGGATCATGAAGCCGTTGATCACGCGGTGAAAGATCGTGCCGTCGAAGTGACCTTCCTTGACGTATTGCTCGAAGTTGGCGGCGGACTTGGGCGCTTTTTCGAAATCGAGTTCGATGTCGACGATGCCGTGGTTGGTGGTCATGCGAATCATGGGTTTTCCTTTCAGTCGATGAGCTTGGCGGACTTGATGACGACCGGCTCGACCGGTACGTCGCTGAACATGCCACGGCGGCTGGTGGGCACGGCGCGGATCTTGTCGACCGCATCCATGCCTTCGACCACTTTGCCGAACACGGCGTAGCCGTGGCCGTCGGCGGCCTGGTCGGCATCGAGCCGCGGGTTGTCCGCCACGTTGATGAAGAATTGGGCGGTGGCGGAATTGGGGTTGCCCGTGCGCGCCATGGCGATGGTGCCGCGCGCATTGGAGAGGCCGTTGCGCGCTTCGAGCGGAATCGGCTTGGCGGTCGGTTTTTCCTTCATGTCGGGCGTGAAGCCGCCGCCCTGGATCATGAAGCCGGGAATCACGCGGTGGAACACGGTGCCGTCGTACTGGCCTTTCTTGACGTAGGCGAGGAAGTTGGCGACGGTGGTGGGCGCCTTTGCGGGCGCGAGCTCGACCACGATCTTGCCGGCGCTGGTATCGAGCGCGACGCGCGGTTCGGCGGCATTGGCGGCTTGCGCCAGCGACAGGCAGGCAAGAGCGGCGAGGGCGGTGCGGATCATCTTCATGGGAGCTTTCCTTGCGCTGGGATCAGCGCGCGGTCGTGCGGGCTGCGAGCTCTCTGACCTGCTTGAGCTTGGCTGCAGCAGCGCGATTGGTGGGAGCGAGCTGGGTCGCCTTGGCGTAAGCGTCGGCCGCCAGTCTCAGGTAAAGGTCGCCCAGGTTTTCATGCGCAGTGGCGAAGCTCGGGTTGGCGTCGAGCGCGGCCTTGAGCAATTGCTCGGCCTGTGCCAGGCGGCCTTCCCCCGCGATGATCGCCGCCAGATTGTTGTAGGGCTCGGGCAGCTCGGGGTAGTCCTGAATCAATTGCTCGAAACTCGCCTTGGCCTCGGCGCTGCGCCCGAGGTCGGCCAGCAAGACGGCACGCACAAAACGCAGCTGCGCGTTTTTCGGATTGGTGGCGAGTGCCGTGTCAGCCTCGGCGAGCGCCTTGTCGCGCTGGCCCGAGCGGACGAGTTGTTGAACCCGTTCGACCGCGGTCGGTTCGACCGGCTTGGCCACCATGGACGTGTTGGGTGAGAACGAGGTCTGCGCACTGGCCAAGCCGGGCGTAAGCGTGGTCAGCAAGGGCAGGACGGCAGCGGGAAATACGGCGAGGAGTCGCTTCATGGCAAGCGCCCTGGGCGACAGGACGGCGGCGGCTATACTGCGGCGCATTCTAAACAAAGCACTCCCGCCTCTGCCGATGCACGCCTTGCGCTGTTGTTGACCAGCCAATTCCTCGCCGCCCGACTCTCTGGCGCGGCTCGCGTCCATCGACCACCGGCTGCGCAGGCCCATGCCAGCGAGCCGACTTTCAGCGGAGTTCCCGCCCATGGCCCTCGAGATCCACAACACGCTCACGCGCAGCCAGGCGCCGTTTGCCCCGATTGAGCCCGGTCACGTCCGCATGTACGTCTGCGGCGTCACGGTCTACGACTACACCCACATCGGCCATGGCCGTACCTTTGTCGCGTTTGACGTGGTGCGGCGCTGGCTGATTGCGCGCGGGTTCAAGGTCACCTTCGTTCGCAACATCACCGACATCGACGACAAGATCATTCGCCGTGCGGCCGAAAACGGCGAGACGCCGGCGGAGCTGACCGCGCGCTTTGGCCGCGCGATGCAGGACGACATGCTGGCGCTGGGTTGCCTGGCGCCCGACCACGAGCCGCGCGCCACTGACTACATCCCGCAGATGCTCGACCTGGTCGGCCTGCTCGAGAAGAAAGGTCTGGCCTACCAGGCGGGCGATGGCGACGTGGATTACTCGGTGCGCAGCTTTGCCGGTTACGGCAAGCTCTCCGGTCGCACGCTCGACGAGTTGCGCGCGGGGGAGCGGGTCGAGGTCGACCGCGCCAAGCGCGATCCGCTCGACTTTGTGTTGTGGAAGCGCGCCAAGCCGGGCGAGCCGCAATGGGAGTCGAAGTGGGGTTCGGGCCGGCCGGGTTGGCACATCGAATGCTCGGCGATGGCGAGCGAGCTGCTGGGCCGGCACTTCGATATTCATGGTGGTGGTCCCGACCTGATCTTCCCGCACCACGAGAACGAGATCGCCCAGAGCGAAGGCGCGTTCGACCAGCCCTTCGCCAATGTCTGGATGCACTCCGGTCCGCTGCGTGTGGGCGAGGAGAAGATGAGCAAGTCGCTCGGCAATTTCTGGACGATCCGCGATGCGCTCGCCGAGACCAACGCCAAGTTCGGCCAAGGCAATGGCGCCGAAGTGTTGCGTTTCTTCATGCTGCGTTCTCATTACCGCAGCCCGATCAGTTTCTCGCCCGACCAGATCGTTGAGGCTCGTGCCGGCTTGATGCGGCTTTACACCGCTCTGCGCGACGCGCCCGCCGACGACTTGCCGCTCGACTGGTTGGAAGCCCACGCGCAGCGTTTTGCCGCGGCGATGGACGACGACTTCAATACGCCGCAGGCGACCGCCGTGCTGTTTGACCTGGCGAGCGAGATCAACCGCAGCAAGTCGGCGGCGCTGGCGCGTCAGCTCAAGGCACTGGCCGAGGTTCTGGGCTTTTTGCAGCGCTCGTCCGAAGACTTCGTTCGCGGCGCCACGGACAGCGTCGACGGCGCGGCGATCGACGCTTTGATCGAAGCCCGTGCCGCGGCCAAGGCCGCGCGCAACTTTGCCGAGGCTGACCGCATCCGTGCCGAGCTGACCGGGCAAGGCATCGTGCTTGAGGATTCGGCCGGCGGCACCACCTGGCGGCGCGCTTGAGCGAGCGCATGGCCAAGCCTTGTTACTGGGAGCGGGCGGCGCGCGAGCTGGCAGCCGCCGACCCGGTGATGGCCGGCATCATCGAGCAGCACCCGCAGGTCAATCTGGCTTCGCGTGGTGACGCCTTCGGCACGCTGGCGCGATCGATCGTCGGGCAGCAGATCTCGGTCAAGGCCGCCGATTCGATCTGGGCGCGGGTGGTCAAAAGCTGCCCGGAGCTGACACCCGACAAACTGCGGCGCAAACGCGTGACGACGCTGCGCGCCTGCGGGCTGTCCGAACGCAAGGTCGCGTACCTGCGGGATTTGTGCGACCACTTCATCACGGGGCGAGTCGATCCGAGCCGTTTTGCCGAGCTTGACGACGAAGCGATCATCGCGGAACTGGTCGATATTCACGGCATCGGCCGCTGGACTGCCGAGATGTTCTTGATTTTCAACCTGCTGCGGCCCGATGTGCTGCCGCTTGACGATCTGGGGCTGCTCAAGGCTGTCGGTCTAAACTATTTCGAGGGTGAGTCCTCGGCCAATCTGTTGCGGGGCGGCGGACGCCGTCGCGTGGTGGCGCTCGCCGCCGCCTGGGCGCCGTGGCGCAGCGTGGCAACCTGGTACCTGTGGCGCAGTCTGGACCCGGTGCCGGTCGAATACTGAGAGAGACAAATGGCAAAGACCACATTCCTGGAGTTCGAGCAACCGATCGCCGAACTCGAGCAGAAAATCGAAGGACTGCGCTTTGTGCAGGACGACTCCGCGGTCGATATTTCCGAGGAGATCGAACGCCTGCAGAAAAAGAGCGACAGCCTGATCAAGGACATCTACGGCAAGCTCTCGCCCTGGCAGGTGTCGATGCTGGCGCGTCACCCGCAGCGCCCCTATACGCTCGACTACGTTCACGACATTTTTACCGACTTTCACGAGCTGCACGGCGATCGTGCGTTTGCCGACGATCTGTCGATCATCGGCGGCATGGCGCGCTTTAACGGCCAGCCGGTGATGGTGATCGGCAACCAGAAGGGGCGCGACACCAAGGAGCGCACGCTGCGCAACTTCGGCATGAGCAAGCCCGAGGGTTACCGCAAGGCGTTGCGCCTGATGAAGCTCGCCGAAAAGTTCGGCTTGCCGGTTTTCACCTTCGTCGACACGCCCGGTGCTTATCCCGGCATCGACGCCGAAGAGCGTGGCCAGTCCGAGGCGATCGGCCACAACCTGTTCGAGATGTCGCAGCTCAAGGTGCCGATCATCTCGACCATCATTGGCGAAGGCGGCTCGGGCGGCGCACTGGCGATCGCCGTGGCCGACCATGTGCTGATGCTGCAGTACGCGACCTATTCGGTGATCTCGCCCGAGGGCTGCGCCTCTATCTTGTGGAAGAGCGCGGCCAAGGCCCCCGAGGCGGCCGAAGCCCTGGCGCTGACGGCGCTGCGCCTCAAGGCCCTGGGCCTGATCGACAAGATCGTGGCCGAGCCGCTCGGTGGCGCGCATCGCGATCCCAAGCAGATGGCCGCCTCACTCAAGCGCGCGCTGTCGGACACGCTGCGCCAGTTCGCCGGCATGAAGCCCCATGAGCTGCTGGCAGCTCGTCATGCCCGGCTGATGGGTTATGGCAAGTTCAAGAACACGACCGACTCTCGCTGATCCGCTCGAGGCTCTTCTGATCGAACGGGTGCGCGCGGCCCTGGCCGCCGCGCAGCCGGTTCCGCCCGCCGAAGCATTTTTGCTGAGCGCGCCGCGCCGCAGCCGCAGTGCCAAGGCGCCGGTGATCGTGGCGCTTTCGGGTGGACGCGATTCGGTGGCTCTGCTTGACCTTGTGGGGCGGGTGGCGGCCAGCCGCAGTGCGCCGGTCAAGAACGTGGTGGCGGTTCACGTCCATCACGGGCTGAGCCCTCAGGCCGAGGCCTGGGCCGAGCACTGTCGGTTGCTGGCCGAGCGCCTCGGCGTGGGGTTCGAGCTTGCGCGGGTCAAGGTCCGCGCGCGCGGACACGGGATCGAAGCGGCGGCGCGGCTCGTGCGCTACGAAGCGCTGGCGGCCGCGGCGCATGCGCATGGCGCGCGGATCGTGCTTGCCGCGCATCACCTTGACGATCGTCTTGAAACTTTTCTGATTCAGTGGATGCGCGGCGCCGGCGCGGACGGGCTCGCCGGTTTCCCGGCCGAGCGCGCGTTTGCCGACGGTTCGCTGCGCCTGGTGCGCCCCTTCATCGATACGCCGCGCATCGACATCGAGGCTTACGTCGCGATGCGTGGGCTGGCCTACGTCGATGACGACAGTAATGAAGACACCCGCCTGTTGCGCAACGCCTTGCGCCTGCAGGTACTACCGGTGATGGATGCAGCGCGGCCCGGTTTTCGCGCCGCGGCGGCGCGATCGATCGATTTGGTGGCCGAGGCGGCCGATGTGCTGCGCTCGGTGGCTGAGGAGGATCTGGCTCACTGCGTCGGCGCTGCCGCGACCTTGCGGGTGGATCGTCTGCTTGCGCTGCCTGTCCCCCGGCAGGCCTTGGTCTTGCGGGCGTGGCTGGCGTCTCATGGCGTTGAGCCGCCGGCTCGGGGCCGGCTGCTGGAAGCCTTGCGTCAGGTGCGCGAGGCGCGCAGCGATGCCCGCTTGCTGGTGCGAATCGGCCGCATGGAGTTGCGGCGATTCCGCGCTCACCTGGTGCTGCGCGAGGCCGAGACAACGGCGCCCAGCGCGTGGCAATTCGAGTGGAAGGGGGAGAGCGAAATGGCGGTTCCCGTCTGGGGCGGCGTTCTGCATTTCACGCGAACCGATGGGGTGGGATTTGATTCGACCTGGCTTGCGGCCAGTCCCTTGGAATTGCGCGGGCGTGCCGGCGGCGAGCGCTTCAAGCCCGAGGCGCTGCGACCGTCGAAGACCCTCAAGCGGTTGTTTCAAGAAGCGGCGATTCCCGAGTTCGAGCGCGCCCGGCTGCCTTTGTTATGGCGGGGCGATGACTTGATTTTTGTCGCCGGGCTGGGCGCCGATGCACGTCGCCTGGAAAACGAGGGTGATCGTGTCGCCATCGAGTGGCGCGCCGATCGCGGACTGATCGCGTTCTAGCAAGCTGACGCGGCGCAGAAATAGCGTCGGCAAGTCGCTTGCAATCGTCCGGCTCATGCTGCGCTGCACTTTATAATCATCGGGAAATTCCTCGCCTTTCTCATCGATTTCCAACCACAACATCAGTCATGGCGCTCATCGTTCATAAATATGGCGGCACCTCGGTCGGCTCGGTCGAGCGGATCAAGAACGTCGCACGCCGCGTTGCCAAATGGAGCCGGGCCGGTCACCAGATGGTGGTCGTGCTCTCGGCCATGAGCGGAGAGACCAACCGCTTGATCGGCATGGCCAAGGAAATTCAGGCCAGCCCCGATCCGCGCGAACTCGACGTGGTCGCGTCCACCGGCGAACAGGTCACCATCGGCCTGCTAGCGATGGCGCTCAAAGAGCTTGGCCTGCAGGCCAAGAGCTATACCGGACCGCAAGTCCATGTGCTGACCGACAGCGCTCACACCAAGGCGCGCATTCTCGAGATCGACGAGAGCAAGATGCGTGCGGATCTCGACGCCGGAACGATTGTTGTGGTGGCGGGATTCCAGGGCTGCGACGAGCACGGCAATATCACCACGCTCGGCCGTGGTGGCTCTGACACCTCGGCGGTCGCGCTGGCGGCTGCGCTCAAGGCCGACGAGTGTCTGATCTACACCGATGTCGATGGCGTCTACACCACCGACCCGCGCATCGTTCCCGAAGCGCGCCGGCTCGATACCGTGACCTTCGAGGAAATGCTTGAAATGGCGAGCCTGGGCTCGAAGGTTCTGCAGATCCGCTCGGTCGAGTTCGCCGGCAAATACAAGGTTCCGCTGCGAGTTCTCTCCAGTCTGACCGATCCCGATACGCCGCTCGCCGCCGAGGCGGGCTCCGGCACCCTGATCACGTTTGAGGAAGACCCCAAGATGGAACAAGCGCTGGTTTCTGGCATCGCCTTCACCCGTGATGAAGCCAAAGTCACTTTGTGCAAAGTGCCTGACAAACCCGGCATTGCTTATCAAATCCTGGGGCCGATCGCCGACGCCAATATCGACGTCGACATGATCGTGCAGAACATCAGCCAGGACAGCACCACGGATTTCTCGTTCACGGTGCATCGCAACGAGTACGCCAAGGCGCTCGACGTCCTCAACCACCAGGTCAAGCCGCACGTGGGCGCCAAGGAAGTGATCGGCGACCCTAGGATCGCAAAGGTGTCGATCGTGGGTATTGGCATGCGCTCGCACGTGGGTATCGCCAGCCTGATGTTTCGCACGCTGGCCGAGGAGGGCATCAACATTCAGATGATTTCGACCTCGGAGATCAAGACCTCGGTCGTGGTCGAAGACAAGTACATGGAGTTGGCGGTTCGTTCGCTGCACAAGGCCTTTGGACTTGAGCAAGCACCTGCGTGACGTGCCCCGATTTGATCGCAAGCCGTAACAAAGGTAATATTCACGACTCACGCGATCGGTAACGCAGATCGCGTGTTGGTGACACCGGAGACGTGGCCGAGAGGTCGAAGGCACTCCCCTGCTAAGGGAGCATGTGAGCAAAAACTCGCATCGAGGGTTCGAATCCCTCCGTCTCCGCCAACAACAGTGGAATCGTCGTTGGCAGCGTAAATTCTTCGGGGTTTTACGCGGTGGCATCGAGCGAGTTGAGCGAGGCTTGTGTGTTATAGTTTCGCTATTGCGCCCGTAGCTCAGTTGGATAGAGTACTTGGCTACGAACCAAGGGGTCGTGGGTTCGAATCCTGCCGGGCGCACCAATTTTCAGGAGCCAAGTGGTTCTTTCACTTGGCTCTTTCAGTTTCAGAAGCGTTTTTTTGCGCCCGTAGCTCAGTTGGATAGAGTACTTGGCTACGAACCAAGGGGTCGTGGGTTCGAATCCTGCCGGGCGCACCAGTTTGAAGAGTAAGGGGCCAGTCGAAAGACTGGCCCCTTTTCTTTTGTCGGTTCGCAGTGCACGGCCCGGCATCCTTTTCCCATCCCCTTCCGTCCCCTTCCGACCTGCCATACAGCCTGCGCTGTGATCGTTTTCGCCACTGCAGTCGTGTGTGATTGCTGTCACCCAGCATCGAAATTCCCGTTGTTTGACTTGAAACAAATCGGGCAATCGATAACCATATGCGCATAAACGCATAGATGCATATGACAGTCGCGGACGATCCCGAGCTCGAGAAACTCTTTCAGACAGTGTCTGGCTATTTCGCCATTCTGGCCGAGCCGACTCGCCTGAAGATTCTCAATGCTTTGTGCGACGAGGAGCGCAGCGTCAACGAGATCGTCGCCAAGGTCGGTTCCACTCAGACCACGGTGTCGCGTCATCTCAACATGATGTTTGCGCGGGGAGTCCTTGCCCGCCGGCGCGACGGCGCCATGACTTTCTATTCGATCGCCGACGGCAACATCGTGACGCTGTGCCGCACCGCCTGCGTCCACATCGCCAGCCTCGCCGACGACCAAACCCCCAAGACCAAGACCGTGCGGCGATTCATGCCGCAGTCCTGAGACAGCCAGAAGCACCAAGGACCCCAATGGCCGAACCCAGAAGAGTGGTCGGGCGAATTCTGCCCGCGCCCGTCGATCACGTATCCGAGGAGGAGTATCAGACCGCCCGCCAAGAGGCGCGGCGCAACTTCCTCAAGACCGCCAGCGTGGCGGGTGTTGCCAGTGCCGGCGTGTTGAGCGCTGGCGCGGCGCACGCCGCCGATTTCGAGCCGCCCGCAATTGCCCCGTGGACCAAGAGCCTGGGCCAGCCGGTGGTCGCCAAGGCTTATGGCATGCCCTCGGAGTTCGAGGCCAACGTGCAACGCCGCGAGAGCCCGGGCCTGACGCGCACGCCGCTCTCCTCGGTGAGTTTTGCGCCGCTGCAGAACATGTTCGGCATCATCACGCCCAGCGGCCTGCACTTCGAGCGCCATCACTCGGGCATGCCGACGATCGATCCGGCGCAGCACCGCCTGATGATCCACGGCCTGGTCAAGCGCCCGATGGTCTTCACCATGGACGACCTCCTGCGCTTTCCTTCGGTGAGCCGGATCCACTTCATCGAGTGCGGCGCCAACTCCGGCATGGAGTGGGGCAACATCGCCGTGCCCACGGTGCAGTACACCGCCGGCATGCTGTCGTGCTCGGAGTGGAGCGGCGTGCTGCTCTCGACCCTGCTCGACGAGTGCGGGATCGATCGCAGCAAGGCCAGGTTCATCCTCGCCGAGGGCGCGGATGGTTCGGCGCTCACCCGCACCATCCCGATCGAGATGGCGCTCGACGACGTGATGGTCGCCTACGGCCAGAACGGCGAGATGGTCCGCCCCGAGCAGGGCTACCCCTTGCGCCTGCTCGTGCCCGGCGTGCAAGGCGTCTCGAGCGTGAAGTGGCTGCGCCGCATCGAAGTCGGTGACCAGCCCTGGAACACGCGTGAAGAGAGCATGCATTACGTCGACCTCATGCCCGATGGCATGCATCGCCAGTACTCCGGCGTGCAAGAGGTCAAGAGCGTCATCACCTCGCCCTCGGGCGGAATGAAGCTGATCGATCGCGGCTACTACGAGATCACCGGGCTTGCCTGGTCGGGCCGCGGCAAGGTCAAGCGGGTCGATGTTTCCACCGACGGCGGCCGCAGCTGGAAGACCGCGCGTCTGCAGGACCCGGTGCTCACCAAGGCGCTCACGCGTTTCCGCTTCGACTGGAACTGGGACGGCTCGCCCGCGCTGCTGCAAAGCCGCGCGGTCGACGAGACCGGCCATGTGCAGCCGACCATGGCGCAACTGCGGGCCGTTCGCGGCACGCGCTCGATCTATCACAACAACGCGATCCAGACCTGGAACGTGCAGCCGAGCGGGGAGGTGTGGGGTGTTCAGCTTGGATAAGACCATCGTGATGGCCGCCGCGTGCGCGGCCCTCTTCAGCGGCGCGGCTCTGGCTCAGAGTGATTCGCCCAAGTTCGGATTTGGCAAGCCGGCCACGCCGGCGCAGATTGCCGGTTGGGACATCGATGTGCGGCCCGACGGCCACGGCGTCAAGAAGGGCCGGGGCACGGTCGAGCAAGGCCAGGCAATCTTCGATGCGCAGTGCGCGTCCTGCCACGGCACTTTCGGCGAGAGCAACAACTACATCGTCATCGCCGGCGGGGTGGAAAAGGACGATCTCAAGACCGGGCGCGCCAAGAGCCTGCGCGGCGGCGAGATCCGTACCCTGGGCAACAAGCTCAACTACGCCACCACGCTGTGGGATTACATCTTCCGTGCGATGCCCTGGACCAACCCCCAGTCGCTCACGCCGGATCAGGTGTACGCAGTGACCGCCTATGTGCTCAACCTCAACGGC
This sequence comes from Burkholderiaceae bacterium, assembly GCA_036652035.1. Classification (GTDB taxonomy): domain Bacteria; phylum Pseudomonadota; class Gammaproteobacteria; order Burkholderiales; family Burkholderiaceae_F; genus JAEZVV01. The sequence goes on along the minus strand of JAVVWR010000026.1, from coordinate 14,331 downwards.
ATCGTTCCGGATGACTTCGAGTTGAGCGACCAGAACCTGGTCTCGCTGCCCATGCCCAACCGCAACGGCTTCACCACCGAGCACGGCATGCGCGGCGTCAAGGGCAAGCCCGACGTTCAAGGCCTCTCCTGCATGAACGACTGCTTCAAGGGCGAGCCCAAGGTCGTCTCGATCCTGCCCGAGTTCGCACGCAACGTTCACGGCAACCTCGCCGAGCAAAAGCGCGCCATCGGCCCGATCCGTGGCATCGACACCACCGCTTACGAGCCGGCCAAGGCGGGCGCGACCCAGGTGGCAGCGGCGCCCGCGGCCGGGGGCGATGCCGATGCCCTGCTCAAGGCCAACGGTTGCATTGCCTGTCATGGCGTGGCCAACAAGGTGGTGGGGCCCGCCTACCGCGAAGTGGCGACCAAGTACCAGGGCAAGCCCGAGGCGCAGGCCTATCTGGTCAAGAAGATGCGAGAGGGGGGTTCGGGTGTGTGGGGAGCGATTCCCATGCCGCCGCAAGCCGGCCTCAAGGAAGCCGACGCGCAAGCGCTGGCGCAATGGATTCTCGGCGGCGCCAAATAGTCGTCGGGTCAAGCGGACAGGCCGCGCTCCAAGAGGAGGCGGCATGCACAGAGCACAACATGGTGGAAGCCACGCAGGAGGCTATGCAATGAACACGAATCGCAGGGATTTTCTCAAGGCAAGCAGCGTTTTTGGTCTGATGGCGGCCGCCGGCCTCGTCACGATGGAAGACGCGCTGGCGCAGGCCGCCGGCTGGAACAAGGCCGCGTTCGACGCCAAGACCATGGCCGAATCGATCAAGGCGATGGGCGGCGCGATGCCGACCCAGAGCGCCGATATCGCCATCACCGCGCCTGACATCGCCGAAAACGGCGCCGTGGTGCCGGTGGGCGTGACGAGCAAGATCCCCGACACCCAGGCGATCTACCTCTTTGTCGAAAAGAACCCGAGCGCGCTGACCGCCGGGTTCAACCTTCCCGCCGGCACCGAACCGACGGTCTCGACCCGCATCAAGATGGGCCAGACCTCGAATGTGACGGCGGTGGTCAAGGCCGACAACAAGTACTACTTCACCACCAAGGAAGTGAAGGTCACGCTGGGCGGCTGCGGCGGCTAAGTTTTCTTCACCTTCAACGAATTCAAAAGTTTCACAGGAGTAAGCCATGCCTGATCCGATGCGTATCCGCGCCACCGCCCAGCCCGACGGCACCGACGTGCGCGTGCTGATGAGCCACGAAATGGAAACCGGCCAGCGCCGTGACGCCGCCGGCCAGATCGTTCCCGCCCACTACATCCAGACCGTCAAGGTGGTGCACAACGGCAAGACCGTGCTCGACGCGGTGTGGGGGCCGGCGGTGTCGAAGAACCCGTATCTGCAGTTCAAGTTCAAGGGCGCCAACAAGGGCGACAAGCTGATCGTCACCTGGGTCGACAGCAAGGGTGAAACCCGCACCGACGAAGCGACGGTCAACTAAGCTGGCGCTGCGCGGGCCGTCGTCGACGGCCCGCTTCCAGCGGAGACGTCAATGAGCAAGACGAGGGTGGTGGGAGTTGTGGTGGCCGCAGGTCTGAGTCTGGCCGGGTGTGCGTCGGTGTCGCAGACGCGCAGCGATCGTGCGGCCGTGGCGTCCGCGGCGGCCGAGGCGCCGGTCAAGGTGGTCTACCACTTCACCCAAGGCGTCGACGAAGCCGGTCGCGGCCTGGGCAATATCCGCAACCACCTGGCGGCGGACCCGCAGGCCCGCATCGTCGTGGTCGGCAACGGCCCCGGCATCGATTTCATGCTCGCGGGCGCCACCGACAAGAACGGCGCTCCGTTTGACGCAGCCATCAGTGAACTCAAGGCGCGTGGTGTCGAGTTCCGCCTGTGCCGCAACACCATTACCTCGCGCAAGATCGATCCGTCGACGATCAATCCCGAGGTCAGCGTCATTCCGTCCGGAGTTGCCGAGGCGGCGCGCCTGCAGTTCCGTGAAGGCTATTCGTATCTGCGTCCCTGAGCGCGCAGGCGCGAGCGGGTCGGCAGCACCAGCCCCCGCAGAGGGGCGAACCAGGAGACAGACGATGATTGAACACAAGGCCCGGTTGAGCATGCGAGCCCTCGTGCTGGCGGCGGGCGCTTGCGCCGCCAGCGCCGCTTTGGGCCAGAGCAATACCGCGGATGAGATCGCCAAGTACCGCGCCATGCTTCAGGACGGCAATCCCGCCGAACTGGTGGTGATGCGCGGCGAAGAACTGTGGAAGACCAAGCGCGGCCCGAAGAACGCCTCGCTTGAGGCTTGCGATATCGGCATGGGGCCGGGCGTTCTGAAAGGCGCCTACGCCAAGCTGCCGCGCTATTTCGCCGACGCCGACGCGGTGCAGGACTTCGAGTCCCGCCTGGTCTGGTGCATGGGCAATCTGCAGGGCTTTACGCCCGCCGAGGCCAAGAAAAATCCGTATTCGGGTGCCGGCCAACGGCAGACCGATGTCGAGACCCTTACCGCTTACGTGGTCGAGGAGTCACGCGGCGCCAAGATCGAGGTGCCGCAGAACCACCCCAAGGAGCGCGCCGCGTTTGCTCGTGGCCAGCAGCTCTTCTACATGCGGGGCGGCCCCTTCGACTTCTCCTGCTCGACCTGCCACTCGCGCGACGATCAACGCATTCGCCTGCAGGAGCTGCCCAATCTCACCCAGAAGGACGCGGCGCAAAAGGCCTTTGCCCAGTGGCCTGCGTATCGGGTCAGCCAGGGCACGCTGCGCACCATGCAATGGCGGCTCAACGACTGCTTCCGGCAGCAGCGCTTCCCTTATTTGGAGTTCACCTCGCCGGCCTCGGTGGACCTGATCACCTTCCTCGGTGTCAACGCCAGCGGCGGCACGATGGACTCGCCCGCGATCAAGCGCTAAGGACCGGCCATGAACCAGAACATCCTCATCCTCGCCGGCCTTGCCGCCGCCGTGCTCGCGGGCTGCGCGGTCTATACCCCGCCCACCCCGCAGGAAACCGACGCCGTCATCAAGAGCTCGTTTTCGGAGCGCTCGATCGCCAAGCTCGATCGCCTTGATCAGAGCGAACCCCAGGCGATCTGCTCGGCTACCCGTGACAACCCCTCGAAAGAGCAGAGCGCGCTGATCGAAAAACTCGCCACTGCCACCATCCAGTACCCCGCCGATGGCAAGTTGCTCGGCGACTGGCAGTCGGGCGAGCGCATCGCCCAGTCGGGCGTCGGCATGCAGTGGAGCGACAACGAGAAGACGGTCAACGGTGGCAACTGCTACGCCTGCCACCAGATCGACAAGAAGGAAATCGCCTACGGCAACATCGGCCCCAGCCTGCATCACTACGGCAAGCTGCGCGGCAATTCCGAGGCGATCCAGAAATACACCTGGGGCAAGATCTGGAACTCGCACGCCTTTACCCCGTGCTCGCAGATGCCGCGATACGGCGACGCCAAGATCCTGACCGAGGCGCAGATCAAGGACGTGATGGCCTTGCTGCTTGACCCGGCTTCGCCCGTCAACCAGTAGGCGCTCCCGACAGCCCGCCGCGCGCGAGTGTGGCGGGCGACTCCTTCGCAGGACTTTCCATGATTCGATCCCTTCTCGTGCGTGCAGGGCTGGCGCTTGCGCTCGCCTTCGCTTTGGTCCTATCGCTCGCGCCGGTGGCGGCGCAGGAGCGCATCACCTGGTCCGACATCACGCTGGCCGATGGCCGCGTGATCAAGGCTTCGGACCTTGCGGGCAAGACCGTGGTGGTCGAGTTCTGGGCTACCTGGTGTCCGTTCTGCAAGAAGCAGAACCCGTACTTCCAGCGGCTGCACGAAAAGAGCGCCGGCACCGGGCTGGTCGTTCTCACTTTCTCGATCGACAAGACCCCCGAGGCGGTGCGCGACTACCTGCGATCCAACCAGTACAGCTTCCCGGCGGCGATGGCCGGGGCGCAGTCGGACCTGTGGTTCGGCAAGCGAAAGACCCTGCCCGAAGTGTTCGTGGTCGACCGCGAAGGGCGGATCGTCCACGCCGAGGGTGGCGAAATGTTCGAAGAAGACGTGGCGGCGCTGGCGCGCTTTGCCCCGAACTTGCGTCAGAAATAGACGGAGAAATCAATGCAGCGCAGAGAATTCCTTCAAGTCCTGGCAGCGGCCGCGGCCGTCGGCATGCCGATCGCCTCGCACGAGGCCTTGGCCGCCAACCCCGCGGCGGCGGCCAAGATGTACGAGCTGCCGCGCTTTGGCAATGTGCACTTTCTGCACTTTACCGATTGCCACGCGCAGCTGATGCCGATTCACTTCCGCGAGCCCAGCGTCAACCTGGGCGTGGGCGGCGCGATCGGCCAGCCGCCGCACCTGGTGGGCGAATCCTTGCTCAAGCACTTTGGCGTCAAGCCCGGCACCGCCGAGGCGCACGCCTTCACCTACCTCGACTTCGTCCAGGGCGCCAAGACCTACGGAGCGGTGGGCGGCTTTGCCCACCTCGCCACGCTGATCAAGCAGATGCGGGCCAGCCGGCCGGGCGCCTTGCTGCTCGACGGCGGCGACACCTGGCAGGGTTCGGCCACGTCGCTGTGGACCAACGCGCAGGACATGGTCGACGCCAGCCTCTTGCTGGGCGTGGACATGATGACCCCGCACTGGGAGATGACCTACGGCGCCAAGCGGGTCGAGGAGATCGTCAACAAGGACTTCAAGGGCAAGCTCGATTTCCTGGCGCAGAACGTCAAGACCAATGACTTCGGTGATCCGGTCTTCTCGCCCTATTCGATGCGAGAGATGAACGGGGTCAAGGTCGCCGTGATCGGCCAGGCCTTCCCGTACACGCCGGTGGCCAACCCGCGCTACTTCGTGCCCGACTGGACCTTCGGGATCCAGGAAGAGAACATGCAGAAGATGGTCGACGAGTGCCGCGCCAAGGGCGCGCAGGTCGTCGTCGTCCTTTCTCACAACGGCATGGACGTTGACCTCAAGATGGCAAGCCGGGTGCGCGGCATCGACGCCATTCTCGGCGGCCACACTCACGACGGCATGCCGGCGCCGACCCTCGTCAGCAATCCCGGCGGCAAGACCCTGGTGGGCAATGCCGGCAGCAACGGCAAGTTCCTGGTCGTGCTCGACTTTGATGTGAAGGGCGGCAAGATCAGCGACTGGCGCTACAAGCTGATGCCGGTGTTCGCCAACCTGCTGCCGGCCGACCCGGCGATGGACGCTCTCATCAAGAAGGTGAGGGCGCCTTACCTGGGCAAGTTGAACGAGAAGCTCGCCGTCACCGAAGGCCTGCTCTATCGCCGCGGCAACTTCAACGGCAGTTTCGACCAGCTGATCGTCGACGCGCTGATGAAGACCCGCGGTGCCGAGATCGCCTTCTCGCCCGGCTTCCGCTGGGGCACGACGCTCTTGCCCAACACGCCGATCCTGATGGAGCACCTGATGGACCAGACCGCCATCACGTATCCCGCCTGCACGGTCACCGAGATGAGTGGCGCGACCATCAAGACCGTGCTCGAGGACGTGGCTGACAACCTCTTCAACCCTGACCCCTACCTGCAACAGGGCGGCGACATGGTTCGTGTGGGCGGCCTGCAGTACGCGATCGACCCGGTGCAGACCATGGGCCGTCGCATCACCGACATGCGCTTGGCCGGCAAGCCGATCGAAGCCAACAAGACCTACAAGGTGGCGGGCTGGGCGCCGGTGGCCGAAGGCGCCAAGGGTGAACCGGTGTGGGACTACGTGGCGAGCTATCTGCGCGACCAGAAGGTGATCCGGCCGCTCAAGCTCAACGAACCTCTCATCAAGGGCGCCAAGGGCAACCCGGGCTACGCCTGATCGCATGCGGCGGCGACGTCTTCTGCTCGGCCTGCTCGCGGCAGCCGCCATCGGCACTGCCGCAGCGGCCGGCGGCTTGCCGCGGCTGGCGGATCTGCGCCCGCTCGCGGCGCCGATCCGCCAGAGCGGCGAGCCCTTGATCGTGTTGTTCACGACCCCGGGCTGCCCGCACTGCGAGCAGGTGCGCTCGCATTACCTCGCGCCGCGCCTGGCGGCGGGCGCTCTGGTGCGAGAGGTCGACATCAGCAGCCGCGCTCGCTTAGTTGATGCCCAGGGACGGGCGACGACCGAGGCGGAGTTTGCTCGCGGGCTTGGCGTTCGTGCCGTGCCCGCCGTCCTGCTGCTCGACGCTCGGGGTGAGCCGCTCGCCGACGCGTTGCTGGGATCGGATACGGCGGGTTTTTATGAGGGTTACCTCGAGGCCAGGCTGGCGCAGGCGCGGCGTCAACTCGGCGCCACGCGGCCTTGATTTCCCGCAACACCGGGGCACTGCGGTAAAGCCGCACAGCGCGCATCGGCAGGTCTGCCTATAATCGCCCGCTTGCTGACGCGCTGACCCGAGATATCTCGGGTGGTCGCGTTGAGTGGCGCCGTTGGAAGAGTGGCAGAGTGGTCTATTGCACCGGTCTTGAAAACCGGCGACGGGAAACCGTCCGTGAGTTCGAATCTCACCTCTTCCGCCACCTCTCGCAACACGAACCAGCGAGCCCTGAACCTTCGAGATGACGCCGCGACTCGCCCTCTCCCAGATCACCAAGCGCTACCCCACGGTTGTTGCCAACGACTCGGTTTCGGTCGAAGTGATGCCGGGCGAGATTCTCGCCATCCTGGGCGAAAACGGCGCCGGTAAAAGCACGCTGATGAAGATCATCTACGGCACGGTCCAACCCGATGCCGGCGAGATGCGCTTCGATGGCCAGCGGGTGTCGATCGAGAGCCCGGCACATGCGCGCGAACTCGGCATCGCCATGGTGTTCCAGCATTTCGCGCTGTTCGACACGCTGACCGTGGCGGAAAACGTTGCGCTCGGCCTGCCCGGCGGACGCTCAATTGCGGCCATCGACGCCGAGCTGCGCGAGGTGGCCGGCCGCTACGGCCTGCCGATCGACCCGGCGAGCTATGTCCATGAACTGTCGATGGGCGAGCGCCAGCGGGTCGAGATCCTGCGCGCCCTGCTCACCAATCCCCAGCTTCTGATCCTCGACGAGCCGACCTCGGTCTTGACGCCGCAAGCCGTCGGCATCCTGTTCGAGACCTTGCGCCAGCTCGCGAGCGAAGGCGTGAGCATTGTCTTCATCAGCCACAAGCTCGACGAGATTCGCCGTCTGGCGCACCGCTGCGTCGTGATGCGCGCCGGCCGCATGGTCGCCAGCGTCGATCCGCGCAGCGAGAGCGAAGCGAGCCTCGCGCGCCTGATGATCGGCGACGAGCCGCCCAGCATTGCCAGCCACACCACCGCCCCCGGCGAGGTGGTCTTGCGCGCGGTCGGCGTTGTCAATGACGGCGACGAGCGTGGCCAAGGCCCGCTGCGCCAGATCGCGCTCGAAGTGCGGCGCGGTCAGATCCTCGGCATTGCCGGCATCTCCGGCAACGGCCAGGCGCAACTGCTGCGCGCGCTGGCGGGCGAAACCCGTGGCCTGCCCGAGTCGGCGTTTCTGTTTGGCGAGCCGATCGGCCACCTTGGCCCGCGCGAGCGTCGCGCCCGCGGCCTGCGTTACGTTCCCGAGGAGCGCCTGGGCCACGGTGCCGTGCCCGAGATGACGCTCACCGACAACGCCTTGCTCACGGGCGATTCGCTTCATAGCGCCGGTTTTCTCAAGCGCGGCGCGGCGGTCGACTTTGCGCGCCAGGTGATTGCGCGTTACGGCGTCAAGGCGGGCGGCCCGCAGGCCATCGCCGCCAGTCTTTCGGGCGGCAATCTTCAGAAATACATCATCGGTCGAGAGATCGACAACGCGCCGCGGGTGCTGCTGGTGAGCCAGCCGACCTGGGGTGTCGACGTTGGCGCGGCCACCGTGATCCGCAACGCGCTGGTCGCCTTGCGCGACGCCGGTTGCGCCATCATCGTCGTATCCGAAGAGCTCGATGAGTTGTTCGAGCTGTCCGACGTGCTGATGGTGATGGCACGCGGTCACTTGTCGCCGGCGGTGGCCGCGAAGGACATCTCGGTGGGCGAGATTGGTCGCTGGATGGCAGGTCTGTGGCCGGGCGGCCCGGCCGCGGCCGACGATGAACTGCGCGCGGAGCTCGACGCATGAGATCGCCCCTCTACCTTGTGGCTCGCGCCCATCCCTCGCAGCTGATGGCCTGGTTGTCGCCGGTGGCGGCGATTGTCCTGACCGTGATCGCCGGCCTGCTGTTGTTTGCGGCGATGGGCAAGGACCCGGTCGCGGCGGTTTACGTCTTCCTGGTCGAGCCGATTTCGAGCGTGCGTGGCTTGAGCGAGGTCGGCCTCAAGGCCACGCCTCTGATTCTTACCGCGGTGGGCTTGGCGATCTGCTTTCGCGCCAACGTCTGGAACATCGGTGCCGAAGGCCAGTTGATCGTCGGCGCGATCGCTGGCGGCGCGGTGGCACTGACGGCCAGCAGCGGTGCTTCGCCGGTGATCCTGGTGGCGATCCTGGTGGCCTCCGCCCTGGGCGGCATGGCCTGGGCGGCGATCACCGCGCTTCTGCGCGATCGCTTTCACGCGAGCGAGATCCTGGTCAGCCTGATGCTGGTCTACGTGGCCCAGCTGCTCCTGTCGTGGGCGGTTCACGGGCCGCTCAAGGACCCGCTGGGTTTCGGCTTTCCGCAGAGCAAGCTGTTCGAGTCGGTGGCGCGGATGCCCATCATTCTCGAGGGCACGCGGCTTAACCTCGGCGCGATTTTGGCTCTGGCGGCGGCGGTGGGCGGCTGGATTCTGCTGACCCGCACCTTTCTCGGCTTTCAGCTGCGGGTCTCGGGGCAGGCGCCGTTGGCGGCAAGCTACAGCGGTTTTTCCTCGCGCAAGCTGCTGTGGTTCTCGCTGATGGTCTCGGGCGCTCTGGCCGGCATCGCCGGCGGGGTTGAAGCCACCGGCCCGGTGGGTCAGCTCACGCCCACCATTTCCCCCGGCTATGGCTTTGCCGCGATCATCGTCGCCTTTGTCGGCCGGCTCCATCCGCTGGGCATCGTGCTCGCGTCCTTCGTGATGGCGCTTTTCTACATCGGCGGCGAGCTGGCCCAGACCCGTCTGGGGGTGCCGTCGGCGCTGACCGGCGTCTACCAGGGCTTGCTGCTCTTTTTCCTGCTCGCGTGCGACATGCTGATCCTCTATCAGGTTCGCTGGCGTGGCTTCAGTGGGCGCAGTAGCCAGCGTAATAGTCATCAGCGCAAGACGGAGGCCGCGTGATGGAAACCGCACTCGCTTCGCTGATTGCCACCACCATGAGCGCGGGCACGCCCTTGCTGCTCGCGGCCATCGGCATCCTGGTGGCCGAGCGTTCGGGCGTGATCAACCTCGGGATCGAGGGAATCATGCTGATGGCCGCTCTGGCCGGCTTTGTCGTAGTCCACGCCACGGGTCAGTACTGGCTGGGTTTTGGTGCGGGTGCTTTGATCGGCATGGCGCTTGCCGCGCTGTTTGCGTTGTTTGCGCTCGGACTTTTGACCAATCAATACGCCACCGGCCTCGCGCTTGCTTTGTTGGGCGCCGGCCTGTCGGCCTTTCTTGGCCAGAAATACCAGGGTCTGAGTCTGCCGGCACGCCTGGGCGACGGCATTCCGGTCTTGCGCGACCTGCCGTTTGCGGGGCCCGCGTTTTTTGCTCAGCACTGGATGGTGTATTTCTCCTTCGTGCTGGTGGGTGCGGTGGCGTGGTTCCTGTTCCGCACTCGCGCGGGTCTGGTGTTGCGGGCGGTGGGTGAATCGCCGCAGTCGGCTCATGCCTTGGGGTATTCGGTACGCGGAATTCGCCTTGCGGCCCTGCTGTTCTCGGGTGCCTGCTCGGGCCTGGCCGGGGCGTTTCTGGCCACCGTCTACACGCCGCTGTGGGTCGAGGGCATGGTCGCTGGCCGCGGCTGGATTGCTCTGGCCTTGGTGACTTTCGCCACCTGGCGGCCGCTGCGGGTCTTGGGCGGCGCCTATCTGTTTGGTGGCGTGACGATTCTGCAGTTCTACCTGCAAGGCATGGGCGTGGCCGTGGCCACTCAGTTGATTGCGATGACCCCGTATGTCGCCACCATCGTGGTGCTGGCGATCATCTCGCGCAACCCGCGCTGGATCCGGCTCAATATGCCGGCGTCGCTGGGGAAACCTTTCAATCCGAACGCCTGATCGCCAATGTCTAACGGCGCGCCTCGAGCGCGCCTTCTTGTTTTTATTAATGCAGTTGGAGTTTTTAATGCATCTGAGTGCGAAGTTATTGTCGGTCGCGGCGCTTGCCGTGCTCGCCGCCGCCTGCGGCAAAAAGGAAGAAGCCAAACCCGCGCCGGCACCGGCGCCTGTGGCGGCACCCGCGGCCAAGGCCGAGCCGCTCAAGGTTGGTTTTGTCTACGTGAGCCCGGTCGGCGACGCGGGCTGGACCATGCAGCACGACATGGCGCGCCAGGCGATGGAAAAGACCCTGGGTGACAAGGTCAAGACCAGCTTTGTCGAGAACGTTCCCGAAAACGCCGACGCCGAGCGCGTGATCCGCGACCTCGCTCAGCAGGGCAACAAGCTGATCGTCGCCACCTCGTTTGGCTTCATGAACTCCGCGCTCAAGGTCGCCGACGAGTTTCCGGACGTCAAGTTCGAGCACGCCACCGGCTACAAGACCGCCAAGAACCTCAGCACCTACAACGCCCGCTTCTACGAAGGTCGTTATCTGGCCGGCATGATCGCGGGCAAGATGACCAAGACCCATGTGCTGGGCTATGCCGCCGCCTTCCCGATTCCGGAAGTTCTGCAAGGCATCAACGCCTTCACCCTGGGCGCTCGCGCGGTCAACCCCAAGGTTCAGGTCAAGGTGGTGTGGGCCAACGCCTGGTACGACCCGGGCAAGGAACGCGACGCGGCCAATACCTTGATCGGCCAGGGCGCCGATGTTTTGCACCATCACACCAACTCGACCGCCGTGGTCGCGGCGGCCGAGGAAAAGGGCAAGAAGGTCATTGCCTATCACTCGAGCATGGCCCAGGTCGGCCCCAAGGCTCAGATCGCCGCGGTGACCCACCACTGGGACAAGTTCTACACCGAGCGCGCCCAGGCCGTGATCGACGGCCAGTGGGACGTCAAGCCGGTGTGGGGCGGCGTCAAGGACGGCTTCATCGAACTTGAAGCGATCAGCGCCGAGGTTCCCGCGCCCGTGGTCGAGGCCATGAAGAAGAAGGAAGCCGAGATGCGCGCCGGCACCTTCCAGCCGTTTACCGGCCCGATCAAGACCAACGACGGCAAGGAAATCCTTGCCGCTGGCCAGGTCGCGACCGACGAGCAGTTGAACGCCATGAACTATTACGTCGACGGCGTCGCTGGCAAGGTTCCGAGCGGCAAGTAAGCGATTTGCGCTGGTGGCGGACAGGGGCGCCTGCGGGCGCCCCTTTTTTGGGGCGTCGCCGCCGGTCCGATGCTCTCGGCCGCCGGAAGAAGTCCCACCGCAAAGCTTGACTTGCCGTCTGATGGTTTGCACCAGATCGGCGGTTTGAGCGAGTCTCTCGCCCATAAAATCCGATCGTCAGGCGCCGCGACCGCGGCGCTTTCCATTTGGAGATTTCGCATGCAATTGAGCGCCAAGCTCCTGGCTGTCGCGACCGCCGCGCTGCTCGCCGCCGGCTGCGGCAAGAAGGAAGAAGCCGCGCCCGCGCCGGCTCCCGCCGCCGCGGCCAAGGCCGATCCCCTGAAGGTGGGTTTCGTTTACGTCAGCCCGATCGGCGACGCCGGCTGGACCGCGCAGCACGACATGGCGCGCAAGGCCATGCAGGCTTCGCTTGGCGACAAGGTCAGCACGACGTTTGTGGAGAACGTGGCCAACGCGGCCGATGCCGAGCGCGTGATCCGCGACATGGCGCAGCAAGGTCACAAGCTGATCTTCACGACCTCGTTCACCTTCATGAACCCGACGCTCAAGGTCGCCTCCGAGTTCCCGGAGGTGAAGTTCGAGCACGGCACGGGCTACAAGACCGCGGCTAACGCCGGCAACTACAACGCCCGCTTCTACGAAGGCCGTTATCTCGCCGGCATGATCGCGGGCAAGACCACTCAGTCGAACACGCTGGGCTATGTCGCCGCCTTCCCGATTCCGGAAGTGCTCCAGGGCATCAACGCCTTCACGCTGGGCGCTCGCGCCGTCAATCCCAAGGCCGAGGTCAAGGTGGTGTGGACGAGCAGCTGGTACGACCCGGGCAAGGAGCGCGACGCGGCCAATACCCTGATCGGTCAGGGCGCCGATGTTTTGCACAACCACACCGACTCGACCGCCGTGGTCGCCGCCGCTGAAGAGAAGGGCACGCCGGTGATCGCCTACCACTCGAACATGAGCAAGCTCGCGCCGAAGAACCAGATCGCCGCGGTCACTCATCATTGGGACCAGTTCTACATCCAGCGCGCGCAGGAAGTCATGGACGGCAAGTGGAGCTCGCGTTCGGTCTGGGGCGGCGTCAAGGACGGCTTCATCAAGATCGAAGGCATCAGCGACAAGGTCGGCAAGGACGTGGTCGAAGCGATGAAGAAGAAGGAAGAAGAACTGCGCAACGGCAGCTTCCATCCCTTCACCGGCCCGCTCAAGAACAATGAAGGCAAGGAAGTCCTGGCCGCCGGCCAAGTCGCCACCGACGAGCAGCTCAACAACATGAGCTATTACGTCGAAGGCGTGCAGGGCAAGGTTCCCAGCGGCAAGTAAGTTCAGCCAACGGTGATTCAAAAAGGGACGCGCGAGCGTCCCTTTTTGATGCGCTCGGGGTGCTTGCAGCGAGAGGGAGAGTGCCTTCTGGCGAGGCAAGAGGGATCGAGGGCGATGTCTAGATTCGCGGATTCATTAGGGTCGTTGGGGATGGGGTAACCAGTAGAATTCGCGCTTTTCGCGCCTTGATCGGGCGCACTTTCCGGAGAGTTTCCCCATGCGTTTCCCCGTCAGACTGATGTCGGTCGCGGCCGTGGCCATTCTGGCTGTGGCTTGTGGCAAGAAGCCCGAACCCGTGCCGGCCCCCGCTCCCGCCACTGCGCCGGTGGCCCAGGCCGAGCCGCTCAAGGTCGGCTTCGTCTATGTCAGTCCGATCGGCGACGCCGGCTGGACCACCCAGCACGACATCGCGCGCAAGGCTCTGGAAACCAAGTTCGGCGACAAGGTCAAGACCACTTTCGTTGAGAACGTTCCTGAAGGCGCTGACGCCGAGCGCGTGATCCGCGACCTCGCCCAGCAAGGCAATCAACTGATCTTCACGACCAGCTTCGGTTTCATGAACCCGACCCTCAAGGTGGCCGAAGAGTTCTCCGGCGTGAAGTTCGAACACGCCACCGGCTACAAGAACGGCAAGAACGTCAACAACTACAACGCCCGCTTCTACGAAGGCCGCTACCTCGCCGGCATGCTGGCGGGCAAGGCGACCAAGACCAACACCCTGGGCTACGTGGCGGCTTTCCCGATCCCCGAGGTCCTGCAAGGCATCAATGCCTTCACGATGGGCGCGCGCGCGGTCAACCCCAAGGCCCAGGTCAAGGTGGTGTGGGCCAACAGCTGGTACGACCCGGGCAAGGAGCGTGATGCGGCCAATACCTTGATCGGCCAGGGCGCCGACGTCTTGACCCACCACACCGACTCGACCGCGGTGGTCGCCACCGCCGAGGAAAAAGGCAAGCTCGCGGTGGCCTACCACAGCGACATGGCCAAGTTCGGCCCGAAGGCGCAGATCGCCGCCGTCACCCACCACTGGGACCAGTACTACATCGACCGCGCCCAGCAAGTCATGGACGGCAAGTGGGAAGTCAAGCCGGTCTGGGGCGGCGTCAAGGAAGGCATGATCAAGCTTGAAGGCGTCAACGAAGCCGTGCTCGGCAAGGATGCGGTCGAGGCCATGAAGAAGGTCGAAGCCGACATGCGCGCCGGCAACTTCCAGCCCTTCACGGGTCCGCTCAAGGACAACGAAGGCAAGGAAGTCCTGGCCAAGGACGTCAAGGCCACCGACGAGCAGTTGAACACCATGAACTACTACGTTCAGGGCGTGGTCGGCAAGGTTCCGAGCGGGAAGTGATTTAAGCGGGACTGCGTTCCGCGACGATTCAAGGGCGCCTGCGGGCGCCCTTCTTTTTCCACCTCAAGATAGGGGGGCGGGACTGGTTCAAGGCCGCCCCCTGCGGCGCCCGAGCTTCAAATGCCGGGGAGCGCTGCCATGGCGTTCTTCAGGTCCTGGGTTCGCTGCGTTCGCTGGCCGTTGCGGCTTGCGGCGCAAGGTCTTCATCGGGCTCGGCGGGCGGTTTGCATTGCGGGCCACAGCGGCCGCGTTGGCAACTGCCGGGAGCGGCAATCTCGATCCCTTCCTCGCTCATGTTTTTCAACAGCAGATAGGCAACGGCGAGGGCAGCG
>JAVVWR010000025.1:2847-38407 GCA_036652035.1 Burkholderiaceae bacterium | reverse complement strand
CAAAAGCAAGAAGGACAAGCTGCGCGAGGCCGCGGCGCGCTGAGTTCCGCCGAGAGGCGCGACAAAAAAATCCCTCCGATGGCGCCATGCCGCCAAGTTAAGCCCAGGCCCTTCGGGGCCTTGGCTTTTTTGTGGAGTGCGATCGATTCCAAACGGAGCTGAGCCGAAGCGGGCCCGTCGATGGCCGATGCTGCTGCACCAAGACCTGAGTGACACCCACGATTACGCCACGCCGGAGCACTGGGGTGTGGCGCAGAAACACTTGCCACACGAGTGGATCGACCAGGCGCTGCAAGCCACGGGAGTGACGACGATGCGGCGGCGCCGGCTGCCGATGGAGCAAGCGGTCTGGCTGGTGCTGGGCTGGGCTGGGCGTGGCGTGGCTGCGCGATCGCTCGATTCTGCACACCGCCGAAGCGCTCGAGATTGCCCTGCCAGCCGCGGGCGAGCCGGTGAGCTCAAGCGTTTTGAGTCAGGCTCGTCAACGCCTCGGGCACGAGCCTTTGCGGTGGCTATTTGCGCACACCGCCGCTCGCTGGGCGCACGCCGAAGCGGGTCGCCATCGGTGGCGCGGTCTGGCGCTCTACGCGCTCGACGGCGTGGTCTGGTGCACGCCCGATACGCCCGATACGCCCGAGAATCGAGCGCGCTTTGGGGGGCAACGCAATCACGCTCACCACCAGAGCCCCTTCCCGCCGGTGCGCATGGCCTGCCTGCAAGAGGTGCGAGCGCGCTTGCTGGTCGATGCCAGCCTCGATGCGTATGACACCAGCGAATACACCCTGGCCGCGCGACTGTGGCCACAGCTGCCGGCCGACTCGCTGGTGATCGTGGACAAGGGCTTCTATTCGACCGGGCTGCTCTACCCGCTGCAACAACAAGGCCGCCATTGGCTCATTCCCGCCCGCGCCGGACTCAAGGGCGAGGTGCTGCGCACGCACGGCCCGGGCGACGTTGAGCTGCAGATGAAGGTCTCGCCCCAGGCCCGCAAGAAAAATCCCAGCCTGCCACCGACCTGGACGGTGCGCGCCATCACGCGGGCGATCGACGGTCGCGCCAAGACCGTCTTCACCTCGCTGGCCGAGCCGAAGGATTGGCCAGCCGACGAGGTCTTCGATCTTTACCACGAGCGCTGGGAGATCGATCGCCCGCGCCGAACTCAAGACCGACATGCTGCATCAGGCCATGACGCTGCGCAGTCAGCACCCTGAAGGCGTCGAGCAGGAGCTCGGGGCCACGCTCTTGATGTACGCAACTTGGTTCGCCTTGAGATGGCGCACATCGCGCAAGAAGCCCAGGTCGAACCGTGTCGCATCAGCTTCATCACCGCGCTGCGCCACATCATCGATGCGTGGTTCTGGAGCTCCAGTAGCGCCTCACCCGGCGCGATCCCGGCCAAGCTCAGAAACATGCGTCAGGCCATCCGCCGTTTCCTGCTCCCGCCGCGTCGCTCCAAGCGCCGCTACCCGCGAGCGGTGCGCATGGCCAAAACCCGCTACCCCAGCATGAAAAATGCCGCTCAGCGTTAACTGAGCGGCATTGCTCCGATGGAGGGCCTTGATCTTGACGATCAGCGAGGGATTAGTTGGCGGCGGGTCGGCCGTTGATCGCTCGCATCTTTTGGGTTTTCTCGTACTCGTCGCGGCAGAAACTGTCGCAGAAGCCGGCCTTCATCAGGATCGGATCGCTCAGCTCCTCTTCGCAGAATCGGCACTGGGTGTAAGTGACAGCCTCTTTGGGGGCCACCGCGGCGTACTTGCGGCGCATTTCTTCGAAGCGCTCTTGCAGTTCCAGCGTGACGTCGGCTTCATCCATTTTCCAGGTCTCCAAAACAATGGCGCGACCTCTCAGTCGCGCCAAAAGATTCTATTCACCGGGCTTGCTGCCCTAACCGAGAAAGAGCGCGGTGCCCGAGAGCCATCGACCAAGGGTCGCCGAACACGGACCGATACGGTCTCGCACTCGGGCTTGGGCACGGTGTAGGCGCGGCCTGGCCACGCCACACAAAACAAAGAGGCCCTCACTGGGAAGGCCTCAACTGGCGACGGAAACACGATTCCGACTTGGAATTATGTCCGCATCCGAAATGAGTAATCTCTTGACCCGTCCGAAAACGAGCAAGGGCGCGACTCTACCAGAGAGTCGCCCCCCGTGCCGCAATGGAAACCCCGCACTCAACAAGGCGGCAAACGGCCCCACAAGGCGCCAATCGCAACCCCAGCGTGCCCCACCAGCGGCGGTCCGGTTCGGGCCGAAAACTGCAGCGCGGAAATGGCAATCAGCAGCCGTTTGATCTGAGTTTTCACTCGATTAAAAGAGGGAATCCCCAGACCCGCGATAGCCCGTTTGCATGCCATCTCGTCAATGCCGCGCTTATTTTTCTCGCGCCGGGAAATCGAACACCGCGTTGGCGCGGCGCGCGCAAATCACGCCACATTGAGAAGCTCGAATCCATCCCATTGAACTTCTGCCGGCATCAAACGATCAACGGCTGATCCAGCAGGAAACGAAACGGAAAAGCACTCACCCAAAGTCGCAGCAGAAAACCATGAAAATGCAGCGAACCCCAAAATGCAGAAAAGCCCGCCGCTCTTTCGAACGACGGGCTATTTCTGGGTCTGGTTGCGGGGGCAGGATTTGAACCTGCGACCTTCGGGTTATGAGCCCGACGAGCTGCCAGACTGCTCCACCCCGCGGCAACTTTTCTCGCTTCGCTCTGCGTTTTGCGCTGCAGCAGCGAGAGAACGAAATATACACGATTTTTCAGCCTTGTCCAAATCGAGTGAAACTTTTTATTCAAAATACGATGAACGGGCCGCGAAAGCCGCCCGGCTGCGGCATTGCTACACTGTCTTGGTGATGACCCTTCCCGCCCGATTCTGCTCACATTGCGGCCATGCCGTGACGCGTCGCATCCCCGATGGCGACAACCGTGAGCGCGACTGCTGCGACAACTGCGGCGCGATCCACTACGTCAATCCACGGCCGATCGTCGGCACGATCCCGGTCTGGCAAGAACAGGTGCTGTTGTGTCGCCGAGCGATTGAACCGCGCCTGGGCCTGTGGACCCTGCCGGCCGGGTTCATGGAAATCGGCGAGACCACCGCCGCGGGAGCTCAGCGCGAGACGGTGGAAGAAGCCGGCGCCCGCATCACGCTGGGGCCGCTCTTCACCATGCTCGACGTGCCGCACGCCGAACAGGTCCACATCTTCTATCGCGCCGAATTGCTCGACCTCGCCTTCGAGCCGGGCGAAGAAACCCTTGAAGCCCGACTTTTCTCCGAAGCCGAGGTTCCCTGGAACGACCTCGCCTTCCGCACCGTCACCACCACGCTGCAACTCTTTTTTGCAGATCGCGCCCGCGGCAGCTTTGGCATTCACACGCACGAGATCGCCGGCGGACTGCCCAAACCCGAGCTGCCATGATTCCGTGGCTGGCCGAGGCGGATCCCTTTCCTCCGCTCACGACAGCACTGCTTCATCCCAACGGTCTGCTCGCCGCCACCCCGACCCTCTCCGCGCAACGCCTGATCGCCGCTTACACCCGCGGCATCTTTCCCTGGTATGGCGAAGGCGAACCGGTACTGTGGTGGAGCCCTGACCCGCGCATGGTCTTGCCCACCGCTGCGTTCAAGCGCAGCCGCTCGCTGGGAAAAACACTCGCGCGGGTCGCCCGCGGCGAGCATGGCGAAATCTGGATCGACCGCGACTTCGAAGCCGTGATGCGGGCCTGCGCCGCACCGCGCGCCGGTCAACCCGGCACCTGGATCACCGAGGCGGTGATCGCTGCGTATTGCGAACTGCACCAACGCGGCCTGGCGCATTCGGTCGAAACCTGGATCGACGGCCAACTCGCGGGCGGCCTCTACGGCGTCGCGCTCGGCCGCATGTTCTATGGCGAATCGATGTTCGCCCGCGTCACCGATGCCTCGAAGATTGCCCTGGCCACCCTGGTGACCGTGTTGCAGCGCGAAGGCGTGCCGCTGATAGACTGCCAGCAAGCGACGTCGCACCTGGCTTCGCTCGGCGCCAGACCCATCACGCGCCGTGATTTCAGCGCTCATCTGAAGTCCGCGGTCTGCGCGCCAGCCCCCGATTGGCCGGCCTACGCGGGACGCCCCTTGAACGAATTGCTGTCGCCCGGGTGACATGGCCAATCTCAAGGAACTGCCTTTTTCGGCGCTGCAGTTTTACGCCACCGCGCCCTACCCCTGCAGCTATCTCGAGGGGCTGGCCGCACGCTCCCAGGTCGCCACTCCCGCTCACCTCATCAATGCCGATGTCTACAGTGAATTGGTGCGAATGGGGTTTCGCCGCAGCGGCATCTTTACCTACCGTCCGTGGTGCGACGGTTGCCGCGCCTGCATTCCGGTACGGGTCAATGCGCTCGCCTTCACACCGCGTCGCAATCAGCGTCGCGCCTGGCGCACGAACGAGCGGCTGGTCTCGCGTGTCGCCGCGCTGGCTTTCGATGCCGAGCACTATGCGCTCTACCTGCGTTACCAGGCCGCGCGCCACTGCGGCGGCGGCATGGACAACGACAGCCGCGAGCAATACACCCAGTTCCTGCTGCAATCGAAGGTCAACACTCGCCTGGTCGAATTCCGGGATCACCCGCACGCCGATGGCCGCCTCGGGACCTTGCGCATGGTGTCGATCATCGATGTCCTGGCCGACGGGCTCTCATCCGTTTACACCTTCTTCGACCCGGATCAAACGAGCGCGTCGCTAGGGACTTTCAACATCCTGTGGCAGATCGAGCAATGTCGTACCCTCAACTTGCCCTTTCTCTACCTGGGCTACTGGATCGAAGCGAGCGGCAAAATGGCCTACAAAGCCCGTTTCGCCCCGCTGGAAATCCTCAAGAACGGCCGCTGGCAGCCACTGCCGCCACCCGCCGCCTAGCCCGCTCCACCCCAACAATCCGGATCGCCGATGTACACGCTCGCCCGCCGCGCACTGTTCGCGCTCGACCCCGAAACCGCCCACAACCTCACCCTCGGCAATATCGACTGGGCCGCCGGTCTCGGCCTGACCAAGCTGGTCAGCCGCGCCGTTGCCGACGATCCCGTCCATGTCATGGGCCTGCGCTTTCCCAATACCGTCGGCCTGGCCGCCGGCATGGACAAGGAAGCCGCCCACATCAGCAGCCTCGGCGCCCTGGGTTTCGGCCACATCGAAGCCGGCACCGTCACGCCCAAAGCGCAGCCTGGCAACCCCAAGCCGCGCATCTTCCGTCTGATCCCGGCCCAAGGCGTGATCAACCGCATGGGCTTTAACAACGAAGGCGTCGATCGCTTCATCGAGAACGTCGCCTCGGGTGAGAAGTACCGCGCGCGCGGCGGCATCGTCGGTCTGAACATCGGCAAGAACGCGGCCACCCCGATCGAGAACGCACTCGACGACTACCTGATCTGCTTGCGCAAGGTCTACGCGCATTCAGACTACGTGGCGATCAACGTCTCCTCGCCCAACACCAAGAACCTGCGCGCGCTGCAAGGCGACAAGGAACTCAACGAACTGCTCGCCGGTCTGGCCGCCGAACGCAACCAGCTGCAGGAAATCCACGGTCGCCGCGTGCCGATCGCTGTCAAGATCGCCCCCGACCTGGCTGACGACGAGATCCGCCGCGCCGCCGACGCTCTGGTCGCCCACGGCCTCGATTGCATCATCGCCACCAACACCACGATCTCGCGCGAAGCGGTCAAGGGCCTGCCCAACGCCGAAGAGATGGGCGGCCTGTCGGGCAAGCCGCTCACCGTGCGCTCGACCGAAGTCGTTCACCTGCTGTCGCAACACCTGCAGGGCCGGCTGCCGATCATCGGCGTAGGCGGCATCATGACCGCCGACGACGCGGTTTCGAAGATGCAGGCGGGCGCCTCGCTGATTCAGCTCTACACCGGCTTTATCTACAGCGGCCCGGAACTGGTGGCCGACTGCGTCGAGGCGGTGGCGCGCTGGCGCGTGGCCAACCTGAAGAAGGGCGCGTGATGTCGGCGCTCTCGCTGGCGCGCGAGGGGGCGGGAACCTCGCGGCTGTGCCTGGGCACCATGACCTTCGGCGAGCAGAACAGCGCCGCCGAAGCGTTTTCCCAGCTCGATCTCGCGCTCGAGCGCGGCATCCGCTTTATCGACACCGCGGAGATGTACCCGGTGATGCCGCGCGCCGAGACCTGCCACCGCACCGAGGAAATCGTCGGCGCCTGGCTGGCGCGGCAGGACCGCAGCCGCGTGATGGTGGCGACCAAGATCGCGGGGCCTTCGCGCATGCCGTGGATCCGCGAAGGCTCGTTCGACGCGGCCGGTTTCCGTGCCGCGGTCGAAGGCAGCCTCGCGCGCCTGCGCACCGATTACATCGACCTCTATCAAATCCACTGGCCGGCGCGCAACGTGCCGGTGTTCGGTGCCACGCGTTTTGACCCGCAGGCCGAACGGGAGGCGATGAGCGTGCGCGAGCAGCTCGAGGTGCTGGGCGAATTCGTGAGTGCGGGCAAGATCCGCGCAATTGGAGTCTCGAACGAGTCGTGCTGGGGTGTTTCCGAGTTCGTGCGGGTGGCCGATGAATTCGGTCTGCCGCGCATCGCGACGATCCAGAATCCGTACAACCTGCTTAACCGTGCGTATGAGCAAGGGCTCGATGAAACCTGCTTCCGTTCGAACGTGAGCTTGCTGGCTTACAGCCCGCTCGCTTTCGGTCAGTTGAGCGGCAAGTACCTCACGCCTGAAGGCGCTGGCCGCCTGACCCTGTTTCCGCCCAACTGGAGCCCGCGCTACCTGCGCGCCAAAACGGTGGAAGCGACGGTGCGTTACGTCGATCTCGCCCGCCGCAACGGCCTCACGCCGGTGCAGTTGGCCCTGGGTTTCGTCGCCTCGCGCTGGTTTGTTGGCGCCACCATCCTCGGTGCGACCTCGGTCGAGCAGCTCGAGGAAAACATTGAGGCGTGCGCCACGCCGATCCCGCCCGAGCTCGAGGCGGCGATCGACGCGATCCACGCCTCGCTGCCCAACCCCGCGCAGTAATCAAGAGTCCGGCATGCGCTGCTTCGTCGCGCTCTGGCCCACCGCCGCCGCGCGTGCCGCACTCGATGTCGTCGCCCTCGGGCTGGCCACCCAGCTCCCGGACGCGCGCCGGATGCGCTCGCCCAACCTGCATCTGACGCTCGCCTTCATCGGCGATCTCGACGACGCACGGGGGGCGCCGATCGCAGCCGCCCTGGAATCGATCGCGGTCGAGCCCTTTACCTGGCCGCTCGATCGCCTCGGCCATTTCCCACGCGCGCGTGTGGTCTGGGCGGGCGGGCCGCCCGAGTCACGGCTCGATGCCCTGGCTCAAGCGGTGCGCGAACGGCTCGACGCCTTGCATGTGCCGTATGACCGCAAACCCTTTTCCGCTCACGTCACCTTACTGCGCAACGCACCCGACCTGCGCGAAGCGCCAACGCTGGCCCCGATCGAATGGCCGGTGGGCCAACCGCAGCTGATCGTCTCGACCCGAGATCCCGCCGGCGCCGTGACTTACCGGCCATGGGCGAGGCCGGCGACTCACTAGGGTTATCGCTTAGCTTGATCGCGACCCTTGGCCCCGATCAAGCACAGGCCCGCTTTTGATTGACGCCACACCCTTACCCCCGGATTCTTCGCGCCTTATGCCTACGCACCCCATCCGTCCAGGTTTCTGGAACATCCCTCTGTGGGCCGAGATCGGCGTCTATGTTGCCGGCTTTGCAGCCATTGCCATCTTCTGCTGGGGCGTCTGGCGCCACGTTCGCCTGTGGCGCGCCGGGGCACCCGAACTCCGCCTCGACCTGCGGCCGCAACGCATCGCGGCCGTGCTCAAGGAGGCGCTCGGCCAATCGAGAATCCTGCGCCAGCCCTTCCCGGGCGTGATGCACGCCGCGCTGCTCTGGAGCTTCATCCTGCTCTTTATTGGCACCGCGCTCGCCACGCTCGACTGGGACATCGGCAAGCTGATCTTTGACCAGCAGTTCCTGCAGGGACCGACCTACCTGATCTACAAGCTCACGCTCGATCTCGCCGGTCTGGTCTTCCTGATCGGGCTCGCGATGGCGGCCTGGCGGCGTTTCCTCCAGCGCCCCCCGCAGCTGGAGGCCTCGAGCCGGTTTGCCGCCATGCTCACCGCCTTGTTCGTGATCATTGCCACCGGCTTCGTGATCGAAGGCGCGCGACTCGCCGTGCAGCAGCCCGCGTGGGCGGCCTGGTCGCCGGTGGGCAATACGCTCGCCGGCGTTTTCGCCGCCACTCTGTCGCCTGCCGCGCTCGCCGGCCTGCATCTGTGGACCTGGGTCTTCCATGGCCTGGCCGCGCTCGTCTTCGTGGCGCTGATTCCGTTTACGTATTTCTCGCACATCGTTGCCACGCCGGTGAACATTTACTGGCAGCGGCTGCGGCCGCGCGGCGCTCTGACCAAGATCGAGGCCATCGAGGAGCAGGAAAGCTTTGGCATCTCGCGCTTTGAGCAATTCACCTGGAAGCAGCGACTCGATTTCGACGCCTGCACCGAATGCGGCCGCTGCCAGGCCGCCTGCCCGGCGTTGGCCGCCGGCACGCCGCTCAACCCCAAGCAGCTGATCGGCAAGTTGAAGCGCTTCATGCACGAGCATGACGGCAAGGATGTCGAAGGCACCCGCCTGATCGGCGACGTGATCAGCCCCGACGAGCTGTGGGCCTGCACCAGCTGCGCCGCCTGCGTCGAAGCCTGTCCGGCGCGCATTGACGTGGTCGGAACGATTGTCGACATGCGCCGCCACCTCGCACTCGAGCAAGGCGAGTTCCCGGCCGGCGTCGCGCACACCCTGCAAAACATGCAAGGCGTGGGCAACCCCTGGGGCATGGACCCCGGCAGCCGTCTCGACTGGACCCAGGGCCTCGACGTGCCGCTGATGGAAGAAGGCAAGCCGGTCGAGTTTCTGTACTGGGTCGGTTGCTCGGCCGCTTATGACCAGCGCAACCAGAAGATCGCGCGCGCCATGGTCAAGATTCTCCAAGAGGCCGGGGTCTCGTTTGGCGTGCTGCGAGAAGAACGCTGCCACTGCGACACCGGCCGCCGTCTGGGCGAGGAATATCTCTACCAGACCGCCACCGACGAGAACATCGGCAACATGCGCAAGTACCAGTTCCAGCGCGTGCTCGCCCATTGCCCGCACTGCTTCAACACCATCGCCAACGAATACCCGCAGTTCGAAGGCGGCGAGTTCGAGGTGATCCACCACACCCAGCTGATCGCCGATCTGATGGCGGCGGGCAAGATCCGCCCCGCAATCGAAGGCGGACAAGAGGTCGTGTTGCACGACCCCTGCTATCTCGGCCGCTACAACGGCGATTACAGCAACCCGCGTGCCGCGCTCGACGGAGTGCAAGGCCTGGTACGGCGCGAAGCGGCCGAGCATGGCGCCAACGCCACCTGCTGCGGCGGCGGCGGCGGCCAGATGTGGATGGACACCCACCAGACCAAGCACATCCATGTGATCCGGCTCGAGCAGCTCGAAGCCAGCGGCACCAAGAACGTCGCGGTCGGCTGCCCGCATTGCCTGACCATGCTCGAGACGGCTCGTGCCGAAACCGGCGAGCTCGAGCACATGAAGGTGAGAGACATCGCCGAAATCGTTGCCGACGCCCTGCCCTCGGCTCGCACCGGCGTCGCCATTTAAGCCCAACGCCTAGGTTTGAACCCAGCCACTGGCCCCGTGGCTGGGCTGCAGCTCAGCCGCGCCGTCGTGCGCGGTAGAGCTCGCGGAAGGTCTTGCCCGATGGCGCCGGCAGGTCGCGCGTATCGGTCCAGCCCGACACCAGCGACCAGGAACGCAGGCGCTTTCTGTGCCCGCCCATGGCGGCCAGAACCCGCACCGCCAGGCGCGAGATCACCGAGTAGAGCGCCGGGTGCATCGCCACAAAACCCCAGGCCCGCAAAGCGAAACGCTCGGCCCACGGACGCAGGTCGCGCTCGAACTGCTTTTCGCGCAGCTTGCGCAAGAGATCCGGTAACGGAATCTTGACCGGGCAGACCACCGAACACTGGCCGCACAGCGTGGCGGCCTGCGGCAGATCGAGCGCGTTTTCGACCCCGGTAAAGCTGGGCGTGAGCACCGATCCCATCGGCCCCGGATAGACCCAGCCGTAAGCATGGCCGCCGATCTTTTGATAGACCGGGCAGTGGTTCATGCAGGCGCCGCAGCGGATGCAGCGGAGCATGTCCTGGAAGTCGCCACCGAGCAGGCCGGTGCGGCCGGCGTCGACCAGAACGTAATACATGTGATCGGGGCCATCGACCTCGCCCGCGGCGCGGGTGCCGGTGAGCAGCGAGAAGTAATTGCTGATCGGCTGGCCGGTGGCCGAGCGCGGCAAGAGCCGCATCAGCGTGGCGACGTCTTCGAGCGTGGGCAGGACTTTTTCAATTCCGGTCAGCACCACATGCACCTTGGGCACGATGGTGCACATGCCTTCATTGCCTTCGTTGGTGACGATGGCGGCGGTACCGGTCTCGGCGACCAGGAAGTTGGCGCCGGTCACGCCCATGTCAGCCGACAGAAAGTGATCGCGCAGAACCTCTCTCGCCTCGCGCGTGAGCTCGGTGATCTCGCTCTTTTGCGGGGTCTGGTGAACCTTGGCAAAAAGCTCGGCGATCTCTTGCTTGTCCTTGTGAATGACGGGCGCAATGATGTGCGACGGCGGCTCGTTGTTGTTGATCTGGAGAATGTATTCGCCGAGATCAGTCTCGACCGGCATCACCCCGGCGGCGGCGAAAGCCTGGTTGAGCTTGATCTCTTCCGAGACCATCGACTTGCTCTTGGTGACTTTCTTGACGCCGTGCTTCTTGGCGATCGCCACGATCAGGTCCGTCGCCGCTTGATGCGACTCGGCATAGAGCACGGTCGCGCCGCGCGCCGTGGCGTTCTTCTCGAAAATCTCGAGCCAGATATCGAGCGAGTCGAGTGCACGGTTGCGGCGCTCGACCGCCGCAGCGCGGGTGGCTTCGAAATCGTCGAGTTCAACGATCGCCGCCGCGCGTGCAGTGACGAATTTTTCAGCGAGCTTCTTGAGGTTTTTCTGCAGACGCGGATCGGCGAGCTTGATCGCCGCGCGCTCCTTGAAGTGCATCGATTGGCTTTGCATGCTGCGCCTGATTAAGCGTCGCCCGCGAGCACTTGAGCGACGTGAAGCACGCGGGTCTTCTCGTCACCGGAGCGGCGCAGCCGGCCTTCGATGTTGAGCAGGCAACCGAGATCGCCCAGCACCACGGCGTCGGCACCGCTCGCTTGAATGTTGCGGCACTTCTCGTCGACGATCGCGCCCGAGATATTGCCGTACTTGATCGAGAAGGTGCCGCCAAAACCGCAGCACTGTTCGGCGTCTTTCATCTCGGTGAGCTTGACGCCAGGCAGCTGGGCGAGCAACGCGCGCGGCTGCGTCTTGACGCCGAGCTCGCGCAGCCCGCAGCACGAGTCGTGATAGGTGATGTGGCCGGAAAAACTCGATGGCAAGGACTCGAGCTTGAGAACCCTGACCAGAAAATCGGTCAATTCGAAGGTCTTGGCCGCCAGCGCATCGAAGCGCGCACGCAGGTCGGGATCGTTGCGAAAGAGCTCGGGGTAATGAAGCTTGATCTGGCCGCCGCAGGAGCCGGAAGGAAGAACCACGTAGTCGAAGTCTTCGAACTCAGCGAGCAGCTTGCGCGCGAGCCGCTGCGCCGTGGCTTTGTCGCCCGAGTGATAGGCCGGTTGGCCGCAGCAGGTCTGTTCGGCCGGCACTTCAACCGTGCATCCCGCAGTCTCGAGCAACTTGAGCGTGGAAAAACCGATTTCGGGCCTCATCGAGTCGACAAGACAGGTGACGAACAGACCAACTCTCACGCCTGAACCATCCTTTCATCACCGTGTCGCCGCAACGCAACAGGTGCAGCTTGATTGGCAACGCGAAGAGCAATCCACTGCTGCAAAGCCAGCGGAAGCTTCGCTCAAGTTTCGCATCGTGATATAAGACTTCATAACCGTTTTCGCGCCGCACCAGACCATGCCAAGCACCACGCCGACCAGAGAAAAAACCGCGGTTCAAGTGCTCGACCGCATGATGCGGCTGCTCGATGTACTGGCTTCGCGCTCGGACCCCGTCAGCTTGAAGGAGCTCGCGGGCTCGACCGAACTGCATCCGTCGACGGCGCATCGAATACTAAACGACCTGATGGTGGGCCGATTCGTCGATCGTGGCGAAGCCGCCGGCACTTACCGCCTGGGCATGCGTCTGCTCGAGCTTGGCAACCTGGTCAAGGCCCGGCTCTCGGTGCGCGAGGCCGCGTTCGACCCGATGCGCGAACTGCACCGCAAAACCGGGCAGACGGTGAATCTATCCGTGCGCCAAGGCGACGAGATCGTCTACATCGAACGCTCTTACTCCGAGCGCTCCGGCATGCAGGTGGTGCGGGCCATTGGCGGGCGTGCATCGCTGCACCTGACTTCAAGCGGAAAACTCTTTCTGGCCCAGGACGACCCGCGCATGGTCCGCTCGTACGCCGCGCGCACAGGCCTGGCCGGACACACTCGCAACAGCATCACCGAGGTCAACAAGCTCGAGCGCGAGCTTTCTTTCGTTCGCGCCAACGGTTTTGCCCGCGACAACGAAGAGCTCGAACTTGGCGTTCGCTGCATCGCGGCCCCGGTGCGCGACGACAGTGGCCGAGTGATCGCCGGCCTGTCGGTATCGGCCCCGTCGGAGCGAATGCAGGATGAATGGATCAGCGAGCTGCTCGCCACTGCAGGGCGGATCTCCGCCGGCCTGGGCTACGCAGCCTAAGGTCTGGCGCATAAAAAACGACGCCGAAGCGTCGTTTTTTAAACCGGACGGAATATCAGAGCGAACTGGCAGCCACGGCCGCACCACCAAGGTCGAACCCCGCCGCCTTGCCACTGCCGCGTTGATGCTTCGCTTCAAGCCAGGTGCGGATGCGCTGCGCATCGCCCAAGCGAGAGAACTTACCGACCGAGTCGAGCAACACCATCATCACCCGCTGCCCTTCGATCACGGTCTGCATCACCAGGCAACGGCCGGCGGCCGAGGTATAGCCGGTTTTTTGCAGGCCAATGTCCCAGCGCGGATCCGCGGTCAATCGGTTGGTGCTGCCGAACTTGACCATGCGTTTTCCGACCTGCATGTCGGCCTGCGCGGTGGTCGAATAGTCGCGAATCACTTCGTGCTGGTAAGCCGCCGTGGCCAGGCGGACCAGGTCGCCCGCCGACGAGCGATTGTCGATCGACAAACCGGTCGGCTCGGCAAACCGCGACTCGCTCATGCCCAACAACTTGGCCTTGGCGTTCATCGCCTCGACAAAGGCATCGAGCCCGCCCGGATACGTACGCCCCAGGAGATGCGCCGCGCGGTTATCCGATGACATCAGCGCCATGTGCATCGCCTGGGCGCGCGTGACCTTGACCCCGGGCTGGAGCTTGGAGCGGGCCGATTCCGGCACACGCTCGGCGGCGCTGACGAGAAGTTCCTCATCCAGAGACAGGCGCGCTTCGACCGTCACTAGAGCGGTCATCAACTTGGTGATCGAGGCGATCGGCAGCACCGCGTCGGAATTCTTCTGAAACAGGATTTCGTTGGTGTCCTGGTCAACCACCAGCGCGACCGAGGATTTGAGATCAAGTGAATCCTGGGTCTTGTGCAAACCCGCCTGCATGCCTTCGCTGGGACGCGCTGGCAGTACCCGAACCACTTTCTGCTTCTTCGCTGACGACGCCTTCGCGCTCGCTTTGCTGGTCTTGGCCTTGGCCTTGGCCTTCGACGTGGATTTCTTGGCTTTGAACGCCTCGGCCGAGGGTTTGTCCGTTTTAACCTGCGCAGCTTGAGCGGCAACACCCGTGGTGGCCAGCATCAAACTCAATAGAACTGCCAGAGCACGTCGCACTCTGCCTCCTCAATGTTCTCGGGGCCGCGGTCGTATTGTTCCCGCCGCATTGCGCCAGCGCCCAACCCAGGCGCAAAGCGGAATCATGCCGCTTTTGCGCCGGTTGCGGCAATACTTAATCCGCGTAGATCGCGGCTTTCTTGATCACAGGCCCCCATTTTTCAACTTCGGCCTTCAGGTGCGAACCCAGGACCGCCGGATTGATCTGCTCGACCGGGTAGACCGTGGCGCCAAGATCGGCCATACGGCGGCGGAAATCGGCGTCCTTGGACGCCGCTTGCAGCGAGGCCACCAGCTTGTCGGTCACGGTCTTGGGCGTGCCCTTGGGCGCATAGACACCGTGCCAGACACCCACCTCGAAACCCTTGAGCCCAGCTTCCTGCAGCGTCGGCAGCTTCGGGAACGTGGCCACTCGCTGCTTGCTCGTCACGGCATACGCCTTGACCGAACCGGCATTGATCTGGCCGGTGGTGTTGGTGGTCTGATCGCACATGAAATCGACCTGCTTGCCCAGCAGCGCATTCATCGCATCCGCCGTGCCCTTGAAAGGAACGGGGGTGACATCGGTTTCGATCGCGCTCATGAACAGCATGCCGCACAAGTGCGAAGCCGAACCCAACCCGGCATTGGCGAGGTTCATCTTGGCCTTGTTGGCCTTCACATAAGCCATGAACTCCGGCACATCCTTGGCTGGAAAGTCCGCCCGAGCGATCACGGTCATCGGCGTATCAACGACCAGCCCGATCATCTCGAAATCGGTCTGTGGGTTGTAGGCGAGCTTGCGATAGAGCGCCTGCGCGGTCGACATGCCGATGTGGTGCAGCAGCACCGTATGACCGTCCGCCGGAGCGTTTTTGACCTTAGCCGCCCCCACGGTACCGCCAGCGCCGCCGACGTTTTCGACCACCACCGACTGGCCGATGTTCTTGCTCATGGCCTGCGCCAGAGCGCGGCCGACGGCATCGGTCGGGCCGCCTGCGGTGAAAGGCACGACCATCGTGACCGGCTTGGTCGGAAAGGCCTGAGCCGACACTCCGCCAGCCAAGGCCAGCGCGACACAAGCGCCCAAAGCACGAATTGCAAACCTCATGGGTATCTCCTGATTTCGAGTGACGCAGCCGGACTCTGATGGCCTGCTCAATACGGGATTCTATCTACACAAAAACCCACAAAAACACTTTCGCGCATCACCTCTAAAACCGTGTTCCACGACCTCTTATTTGAGGGTTTTCGCTAGATATTTCCCATTCCAGGAGAGCGCAGGAATCGAATCGTGCTGCTGGTTTGGGCCGCGAAGGCCAGTGCGAACCGCGCCCTCGCCACCGACCCGGACAACACGCCAATCTTCCGCGCGACACGAACGAGATCGTCTACACCCGCGCCCGCCAGCGGCAAAGCCGCTACCGACGATCGTGCCCACGCGCTTGCCGTAATGCCGATGGCATAGGCCGGCCGGATCAGACCTCGCCACAAAAAAAACAGGGCGCGAAATCGCGCCCTGTTGACTGGCCAGCGCCGCAGTCGACGCTGCGGCTGGGATCAGACCTCGTCCATCAGGAACTGAACCGAAGCGCCTGCGTCGATTTCAACCGGCTCCTGACCGTGACGGAAAATGCGGCAGCTGCCGCCATCGCCCAACAGCGACAGCGCCTTGCCTTCGACACGGAAACCGGTGCACTCGCGCAGACCGGCGACCCAGGTCTTGGGATTGAGGGCGCCAAACTCGTTGATACGCTCCTCGCGAGTCTCGCCCTTGAAACCCGGCGGGTTGCCGTGCAGGTAATGCGGATTGATCTGGAAAGGCACCAGGCCCAGCGCATCGAAGCCGCCCGGATCGCAGATCGGCATGTCGTTGGTGGTCATGATGCTCGGGCAAGCCAGGTTGGCCCCCGCGCTCCAGCCCGCGTACGGCATACCTTCATAAGCACGCTGACGGATCGCTCGCAGCAGACGCAGCTGGCGCACATCGCGCAACAGCTTCCAGGTGCTACCGCCGCCCACCACCACCGCCTGCGCCGCCATCACGGCCGCGACCGGGTCGGCGGCAGCGTGAACGCCTTCGACCTCGATCCCGAGCTGGGCGAACGCCGGGCGCACCTTCTCGACGTATTCGTCAGGGCCGAACGTCGCGCCGGCGAACGGAACGAACAGGATCTTGCTGACCGCGGGCTTGAAAAAATCGGACAGATGGGGCAAAGCCCATTCGAGATAGCCCGAGCCTTCTCGCTTGGAATTGGACAACAGCAACAGACGCATGAAACCTCCGAATTACAGGAAACCGAGAATCACAACCGCGACCACGGCAGCGCACAGCATGGGCAGTGCGTTACGGCGGGCAATGTCGAACACATTGACGCCAGCATAGCCCGCAGCAATCGCACACGCGGCCGCCACCGGCGACATGGATCTCCCTAGCCCCCCGCCCAACCAGGCGATCGATCCGAGTTCGGCCTGACTCATGCCAAGCTGCGCGGCGTAGGGCAGAACCGCCTCGTTGAAGGCGAGCGCGGCCGCGTCGCCCGAGCCCGACAAGACCGCCACCAGAAACGTGCCGAACATCGCCGCCAGCGGCGCCGCGGCCTGGGTTTCCTTGAGCATCTCGATCAGGCTGTCGATCGCACCAATCGCCGACAGGCCGCCGACGAAGACGCCGGCGGCGATGATGATGCCCATCACGCTGCCGTAGGACTCGCCCATGCCTTCAAAGAACTTCTTGGTCACGGCGGTGGGCGAGAGCATGCCGACGATCGCGGTCAGCACGGTGCCGATCACCATCGCCTGCAAGACCGTCAACCCCTTGGGCAGCCAGGCCGTGGTCAGGCCAAACTGCGGCACCGTCAAGAGCAGCAGCGCGAGCGGCAGGATCGGCATCGCGGCCTTGAGCAGGTTGGCCGGCGCGGTATCGCCGGCCTTGAGCGTGGGCGCGATCTCAGGCGTGGCGCCGGCACGCGCCGGGGTCCAGCCCGCGTCTTCACGGCGCAACTTGGCCTGGAAATACAGCACGGCCGCCACCGTCAGCGCAGCCGGCACCGAGGCTGGCAGATGGGTGACGATGACCTCGATCACCGGCACGCCGGAGATTTTCGAAATCAAGGCGCCGTGCGGCGAACCGGGCGAAAAAGCCCCCCCCCAGGTACCGGCAAACACGGCTGCGGCCGCCATCGCCGGGTGAACGCCCAGCGCCATCATGGCGGGGATCAAGACCACGCCGACCGCCGCGGTGACACCGGCCGCGCTGGTGATCGCGGTCGAAAGGATCACGGTCGCCAGCATCGCCACCGGGATGATGAAACCGCGCAGCCTGAGCAGCGGCCGTACCACCAGACGCACCAACTCCTGATCGCAGCCGGCGAGCTTGATCACCGCGGTGAAACCGATTGCGGGCAGGATCACGGTGATCAAACCGGCCTGGGTCATGGCGCGCGAAAAGGCCTCGAACCAGGCCTCCGGTTTCATCGACAAGGCCGCCAGAACGGCGCCGCCCGCGAGCAGAGCCAGCCGCACTTCGGCGCCACGGATGATGAAGGCAAAGGTCGCGATGACAACCGCCAGCGCAAGCAGATCAGCAATCAAGGGGGACATGGGTTCTCCTGCGCACGCCGGTTGGCGCTGCTGATCCGATGCTAGGAGCCCGCCACCGCGGCGCCGGGCGCACCGCGCCCGCGACGGGTAACTGTTGCTCTATCGCAGCCGCTCAGGCATGGACCGCAGCGGCAATCGCGCGGCCCAGATCGGCCGTGTTGCCCGTGCCGCCCATGTCGCGCGTGAGCGGCGCCTGCGCGGGGCCGGCGGCAAGCACATCTTCGATCGCCCGCAGCACCGCCGCGCCCGCATCGGCGTGGCCGAGCCAGTCGAGCATCATCGCCGCGCTCCAGATCTGGCCGATCGGATTGGCCAAGCCCTGGCCGGCAATGTCGGGCGCGGAGCCATGCACGGGCTCGAACAGCGAAGGAAACTTGCGCTCGGGGTTGAGGTTGGCCGAGGGCGCGATCGCGATCGTCCCGGTGCAGGCCGGGCCGAGGTCGGAAAGGATGTCGCCAAACAGGTTGCTGCCGACCACCACGTCGAAGAACTCGGGGCGTTGGACAAAGTGGGCCGTCAGGATGTCGATGTGAAACTTGTCGGCCTTGACCGCCGGGTAGTTCGCTGCCATCCGTTCGCAGCGCTCGTCCCAGTACGGCATGGTGACAGCGATGCCATTGCTCTTGGTCGCCGAGCTGAGGTGTCGCTTGGGGCGCGAATGGGCCAACTCGAACGCGAACTTGAGCACGCGGTCGACGCCCGTGCGGGTCATCACCGTGTCCTGGATCACGATCTCGCGCTCGGTGCCTTCGAACATGCGGCCGCCGACGCTGCTGTATTCACCCTCGGTGTTCTCGCGCACCACCCAGAAGTCAATCTCCCCCGGCGCCCGCGCGCGACCTTGGCGATCGACCAGCGGCGAGCGGATTCCGGGCATCAGCCGGCACGGCCGCAGGTTGATGTACTGATCGAACTCGCGCCGGAATTTCAAGAGCGAGCCCCATAGCGAAACGTGGTCAGGCACCCGCGCCGGCCAACCCGCCGCGCCAAACAGAATCGCGTCATGGCCGCCGATCTGGTCTTTCCAGTCAGCCGGCATCATCTCGCCGTGCCGCGCATACCAGTCGCAGCACGCGAAGTCGAAGTGGTCAAACGCCATCTCAATGCCAAAGGCGCGCGCCGCCGCATCGAGCGCACGCACACCTTCGGGCATCACTTCCTTGCCAATGCCATCGCCGGCAATCACTGCAATCCGCAACATCGCTACTCCAGGAACTGCGCGAACGATTCCACCGGTTCGCGTTCGGTGACCAAGCTGTTTTCAATCCGGCTCATATCGGCCCAACCCAGCGCCATGCCGCATACCACCATCCGCTCGGGCGACAGTTCGAGTTCGCTTGCAATCACTCGATGAAACGGGGTGAAAGCGGCCTGGGCGCAGGTGTCGAGCCCACGGGCGCGGGCCGCGACCATGATCGCCTCGAGGAACATGCCGTAATCGAGCCAGCTGCCCTGCGCCATCGCGCGATCGATGGTGAAGATCAATCCCACGGGCGCGTCGAAGAAGACGTAATTGCGGCCGTGCTGCGCGTGCATCCCGGCCTTGTCGTCGCGGCCCAGACCCAGAAGCCCATAAAGCTCCCAGCCGACCTTGCGCCGGCGCGCCAGATAAGGCTCGGCCCACTGGGTCGGGTAGTAGGCATATTCCTCGACATGGCGAGCGCGTTCGTCCGGATTGTTGTAAGCGGCAAGAATCGCGTCCGACAGGCGCGCCAGCGCCGCGCCGGTCAGCACCGTGACCTGCCACGGCTGCGTATTGGTGCCCGACGGCGCCCGACTGGCCACCGCCAGAATCTGCTCGATCGTCGCGCGCGGCACGGGCGTCGGCAGATAGGCCCGGATCGATCGGCGCGAGGTGATCGCGGCATCCACCGCTTCGGCGGCGGCGACATCAGCGGCCATGGTGGAACTGATCATGAGGTCTTCCTGGGGCGAACGACCAGCGCCACGCCGGCCATGGTCAGAGCAATACCGGCCCAGGCCGCCAGCCCGAGCTTTTCGTCGAAAGCCAGCCAGGCCATCAGCGCGGTGGTCGGCGGCGTCAGATACATATAGCTCGCCACTTGCGTGGCGCGGCCGCGGCGGATCATCAAGAGCAGCAGAAAGATCGCCACGATCGACAAAGCAAACACCGACCAGGCCAGCGCCAGCCAAAACTCCCATACAAACTCGATGCGCGGTGTCTCGAAAGCCAGAGCGAATGGCAGCAACACCACGAAGGAGGCTGCAAACTGGATCAGCGTTCCGGTGCGAAGATCGACCGCGGCGCCATGACGTTTCTGCCACAGTGTGCCGGCGGTAATACCAAGCAGCGCCAGCAGATTGACCGCGAGCGCCAACGGGCCGGCGCCCGAGAGCGTGAGCCGATCCGACAGCACCAGGGCGATGCCGCCAAACCCCAGCAGCAGCCCGGCCCAGTGACGCGGCCCAACCCGCTCGCCAACGCTGGCAGCAAACACCGCGGTCAGGAGCGGCTGCGCGCCGACGATCAGCGCCGACACTCCCGCCGGCATGCCCAGCGCGATCGCAGCCCACACCCCGCCCAGATAGATCGCTTGCAGCAGGATGCCGGCGACGACAACCCGCCCCCAGGCCACGGCACCGCGCGGCCAGGGCGCGGCCATCACGATGGCCACAGGCAGAAGCACGGCCATCACACCGGCAAATCGAAGCAGGAGAAAGGTGAGCGGCGGCGCGTGCGGAACCGCAAGCTTGGCAACGATGAAGCCCGTGCTCCAGATCAGCACGAAGGCCACAGGAATCACTGCCAGCCAACGCCCCTTGGATTCAGACAATCGAGTGCTCCGGCCCGGCGGCCCAGGGCCCGGCCAAGCCGATGACGGCAAGTCTGCGAGAGCGGCCACCGAAACGCCGGAACAAGACACTGCGGTGGTTCGAAGTTGCCGTCACAGGAGCCGTCGCCTGCAGAGTGGAGGGAAGTCGAAACAAGGTGTTTCTCATTGTAGGCGGCGCGTTCCACCCCGCGGTCTCGCCCGTGAAACGCGGGCCAGACGCAGCCGGGCTGGCGCGCGCTGCCGCCTGGCGATCACGACGGGACCTTCTGCTGTTGCAACGCCACAAAAAATCGCTTGACGACGCCTATGGCCAAATACACAATGAATTTGTGCGGCGCAACATCGCGCCTTGAAAAACCCGGTTGAAAACCGTTTATCCAGGGAGTCCACCATGACCGTCACGCCCGCGCAATTGACCGAAATGCAGAAAGGCCAGATGGACGCCTTCTTCGCCCTGTCGCAGACGATGTTCAATGCAACCGAGCGCCTGGTTGAACTGAACATGGCCACGGCCAAGGCCTCTGTCGAGGAATCGGTCGAGAAGGCCCAGGCCTTGATGAGTGCGAAAGACGCGCAGGAGTTTCTGGCGCTCTCGGGCTCGTTGGCTCAGCCCTCGATCGAAAAGCTGGTGAGCTATTCGCGCACGGTCTACGGCATTACCAATGGCGCGAGCATGGAAGTCTCTCGTATCGTCGAATCGCAGATCGCCGAGGGCAATAAGACGCTTGCACAAGCGATTGACGCCGTCGCCAAAAGCGCTCCAGCCGGCTCCGAACCTGCGGTGGCGATGTTCAAGAGCGCGGTCGCGGCGGCCAACACCGCTTACGACACCTTCAACAAGGCCACCAAGCACGTGGTCGAAGCGGCCGAATCGAATCTCGCCGCGGCCACCCACGCGACCATGAAGGCGGCGGCCGCAACCGAAACGGCCCAGGCCGCGCCGCGCAGCAAGAAGGCCTGATCGCCGCACCTGGATCCTGGAGCGGCCAAGCTCCAGGCACGCCTGTTTCCTTGGCGTCACCCGTTTGAATCGCATCCCAACACCGGCTCTGTCTCCGGTGGTGCTTTCCGGACCCGATCCTCAGTGATCGGGTTCTTTTTAGAGGGCGGCGGTTTCAACGCCGAGCGCGGCCACTCGCTCGGCCATCAAGGCAAACGCGGCTTCCAGCCGATCGGGCGGCCCTTTGACGCCCAGTTCGACATGACGGCGCGCGGGCCGGCCATCGCGGCCGTCACCCACCGATGGCAGAGAAAAAGCCCGGACCTGATCAAAGCCAGCTTCGACCTCCTCCATGATCGGAGTCAGGCGCGACTCGGCCGTCTCGAACACCAGCATCGATCGCTCGGCAATCGCGTGGCGGTGGAAGTGATCGCGATAGTGGGTGTCGAGCACCCATTCGATCATCGGCCAGGCCATCACCGGAAAACCAGGAACAAACCAGTGGTTCCGGATCGAAAAGCCCGCGATCCGGTTGAAGGGATTGGGGATGATGGCGCTGCCCGCGGGGAACTCGCCCATCTTCAGTCGCTGGCGGTTCTCGGCTGAATTCATGTCGGCGCAGCCCTTGCCTTCGCGCGCCATCTCGGCACTGCGCTCGGCAATCAGGCGAGCCGCTTGCGGGTGCAGCAGCAGCGGCACGCCCAGCGCCGCCGCCGCGGCCTGCCGGGTGTGATCGTCGGGCGTCGCGCCAATTCCGCCGCAGCTAAAAACCACGTCGCCCGAGGCCAAGCTGCGGCGATACAGCTCGGTCAGCGCGGCGCGATCGTCACCGGCGTACTGCGCCCACGCCAAGGCCAGACCGCGTGCGCCCAGCAACTCGATCACCTTGGCCAGATGCTTGTCCTGGCGCTTACCGGACAGAATCTCGTCACCCACGATCACCAAGCCGATGCGCAGGTCAGGCTTAACTTCAGCCAAGTTCATTTTTTTCTTCCTCGTCATCAGCGCCGCGCCAGCGGCGCGCCAATTGGCCCACGGCAAGCCAGAGCCACATCGGAACCAGAACCGCAAGCGGCGGCACGATCGAAATCACCGCCAAAACCAAAGCGGCAGCCATGACCGGCCCGAGCAGGCGCGAGCGCGGCACGGCAAACGCGGCGCGCGCGTCGGCCAGAACCAATCGCACCAGCAGCCACGCCCACAACAGCACCGGGACAATCCACCCCAGAAACGGAAGGATCGCCAGCGGCAAGGCCAACAACCAGAGCCCCCAGAACACGAGAACACTGAGCAAGCCACGCAGAGCCCGCGCCACCGCGCCCCGGCTGGACGGGACTTGCCACAGCCAGCGTGCGAGCAGCACCGAGTTCAGCCACGCGAGCAGGCCCAGCACCGCCGGCAGCCAGAGCAAGGCGATCAGCGCCGGCCCCAGAAAAGACCGAACGCCTCCCAGTCCCACGCTATCGGCCTGCTCCATCCACCAGCCCAAGGGAGCGCTGCGCAGCAGATCGCCCTGCACCCAGGCCACCGCCGTATCCCAGCCGAGCAAGGCGGCGGCCGTGGGAGCCGCTGCCGCCAGCGCCAACACGGCGAGCAGAGCCAGCAGGCGCGACGGCCGCAGTAGACCCAGAGCGCCACGCACCAGAGCGAGCGGCAGGCCAGACCACAGGGCAAGCGGTCCGCTCGCGGGGGCTTTCGCCACCGGCTGCGAACTCAGGCGGAGTGATTGATCAGTCGTTTGAGACCCAGCCACTGCTGACTCCAGAAGCCTTGGCCGTAGTCGCGCTTGCGTCCGAGCGGTTGTGGCAGTTGATCGCGAATGCCGGTGGGCTCGATCCGACGGTCAAAGTTGGCGGTGCCAAACAGCACATCCCAGACGGGGAACAACACCGCGAAATTGCAGCCAAGATGAGCCCCTTCGTGCCCGCTGCCAATGGCGTGATGACGGCGGTGGAACACCGGACTCACCAGCGCGGCGTCGAACGGCCCGAACGAGAGCCGGATATTGGCGTGATGCAGGCTTTGCACCGCTCGCGTGAGCAGCACGATGCCGACGAACTGGCCGGGCTCGGCCCCGATCGCCAAGGCCACCGCGGCGAGAATCGCGTCGCGGATCAAATCGTCGAGCACGTGGTTGCGGTTGTCGGCCCAGAAAGTCATTTGGCGCTGCGAGTGATGCAAGGCGTGCAAGGCCCACCACCAGGCAAAGCGGTGCTGCGCGCGGTGAATCCAGTAATCGACAAAATCGAGCACCACCAGGTAGAGCAGAAAGCTCACCCAGGCGATGTCGGTCACGCCCGGCCCTAGATCGTCGAGCTGAAACGGGGTCAGATCGAGCTCGCGCATCAGCCTCGAGGCGCCAAAGGCGAGCGGCGTCAGCACCACGAAGAACAGCAGCGGGAACACGCCGAGCCGGTGGAGCAAGGTGTAGATCACATCGACCCGGGCCGCGCGTCGATCGGTGAGCGGCTCGGCCGGCCAGAGCGCCTCGAGCGGACGCAGGATGGCGTAGAGCAGCAGCACCTGGAGCGCGCCCAGCACCACCCATTCGAGCCCTTCATACGCTCGCTCAAGCCAGGCCATCAGGCCGAGCGAATACATCAGCGGCTCGACCGCGCGCTCGAACAGCCAGCTCTGGACGAGCGAGAGCCCGTTTTCAATCGAATCGATCATGGCCGGCCCGCCGCCAGGCTGAGGTGGGGCGCGGTGGCGGCGTATTGCGGATGCTCGGTCAGAGGGCGAAAACAAAAACCGCGCTCTTTAAGGCCGGCGATCAAAGGATCGAGCGTCGGCGCCCACACAGGCTGCCGCGACCAGATGCCCAGGTGAGCCATCAAGACGTCGCCGGCGCGAATGTCGGCGAGCGCCCGCGCGAGCAAGGCCGCGTTCGAGACCTGGCTCGCGGGCAGCTCGTCGCCCAGAAACCCCGCCCGCGCCCACGCCACATGCGCATAGCCGCAAGCCCGGGCGGCACCCAGCGCGTTGGCGCTGGTGTGGCCGCCGGGTGCGCGCCAGATCGCGTCGAGGCCACGACCGCTCAAATCACGGAAAACCGAATCGACCTGCTTGAGTTCGGCGCAGAACTCGGCGGGCGACAAGGCGATCGTCCGGCCTGCGGCCGCGCCGAACTGCGGCCGGTAGTTGACGGCGCCGGCGGCGCCGTCGGCCAGGATGCGGCCGTGGCGCCAGGTGTGAGAGCCAAAGGCATGGCCCTCGGCGGCCCGCTCGCGCCAGAAACCGGCCCACGACGCGTCCAGCGCCGAATCGCCGCGAACGGTTTTCTCGTTGGCCAGGAAAAAAGTGGCCTTGACCTCGTGGCGCCGCAGCGTGGCGGCGATCCGCTCGGCCTGACTCATATTGCCGGTATCGAAGCTGAGATAGACCGGATCGCGGCAGGCCGGCTGGGCCAAGACATCGAACCACCACAAACCCAGCAGCACCGCCGCCGCCACCAGGATCAGGATGCGGGTGCGACGTGGCTTCTTGCGCTGGTAGTCGAGGTAGCGATAGTGCATCGGGCGAGCGGCAGCGGCGGCGGGCGGGCTTAACGCCAGCCGGCGTTATTGATGAAGAACACCCCGTGCGGCGACTTGCCGACCGGAATGGTGTCGATCAGCTGGCGCGTCTCGAGATCGATGATCGACACCGACTTGATCCAGCGCTGGGTCACCCACAGGCGCTTGCCGTCAGCGGTGATCTCCATGCAATCGGGGCCGCCAGGAACCGCGATGTCGTATTTCTTCTCGAGGGTGAGCTGGTCGATCAGGCTGATGGTGTTGTCGACCCGGTTCGACGCGAACACATGGCGGCCATCACCCAGCGGACGAAAGTTGTGCGCGCCGCGGCCGGTCTTGATCCGCTTGACGCTCTTTTGGGCGCGCCAGTCGATCACCTCGATGTAATCGGCGCCAGTCATGCCGATCAGCAGGTACTTGTCGTCCGGCGTCATCCAGACCCCCGCCGGCGTATCGCCCGTGCGCATTTTCCACAGCGGAGTCTGATCGGCCAGGCCAATCGCGATCAGCTCGTCGCTGTCCTGCAGGGTGACAAAAGCGATCTGGCTGTCGGCTGAAAAGGCGATGTGGCTCGGAGTCTTGGGCGCCGCCACCGACTTGACCCGTTTCAAATCCTGGCCGTTGTTGGACGCGGCGTAGATATCGACCCGGTGCATCCGGTTGGCGGCGGTGACAAACCACTTCTTGTCGGGCGAATAGCCAACCTGATAGGGATCGGCCACGTTCTTCACCCGCTTCTGGATCTCGCCGGTCCTGGGATTGAGAAAAACCAGGTCGTTGCCAGCTGCATTGGCCACGATCAGCGATTGGCCGTCGGGCGTGGCCATCAGGTGGTGCGGCTCCTTGCCGACATCAAAGCGCCGCAGTTCCTTGCGCGAATCCTGGTCGATCAGGCTGACCGACGCATCGCCGGAGTTGAGTACCACCACCACCGCAGCGCCGGCCACGTGGGCGCCCAAGGCCAGCCACAACCCGGCAAGAAAGCGCATTCCCAGCAACAACGACCGCATGCAAGCCCTCCTGGAATCACGGCACAAAGCGTGCGTTGATATTGCCGATTCTATCCAAGGGAATCCCAGCACAGAACTCGCCATTCGGCCCGGCCCCTCGGGGCAAGGCCATGACGCTTTCCCCCCCGCGCGTTGACATCGGATGACCGGCACCGGCGACACCCAACACGATTCACCCGACACCCAAGAGGCGTGACAACCGAGTCGTCACCACGAAAGCGGCTCTCAATACACGTCACGCCGCAGACCACCCGCGGCGATCCGGGCAGCCACGCCGTCCTCGCCCAACACCCGCCATTACGCACACCGTCGGGCTCGATCTGCCGTGCGCCTCGGCGCAGGAGCTGCCAGCGCCGGCCACATCGGAGACGATCACCCTCGATGCCGCCGGCCAGCTCCGGCGAAACGAGCGCCCGGTGAGCCGCGAAGCGCCTGCCCAGCACCTGGGCGAAGCGGCCGCCCAATCGCCGCAGCCCGAACTGCGGGCCCTGGGCGCCCGCAGCGTGGCCTATGAAGCCGTGCTCCAGGTAATGGCGGCGGCGCAGCGCGCTGGCATCACCCGGGGTGGCTTTGTGACCGAACCCGGTGCTTGAGTCGATCGATCCAAGCCGTCGGCCTTGATCCAGCCCGTGCTCTGCGCGTATCCACCAAGCCTGCGCCATCGCGGACCGCGCCGTCACCCGTGATAGCTTCGACGCCCGATTCTTCCTCTGCGGGCGTCAAGCCCGCGTCAGTCCATTCCCGTGCGAAGTCTGTTTCTGCTTGCGGCCACCCTGACCGGGCTGGCCAGCGCCCCCGCCGCGGCGCAATTTTCCCGTTGTTCGGATTTCTTTCTTGAGGGCCGCGCTCCGGTCGTGGGCCAGGCCTCGCCCGAACAACGCCGCGAACTGTGTTTCTCCGAATTCGCCGTATTGCACTCGGGCCAGGCCAAGACCCCGATCCTGGTTGCCTACAAGCTCAACCGCGAGCGGCTCGAGGCCGCGCGGGCGATCAAGCGCCGCGATCGTTTCTACGAAGAGGCCCGTCTGCCCGCACGCGAACGCGCCACGCTTGCCGACTACAAGTCCCGGCTGCAAGAGGACGGACAGGCGGTGCGTTTTGACCGCGGTCACATGGCGCCGGCGGCGATCATGGCGACGCGCGAAGGCATGGCGCAGTCCTTCAGTCTCGCCAACATGGTTCCGCAGGCCCCGCGCAACAACCAGGGGATCTGGGCCAATGCGGTCGAAGGCGCGACCCGTCAATACGCCGCCCGCGCCAAGGGTGATGTCTACGTCATCACCGGCTCGCATTTCGGCCCCGGCGCGCGACGGCTCGGGCCGAGCCAGGTCTGGGTCCCGACCCACCTCTACAAGCTGGTGCACGACGCCGCCACCGGCCGCAGCTGGGCCTACTGGGTCGAGAACAGCGACAGCGCCCGCATGAGCAAGCCGATCGACTACGCGGAGCTGGTGCGCCGCACCGGCATCGATTTCCTGCCGCGGCCAGCGGCGCGTTAAGGCCGCTCCGTCCGGAGCCCCGCTACCGCGGCGGGCGCTCCGAGGGAATCCGCCACATCCAGACCGCCAAGCCCAGGCCGCAAGCGGCGAGCAAGAGCTTCAGTCCGAGCGGCCGCACGAAAAAGACGATTGAAGTCGAGAGCGTCACCAGCATCATCGCGATCGCGATCAGCTTGGTCTTTTTCGGGATCGTCCGCTTCGCTTCCCACTGGTAGATCACGGGGCCGAAAGTCCGGTTGGCGAGCAGCCAGGCGTGAAACCGCGGCGACGAACGAGCAAAGCACGCCGCCGCCAGAAGCAGAAACGGCGTGGTCGGCAGCAGCGGCAGAAAGACGCCCAACAGCCCCAAGGCCACGCACAGCCAGCCGGCCGCGATCAGCAGCCCGCGCAACCAGGCGGGCCACGGGCGACGAGCAGCAGGCAGGGTTTCGGGAGTCATCGATCAGTGAGCCGCAAGAGCGGACAGCAAGCGCAAACCAGCGCGGTGGGCGAGCTTGCCACAAGTACTCGCCCACCCCCGGCTTAGCGCCGCAGCGACTCCCACACCTTTTGCAGGCGCTTGACGCTGACCGGCATCGGCGTGCGCAACTCCTGAGCAAAGAGCGACACCCGCAGTTCCTCGAGCAGCCAGCGGAACTCGGTCAGGCGCGGGTCGATCACCCCCTTGCGCGCGGCCAACTCGCGCTGGAAGGGCGTTGCCAGCTGCACCAGCTCGGCCATCCGGGCCTGGTCGCGCGCCGGTTCGTTCTTGAGCTTGTCGAGCCGGGCTGCGATCGCCTTGAGATAGCGCGGGTAGTGAGAGAGCTGAGCCGGCGGAACATCGACGATGAAGCGGCGCGGAAACAGCGCCTTCATCTGCGCCTCGACATCGGCAATGGCAGCCGGAAAGCCCTTGAGTCCGTTGAGCTTCTTCGGGATCGCGGCCGCTTCGGTGACGATGGCGGCCACCAGACGGGCGACTTCCTGCGCAATCAGGTTGAGCTTGCCGCGAGCGTCGTTCTTGCGCGCGGCAAAACTGGCGTTGTCGGTCGGCCAGGGTTCGATCAAGGCGGTGCGGTCGATCGCCGCCGTCACCACCTGATCGCGCAAGTCCTCAAAGCTCG
Organism: Burkholderiaceae bacterium; assembly: GCA_036652035.1. Taxonomy (GTDB): domain Bacteria; phylum Pseudomonadota; class Gammaproteobacteria; order Burkholderiales; family Burkholderiaceae_F; genus JAEZVV01. The sequence continues at coordinate 10,046 of JAVVWR010000025.1, read as the reverse complement.
TCACCGCGGCGGCGATCGCCGGCACCGTGCCCGCCTGCATCTGCGTGGTCTGCAGGCTGTTGAGGCTCTTCTCGAGGAACTTGACCTGCTCCTTCAACTGCAGCCGGAACAATCGCCGCAGGCCGTCGCGGTGGCGCGCTGCCGCCTCGGCGGCGTCGTCGAACACATCGAGCGAGCAGAAGCTGCCGCGGTCAACCAGCGCCGGGTGGCCGATCAGGACCTGGCCCTTGCGGCGGATCTCGAGCAGCTCGGGCAGCTCGCCGAAATCCCAGTCGGTGATCTCGTCGTGCAGTTCGTCGGCAACCTTGGCGTCTTTCTCGGCGATGGTCTGGAAAGTCTTTTGCGCCTCGGCCCCCAGCTCGGCGCGCAAGGCGGCCAGGCTGCGGCCCATGGCGAGCTGGCGGCCGTGCTCGTCGATCACCTTGACATTCATCGTCAGGTGAAGCGGCAACTGCTCGAGCTTGAAATCGGCGGGCTGGCAGACGATGCGCTTGACCTCTCTCACGTCGGCGATCAAGGCCTCGACCAGACTTTCCTTGGGCTCGAGCACCTTGGCGCCCATGCGATCGACAAAGCCCTGCGCGTACTCGGGCACCGGCACGCAATGCCGGCGCAGCTTCTGCGGCAGGCTCTTCAAGAGCAGGTGAACCTTTTCCTTCAACATGCCCGGCACCAGCCATTCGCAGCGGGTGGCGTCGATCTGGTTGAGCGCGTACAAGGGCACGGCAAGCGTGACGCCATCGCGCGGGCTGCCGGGTTCGAAGTGGTAACTCACCGCCATCTCGACTCCGCGCATCGCGAGCTTCTTGGGAAAGAGCTCGGTCGTCACACCGGCGGCCTCGTGCCGCATCAGCTCGTCGCGCGAGAGAAACAGAAGCTTCGGACTCTTGGCCTCGGCCTCCTTGCGCCAGCGCTCGAAGCTCGAGCCGCTGACGATCTCGGCAGGCAACAGCTGGTCGTAGAAGGCGAAGATCAGTTCGTCATCGACCAGAACGTCCGGGCGGCGGGTCTTGTGTTCGAGGTCTCGGATCTCCTTGACCAGGCGCCGGTTGTGCGCAAAGAAGGGCGCCTGGGTCTCGTACTCGCCCGCCACCAGGGCTTCGCGGATGAAGAGCTCGCGCGCCACCTGGGGGTCGCGGCCGCCGAAGTTGACTCGCCGCTGCGCATACACGGTCAGGCCGTAGAGCGCACCGCGCTCGAACGCCATCACCTGGGCGGGCTTTTTCTCCCAGTGCGGGTCGGACCAGCTTTTCTTGATCAGGTGGGCGCCGGCGCGCTCGATCCACACCGGATCGATGTTGGCGATGCAGCGGGCAAAGAGGCGCGAGGTCTCGACCAGTTCGGCCGCCACCACCCAGCGCCCGGCCTTCTTGGCAAGCGGAGAGCCGGGCCAGACGTGGAACTTGATGCCGCGCGCGCCCACAAACGGCGGCTCGCGGTAATCCGCGTCGAGCTGCTTGAAGCCGACGTTGCCCAGAAGCCCGGTGAGCAGCGCCAGATGCACCTGCTCGAGCGTGGCCTCCGCCGTATTGACGCGCCAGCCCAGCTCGCCCACCAGGGCGAGGAGCTGCGAATGCACGTCCTTCCATTCGCGCACGCGGCGCGGCGACAGGAAGTGGCTCTTCAAATCGTCGGTGAGCTTCTTGTTCGACTTCTTGTGTTCGATCCGCTCGTGGACGAACTTCCACAGCTTCACAAAGGAGAGGAAATCGCTCTTGTCGTCGGCCAGGCGCCGGTGCGCCTGGTCGGCCGCTTCCTGGTGCTCGGGCGGCCGTTCGCGCGGGTCCTGCACGCTCAAGGCGGCCGCGATGATCAGCACTTCGGCGAGCGCCTGCTGGTCGCGCGCGCCGAGCAGCATCCGGCCCACCCGAGGGTCGAGCGGCAGCTTGGCGAGTTCTCGTCCCACCTGGGTAAGCGCGCCGCGCTCGTCGACCGCATTGAGCTCGGCGAGCAGGTCGTAACCGTCGGCGATCGCCCGCGCGGGGGGTGCTTCGACAAAGGGAAAGTCGCGCACTTCGCCCAGGCGCAGCGACTTCATGCGCAGGATCACGGCCGCGAGCGAACTGCGCAGAATCTCGGGGTCGGTGAACTTGGGGCGTTTGTTGAAATCGGCTTCGTCGTAGAGCCGCACGCAGATGCCGTCGGCCACCCGACCGCAGCGACCGGCGCGCTGATTGGCCGCGGCCTGGCTGATCGCCTCGATCTGCAGCTGCTCGACCTTGTTGCGGTACGAGTAGCGCTTGACCCGCGCCAACCCCGTGTCGACCACGTAGCGAATGCCGGGCACGGTGAGCGAGGTTTCGGCCACGTTGGTGGCGAGCACGATTCGCCGCGCGCCGCCCGGGCGGAACACCCGCTCCTGCTCCTCGGCCGACAGGCGCGCGTAAAGCGGCAGGATCTCGGTCGCAGGCGGGTGGTGCTTGCGCAAGGCTTCGGCCGCCTCGCGGATCTCGCGCTCGCCGGGCAGGAACACCAGCACGTCGCCGCGGCCCGCCATGGCCAGTTCGTCAACCGCATCGACGATCGCGTCCATCAGGGTGCGGTCGTCGGCGTCGTCTTCGTCACGCACCGGGCGCCAGCGGATCTCGACCGGATAAAGCCGGCCCGAAACATTGATCACCGGCGCGGGCTTGTCCTTTGCTCCGAAATGCTGGGCAAAGCGCTCGGCATCGATGGTGGCCGAGGTGATGATGAGCTTGAGATCCGGCCGCCGCGGCAGAAGCTGCTTCAAAAAGCCCAGCAGGAAGTCGATGTTGAGGCTGCGCTCGTGCGCCTCGTCGATGATCAAGGTGTCGTAGGCGCGCAAGAGCGGATCGCCCTGCGACTCGGCCAGCAAGATGCCGTCGGTCATGAGCTTGATGCTCGCGCCCGGCTGGGTCTTGTCGGTAAAGCGAACCTTGTAGCCCACCACCTCGCCCGGCTGCGTGTGCAGCTCGTGCGCGATGCGCTTGGCAATGGTCGAGGCGGCAATCCGCCGCGGCTGCGTGTGGCCGATCAGCCCCTGCTCACCACGCCCGAGCTGCAGGCAGATCTTGGGCAGCTGCGTCGTTTTCCCTGAGCCGGTTTCGCCACAGACGATCACCACCTGGTTTTCGCGGATGGCTTGCGCAATCTCCTCGGCGCGAGCGGCCACCGGGAGCTCCACAGGGAGGCTGAAAGGCGGAATCGGCGTGCGCACGCGCGCCGCCTTGGTGAGACCTGACGTCATGTTCGGGGGTAAGCAGCGGGCGAGCCGCCAGCGAAAGAGCGCGGATTATAGGAAGCCCGGGGCGTTCTGATCGCAGCATTGCCTCGCGGCGAACCTATAATCGTTTTCATGAACCAAGCTCTCGCTGCCGCCAAGCCCTTGCGCCCGGACACTCACGCCGATGCCACCAAGGCGGACGAACAACATGATCAGTTCGTCACCTGGTTGCGTCTGGTCGCCCCCTACGTGCACGCGCACCGCGGCAAGACCTTCGTGATCGCGGTCTCCGGCGAAGCCCTGGAAGCCGGTCTGCTCAACTCGATCGTGCAGGACGTGAGCCTGCTCGCCGCGATGGGAATCCGCCTGGTGCTGGTCTACGGCACCCGGCCGCAAGTGCAGGCGCAGCTGGCGATCAAGGGGCTCGAGGCACGCTTCGAGCAGGGCATCCGCGTCACCGACGCCGCCGCGCTCGAATGCGCCAAGGAAGCCGCGGGCGAGATCCGGCTCGACATCGAGGCCGCCTTCTCGCAAGGCCTGCCCAACACCCCGATGGCGCACAGCAAGATCCGCGTCATCAGCGGCAACTTCGTCACCGCTCGCCCGGTCGGCATTGTCGAAGGCGTCGATTACCTGCTCACCGGCCTGGTGCGCAAGGTCGACGCCGACGCGATCCGCTTTGCCCTGGCCAATGGCGCGATCGTTCTGGCGAGCCCGCTCGGCTTCTCCCCCACCGGAGAGGCGTTCAATCTGACGATGGAAGACGTCGCCACCTCGATCGCGGTGGCGGTGCGCGCCGACAAGCTGGTCCTGCTCACCGACGTTGACGGCGTTCGCCGCGACAACGAACTGGTGACCGAACTGACGGTGGCCCAGGCCGAGCGCCTGATCGCCGAGCGCGCGGTCGATGAAGAAGACATCTACAACCTCGGCTTCGCTCTGCGCGCGATCCGTGGCGGTGTTGACCGCGCACACATCCTGCCCTACGCGCTCGATGGCGGCATCCTGGCCGAGCTCTTCACCCACGACGGCATTGGCACCATGGTCGCCGCCGAAAATATGGAGTCGATGCGGGAAGCCACTGCCGACGACGTGGGCGGCCTGATCAAGCTGCTCGAGCCGCTTGAGGACGACGGCACGCTCGTCAAGCGCCCGCGCGAGAAGATCGAACGCGAGATCAACCACTTCACCGTGCTCGCGCACGACGGCGTGATCTACGGTTGTGCCGCGCTCTACCAGTTTCCCGACACCCGGATCGGCGAAATGGCCGCGCTCACGGTGCATTCCGACTACCAAAGCTACGGCGACGGCGAACGGCTCCTGCGCCGGATCGAGGCGCGCGCCCGCGCCGCCGGACTCAAACAACTTTTCGTCCTGACGACTCGCACCGCGCACTGGTTCTTGAAGCGCGGGTTCGCCAAGGCTGGCGTCGAATCGCTGCCGATGGAACGCCAAAAGCTCTACAACTGGCAACGCAAGTCGCTCATCCTCATCAAGAATCTTTGAACACGGAGTTTCAAATGGCACGCATGGTGCAATGTGTAAAGCTCGGCCGCGAGGCTGAAGGTCTGGACTTTCCGCCGGTTCCCGGCGACCTGGGCAAGAAACTGTGGGAGAACGTCTCCAAGGAAGCCTGGGCCGGCTGGATCAAGCAGCAGACCATGCTGGTCAATGAGAACCGCCTCAACCTGGCCGACGCCCGCGCCCGCAAGTACCTGCTGACCCAGCTGGAAAAGTACTTCTTCGGCGACGGCGCCGACACCGTGGCGGGCTACGTCCCCCCCACGGCGTAAACCGGCTCTGCCGCCCAAAAAGAAGCGCCCCGACAGGGCGCTTCTTTCATTCCGGCGCCGTGGCCCGCCGCGCGCGGGCCACGAGCGAGCGATCAGTCCGCGACGATCAGATAGACGCCCAGGCCCACCATCACCACGCCACTGACCAGCTTGAGGAATCGCCCTTCCTTTTCCTGCAGTCGATGGCGGCTGAGAAGGATGACGCCCGTGCCCAGCACCAGAATGTCGTCAACCATGTAGGCGGCGTTGTAGAGCAGCAGATAGCCGTAGTAGGTCGCCGAATCGAGCTCGCGCAAGGTGAGAATCCGGGTAAAGAGCGCCGGGAAGCCCGAGGTGCACATGAACTCGACCACCTGCACCAGGATCGCCAGCGCCGCAGCGCCGGCCACGGCCGCCCCCAGGCTCTTGGCGTTGACCAGCGCGCGCATGCGGCGATAGATATCGGGCTTGGCCTTTTCCGGAATTGAGAGCGAAATGCCGCGGCCGAAAGCGACCACATCTTTCAGATTGATCAGGCCGGCGGCAATGGCAATGGCGGCGATCACCAGCTGCGAGGCACGCGACAGCCCGATCAGCAGGAACAGGTTGAGCCAGGCCGCCATGAAGATGAAGTAGGCGATGCCTTCGACCAGAACGAAAGTGCCTGCGATCGCCAGCATGCGCGGCCGGTCGTTGAGCGGCGCGAGGATCGAGATCATCAAGAGCAGGACCCACATCGAACAGGGGTTGAAGCCGTCGAGCAGGCCCATGGTGATGGTGAAGGCGGGCAGGCCGACGTCATCGAGCGAGATCCGGTAGCCAAAGATCTCCACCGAGAAGTCCTCCGGCGGCGGCGCTTCGTGAGCCGTGCTCGGCGCCTTGCAGCCGAGCGACTCTTCAGCCTCGCAGGTGCCGGCCGAGCTGTCTGCCGACACGGCGGGGCGGGTGCCTGCCAAGGCCGAACGAATCAGCCGATCGGTGCCGGCATCCCTGGAAAATCCCTGGATCAGTTGCCCGCCCACCTGGATCGCCGGCACCCGCGCGATGCTCGCTCCGTGCGCCTGGGCCAGTTCCTTGAGCCGATCGAGCGCCCCGGGGTCGCGTTCGACGTCGCGATACTCGATCACCAGTTCCGGACGCTCGCCCTGAAGCTGCGACAGAAACACCTTGGCCTCGGCGCAATGCGGACAGCCTTCGCGGACAAAGACCTCGATCGCCGGAGCCGCCCAGGCCGACGCGGCCCACATCCAAGTCAACAACAGCAGCGCGAGCCACCGTTTCCACCTGCTCCCAGCCAAGACCATGCCGCCTCCCTCCAACGCGGCGAGCCCAGAGGAGCCCGCCTAAGCGCACGAGAATACGAAGCCTGGCTGCGCCCCGCGCCCGTCACCCAGCGCGGGTTTCATCTGGATCAAGGCCGCACGACGCGGCGCGCAGTCTGAGCTTGAGGACGCGCAAATCGGCATCACGCCGACGGGTCTTGAACCCTCGGCCAACGAGTCGAGGCATGGTGCATGCCGCGCCGTGAGCCGAGGTGGCGCGGTCGGCGAAAGAACTCACCCGGCACGAAAGACCCGGCCGAAACTCGCCACCCACGGCGCGCTTGACCCGGGTCAAGCAGAGGCGGAGTTGCTTCGGGTTTACCCCATCGATCGATTGACGCCCGCCGCCCGCGCCGCAAGTATCGCAACCGGAACGGGGCTTTCCGCCCCGGCACGCGCCGCTCAAGAGCAAGGCCGTCGCCCGACGCCCCAGCCGCCAAGCAGGAAGAAGATCGTGCAATCACAGCCGGATCTCCATCGCCCCCATGCACCCGATCAGCGTCATCGCCACCGCCGAAGCGAGCCGCTGCCGCCCTGTCGAGCCAGTCCTGCGCTCGACTGGCGCGCCACGCGATCGGTGCCCGCACGCGCCCGACCTCGCCCATGCCGCACTCGGGCTCAAAGTTCCAGCCGGCATCCAGAACCCCAGCGACTGGGTTCGCAGGGGGCAGCGCCGGTAGCGGCCCGCCCGTCACGCTTCAGGCAAGCGCCAAGCGGGGTTCACCGGGGCGAGGCCCAGCGCAGGCTCGCGGCGGGTCCATGGACCGACGCGCCCCCACCTGCGGCTCGATCAACATCGATTGGCGTAGCGGTCGATCGATGAAAAACTTCGATCAACTCGTTCCCGAGTTCGAGCGCTGGAAGACGCGCTGGAAGACGCATTACCCAGCCGGCACCGAATCCTCGCTCGTCCTGCCTTGC
>JAVVWR010000025.1:0-2747 GCA_036652035.1 Burkholderiaceae bacterium | reverse complement strand
GCGCTGGAAGACGCATTACCCAGCCGGCACCGAATCCTCGCTCGTCCTGCCTTGCCTGCGCCGGTTGCAGCAAGAGCGCGGCCACATCACCGACGCAGACATCGAACGGCTCGCCGCCTACCTGCCGACACCGCGGCGCCAGATCGAGGAAGTGCTGAGCCTCTACACCCACTACCGACGCGCCCCTCTTGGTGCGAATCACGGCCCGGTCGACCGCCATGACTCGTGAGCGCAGCGGGGCGCTCGTTCGGCGCTAGGCGCGGCGCGATTCGGCCACGCCGCTGGCGGTGCCCAGCAACAGCACATCGGCACCGCGAGCGGCAAACAGGCCGCAGGCGACCACGCCGGTGATCTGGTTGATCGTCGCTTCGAGCCCGACTGGATCGGTGATCTCAAGACCGTGAACGTCGAGGATCAGGTTGCCGTTGTCGGTCACGAAGTCGCGCAGCCGCGGCGTGCCGCCGAGCTTGGCCAGTTCGCGGGTGACGTAGGCACGCGCCATCGGGATCACCTCGACCGGCAAGGGGAACTTGCCCAGCGGCGAGACCCGTTTGCTGCCATCGGCAATGCAGACGAATTGCCGGGCCACGGCGGCGACGATCTTTTCGCGGGTGAGCGCACCGCCGCCGCCCTTGATCATGGCAAAGCCCGTGTCGATTTCATCCGCACCGTCGATATAGACCGAGATCGATTCGACCTCGTTCAGGTCGAGCACCGTAAAACCATGCGACTTCAGCCGCAGCGTCGATCGCTCCGAGCTCGACACCGTGGCCGGCACCGGAATGCCCGCGGCGGCCAGGGCGTCGATGAAGAAATCCACCGTCGAGCCGGTTCCCACGCCCAGCACCTGGCCGGGCTGGACGAATTTCACAGCGGCCAAAGCCACCGCTTGCTTGAGTTGGTCTTGATTCATGCGGGACTCCGTCGCGGGAGTGAAGAGCGGGTTCAGTAGAAAATCAGTGGGGGTGAAACTTGTCGGCGTGCTTGCCCTGCATCGGCGCGTAGAAAGCCTTGATCACTTCCATGTCGCGCTCGATATCGCCGCTCGGGTGAATCGTGGGCCCGAGGCCCGCGACCTTGCGGTCAAAGTCGAGGTAGGCGAGCACGATCGGCACCTGGGCGGAGACGGCGATCCAGTAGAAACCGGTCTTCCAGTAGCGCACCTTGCTGCGCGTGCCCTCAGGCGGCACCACCAGCTGCAGGGCGCCATCGGCCTGGCGGATCGCCTGCGCCGAAGCTTCGACCAGGTTGTTTGACTGGCTGCGGTCAACCGCGATCCCGCCCATCCAGCGCATCAGCGCGCCGAACGGAAACTTGAAAATCGACGCCTTGCCCATCCAGTAGATGCGCATGCGCAGAACGAAAGCGCACATCAAGGTGTAAGGCAGATCCCAATTGCTGGTGTGGGGCGCGGCGATCACCACGCACTTCTGGGCGCCAGCGGGTAACTTGCCCTCGATCTTCCAGCCAGCGAGTTTGAGAAAGGCAATCGACATGCCCCGCAGGATCGTGTTGACCAGCGGGGTATCAAAAATGGTGGGGTGCATGGAAACGGCAGGACTCGGGCGCAGCGTGATGCAACGGGACTGCAAGCTTAGCGGGTGAGGTTCCGGCCCCCGCACCGGAGAATCCCGCAAGAGCGCCACCCGCGTCAGCGGTCGCGCCCGGCGCGCACGCTCGCAGGCACCACGCCCGCGGCACGACCGTGTGTTTTGCGCGACGCCGCCAGGCCGCGAGCACAGCGACAATCGCTGCCGTGCTCGCCGTTCTCAAGATCACCTTCCCCTTCTTTGCCCTGGTGCTGTGTGGCTATATCGCCACCCGGCGGGCGATGCTGCCGCTCGCGGCGATCCCGGGCTTGAACAGCTTCGTGCTCTTTTTTGCGCTGCCGGCGATGCTCTACCGCTTTGGCGCCACCACGCCGGTGGCCGATTCGCTCAACCCGGCCGTGATCGGCGTCTACCTGGTGTGCGCGCTCGTGATGGTGGGCCTTACCGTGGCCTTCACCCGCAGTCACCGCATCGGCTGGAACGACGCCGCCTTCGGCGCTCTGGTGGCGGCCTTTCCCAACACCGGCTACATGGGCGTGCCGCTCCTGGTGGCGCTTCTGGGCGCGGCCGCGGCCGGCCCCACGATCGCGACCATCCTGGTCGACCTCGTCTTCACCAGCTCGCTGTGCATCGCCCTGTCTTGCCTTGGCCACGGCGGCGCTCACGGCGCGGCCGTGGCGGTGCGCAATGCGCTGCGCGGCGTTCTGATCAACCCGCTGCCCTGGGCGATCGGCCTGGGCGCGGCCGCCTCGGGTTTTGGCCTGGCCCTGCCCGCGCCCCTGATGCAGACCGTGGGCCTGCTCGCCGAGGCGGCCTCGCCGGTGGCCTTGTTCACCATCGGCGCGGTGCTCGCCCGCTCGCAGATGACGAGCACCGACCCCACGCCGCTCGTCGATTACGTTCCGGTGGCGCTCAAGAAGCTTCTTCTCCATCCGCTGCTGGTGTGGGCCGTGGGGCGAGCCGCGATCGCACTCGGCGCCCCGCTCGACGAGTTCTCGCTCAAGGTGATGATCCTGGTCGCCGCCCTGCCCTCGGCCAGCAATGTCGCGATGCTGGCCGAGCGCTACGACGCCGACAACGGCCGCATCGCACGAATCATCCTGATCTCGACCGCGCTCGCCTTTCTCAGCTTCTCGGCCGCCGTTGCGCTGCTGAACTGAGCCCGATCAGCAAGGCCCGGCGCCCTGCCGGTTGGAC
>JAVVWR010000024.1:0-39880 GCA_036652035.1 Burkholderiaceae bacterium | reverse complement strand
GCCATCAGCGCGACCGTGGTGTCGAGCATGCGGTTGGAGAAGCCCCACTCGTTGTCGTACCACGAGCCGACCTTGACCAGACGGCCGGAGACCTTGGTCAGGGTGGCGTCGAAGATCGACGAACGTGGGTCGTGGTTGAAGTCGATCGAAACCAGGGGGTCGGTGTTGTAGCCGAGGATGCCCTTCAATTCGCCGTCGGACGCGGCCTTGAGGATGGCGTTGACCTCTTCGACCGTGGTGTCGCGCGCGGCGATGAAAGACAGATCCACCATCGAGACGTTGATGGTCGGCACGCGCATCGCGTAGCCGTCGAGCTTGCCGTTCAACTCCGGCAGCACCAGGCCGACGGCGGCGGCGGCGCCGGTCTTGGTCGGGATCATCGACTGCGTGGCGCTGCGCGCCCGGCGCAGGTCTTCGTGATAGACGTCGGTCAGCACCTGGTCGTTGGTGTAGGCGTGGATCGTCGTCATCAGGCCGGTCACCAGGCCGATCTTTTCGTGCAGGGGCTTGACCAGCGGCGCGAGGCAGTTGGTGGTGCAGCTGGCGTTCGAGATCACCGTGTCGGTGGCCTTCAACACGCCCTGGTTGACGCCGAACACGACGGTGGCGTCAACATCCTTGCCGCCAGGGGCGGAGATGATCACCTTCTTGGCGCCGCCCTTGAGGTGGGCCGAGGCCTTTTCCTTGCTGGCGAAAAAGCCGGTGCATTCGAGCACCACGTCAACGCCCAGCTCGCCCCACGGCAGCTCGGCCGGGTTGCGATTGGCCAGCACGCGGATGCGGTCGCCGTTGACCACCATGAAATCGCCATCGACCGTGACGGTGCCCGGGAACTGGCCGTGGGCGGTGTCGTACTTGGTCAGGTGGGCATTGGTCTTGGAGTCGCCGAGGTCGTTGATCGCCACGATCTCGATGTCATGCTTCTTGCCCCCTTCGTAGTGAGCGCGAAGGATGTTGCGGCCGATGCGGCCATAGCCGTTGATGGCTACCTTGATGGTCATTTACGCCTTCCCTTTGATGACTTGTTTGACGACTGCCAGCACGTTATCAACCGTGAAACCGAATTGTTTGAACAGCACGGGCGCGGGCGCCGAATCGCCGAAACGATCGACCCCGATCACGGCGCCGCTGGCGCGGACATATTTCCACCACAGGTCGGTCACGCCGGCTTCGATCGCCACGCGCGGCAGGCCTGCGGGCAGGACGCTCGCCTTGTACTGGGCGTCCTGGCGGTCGAACACCGTGGTCGCCGGCATCGAGACCACCCGCACCGGAATGCCGGCTTCGGCCAGCGCGGTCTGCGCATCCACCGCCAGCGGCACTTCGCTGCCGGTGGCGATGAGAACCGCCTTGGCCTTCTTGATGCCGCCGGGCGCTTCGCTGATCACATAGGCGCCGCGGGCGATCTGGTCGGCGTCGATTTCTTCGCGGCTGATGAAACGCACGGCCTGGCGCGAGAACAGCAGGCAGGACGGGCCGTCCTTGCGCTCGATCGCGTGGGCCCAGGCGACCAGGGTTTCGCAGGTGTCGGCCGGACGCCAGACGTCCATGTGCGGAATCAGGCGCAGGCTGGCGACGTGTTCGACCGACTGGTGGGTCGGGCCGTCTTCACCCAGGCCGATCGAGTCGTGCGTGAACACGAAGATCGAGCGCTGCTTCATCAGCGCCGCCATCCGCAGCGCGTTGCGCGAATAGTCGGCAAAGGTGAGGAAGGTGGCGCCAAACGGGATGAAACCGCCGTGCAGCGCGATGCCGTTGATGATGGCGCTCATGCCGAACTCGCGCACACCGTAGTTGATGTGGCGGCCGCTCATGTCTTGGGCGCGCAGGGCGGTCACGCCCTTCCAGTTGGTCAGGTTCGAGCCGGTCAGATCGGCCGAGCCGCCCAGCAGTTCGGGCAGGGCCGGGGCCAGGGCATCGAGCGCGAGCTGGCTGGCCTTGCGGGTGGCGACGGTTTCTTCCTTGTCAGCCGCGGCGACCAGGGCGTCGAGCACCACGTCGCCCCAGTTGGCGGGCAGATCGCCCCGGATGCGGCGTTCGAACTCACCCGCTTCCTGCGGGTAGCGCTCGGCGTATTGCGCAAAGAGCTGCTCCCACTCGGTCTGGCGCTGCTCGCCCAGGGCGCGCGCGTCCCAGGCCGAGTAGATGTCTTGCGGAATCTCGAAGGGCGCGTGCTCCCAGCCGATCGCCGCGCGGGTGGCGGCGATTTCGGCGTCACCCAAGGCCTCGCCGTGCGCCTTGGCGCTGCCGGCGCGGTTGGGCGAGCCCTGGCCGATCACGGTGCGGGCGACGATCAGGCTCGGCTTGTCGCTCTTCTTGGCTTGGGCAATGGCGGCGTCAAGCGCTTCGACGTCGTGGCCATCGACCGTGCCGATCACGTTCCAGCCGTAGGACTGGAAGCGGCGGGCGGTGTCGTCGGCAAACCAGTGTTCGACCTTGCCGTCGATCGAGATGCCGTTGTCGTCGTAGATGGCGACCAGCTTGTCGAGCTTCCATACGCCGGCGAGCGAGGCCACCTCGTGCGAGATGCCCTCCATCAGGCAACCGTCGCCCAGGAACACATAGGTGTGATGGCCAACGATGGGAAAGCCGGGGCGGTTGAATTCGGCCGCCAGCATCTTTTCGGCAAGCGCCATGCCGACCGCATTGGCAAAACCCTGGCCAAGCGGGCCGGTGGTGGTCTCCACGCCCGGGGTGACATCGACCTCGGGGTGGCCGGGGGTCAGGCTGTGATGCTGGCGGAAATTGATCAGCTCCTGCATCGAGAGCTCGTAGCCCGTCAGGTGCAGCAGCGCGTATTGCAGCATCGAGCCGTGGCCGTTCGACAGAACGAAACGGTCACGAGCCGGCCAGCGCGGGTTGACGGGGTTGTGGCGAAGGTGACGCGACCAGAGCGCAACGGCGATCTCGGCCATGCCCATGGGCATGCCGGGGTGGCCGGAGTTGGCTTTCTGGACAGCGTCCATGGCCAGCGCGCGAATGGCATTGGCCATCGTCTTGGGAGAGACGGAAGAGGACATATTGGGGCGGCGCGAGAGAGGGTGAGGATGCGCAGGCAGCGTGCTGACGCGCGTGCGCGGAGCGACGGCGAGTGTATCAAAGGGCCGCTTGGGCGCCTCCGCATCCAGGTAAGTACTGCCGCGAAACGCCCGTGGCGACTGGCTTGGCGGGCGTATCTACTTACTTGCCCACTTACTTGTCCACTTACTTGCCCATTTTGCCGCCCCACCCCTTTCGATTAGACTCGCGCCCCTACCACAGATACCGGTTCGGACTAGAGGAAGCAACGGAGCCAATCCCAGCGCAGGCGCTCACACGCGGCCCTGGCGCATCGATCTCCGCCAGAGCCATCCAACAATGATCGACTCGCCGCGCACCCGCGAGTTGGTCCCGAACCGTGGGGTTGCGGCGCCCGCCGCGATTCAGGTCGATTGGGGCGGACCTGCTGGGGGACAAAATGCAAGGCTTACACCTCACCGGTGACCTGTTCGAGTGCGCCTGTTCGGACGCACTGTTCACGGATATTGAAACGCTCGCCAGTCTGTGCCGCAAGGCCACGGCCGATGCGACGCTGACCATTGTCGATGAGAAGTTCCACGTCTTTCCCGATTGGAACGGCGAACCCGGCGGCATTACCGGCACGCTGCTGCTGGCCGAGTCGCATCTGGCGATCCACACCTGGCCCGAGCGCCGCGGTGTGACGCTCGACGTCTACGTCTGCAACTTCACCGACGACAACTCACCCAAGGCGCAGCAGCTGTTCGACCGGCTCATGACCGCCTTCCGGCCCAAGAGCCAGGTGGTCAACCGCATCACCCGCGGCGACCTGGCGGCCGAGGTCGACGCCGTGGCCGCGCAGGCGCTGGCCACCGCCCCGGCGGGCAAGGTCGAACAGGATCAGCTGGTGTTCGACTGGCTCAACCCGCGCTCGGGCTATGGCTTTACCGCGAGCGAGAAGCTGGCCACGATCGACTCGCCCTACCAGCGCGTCGAGGTCTACGACACGCCGCAGTTCGGCAAGATGTTCCGCCTCGATGGCCGCTTCATGACCAGCGAGCGCGACGAGTTTTTCTATCACGAGTGCATGACGCACCCGGCGCTGCTCTCGCACCCGGATCCGAAGAAGGTTCTGGTGATCGGCGGCGGCGACGGCGGCTCGAGCGAAGAGATCCTCAAGCACCCGAGCGTCGAGCGGGTGGTGATGGCCGAGCTTGACCAAGCCGTGATCGATATCGCCAAGCAGTACCTGGGCACGATTCACCAGGGCGCCTTCGACGACCCGCGGCTTGAAGTCAAGATCGGCGACGGCTACGAATTCGTGAAAACGAGCGACGAGCTGTTCGACCTGATCGTGCTCGACCTCACCGACCCCGACACGCCGGCCTTCCACCTGTATTCGGAAGATTTCTTCCGCCTGTGCCGCGAGCGCCTCGCGCCCGGCGGCGCGCTCACGCTGCACCTGGGTTCGCCGGTCTATGGCGCCGACACCGTGGCCAAGAACGCCGCCAACCTGCGCCAGGTGTTCCGCCACGTGGCGCCGCTCTCGCTCTTCATTCCGCTCTACGGCTCGCTGTGGTGCCTGGCCGTGGCGAGCGACACGCTCGACCCGCGCCGCTTTAGCTCGCAGGCGGTCGGACAGCGCATGACCGAGCGCGGCATCGCCGGGCTGCAGTACTACAACGCCGCCCTGCATGGCGCGCTTTTCGCGCTGCCAAGCTTCGTCCAGGATCTGGTGGGCGAGACTCCCGCAGCGCTCGAGACACCGCGCCGCGCCGCGTAGACTGCGCGCCTGGCGCGAACCAAGACCGGCCTGGCGCCGGTCTTTTTTTATCAGGAGCCGCGAAAGCGATGAAGGGTCCCCGTTTCCATGTCGACGCCCCGTGGCGCGCGGGCGAAGAGCTGCCGCTGCCCGAGGCCGTCGCTCACCACGCTCTGCGGGTTCTGCGGCTGCGCGACGGCGAACCGATCACGCTCTTTTCCGGCCAGGGGGGCGAGGCTCAAGCCCGCCTGCGAATCGACGGCAAGCGCGCGTTCGGCTTGATCGAAAGCGTCGATGCCGTCGAGCGCGAATCGCCGCTCGCCCTCACCCTGGTCCAGTCGCTGGTGGCGAGCGACAAGCTCGACTGGGTGATCGAGAAAGCGACCGAACTCGGCGCGACCCGTGTGATCGTGGCGCCGGCCGCACGCAGCGTGATCAAACTCGAAGCGGCCCGGCTTGAAAAGCGCCTCGCCCACTGGCGCGAAATCGCGGTTGCGGCCTGCTGCCAGTGCGGCCGCAATCGGATTCCAGTGATCGATTATTTCCCCGCGCTCACCTCCGCCCTGGCCGCCACCGAGAGCGAGCAGCGCTATGTGCTCGCGCCCGGCGCGACCCGCCCGCTGCAACTGGCAGGCGCCCGCTCGGCGGCGTTTGCGGTCGGACCGGAAGGCGGCTTCACCGAAGACGAACTGCACGCGGCCGAAGCGACCGGCTACGCCCGCACCTTGCTGGGCAGCCGGGTCTTGCGCACCGAAACGGCTGGACTGGCGGCACTGGCCGCCGGTCAGGCCTTGGCGGGCGATTTCGTCGCGCTGCGCTAGCGTGGCGCAGCGGCACGTGCAGTGCCGCCCTCCAGCCTGTTCACCGTCACGGGGAGATCGCAGATGTCTTCAATCCTGGGTTCCATCGCATCGCAAGTCCTGGGCAGTCTGGCCGGACAAAACGCAACGGGCGCCAGCCCGATCACAGCGGTCCTTGGGCAGTTGCTCGCCTCCAACGGCCCCTTCGGCGGAATGGCGGGCCTGACCCAGCAACTGCAGCAAGCCGGGCTGGGCGATCAACTCAGTTCCTGGATTTCAACCGGGCCGAACCTGCCCGTCTCGGCCGATCAGCTGAGCCAGGCTTTCGGAGGCGAGCGTCTCGCTCAGCTCGCCAGCGCGGCCGGGATTGAACCGCAGGCCTTGAGTCAGGGCCTGGCTCAGGCGCTGCCACAAGCCGTTGACCAACTCACACCCAGCGGACAGCTGCCCAGCGCCAGCGGCCTTGATGCCGCGCTCGCCGGCCTGTCGCAACTGCTCAAGCCCTAGCCGTAAAAGACGCGAAACGGGATGCCGCGGTCGGCAAAATCGTCCGCGGCATCGCGAAACACATCGAGAATCGCGTCGCGCGTATCGCGCTCAAGACCGTTGACGAGCAGGTTTTCAAGTACCACCACCCAGCCTGCCGTGGCGGGCAAATCGGTCAACGCGTCGTAGAGCGCATCCAGATTGGCGCCAAACCAATCGGGAAAAGCAAAAGCCCGCGCCAGTGCCGCCATCGCCATTTCCTTGTTGGCGCAATCGGCCAAAGGAACCTCAACCAGACGTTCGCCACGCTGCACGGCCAGTGCCCGCAACGCCGCCGGCGACATTGTGGCGAGCGGACGCACGCAGTGGTTCGGCAACGCCGCAATGGCGGGGGGGAGAGGAGCGCTAGGGTTCATTCGCGGATCCGGCGAAAGCTCGCGTAGTGGTCAGCCGTGTACCAGTATTCGCCGCTGGTGGCCGGATCACCCGTCACGCCGCGGCCAGCGACAATGCGCCGTGGGCCGCGATCGCGCTCCCACGGCGTGCGCACGGTGTATTCCGTGTAGTAACCGCGCGCCTGCGGCGGCAGGCGCTTCTCGCGATTCTGAAAGCTCGTGCCGTCCTTGCGATACGGATAAGGGCCACCGCGCTTGATCAGCGCCAAGGTTTCACGAGCTTCCCGCGGCAGCTCGGCCGCCGCGATCTCCGGCCTTGCCGCTGGCGCGGATTCTCTTGCGCCAGCGCTGATTCCGAGCAGAGCCGTGGCCGCCAGCAACAGCGCGCCCGTGCCACGCAGAAGACCTTGCCGCCAGCGGTTCCAGCTCGGGTTCATGGCATTTACCGCCGCTCGTTCGCCTCGAGCACGGTGAGCGCGGTCATGTTGACCAGGCGACGCACCGTAGCCGACGAGGTGAGGATGTTGACCGGCTTGTTGACGCCCAACAGGATCGGGCCGATCGCAACGTTGTTGCCGGCCGCGGTCTTGAGCAGGCTGTGGCTGATGCTCGCCGAATCGAGGTCGGGGCAGACCAGGAGGTTGGCGTCGCCCTGCAGGGTCGAGAACGGCATGATCGCGTTGCGGATCTCGGCGTCGAGCGCGCAGTCGGCGTGCATTTCACCGTCGATCATCAGGTCGGGCGCCTGCTCCTTCACCAGCGCCAGCACCTCGCGCATCTTCAGCGCCGACGGGGCATTGCTCGAACCGAAATTCGAGTGCGACAGCAGTGCCACGCGCGGCTCGATGCCGATGTGCCGCAACTGCTCGGCCGCCATCAAGGTGATCTCGCACAGCGCTGCGGCGCTCGGATCAACATTGACGTGGGTATCGACGATCGCGATCTGCCGGTCGGGCAGCATCAGGATGTTCATCGCCGCGTAAACGTTGGCGCCCGGCCGCCGGCCGATCACCTGATCGATGTATTGCAGGTGCAGCTCGTTCGAGCCAAACAGGCCGCAGATCAGGCCGTCGGCATCGCCCTTCTCGAGCAGCATCGAGCCGATCAAGGTATGGCGGCGGCGCATCTCGAGCTTGGCGTAAGGCTCGGTGATGCCCTTGCGCGCGTTTTTACGGTGGTAGGTCTGCCAGTAGTCGCGGTAGCGCTCGTCGTACTCGGGGTTGACCAGCTCGAAGTCTTCGCCGGCCTTGAGTCGCAGACCGAAGCGCTCGATCCGCGCCTCGACCACGCTGGGACGGCCGATCAGGATCGGGTGCGCCAGGCCTTCGTCAACCACCACCTGCACCGCCCGCAGCACGCGCTCGTCTTCGCCCGCGGCGTACACGATGCGCGACTTGGCGCCCGCCGCGGTGGCCCGTTTGGCTGCCGCGAAGATGGGCTTCATGAAGGTGCCCGAGTGATAGACGAACTGCGCGAGGGTCTCGCGGTACGCCGCCAGATCGGCGATCGGGCGCGAGGCCACGCCGCTGGCCATCGCCGCTTCGGCCACCGCCGGTGCGATGCGCATCATCAGACGCGGGTCGAAGGGCTTGGGAATCAGGTACTCGGGGCCAAAGCTCGCCGAAGCAATGCCATAGGCCGAGGCCACCACATCGCTGCCCTCTTCCTGGGCCAGCTGGGCGATCGCATGCACCGCCGCGACCTCCATCTCACGCGTGATGGTGGTCGCGCCAACGTCAAGTGCGCCGCGGAAAATAAAGGGGAAGCACAGGACGTTGTTGACCTGGTTCGGATAGTCCGAGCGGCCGGTGGCGATAACGGCGTCGTCGCGCACCGCCTTGACTTCCTCGGGCAGGATTTCCGGTGTCGGGTTGGCGAGCGCAAAGACCAGCGGATTGGGCGCCATCTTGGCAACCTGGTCGCGCTTTAACACATTGCCGGCCGACAGGCCGAGGAAGGCGTCGGCGCCGGCAATGACGTCCGACAGCGTGCGCGCCTCGGTGATCTGGGCGTAGCGGTCCTTTTCGGGGTCCATCAGCTTTTCACGGCCGACGTAGACCACGCCTTCAATGTCGGTGACGAAGATGTTCTCGCGCCGCACGCCGACATCGACCAGCAGGTCGAGGCAGGCAAGCGCGGCCGCGCCTGCGCCGCTGACCACCAGCTTGATCTGGTCGATCGACTTGCCCACGACCTTGAGGCCGTTGAGCATGGCGGCGGCGACGATGATCGCCGTGCCGTGCTGGTCGTCGTGGAAAACCGGAATCTTCATCCGGTCGCGCAGGCGGCGTTCGATTTCGAAGCACTCCGGCGCCTTGATGTCTTCAAGATTGATGCCACCGAAGGTCGGCTCGAGCGAGGCGATGATCTCGATCAGCTTGTCGGGGTCGCGCTCGTCGATCTCGATGTCGAACACATCGATGCCAGCGAACTTCTTGAAGAGCACCGCCTTGCCTTCCATTACCGGCTTGGCCGCCAGCGGCCCGATCGCCCCCAAACCCAGCACGGCAGTGCCGTTGGTGATCACACCGACCAGGTTGCCGCGCGCGGTGTAACGGAAGGCCGCTGCCGGATCGACGGCAATCTCTTCGCTGGCGGCGGCCACGCCCGGCGAATAAGCCAGGGCAAGGTCGCGTTGGTTGGTGAGTTGCTTGGTGGGCGCGATCGCGATCTTTCCGGGCCGCGGGAACTCGTGATATTCGAGAGCGGCGCGGCGGAGATCAGCCTTCTTGTCAGAGGAGGACATCGATGTGGAGGTGTGGCCAGTTGAGACACGATTATGGCCTGCCGCACGCCATGCGCTGCGCCCGGACAGACCCGCTCTCGCGAGCAAGCTGAGCAGGGTCATGCTCAGCGCAGGACATTTCACTTAAATCTAGTCAATTTGTCTTGGACAAATCGAGACGCAAAGCCCATCAAAACCCGGGCCAAATCGCTCAAGACCTGTCACCCAAGCTTGCTCACCTTGGTCGAAGCAGCCACTCGCGCCGCTCCTCAGCCGATTTCCAGAGTCCATTGATGGAGCTTTTTTGGGCTCGCTCCCATCGGGAGCCCACATCAAGACCGAGGGCGGTTCAATCGATAAACCGGAAGTCTGACGTTGGCCGCTTGCGTTTGACACTCATTGAACGGGCGAAACCACCGGTCACGAACGACCCTTTTCGACTTGGGCTTGGATCAAGTCGAGGATGCTTACCGCCACACGGGAAAGCCTGCGTGTTGCACCCACGCAGGTGTCACACCGAATCCGGTCCACGCTGCGTGGTGAAATTCACCGCCGCGCCCGTAACCGAGGCTGGCGTGACCTTGAACTCGGGTCCAGGCAGACCGCTTCGAGCCCGCGCCATGGCGGCGGCCACCTTGCCCTGCGCCGCCATTTGAAGTCGGCTGCGTTCAGCCAATACCCGGGCGCCATAGCCGCCGTCATCCGGCAGATTGCCAGCGCCGACATAGAGCTGCAGACCGCGCTCGACCGAACCGCCGCGAGCGATCAGGTCACTCAGGATGCGCGAACCCACTTCGATATTGGCCATCGGGTCGAGCGCCGCAGCCTCGCCACCATGAGCATCGAATTTCTCGGTGTGGACGCGCGTCATCACCTGCATCAGGCCTTGCGCGCCGACCGGGCTTTGAGCCAGCGGATTGAGGCTCGACTCGATCGCCGTCACCGCCAGGATGAGAAGCGGATCCACCTGCTTCTCGCGGCCGACCGTAAAAGCCTGCGCCACGATCTGGCGAACCGCGTCGTCAGCAACGCGATAGCGACGCGCCAGATACGACACCAGGTTGGACTGCTGCGGGTCGGTCGCCACCTTCGTGGCCGGGGCCGCAGTCGCCGGCGCCGTCGCCTCATCCACCGCCTCGACCACTTCGCTGGCCTGTTCGCCCAGCCAAGCCGCCACCGCCAGCGGCGTAAGCACTTGAATCCGCTGACGAACGGATTCGTTGACCATCACAAAAGCGAAAGCCAATAAAGTCGCGCAGCCAGCCGCTGCAACGATCAACTTCAGGGTAACCAGAGCGCCACCGATCGTGTCACGCGCAACCTCGAAAACCGAGGTTCGCGCAAGCAGCGTCGGCCGCAGCGCATAATCCGTGGAACGTGCCATGCGTGCCTCCTTATGGATCGACGACCCAGTCTTCTGTAGAACAGATGACCTTGCGTCACTCACAGGTTGGAACGTAACCGGCGAACCACGAACTTCGCCAGCCGCTGAATCACCTCGACTTGCCGGGCAATGGCCGGCAGCAACGAGGCTGTTATCGGGAGCGGAGCGAGAATCTCCGCGTGACTTTAGAACCGAGGCCCGTCCCCGTTGACCCGCGCGCCAAGTAACTGACTTGTGTTTGGTTGCAGCGCTCGCGGTCGATTGCCTGTGAAAGGCTGGCCGGATTTTAGGGCCGAAAACCGATCGGTCAACCGGGAAAGCACCAGGAGCCAAGCAGAATCAGCTTCTGAGGCAAATCAAACCGCCCAAAAAAATCACCAATCAATTCCAAGCCTTAGGCTTCAATCCAAGGCCAGCCTTGAGAGCAACCACTAACATACGGCAGACTCTCTGCCTATCGACAAAACCCGACTAGAGATTTCGATGAAGTACTCAGATTTACGCGACTTTTTGCGTCAATTGGAAGCGCAGGACGAACTCAAACGGATCGGCATCGAGGTCTCTCCCTGCCTGGAGATGACAGAGATCTGCGATCGCACACTTCGCGCACAAGGCCCTGCGCTCTTGTTTGAGCGCCCAAGCGGACACTCGATACCGGTCCTGGGCAATCTTTTTGGTACGCCGCGCCGGGTCGCGCTCGGCATGGGCGCCGAGTCGATCAGCGCCCTGAGAGAAGTGGGCGAGCTGCTGGCGGCGCTCAAGGAACCCGAAGCTCCCAAGGGCTTGCGCGATGCGCTGGGCACGGTGGCGATGCTCAAGAACGCCCTGTGGGATATGGCACCCAAGACGGTGCGCGCACCCAGCTGCCAGGAAGTTGTGTGGGAGGGCGATGACGTCGACCTGAACAAGCTGCCAATCCAGACCTGCTGGCCGGGTGACGTGGCGCCGCTGGTGACCTGGGGCCTGACCATTACCCGCGGCCCGCACAAGAAGCGGCAAAACCTTGGCATCTACCGTCAGCAACTGCTTGGCCGCAACAAGCTGATCATGCGCTGGCTGGCGCACCGCGGCGGCGCGCTCGATTTCCGCGACCACCGCCTGGCGCATCCGGGCGAGCCCTTCCCGATTTCGGTCGCACTGGGTGCCGATCCGGCCACCATCCTCGGCGCCGTGACGCCGGTGCCCGACAGCCTGTCCGAATACCAGTTTGCCGGCCTGCTGCGCGGCAGCCGCACCGAACTCGCCAAATCAATCGGCAACGATTTGCAGGTGCCGGCGGGCGCCGAGATCGTGCTCGAAGGCCACCTCCTGCCCGACCCCGCCAACGCCAATGGCGAACTCAGCCGCGCCGACCCGGGCTACGAAACCGCTGCCGAAGGCCCTTACGGCGACCACACCGGCTATTACAACGAGGTCGAGCGTTTTCCGGTCTTTACCGTCAACCGCGTCACGATGCGGCGTGATCCGATCTACCACTCGACCTATACCGGCAAACCACCCGACGAGCCGGCGGTTCTTGGCGTGGCACTCAACGAGGTCTTCGTCCCGATCCTGCAAAAGACCTTTCCCGAGATCGTTGACTTCTACCTGCCGCCCGAGGGTTGCAGCTACCGGATGGCGATCATCTCGATCCGCAAGCAATACCCCGGTCACGCCAAGCGCGTGATGATGGGGGCGTGGAGCTTCTTGCGCCAGTTCATGTACACCAAGTTCGTCGTCATCGTCGATGAGGACGTCAACGCCCGCGACTGGAAAGAGGTGGTGTGGGCGATCACGACCCGGATGGACCCGGTGCGCGACACCGTGCTGATCGAGAACACGCCGATCGACTATCTCGATTTCGCCTCGCCGATCGCTGGCCTGGGCGGCAAGATGGGCCTGGACGCCACCAACAAGATGCCGGGTGAAACCCAGCGCGAATGGGGCCGCCCCATCGGCATGAGCCCAGCCGTCAAGGCTCGGGTTGACGCCATGTGGAACGAACTCGGGCTGTAGCGGCGGATGCCGCGGGCGGCGTCCTGCCGCCCGCTCGCTCCAAGCTTGGCACCGCACCAAAACAGCGCGGCGCGCGAATTTGCGCCCAGGCTTGGCTTCGCCGCTGCGCCAACTTGGTGCATTGCACCGCAGCAGAGCAGGCACGCGACTTGCATTACCATCGTCACGGGTTATTACTTACGGACGAATACCTATGAAGTCTGCTTGCCTGCGCGGAATTTTTGCCGCGCTTTGCCTTTTTGCCAGCCTGGGGGCCGCCGCGCAATCGGAACTCGTGATCGGACTGGCCACCCCGGTCACCTCGCTCGACCCTCATTTTCACAATCTTGGCCCCAACAACGCGATCGCCAAGCATGTGTTCGAGTCGCTGGTGAAAATGGACGAGACGCAGCGCCTTCAGCCCGGCCTGGCCGAATCCTGGAAAGCGGTCGATCCCACCACCTGGGAGATCAAGCTGCGCAAGGGCGTCAAATGGCACGACGGGTCGGACTTCACCGCTGACGACGTAATCGCCACGCTCAACCGGATTCCCAAGGTTCCCAACAGCCCGGCGAGCTTTGTCACCTACACCAAGCCGATTGTCTCGGCTACGGCCGTCGACGCGCACACGCTGCGCTTGAAGACCGAACGGCCGCACCCGCTTGCGCCCAACGACCTCGTCAGCATCCACATCGTTCCCAAGAAAATCGCCGACACCGCCAAGACCGAGGAATTCAACTCCGGCAAAGCAATGATCGGCACCGGCCCCTACAAACTGATCGAATACGTGGCGGGCGATCGGATCGTGCTCGCGCCCAACCCGGCGTATTGGGGCAAGAAGCCGGACTTCGGCCATGTGCGCTTCAAGATGATCCCCAATGGCGCCTCGCGCGTGGCCGCGCTGCTCGCGGGCGACGTGCAGATGATCGCCGATCTTCCCACCGCCGACCACGCCAAGCTCAGCCAGGACGCGCGCCTCTCGATCGCCTCGGCCGTGAGCAACCGGGTGATCTACGTCCACCTCGACTCGAACCGCGACAAGAGCCCCTTTGTCACCGACAAGGCCGGCAAGCCGCTGGAGAAGAACCCGCTCAAGGATGTGCGCGTGCGCCAGGCGATCAGCAAGGCGATCGACCGCAACGCCATCACCAGCCGCATCATGGAAGGCCAGTCACAGCCTGCCGGCCAGTTGCTCGCCGAGGTGTTCTTTGGCACCAGCAAGAAGCTGCCAGTCGAGAAATTCGACCCCGAAGGCGCGAAGAAGCTGCTCGCCGCCGCCGGCTACCCGGACGGCTTTGGTCTGACATTGCACGCACCCAACAACCGCTACATCAACGACGAGAAGATCGCCCAGGCGCTCGCGCAATACCTCACGCGCGCCGGCATCGCCACCAAGATCGAGACCATGCCCTCGAGCGTATTTTTCTCGCGCGCTGGCAAGCTCGAGTTCTCGGCCATGTTGGCGGGTTGGGGTGCCGAGACCGGCGAAAACTCCTCGCCGCTGCGGGCCCTGGTCACCACCTTCGACCCCAAGCTCGGCAGCGGCGCGGCCAACCGCGGCCGCTTCTCCGACCCCGGCCTCGATGCCGTGGTGCAGACCGCGGTCTCGACCATCGACGACACCAAGCGCGGCCTGATGCTCGCTGCCGCCAGCGAAAAGGCGATCGGCGAACAGCAGGCCGTGGTGCCGGTGCACTACGAGGTCAGCACCTGGGGCATGAAAAAAGGCATCGCCTACAAGGCGCGCGCCGACCAGTACACCCTCGCGAGCGAAGTGAGCAAGGCCAAGTAAAGCGACACGGCGGGAGCGCACCGCGCGCCCGCCGGCTTTTGAGCCACCGCCGCCGCTCTACTTTCATCGCGCCGGTGTTCGCCCCGGCTCCCCTCGCAGGCCTCCATGTCAGCTTTCATTCTTCGCCGCCTCGCGCAGACGTTGCTCGTCTTGTTTGTCACGAGCTTCATCGTCTTTGTCGGTCTCTATCAGGTCGGAGATCCGGTCGAGATCCTGGTCAATCCCAGCGCCGACCAGGCCGAAAAAGAACGCGCCGCCGCCGCGCTCGGCCTCGATAAGCCAATGCACGAGCAGTACTTCACCTTCGTGCGCGATTCGCTCAGCGGCAATCTCGGCAATTCCTTTGTCTACGGCCGCCCGGCGCTCGAGGTCATCTTCGAGCGCATGCCCGCCACGCTCGAGCTCGCCGTGCTCGCGATGGCCATTTCGGTGCTGATCGGCATCCCGCTCGGGCTCTACGCCGGGCTGCGCCCCGACTCCGCCGGAGCGCGCGCCATCATGACGATCTCGGTCCTGGGCTTTTCGCTGCCCACCTTCTGGATCGGCCTGATCCTGATCCTGGTGTTCGCGGTCCAGCTCGGCTGGCTGCCATCCACCGGGCGCGGCCCCACCACCGACGTATTCGGCTTCCAGACCTCGTTGCTGCACTGGGAAGGCCTCAAGTACGCGCTGCTGCCCGCCATCAACCTGGCGCTCTTCAAGCTCGCCCTGATCATTCGCCTCACCCGCGCCCAGGTGCGCGAGCACAGCCTGCAGGACTACATGAAGTTCGCCCGCGCCAAGGGCTTGTCGCGGCGCCGGATCATCGGCGTTCATCTGATGAAGAACATCATGATTCCGCTCGTCACCGTGATCGGGCTTGAGCTCGGCTCGGTGATCGCGTTTGCAGTGGTGACCGAATCAATTTTCGCCTGGCCGGGCATGGGCAAGCTGGTGATCGACTCGATCTTCCAGCTCGACCGTCCGGTGGTGGTGGCCTATCTGATGGTCATCGTCTTCATGTTCATCCTCATCAACCTCGCGGTCGACCTGCTGTACTCGGCGCTCGATCCGCGGGTCCGACTGGAGCAGGCGCAGTGAACGCCATGAATGCCGCCCCTCTGGCCCCTCAAGAGGAATCGCGCCTGGCGCGTTTCGCCGCCGACTTCGCGCGCAACAGGATCGCGCTCGCCGCTCTCGTGACGTTGGCATTGATCATCCTGGTCGCGCTCATGGCGCCGTGGATCGCGCCGCAAAACCCCTACGACCTGGCCGGGCTCGACCTGATGGACGCGCGCCTCACCCCGGGCGAGCAATCCGCCAGTGGCATGACCTACTGGCTCGGCACCGACGGCCAGGGCCGCGACATGCTGTCGGCGATCGCCTACGGCCTGCGGGTCTCGCTCTATGTGGGACTGGCGAGCGGCGTGATCGCCCTGACGCTGGGCGCGGTGATCGGCGTGATGGCCGCCTTCATCGGCGGCAAGTTCGAGCAGATCGTGATGCGCATCGTCGATATCCAGCTCGGCTTTCCCGCGATCCTGGTGGCGCTGATCCTGCTCGCGGTGCTGGGCAAGGGCGTGGACAAAATCATCATCGCCTTGGTCACCGTGCAATGGGCCTACTACGCCCGCACCGCGCGCTCGGCCGCGATGATCGAACGCGGCAAGGACTACATCGAAGCGGCGCGCGGCCTGGGCCTATCCAAAGCGCGAATCGTGCTGCGCCACCTGCTGCCCAACGCGCTGCCACCGCTGATCGTGGTCGGCACGGTGCAGGTCGCCCACGCGATTGCGCTCGAAGCCACGCTCTCCTTTCTCGGGCTGGGGCTGCCGACCACCGAACCCTCGCTCGGTCTCTTGATTGCCAACGGCTACGAGTACCTCATGAGCGGCAAGTACTGGATCAGCGTCTATCCCGGCATCGCACTGCTGCTGACGATCCTCTCGATCAACCTCGTCGGCGACCAGCTGCGCGACGTGTTGAATCCGCGGCTCTCGAAATAAGAAACCACTCCATGGCACTGCTTGAAGTCTCCAATCTCGTCACCGAGTTCGCCACTCGCGATGGCGTGCTGCGCGCTGTCGATGGCGTCAGCTTTTCGCTCGAGCGCGGCCAGGTGCTCGGCCTGGTGGGCGAATCCGGCTCGGGCAAATCGGTCACCGGCTTTTCGATCATGGGCCTGATCGACGCCCCCGGCCGCGTCGCTGGCGGCACCGTGAACTTTGCCGGCGACAACCTGGTCGGTCGCAGCCAAGCCCAGCTGCGCGCCTTGCGCGGCAAGCGCATCGCGATGATCTTCCAGGACCCGATGATGACGCTCAACCCGGTGCTCTCGATCGAAACGCAGATGGTCGAGACCGTGCTCGCGCACGACGCCGTGCCGCGCCGCGAAGCGCGCCGCCGCAGCCTGGAGGCCCTGGCTCGCGTCGGCATCGCCGATCCCGCCAGCCGCCTGCCGCAATACCCGCACCAGTTCTCCGGCGGCATGCGCCAGCGGGTGGCGATCGCCATCGCTCTGCTGCACCAACCCGACCTGATCATTGCCGACGAGCCGACCACCGCGCTCGACGTGACGGTGCAAGGCCAGATCCTGGCCGAGATGCAAAAGCTGGTGCGAGAGACCGGCGCGGCGCTGATCTGGATCACCCACGACCTGGCGGTAGTGGCGGGCCTGGCCGACCGCATCGCCGTGATGTACGCCGGCCGCGTGGTCGAAGAGGGCCCGGTCGACGAGGTGCTCGCGGCGCCGATCCACCCTTACACCCGCGGCCTGCTCGACTCGGTCCCGGCCAACAACCCGGTCGGCGCGCGCTTGTCGCAGATCCCGGGCATGACGCCGTCGCTGGGGCAATTGCCTGCGGGCTGCGCCTTCCGCGTGCGCTGCCCACGCGCCGACGACGCCTGCTCGAGCGAGCCGCCGCAGCACGCACGCCCCGCTCGCACCGCTCGCTGCCACCACCCCTTGTCGATCGCCCCCACCACGGCGGAGGCCGCATGAGCGCCACGCCACAGCGGACTCCTCTGCTCGAATTCAACACCGTCAGCAAGCGCTTCACGCGCCGTCTCGATCTATTCGGCAAACTCGCCAACCGCCTGGGCGCCAAATTCGACGAGCAGACCGTGCATGCGGTCGACCGCGTGAGCTTCTCGGTGGGCCAGGGCGAAGTGGTCGGCCTGGTGGGCGAATCGGGCTGCGGCAAATCGACCCTTGGCCGGGTCGGCTGCGGGCTGTACTCCGCCAGCGACGGCCAGGTGCGCTACCGCGGTGCCCCGCTCTCAGCCGCCAACGGCATTCGCCGCCCGGTGCAGATGGTGTTCCAGGACGCTTACGCCTCGCTCAATCCGCGGCTGAGGATCGTCGATGCCGTGGGCGAAGCGCCCGTGGTCCACGGGCTGGTGACGCGCTCGCAGCAGGACGAGTACGTGGCCGAACTGCTGCAGAAGGTGGGCTTGGACGCCGGCTACCGCCGCCGCTACCCGCACCAGTTCTCCGGCGGGCAGCGGGCGCGCATCGGCATCGCCCGCGCGCTCGCGGTCAAGCCCGAGTTCCTGGTGTGCGACGAGGCGGTCGCCGCGCTCGATGTCTCGATCCAGGCGCAGGTGCTCAACCTCTTCATGGACCTGCGCGAAAGCCTGGGCCTGACCTATCTCTTCATCAGCCATGACCTGGGCGTGGTGCGCCACCTCGCCGACCGGGTGGTGGTGATGTACCTGGGCCGCGTGGTGGAAGTCGCGCCCACCGCCGAGCTTTATGCCAGCCCCAACCATCCGTACACCCAGGCTCTGCTGGGTGAGGTGCCGAGCTTGTCGCGCGGCAAGCGCGCCTACATTCCGATCCAGGGAGAAATTCCCTCGCCGCTCAAGCCGCCGGCGGGTTGCCACTTTCACCCGCGCTGCCCGCAGGCGACAGCGCGTTGCAAAACCGAAGCCCCGGCGCTGCGGGAGATCGCTCCCGCTCGCTTGTCCGCCTGTCATTTGAACGATGTCGCGTGAAACCATGAACACCTTCATTCTCCAAGGCGCCGCTCGCGGCCCCGTCGTGCTCGATTCGCCGCACTCGGGCAACACCTTCCCGGCCGATTTCGACACCGCCGTCAGCGAGTTCGATCTGCGCGAAGGCGAGGACTGCTATATCGACGAGCTCTACCTGCCCGCCACCGCGCTGGGTGTACCGCTGCTCGCCGCTTTGTTCCCCCGCACCTACCTCGACCCCAACCGCCACGCGGGCGACGTTGACCTCGACATGATCGAGGGTGATTGGCCGCACGCCCACGTGCCCAGCGGCAAGGCCGAGATCGGCAAGGCACTGATCTGGCGCACGCTCGAAGACGGCCGGCCGATCTACTCGCGCCAGCTTTCGATCGACGAAGTCGTCGGCCGCATCGCGCGCTGCCACACGCCGTATCACGACAAGCTGCAGTGCCTGATCGACAACGCCCACACCCGCCACGGCGTCTGCTTCCACTTGAACTGCCATTCGATGCGCGCGGTGGCCGGCACGATGGGCGAAGGCGGCGCCGGCCGCGCGCGCGCCGACTTTGTTCTGGGCGACCGCGACGGCACCAGCTGCGATCCGGCCTTTACCGAATTCGTCCGCGCCACCCTCGCCGACATGGGGTATCGCGTGGCGATCAACGATCCGTACAAAGGGGTCGAACTGGTGCGCGCGTATTCCGACCCCGCGGCCGGCCGCCACAGCCTTCAGGTCGAGATCAACAAGCGGCTCTACATGGACGAGGCCACGCTCGAGAAAACCGCCGGCTTCGATTCGCTCCAGGCCGACCTGACCCGCATGATCGAAGCCGTGCTTGACTACGCCAACGCCGAGGTGACCCGTGTCTGAGACCTATCCGATCGAACTGAGCCCGCCCGACATCCGCTGCTGGCGCGCCAGCAGAACCGGCGTCGATTACGTCCACCAGCTGGACTCGGGCCGCCCGGGGCCGACCGTGCTGGTGCAGGCGCTCACCCACGGCAACGAGATCTGCGGCGCGATCGCGCTCGACTGGCTGCTGCGCGAAGGCATCAAGCCCGCGCGCGGCCAGCTG
This sequence comes from Burkholderiaceae bacterium, assembly GCA_036652035.1. GTDB lineage: Bacteria > Pseudomonadota > Gammaproteobacteria > Burkholderiales > Burkholderiaceae_F > JAEZVV01. Next base: position 20,535 of record JAVVWR010000024.1, on the reverse strand, counting down.
ATCGTCGCCTTCGCCAACATCGCCGCCTACGAGCGCTTCGACCCCGCCGATCCCAACGCCTCGCGTTACGTTGACGAGGACTTCAACCGCGTGTGGGACGACGAGACCTTGTTCGGCCCGCGTGATTCGGTCGAGCTGGCGCGAGCCCGCGAGCTCCAACCCTTTGTCGACGCCGCCGACTACCTGCTCGATATCCATTCGATGCACCAGGCCTGCCGTCCGATCATGGTCTGCGGCACCCACGACAAGGGCGCGGACTTCGCCCGCGAGCTGGCGGTTCCCGGCGATCTGCTGATCGACACCGGCCACCCCGCCGGCCGGCGCATGCGCGACCGTGGCGGCTTTGGCGACCCCGCCAGCCACAAGAGCGCCTTGCTGATCGAATGCGGCCAGCACTGGGAGGCAAGTGCGGCCGATGTGGCGATCGACACCCTGGTGCGTTTTCTCGCCGTCACCGGCATAGTCGATGCCGAATGGACCGGCGAGCACCTGCGCATCGATCCGCCGGCCCGCCAGCGCCTGGTGCGAGTCACCGAGCCGGTCGTAGCCAAGAGCGCCGAATTCCGCTTCCTGGTCCCGATCGAAGGCCTGAGCGTGGTTCCCAAGGCCGGCACGCCGATCGCCCAGGACGGCAACCACATCTGGCTCTCGCCCTACGACGACACCGTGCTGGTGATGCCCTCGACCACGCACATCAAACCCGGCACGACCGTGGCGCGGCTGGGTCGCTACGAGAGCTGAGGCGCCCGCCCGCCAGGCGCGCGGGCTGAGCGCCATCCAACACCCCGCGGCGATGGCGCCGACCGCGGGATTGATCGGATGCTCAGACCGCCGCGAAGCTGGCCTACAGAGAGTCTGTTCCCCGCGTCCGGGCCGCGCCATGCGCCAGATCTTCCACAGCTATCCCTGGGTGCACCCCGAAGAGCACGCCAAGATCCAGGCGATCTACCGCGCGCACGGGCACCCGGCGCGCGCACCGCGGCCTCCGCCCCCCCCGCCCCGATCACGACGATGTCGGTGTTCATCGCTTTCTGCGCCAGCGCGCCGGTCGAGAACAACGACAGCAAAGCCGCGGCGATCACCGTGATGCTTGGTTTCATTCGATTCCCCTGTTCGATCTTTTTTCGGTGGTGAACACGGCTCTTGCCTGCAGCCGTGCGACCGCCCAGAACCGTTGCAGGAATTCTCGGATTCAGATCAAAAAAAGAACGTATACGGCGTTACGGAACGGCCGGCTCGCGGGCAAACCCCTCTCTGCGCGCGCTACATTCACGCTTAGCTCAGCCCGCTGCCTCAAGTCACATGAAGCTCTACCCCCTGTTTCTGCTGGTCGCCGCGCTCACCGTGTTGAGCCCTGGCCCGGGCGTTCTGATGACGCTCACCAACTCACTGCGCTTCGGGCTCAAGGGTTCGATCGGTGGCATCGTCGGCATCGCCAGCGGCAACGCCTTGGTGGCACTGATCTCGGCCACCGGCCTGGGGGTTCTTCTCGCTCACTCGGCCAGCGCCTTCGCCCTCATCAAATACCTCGGCGCCGCCTACCTGGTGTTCATGGGCATCAAGCTGTGGCGCGCCAAGCCCTTTGTGTTCGACCTCGCCCTGGCCGCCCAGCATTCGCGCGCCGACCACGGCCGCCGCTTTCTGACGGGCCTGTCGCTGGCGCTCTCGAACCCGCAGTCGATCTTCTTCTTTCTCTCGGTGTTTCCGCAGTTCATCGAGCCCGGCGCCAACCACGGCCTGCAATTCGCCCTGCTGGTGGGCACCTTCGGCGCGCTGGTGATCGTGATCCACTGCGGCTACGCCCTGGTCGCGCAACACGCGCGCCGCTGGCTGACATCGCCGCAGGCCGGACGCGCGGTCAACCGGGTTGGCGGCACGACTTTCATCGCCTTTGGCGGCCTGCTCGCCACGGCTTCGCGCTAGCGCCTTGAACGCCACCGCTCTGGCGCTCGTGCTCACCGGCGCGGCGCTGCACGCGACCTGGAATTACTACGCCAAGAAAGCCTCCGGCGGGCTGCTCTTTGTCTGGTTCTACGGCTGGGTCAGCCTGGCGTTGGCCACGCCGATCGCGCTCATGGTCGACCTCGGCGACCTGGGCTCGCTCGGGCCGCTCGCCTGGCTCGCCATCACCGCCAGCGCCGTGATCCACGTGGTGTATTCGCTGGTGTTGCAAAAGGGCTATCGGGTTGCCGATTTCTCGATCGTCTACCCGATGGCGCGCGGTACCGGCCCGCTCTTTGCCGTGCTGGCCGCCGTGGTCCTTCTGGGTGACCGGCCCAGCGCCACGGGCTGGACCGCGATCGCCGCGATCGTCGGCGGCATCGCCCTGATCGCCGCGCCCGCCCGCCGGCAAACGGGAACGGCGCGCATCGCGCTGGGCGTGGCCTGGGGCGCGGCCACCGGCCTGTGCATCGCGGGCTATACCGTGCTCGACGCCTGGGCCGTCAAGACGCTTGCGATCGCGCCCCTGCTCTACTACCTGCCGAGTCTGGCGATCCGCTGCCTGCTGATCGCCCCCCAGGCGTTCGCGGCCCGCCACTTGTGGCGCGCGCAGTGGCACGAGCACCGCAGCGCCATCCTGGTGGTTGGCGCGCTCTCGCCGCTGGCCTATGTGCTGGTGCTGCACGCGATGCAGCTCGCGCCGCTGGCTTACGTCGCTCCAGCGCGTGAAGTCTCGATGCTGATCGCGCTGCTGATCGGCGCGCGCGTGCTGCGGGAAGCCTTGAGCCCGGCGCGGATTGCCGGCACCGCACTGATGGTCGGCGGCGTCAGCCTGCTCGCGCTGGCCCGCTAGAGTAAAAACGAAGGCTGCCACTCCAAGGAGAGCTGATGCCGATCGAACGTAAACCCATCAACCGCGGCGGGATCCGCGCCGCGGGCTACGACCGCAGCGCGCGCGTGCTCGAGATCGAATTCGACAACGCCAGCGTGATCCAGCACAGCGCCGTGGGCGAGGAGATCGCGCGCCGCTTTCTGGCCGCGAGCGCGCCGATGAGCTACTACAAGGACAACATCGAGGACGAGTTCACGGCGCGCCGGGTGAAGTAGGGCGCTGCCGCGGCACGCACTCGGCGCGGATCGATCGGCGCGCCTGCGCCGCGAATTCGTTGGAATCGCAGCGCGTGCCACAAGCCAGGCGCAGCGCCGCGCTGGGCGGCGCGCCCACAGGCGGATCCGCGTGCATCTGCAGCGGCGATGGGGCGAGGAATCGAACCCTCACCACGGTCCGCGACTCCTCTCGCCAGCGCTCAAAGACCAGTGCCGATCCGGGCGGGATCTCGTTGGGGGCCCGCCCTGGCAACGTCCATTGCAGATCGAGCAAGGCCGCCACGTTGGCGATGTTGGTGTCGTGCCCGACGAAAGCAACAAGGCGCTGGCCGTCATCGGCGGCGAGCGCCGTGGCGATCGCCGCCAGCAACGCCGAGCCACGCCGCTCGGCCACATAAGGCGTGCGATTGACCTGGGCGAAGACCGCGACATGCAACGGCATCAAGGCCGCCAGCGAGGCGCCATCGAGCGCGCCCCAGGCGGGCGCGTGCCGCGGCCACTGGCCCCACTCGAGCGCGAAGATCTCGGCCATCGACGAGCCCACCCCCAGCGCGCCGGCGATCTCGACCTCAACCCGGCTTGCCTTGACCGCGGTCGGCCAGCTTGAAATCGGCATTCCGCTCACCGCATCGATGACCGCCAGCGAAGGCCGAAGACGCTGCGCCAGCGCCGTCAACCCACCACCAGCGGCCTCGACCGCCGCCCGCGCCGCCGCCGGATCGAAGCGGCAGACCCCGGCCTTGAGCGGGTGGAACAAGGGATCGTGCCGCGTCGCGGCAACCGAGTAGCGCAGGCCGCATCCCGGCGCCAGGGCGGCGAGCAAAGCGCTGGCGGTGGCACGGGTGCGCTGATCGGTGTCGGCATGAACCCTCACCGCCGCCGGTGCCGGGCAGCCCGCGCCCAGAATCGCTGACAGTCCATCTCGTTGCGCGGCCCAGGTCCAGCGGATCAGTTCCGCGCCGCGCGGCGTGAGTTCGCCGCGCGCGACCGGCCATGACGGCCAGGGATGCGCCGCCCACGACGCCAGCCTGGTGTCGCTCTGGGTCGGCGCGCGCACCCCGTGGCGGCTCAGCACCACCACCTTGTCGAGCACGGCGATCGGCGCGGCCAGCGACTCACCGGCGGCCAGACCGAGCCCGAACCCGAACCCAAACCCGAGCGCACCGACCAAGACCCTCATCGAACCGCTTGGCATGGCAAGACTCCCATCGTGCGGCCCGCCTCGCTCGCGCGGGCTGGCTGGCTCCAGCCTAAGGCATCGCCGCCGGCCGGGCATGACAACGGCGGGAGGGCGCTGCCGCCACCACTGACGTCAATCGCCGGCGCGCGCGTCTACCAGAGGGATGACCAAGCACGGTCCTGCGGCTTGCCCCAGGCCGGCCCGATACCTTGCCACGAGTCAAACCCGCGACTCAGGGTTGACCGAGCTTTTGATCTCATCCGGCGACAGCCGATGGCACTCCACGCGACGCTTCGGGCTCAAAATTTTTTGTGAATCCCTGTCTGACATGACCCACCGACGCAGTTTCTTCAAATACCTGGGCGCCATACCGCTCGCCCTGGTGCCGGCCCGCGAGCTGCTCGCCGCCGGCCCGGCCAAGCAATACGCCATGCTGATCGACGTGCGCCGCTGCACCGGCTGCATCTCGTGCACGGTGTCGTGCGCGATCGAGAACGGCACCAGCCCTGGCGTGCATCGCACCCAGGTCAAGCAATTCACGATCGAGCAAGCGGGCGGCCACCCGGTCGCGCTCAGCGTTCCGGTGCAGTGCAACCACTGTTCCACCCCGGCCTGCGTTGAGGTCTGCCCGGTCAAGGCCGCCCAGAAGCGAAAGACCGACGGCATTGTCGTCACCGACATGAAGACCTGCATCGGCTGCAGCCTGTGCGTCTCGGCCTGCCCTTACGGCGCGCGCCAGATCGACCCCCAGACGAACAAGGCCGAGAGCTGCAACTTCTGCCTCAAGCGCACCGCGGCAGGACTGCTGCCGGCCTGCGTCGAGTCCTGCGCCGGCGAGGCCCGCGTCTTTGGCGACGTGAACGATCCCAAGAGCCGGATCCATCAACTGGTCAAGAATAACGACGTCTACGCCTTGATGACCGAGGCCAAGACCCGGCCCAACGTGCTCTACATCGGCCTGGGCGGGCAGCGCAACGACAAGCAGATCCTGTCGGCGCAAACCGCAGACTGGCAGCGATAAGGAAATGACCATGCAACGACGCAAGTTTCTGAGCGGCGCCGCCGCCATCGGTGCCGTGGCCGCGGGCACGAGCGCGCAGGCCAAGCCGGCCGCCGAGAGCCTCGACCGCTTCGCCCCCCATGCACTCGAGCCCGAGTTCAAGGTTGACACCAGGACCGGCAAGATCGAGCGCAATCCAAACCAGCGCGTGGCCTTTGCCCGCTGCTTCGGCTGCCTCGACCACTGCAACCTGCGTGTGCGGGTCGATGTGAAGACCGACCGTGTGATCCGCGTCAGCGGCAACCCCTACTGCGAAAACAACAACGGCAAGCCGCTGCCGCTCGAGCTGCCGGTCAAGGAGGCGATGCTCGCGCTGTCGGCCTACCAGGACCGCGGCCTCGACGCACGCGCCACCTCGTGCGGGCGCGGTTCGGCCACCGCCGATTCGGTCGATGAACCGCGCCGCATCACCCAGGTCTTGAAGCGCGTCGGCGCGCGCGGCGAGCGGCGCTGGCTGAGCATTCCGTACGAGCAGGCGCTGCGTGAAATCATCGACGGCGGCAACCTCTTCGGCGAGGGCCCTGTCAAGGGTCTGCGCGCGGCGTATCAGCCGGATCAATTGGCCGCGCCCGGTCAGCCCGAGTTCGGCCCGGCCACCAACCGCCTCGCCAGCGGCTATATGTCGGAGATCACCGCCCGCGCCAATTTCTACACCCGCTTCATGCGCCAGAGCTGGGGCACGATCAACCTTGGCAAGAAGTCGGCCTACTGCGGCGCGCAGCAGCGCCTGGGCCTGGCGATGGCGCTCAAGGACCCGCTCAGCGGCGCGATGCACAACCACCCCGACTGGACCGAGGCGAAATTCGCGATCTTCCTTGGCACCAGCCCCGGCGTGTCGGGCAACAGCCTGAATTCGCTCGGCCGGCTGCTCGCCGACGCGCGCGTCGAGCACGGCATGAAGTACGTGGTGGTCGATCCGATCCTGCGCGCCACCGCCAACACCACCCAGGACGGCCGCTCGAGCTGGCTGCCGATCAATCCGGGCGAAGACACCGCCTTCCTGTTCGGGGTGATGCACGAGATCTTCTCGCACGAGACCTTCAACCGGGTGCACCTTGAAAATCCGGGCCCGGCCGCGGCCAAGGCGGCGGGCGAGATCCACCACACCAACGCCACCCACCTGCTGGTGCGCGACCCCAAGCACCCGCTCTACAACAAATTCCTGCGCGCCGATGCGCTGGGCCTGGGCGAGGCCAAGACCGCGGTGGCGATCGACAAGGCGAGCCAGACCCCGTTTGCCGCCACCGACGCCAGGCCGGGCGAGCTCTTCTTCAAGGGCACGGTCAAGGACAAGGACGGCCAGGAGATCGCTGTCCAGACCGCGCTCTCGCTGTTCCGTGAGCACATCTACCAACAGCCGCTCTCGCACTACGCCGAGGTGACCGGGATCAGCGTGGCCGATCTGCAATGGGTCGCCAAGGAGTTCACCCGTCACGGCCGCAAGGCCTCGGTGATGCTCTCGACCGCGAGCAACAACCACGACGGCTTTGTCACCGGCTTTGCGGTGGGCGTGATGAACACCTTGATTGGCGCTCACGACGCCAAGGGCGGCGCCACCTATGCGCGCGGCACGCACCGCGGCAAGCCGCGCTACTCGCTCGCCAAGTTCGACGGCGCCAAGGACCGCAAGGCACTCGGCATCTCGATCAGCCGCGAGGGCTTCTACGAGAAGTCGAGCGAGTACGCCAAGAAGGTCGCCGCCGGCCGCAACCCCTACCCCGCCGCGCACCCGTGGATGGCGATCGCGCCGGTCGAACACACCGGCGAGGTGCTGGTGAGCCACGCCAACCGCTCGCCCTACGCGCTCGATGTGCTCTTTAACTGGCGCACCAATCCCTTCTACATGAACGCCGGCATGTACGAGGAAGTGGTGGGCGCAATCAAGGACCCGAAGCACACCAATCTGTTTGTCGCGATCGACGCTCACCTCAACGAGACCAACGAACTCGCCGACTATTTCATCCCCGACCTCAACTTCATGGAGGAGTACGCCGCCGACCGCATGTGGGGCTCGGACATGAAGGGCGTCTCGGCTGGCGCGCCGGTGGTGACGCCGCGCACGGTCAAGACCGCCAAGGGCGAGCCGGTGTGCATGGAGCGCTTTCTCATCGACATCGCCCTCGCCCTCGGGCTGCCGGGCTTTGGCAAGGGCGCGATCGGCGACGACACCGGTGGCCGCCACGACCTCTTCACGCCCGAGGATTACTACGCCAAGCACCTGGCCAACATCGCGCTTGACGGCAAGCCCTTGCCGCCGGCGAGCGCGGAAGACCTTGAGTGGTCGGGCGCCGGTCACGCGCTCAAAAAACTCAAGGGCAGGATCAGCGACGACGAACTGGCGCGGGTCGGCTTTCTGCTGTCGCGCGGCGGCCGGTACGACGCGGTCGAACGCTACGACGGCGAGTTCCTGTCGGGATTTGCCGGCCGCGAACTGCGCATCTACAACGAGAAGCTCAGCGAGTTCCGTCACTCCTACAGCGGTGCGCGCTACGAAGGCCACCCCTCGTACCACCGGCCGCGTTTCTGGAGCGGCGAGTCGCTTGAAAAAGCCTGGCCGCGCGCGCAGTACCCGCTGCTTTTCTCGTCGTTCAAGCCGGCGCTGCGCAGCCCGTATTCGGTCGCGCTCGCCAAGATCACCGCGCTTGCGCCGGAAGCTGGCAACCACATCCTGCTCAACAGCACGGATGCGGCCCGGTTCGGCATCCAGAGCGGCGACACGGTGAAGATCACGACGCCGGTGGGCCGCAGCGCCCTGGGCACGGCGCTCGCCGATGCGGGAGTCAAGCCGGGCGCGGTGTCGATTCCGATCGGTTTTGGTCACCGCGGCTTTGGCGCCAGCAATATCGTGATCGACGGCAAGACCCTGCCCGCGCTGAAGGAGCGCGCCACCGGCACCTCGGTCAACGAGATGCTGCCGGGCGACCCCAGCCGCACCGGCGCATCCCTGCTGATCGACTACTACACCGGTTGCACCTGCCGCCACGGCACCCCGGTCAAGGTCGAGAAGGTCTGAGCCTGGGGGCGGCGAGCTCGAGCCCGCCGCCCCCATGAGAAAAGCCGCGTCGAGTCCTCTCGACGCGGCTTTTTTTCAATGGCCCCTCAGAGGAAGAACAGGGTGGCAAGTCCGAGAAAGATGAAGAACCCGCCCGAGTCGGTGGTGAAGGTCAGCAGCACCGAGCCGCCCATGGCCGGGTCGCGGTCCATCGCGCGCAGCGCCAGCGGCACCAGCAAGGCCACGACCGCGCCGACCAGCATGTTGAGGACCATCGCCAGGAACATGACGAAGCCGAGCAAAGGACCGTTGACCGACTCGCGATAGAGGAACCAGGCCAGCAGGCCAGCCAGCAGCCCCCAGGCCGCACCGTTGAACAGCGCGACGTAGATCTCTTTGAGCGCCAGCTGGCGCTGGTTGGAGCCGGTCACCTGGCCCATCGCCATCGAGCGCACCAGCAGGGTGAGGGTCTGGTTGCCCGAGTTGCCGGCGATGCCGGCGACGATTGGCATCAGCGCGGCGAGCGCGACCACTTTTTCGATCGTGCCTTCAAACGCGCTGATCACGCGCGAGGCGAAAAAGGCGGTGCACAGATTGACGCCCAGCCACAGCCAGCGGCCTTTAGCCGAATCCCAGATCGAACCGAAGATGTCCTGATCCTCGGACAGACCGACCTTGGCCAGCGCTTCCTGGTCGCTCTCTTCGCGGATCACGTCAACCACTTCGTTGACGGTCAGGCGCCCCACCAGGCGGCCCGCCTCATCGACCACGGCCGCGCTCACCAGGTCGTAGCGCTCGAAGGCCTGGGCGGCCTCGCCCGCGTCGTCGAGCGGACTCAGGGTCAGGATGTCGGTCTTCATCAGCGCGCGCACTTCGGTGTCGGGCTCGTTGATGAGAATCCGATCGATCGGCAACGTGCCCTTCAGACGGCTGTCGCGGTCAACCACGAACACCTGGTCGGTGTGGTCGGGCAGATTCTCGAAGCGGCGCAGATAGCGCAGCACGATCTCGAGCGTCACCTCTTCGCGGATCGACACGATCTCGAAGTCCATGCGAGCGCCCACCGAGTCCTCGGGGTAACTCATGGCCGCGCGCAACTGCGCGCGTTCTTCGTGCGTGAGACCTTCCTGGACCTCGGCCATCACGTCCGGCGGCAGATCATCGACCAGGTCGGCGATCTCGTCGGCATCGAGCGTCTCGACCGCATCGACCAGCTCGTCGCGATCCATCGCGTCGATCAGAGTCTCGCGAACGCTGTCGCCCACCTCGACCAGGATCTCGCCATCGCGGTCGGCCTTGACGCAGTCCCACACCGCCAGCCGGTCCGCCAGCGGCAGCGCTTCAAGGATGTAGGCAATGTCGGCCGGGTGCAGCGCGTCGAGAATCCCGCGCAGTTCGGTCAGGTGCTGGCGCTGGACCAGCGACTCGACCAGTTCTTTCTTCTGCTCGGCCTGCGCGTTTTGCTGCTCGCGCTGGATCAGCGACTCGACCCGGTGCTGGCGCTCGAGCAAGTGCTGAACGCGGGCGAGCGCGCGGCTCGCCTCTTCGGGGTCGCGCGCGAGCGCCGCCTGCGCGCGCGGCGCGGCGTCGGTTGATTCAAATTTTCGGGTGTCGAGCTCGCTCATCGCGCCCCCTGGAAACCGCGGCGATTGTACGTTGCCATGCCTGGCGTTTCGGGCCTCGGCGCCGTCATCGCACGACTTTGATCAGGGAACGTCGACGTGATTGATGTAGCGGAGGATCGCCTGGGTGCGACCGGCGAGATAGCCCGAGCCCCGGTTGCGGTCAAAGAACTTGGGCCGCGGCAACATGCCGGCGAGGCGGGCCGCCTGCTCCTGCCCCAGGCTGGCGGCGGAGATGCCGTAGTAATGGCGCGCCGCCGCCTCGGCCCCGAACACGCCCACGCCCCATTCGACCGAGTTGAGGTAGACCTCGAGAATGCGGCGTTTGTCCCACGCCGCTTCGATCATGAAGGTGATGGCAAGCTCCTGCGCCTTGCGCAGATAACTTTTCTCGGGCGAGAGAAACAGGTTCTTGGCGAGCTGCTGCGTGATGGTCGAGCCACCCTTGGCCTGCTTGCCGCGCTTGAGATTGGTTTCGTAGGCCTTGCCGATGGCGTCCCAGTCAACCCCTTCGTGCTGGTTGAACTTGGCGTCTTCGGCGGTGATCACGGCGCGCTTGAGGCTGTTGCTGATGCGCTCGTACGGAACCCACTGGTGCTTCAGCTTCGCCTTAGGGTTCTTTTCCTGCAGCAGAGCCCGTTCGCGATCCATGAAGGCGGTCGAGCCCGGATCGACCCATTTGTAGAGCACGACCCAGCCGAAATACCAGAGCTGGACCAGCAACAGCAGACCCAGCAACAGGAGCGCGGCCCGGACTAGCCAGCGCAGCGCGACTCGCATGCGAGCGCTCAGCGCGGTGCGGCGAGAGCTTCGGCTGCGATCAGGCGGCGCAGTTCGTCGTAGACCGCAGCGGTATCGGGCCGCTCGCCACGCCAGACCTGATAAGACTCTGCCGCCTGCTCGATCAACATGCCCAGGCCGTCGGCCACCTGGCGCGCACCGCCGCTCTGGGCCAGCGCCATGAAGGGCGTGGGCTGCGAGGCGTAAACCAAGTCGTAAGCGAGCAGGCAGTCGTCGAAGGTCTCGGGGTCAATCGCCGGCGCGGCGTGATGCAGGCCGGTGGTGGTGGCGTTGACCACCAGATCGAAATGCTCGGCGGGAATCTCGTCGAAGTGGATCGCCTCGATGCCGAACTCCTCGGCCAGCTCCTCGGCCCGCTTCTGCGTGCGGTTGGCCACCGCAATCCATTTGGGAGCCGCTTCGAGCAGCGACGGCACCAGGCCGCGCACGCCGCCGCCGGCGCCGAGGATCAGGATGGAAGCATCCTTGATCGGGAAACGCAGGCGCTCGGTGATGTCGCGCACGAAACCGATGCCGTCGGTGTTGTCGCCAAGGATGGACTCGCCATCGAAGCGCAAGGTATTGACTGCGCCGGCCAGGCGCGCGCGCGCGCTCAGGTCGGTGGCGAACTTGGCGGCGTCGAGCTTGAACGGCAAGGTGACGTTGAGACCCTTGTAACCCGCGTCGCGCAACGCCAGTGCCGTGTCGGCAAAGTGTTCGAGCGGCGCTTCGATGCGCTCGTAGCGGATGGAATGACCCAGCCCCCGCGCGAACATGGCGTGGATTTCGGGAGAGCGGCTGTGAGCGATCGGATGACCGACCACGGCGTATTTATCGACAGGCTTCATGGCGCAATTTTGGGCGTGCTCTTCGTGGCCAACTGGTCATTCGTGAAGATCCACGTCCTGGTTATCTCAAGGATATCCGTGTCCTTGGCAATCTCGGGCGGGAATGGGGCAAAAGGTGCTGAAAGTTTGACGATGCGCCGGGCCGAGGCATCGAGCACGGACGATCCGGACGACTGATCAATCACGGTGTCGGCCAGACTGCCGTCCTTGCGGATCGCCACCGTCATTCGCAGCGCCCCATACAACTTGCCGCGCGCCTCCTCGGGGTAATGGTTGTTGCCGATCTTCTCGACTTGAGAGCGCCAGTCCTCCACATATCGGGCATAGCGATAAGCCGAGGTGCTGGGCATGAAAAAGTGTTTGCGCGGCCGCGCCTGGTAGTCGCTGATCTGCTTGTCGATCACCGCTTCCATCCGCGCCAGCTGTTCGCGCGCCTCCTCAGAAGCGGCGCCCTTGTTGGCTCGTTCGCGCGAGGGATCGCGCGGTGGCGGCGACAGCTTGTGACCGCCGCTTCTCATGGCGGCGAGCAGGCGGCGCTGCTCTTCCTCGAGCTGCTCAACGCTTTCGCGCGCTGCGGTGAGCGAATCGCCGTTGCGCATCTGCATCGCCGCCGGCAGTGGCGAGGTGCGCAGGCCGGCTTCGTGCATGCCGCCACCGTCGAGGTTGACCTGGGCGAGCGCCTGCGCGCGGCCGGGCTTGGCGTCGCTCCTGGCGTTGACCAGCACAATTTCAAGCGGCGGATCGGTGGCGCGAACCTTGAGAAACTCGGGATCGACGAATCGCACCGCGAGCACGGCGGCATGCAGGCCGACCGAGATGGCAAGCGCGGCGACCAGAAGATTGCTGTGGGCGAGCGAGCGGGGAAGTGCAGGCAGGGCGAGACGCATAATGGGCGCCGATTGTATCGATCGGCTGGAATCAAAGTCGGCGGCCGGCGCGCGGAAAGACGCTAGCCCGGCGCCATCAATCCCTGCCGGGGGCGGTTCGATCCCGCGCTTTGGCCAAGCCAGCAGGGGCCGGCGATGCGGCCTCCTGCACCCGCGGAAGGTGTCAAGCCGCGCCCGGCGCCGCTGTCGGTGGCGCCGCGTCCGTGGCGGCCTCGTCACCACCGGCCTCGGCCTCGATCGGCTCGGCCAGGGTCACATCGACCACCTCTTCCTCCTCGTCGACGTCATCGGCAGTCTGGCCGCTGAGAATGTCGCGCAAACGCGACTCAAGCAGGAGGTCGATCAAGTCGGTGCCCAGGACATCGAGCTCGACCTTCTGTCCGCGCGGCAATTCCGGCAGGCCGGGAATACGCTGAACAAAGGGCAGACCGTCGAGGCGCAGGACGTCGCCCTTGATGACGGTAGCGCCGATCCGCTCGACACCTTCCTGCATCAGCCAACGCAAGCCCCAGTAACGCTCCATCTTGGCCTGGAACTCGGCGTAGGCCGAATAGGCCGCGTCGAAGCTCGAGACAATGGCGAACATCTCGGCGTCGCCATACGGGTAGGCGGGCGGCTGGTGCAGCGCCAGCGCCACGATCTGGCGCTGGTTGACGAGGTCAACGTAGCGCCGCAGCGGCGACGAGCTCCAGGCGTAGTGCTCAACGCCAATGCCGTCGTGCGGCCCGGGGGTGGTGCTCATGCGCACCCGGCCCATGCGTTGCGAGCGGTAGATGCCGGTCGCCTTGTTGCCATCGAGCCAGGCCCCCCAGCTCGAGTTGGCAAAGATCATCAGCTCGGCCACCAGCAGGTCGAGCGGAGCGCCGCGTCGGCGCGACTTGAGGCTGACGCGAGCATTCTCGCCATCGCCATCGAGTTCGTAGGTCCAGTCAACGCGCCCCACCGGCTCGGGCCGGCCGCGCACTTCCTCGCGGTCGTGCATCAGCTTGCGGGCGAACTTCCACAGCCAGCCCAGCTCCTTGGCAAACGGGAATTCAAGCGTGCCGGCCTCGATCGCGGCTTCGGTCACCTGGGCGTCGAGCTTGTCGTGGCGCAGGTTGGCGCCGATCTTGATGCGCTCGACCCGGGTCTCGGTCACAACCACGTGGTGGCCGTCTTCCTCGATCACGGCGTAGAGCGAGACCACGGGAACGGTGCGGCCTTCGTTGAGCGAATAGGCCTCGACCCACTCGTCGGGCAGCATCGTGGTCTTCAGACCGGGCGCGTAAACGGTCGACATCCGGTTGCGCGCCACGACATCGAGCGCATGACCGCGCGGGATGCCCACCGCCGGTGCGGCGATGTGAATGCCCAGGCGCATGCGGCCGTCACCCAGCGATTCGAGCGAAAACGCGTCATCGATTTCCGTGGTGCTCGAATCGTCGATCGAGAACGCTTCGATTTCGGCCAGCGGCAGGTCGGTGTCTTCCACCGGCGTCGGCAGATCGGCCGGAAAGCCCGCGCCCCGCGGGAAGTTGAGCGCGTAGAAGCTGTCGACATGCCAGTGCCAGGGCGAGGCGATCGCGCCGCGCGAGATCAAGAGACGCAGCGGCGTCAAATGCAGCTCGCCCGCGGCCTGCTCGAGCGCCTTCCATTCGATCGAATTCTTGTCGGGTCGCACCAGCAGATTGATCGCCTGCGCGGCAAAGCCCTCGGGCAGATCGCCCGCAACCAATTGATCGACGTACTGCTGGCGCAGCTCCTCCTGCTTGCGCTTGCGCTCGACCGCAGCGAGCGCGGCCTTGAGGATCTCGGTCGGCGCCGGGCGATAGCGGCCACGCCCCTTGCGGTGGAAATACACCGGCGAGGAGTGCAGACGCAGGATGATCGCGGCGCTCTGCACCGCCGTCGGTGTGGCGCCGTAGTACTCGCGCGCCAGATCGGCAAAACCGAATTCGTCTTCGCCCGCGACCTCCCACAGGAAATCCAGATCCAGCGTGGCGGCCTCGGCCTGCGCCTGCTCCAGCAGATGCGCCGGGCTGGGCGACTCGAATTTCACCAGGACGTGTGAGTTCTTGACCTTGGTGCGCTTGCCCGTGGGCAGTTCGACCTGAGAGGCCGAATCGGTGCCCGAGAGCACGGTGCCGGCCTTGAAAGTGCCGTCTTCTTCGAAAAACAGATTCATGCAAAGCTCGCGACGTAAGTACGAATGCCGCGCAGGAGCATCTCCACGGCGATGGCTGCCAGCACGAGGCCGATCAGCCGTTCAAAGGCAACGGTGGTGCGCTCGCCCACCAGTTTCTGGATCCGTTCGGCAAACGCCAGAACGATCGCGCTGACGATCATGGTCACGGCCACCGCACCAATCCACACCCAGGTGCGCGACGGATCCTTGCCCACCAGCAGCAGGACGGTTGCCAGGGCCGACGGGCCAGCCAGCGCCGGCACCGCGAGCGGCACGATAAAGGGCTCGCCGCCGGGCGACTGGCCAAACACGCCGTCCTCGTGCGGAAACACCATGCGCAACGCGACCAGCATCAAGACCACCGCGCCGCCGATCTGCAGCGACACGTCGGACAGGCCGATCAGATCCAGGAAAGGGCGACCAAAAAAGGCGAACGTGGTCAGCACCAGAAAAGCGATCAGGCACTCGCGCAGGATCACGCGGGTGCGGCGTTCGGGCGGCACATCCTTGAGCGCGGCGATAAAGATCGGAATGCCGCCAATCGGGTCCGCCACCAAGAGCAGCAGAACCACGGCGGAAACAAAGGTTTCTTCCATCAGTTCACTTTCAATTCAACGCCGCCCGCCACCCGCGCCAGATCGGCCGGGCTGATCGGGAACACGCAGTGCGGCGTTCCCCCCGCGGCCCACACTTGATCGAAGCGGCGCAGCGAGACATCCACAAAAGTCACCATGTCGGCCGCGTGCGCCAAGGGCGCCACGCCACCGATGGCAAAGCCCGAATGTTCGCGCACGAACTCCGGCGTCGCGCGCGCGATGGGCTCACCCAGGGCCGCAGCCACGAGCGCCTCATCAACCCGGCGGTCGCCCGCCGCGATCACCAGCACGGCCCGGCCCGAGTCCAGCGCGCGAAAGATCAGCGACTTGGCGATCTGCCCCATGGCCACGCCCAGCACGTCGGCCGCCTGCTGCGAAGTGCGTGCGGCGGATTCGAGTTCGGTCACCCGGGTATCGAGTCCGGCCGCGGCCAGAGCCTGTTGAACTTTCTGGGCGGAGGCGGGAAGCGGAGAGTTCATGAGCTGGAACCAGAAAAAAGAGAGCGTGGCGCGCGCCCGAGTATCGCCATCATCGACAAAGGCCGCGGGGTCCGCGGCCTTGCTGGGTGCAGCCCGCTCGCCAGCGGACCGCCTCTCGACGGCCACGGTCATCGATCAAACCGTCATGCCACCTGAAACCTCGATCACCGCGCCGTTGACATAGCTGGCGTCATCCGACGCCAGGAAGGCGTAGACGCTCGCCACTTCTTCCGGCCGCCCCAGACGCTTCAAGGGCACGCGCTCATTCATCTGCTCGAGCACTTTATCGGGAATCGTATGCAGAATCGGGGTCGCGATGAAACCCGGCGCCACCGCGTTGACGCGGATTCCCTTGGGGCCGAGCTCGCGCGCCCAGGTCTTCACAAAACCGATCACCCCGAACTTGCTGGCGGCGTAATTGGTCTGGCCGAAGTTGCCGTAAATGCCGACCACGCTCGAGGCATTGAGGATCACGCCAAAGCCCTGGGAGGTCATGGTGTCGACCACGGCGCGGGCGCAGTTGTACGTGCCTTTGAGATTGACCTCGATCACGCGGTCGAACTGCTCGTCGCTCATTTTCTGCAAGCGCGCGTCCATCGTGATGCCGGCGTTATTGACCAGCACGTCGATGCGGCCGTGACGGGCCTTGACCGCGGCGACCATGGTGTCGATCTGTGCGCGATCGGTCACGTCGACCACATGGCCCTCGACCTTGTCGGCCAAGCCCTTGGCGCCGGCCTTGAGTTCATTGACCGCGGCCGTGACCGCTTCCGGGCGCACGTCAGCCAGGGCCACGATCGCGCCTTCGGCCAGAAATCTCTCACAGGTCGAAAAACCGATGCCTTGAGCGCCACCCGTGATGATCGCGACCTTGCCTTGCAAACGCATGACGTCTCCCTCAGGAATAAGCGCAGAAAGCCAGCACGTGCGGCAAGTGCTGGTCGAAGTCGGTGAGTTCGTGATCCGACCCTTCGATCACCCGCTGGTGCGCGCCCCGGTACTTGGCAACCATCTCGCGCCAGTCGAGCAACTGGTCGCCGGTGGCTGCCAGCAGCAGATAGCGCGAAGGATTCGTGATGGTCGGGGTATCGAGCGCGATCAGTTCGTCCATGAACTCGGGCCGGATCTCGACCGTCTCGTCGCTGCCGTAAACCGGCTGGAGCCCGATGTAATGGCGCAGATCGTCGTAGGGCCGGATCGCGGGGTTGAGCAGCGCGGCGCGGCAACCGAGCCGCTCGGCAAGCCAGGTGGCATAAAAGCCCCCCAGCGACGAGCCGACCACCACCAGTTCGGCCGGATCGATGCCTTGCACCGCCGCCTCGATCAGAGCGGCCGCCGCGCGGGGGCTGGCCGGCAGCTGCGGGCAGATGAAATCGGCCGCAGGGCCGCGAGCGGCGAGCGCTTGCCCCATCATCACGGCCTTCTTGGAGCGCGGCGACGAGCGAAAGCCGTGGAGGTAGAGCATCACCATGTGGGTTTCTGCACCAGGCCGTCGAGCAGTTTGGCGTGGATACCGCCAAACGAGCCATTGCTCATCACCAGCAGCCAGTCACCCGGGCGGGACTCGGCCACCACCGCCGCGACCAGCTGGTCAAGATCCTTATGGGTCGCGGTCTTCCAGGCGATCGGCGCCATCGCCTCGGCCACGTTCCAGCTCACGCCCGGGCCGGCATAACAGAACACGCGATCCGCATCGGCCAGCGCATCGGGCAGCTGCGACTTCATCGAGCCCAGTTTCATGGTGTTGGAGCGCGGCTCGAGAATCGCGATCACGCGCCCGCTGGCGATCCGGCCCTTGAGCGCGGCGACCGTCTCGCGAATCGCGGTCGGGTGATGAGCGAAGTCATCGATCACGGTGACATCGTTGACCGTGCCGCGCTCTTCGAGCCGGCGCTTGACGCCGCGAAACTCGGCCAGCGCGGCGAGCGCCTGGGCCGGCTCGACGCCGACGTGCTGCGCCGCCGCCATGGCGGCCAGCGCATTCATGCGGTTGTGCGCCCCCGGCAGCTCGAGTTCGAGCGTGCCGACCGCTTCGCCGAAATGGCGCACCTCGGGAAAATCGTCGCCCACCAGTTCCCATTCGCCGCCATGGCCGAAACCTTCGATCTCGCACCAGCAGCCGCGCGCGAGCACGCGGGCAATCGCCTCATCGCCGCCATTGGCGACCACCCGGCCAGTCGAGGGCACGGTGCGGATCAAGTGGTGAAACTGGTTCTCGATCGCGGTGAGGTCGGCAAAGATGTCGGCGTGGTCGAACTCAAGGTTGTTGAGGATCGCCGTGCGCGGCAAGTAATGAACGAACTTGGAACGCTTGTCGAAAAACGCGGTGTCGTACTCGTCCGCCTCGATCACGAAATACTTCGATTCGGTCAGCCGCGCCGAGTGGCCGAAGTCCTGCGGCACGCCGCCCACCAGGAAGCCGGGATTGAGTCCGGCATGCTCGAGAATCCAGGCCAGCATCGAGGTGGTCGTGGTCTTGCCGTGGGTGCCCGCCACCGCCAGCACGTGACGGCCGCGCAAGATGTGCTCGGCAATCCACTGCGGCCCCGAGGTAAAGGGCAGGCCCTGATCGAGGATCGCCTCCATCAGCGGATTGCCACGCACGACGGCGTTGCCAACCACATAGAGATCGGGCGCAAACGCGGTCTGGTCGGCCTCAAACCCTTCGATCAGCCCGATCCCGGCGGCCTCGAGCTGGTCGCTCATCGGCGGATAGACGTTGGCGTCGCAGCCAGTGACGCGATGACCGGCGGCCACCGCGAGTTGCGCCAGGCCGCCCATGAAGGTGCCGCAAATGCCGAGAATGTGGATGTGCACGGGAAACGGGCGCGAACGCGCCGGCCAGACAAGACAATTAACCGATTCTAATGCGCCGCAGCATGGGACCGACTTGGCTACACTCGCCACCCCACCCCCATGCCTACCCGATGCCGACCGAACTCCCCCGTGGTGATGACCTGCGAGCCGAGATCGCCGCGGTAGCGGCACGCCTGATCGCCGACGAGGGCGCCGACTGGGTGGGCGCACGCCGCCAGGCCGCTCGCATTGTTCTCGGAGCCGCCATTGATCGCCGCAGCCGGGTTCCCGACAACGAGGAAATCGAATCCGCCCTGCGCGCGCACCTGCGTACCTTTGCCGCCGACAGTCATCCCCTGTTGCTCGCCGCCTTGCGCCGCGCGGCGCTCGCCGTGATGGAACGATGGGCGGCTTTCGACCCGCAACTGGTCGGCGGAGTGCTCAATGGCACGGCCACCGAACACTCCACCCTCGGCTTTGAACTCTTTGTCGACTCGGCCAAGGACGTCGAAATCGCCCTGCTGAACGCCGGCCTTGACTATCAAGCCGTAGCGGCCGATCCCGACGACGCCCCCGCGCCCCAAGAAATACTGACATTCACCCTGGCAACGCCACGCAACGTCGGCTTGCCGCCCCGAATGGCCTCGATTGACGTCAAGCTCACGATTTTTGAGCGCAAAGCGATGCGGGTGGCCCCGCGTTCACGGCCGGCCGAACCCGGCCAGCACCCGATCGAAGCGGCTGGCCGCGCCGGACTTGCCATGCTCAAACGGTTGATTGCCGAGACCGCGCCATGAACACCCGCCGCCAACTGATCCTATTTGCCCTCATCGGCACTCTGGGTTTGGCCGCAGGCCTGGGCGCCGCCTGGTGGAAACTGGGCGCGGCGGCCAGCTCCGGCAGCCACGTCCTGTTTACCCGCAGTTTCCCCGACACCGAGGGCAAGGAACAGCCGCTCGATCAATGGCGCGGCCAAGTACTGGTGATCAATTTCTGGGCCACCTGGTGCCCGCCTTGCATCCGTGAAATGCCGGACCTGCAGAAAGTGGCCGACGACTATCGCGACCGCGGCGTTCAAGTGATCGGGCTGGGCATTGACAATCCGACCGCGATCCACGCCTTCCAAGCCCAATACCAGCTTCGCTTGCCGATTCTGGTGGCCGGCTTTGGCGGCTCGGAGCTGAGCCAGCAACTCGGCAACGCGTCCGGCGCGCTGCCGTATACGGTCCTGGTCGATCGCCAAGGACGCATCGTTCAAACCCGCCTCGGCCAGATCAACCCGGCCGAACTGCGTCGCTGGATCGATCAGCAGATCTAAGACCGATCAAATCCCTGCGCTGGACAGGGCTGAATTTCCAGCCCAAAATGCCCAACTTCTCCCTGGATTTGCTCGCTACATTCAACAAAACCGGCAAGCAAGCCATGGGCACAAGACATCAGGACACTCGTGATCGGGCGAATTCTTCTCATCAACGGGCCTAACCTCAACTTGCTCGGCACTCGCGAGCCCGCCATTTATGGCGCGCAAACGCTGCGACAGATCGAGGATGAGCTCGTCAATTTCGCCCGCGCCCGCGGCGCCCAGCTTGATTGCTTTCAGAGCAATCATGAGGGCGCTCTGGTCGATCGGATCCACGCGGCGCGCGAGCAAGGCGTGAATTTCATCCTTATCAATGCGGGCGCCTTCACCCACACCAGCGTCGCCCTGCGCGACGCCCTGGCAGGAGTGGCGATTCCGTTCATTGAAGTCCATTTGTCCAATGTGTACCGGCGGGAGGAGTTTCGGCACCGATCTTTCCTGGCGGACATCGCCGCCGGCTGCATCGTCGGCCTGGGCCCCGCCGGCTACCGACTGGCTCTCGAATACGCACTGACCGAAGGTCCCCATTGAAGCGGGACTTCGGCGATGGAGACAAATAATGGATCTACGCAAACTTAAGACCCTGATCGACCTCGTGGCCGAATCTGGCATCGCCGAGATCGAAGTCACCGAAGGTGAAGACAAGGTCCGCATCGTCAAGTACGGCCCGCCCGCCGCCGCTCCCGCGCAAGCCATGGCGCCGGCCTATGCCGCTCCGGCCGC
>JAVVWR010000023.1:31779-40360 GCA_036652035.1 Burkholderiaceae bacterium | reverse complement strand
TGCGCCTCGGCATCGTCGCGCTGGGTGCCAAATGGGTGCCGATCCAGAACGAGACCGGCGGGTCGCTCGGCGCCCGCCCCGATCTCGGCCAGACCCGCATTCACGACGGCGAAACCCCGCGCCGCGGCGGCCAGACTCTTCTTCATCACAAGCGCCAGGGTCGAGGCCCGGAGCCAACACCGACCTCTTGGAACTTCGCGCAAAGCCGCGCCCCGCTCGCTCGCGGAAACGAGGCAAGCCGGGCGCGGAAATCAATCAGGCACACCCACGGCGCTCAGGGCGTGGGCTTCATGCCCCAGGGCTGGGTGTCGTGGCAGGTCGCGCACACGTTGGTCGAAGGCCGGTGCTCGCGGTGGCATTCGTAACAATCGAGCTGGGTGCTGAAGTGAAAGCTGTTGTGCGGATTGGTCTGCGCCTTGTGCTCGCTCTTCGCGCCGGTCTTGGGATCGACCATCTTGCTGGTGATCGAGAGGTGGTCGGTGCGTTTGGCCAGCGTCTCGGCCGGGCCGTGGCAGGACAGGCATTGCGCGCTCGGCGCCGGCTCGAACTGGCCCTGAGCCGGCCGGGTCTGGCCGTGGCAGGCGGCGCACTCCAGGCCGGCAGCCTGGTGTTTGGCCTTGAGCTCTTGCGCCGAGGCCGGCAGGGCCAGACCCAGGAAAGCCAGAAAGGCAAAGGCAGTCATCAGTCGCTTTTTCATCTCGTTCTCCGGATCAAGCCTTGGGTTCGCGCGCAACGTTTTCACCGGCGATCAGGCCGAAACTGCTGCAGTCGGGCATCGAGCAGGCGGTCATGCGCTCCTGGCCGTGCAGGCCGCCGGCGGCTTCGCCCGCAACGTAAAGCCCGGGGATTGGTTGGCCATCTTGCAGGCGCAACGCCTGGGCGCGTTCGTTGATGCGGATTCCGCCCGGCGTGTAGTTGAGCCGCGGGCTGACCGGCGTGCCGTAGAACGGGCCCTCGGTGGCGATCGGGTTGACCTTGCGGCCGCTGCGCTCGAGCGGTTTGTCGAATTCGCTGTCCTTGCCCTGGGCGATCGCCGCGTTGTAGTCGGCGATGGTCGTCTTGAGCACGGCAGCGTCGGTCTTGAAGAAAGCGGCCAACTCGTCGAGCGTGGCGAACTTGTGCATCGTGCCGTCGATGCCATTGAGACCGTTCAAACTGCGCTGGACGCGGGCAATGTTGTGAAAGCTCGCCAGACCGGCGCTGTCATACACCATGAAGGGATTGCGATTGCCGTTGACGAGCTTGCGCGCGAGCACGGCGGTGCCAAGCGGGTTGCGCCCCTGACCTTCGCTGGTGAAACGCTTGGCCGTCGCCGGGTCGATCAGTGCGCCCCACACCATGTCTTCGGTCGGCAGCGGGTAGGCAAAGCGGAACAGGCCGCCGTGAATCGAGTGAGCCCCCGCGCGCACCAGACTCTTGAGCGCGCCGGCGGTGGCGCCGGGGTTGGTCGTGGTGGCCACGCCCGCCAGGAACGGCACTTCGGCCGAACGGAAGGCCTTGTCGCGGGCAAAGCCGCCGGAGGCAAAGACGATGCCCTGGCGCGCACGGTAATGGCGCACCTCGCCGCCCGCGTTCTCGAGATCGTCGTTGCCGGCGTCCGGGTCAAAGAAGTAGCGCTCACGCACCTTGACCCCGATCGCGCGACCTTTGTCGTCGAGAATCAGCTCATCGACCTTGATCTGCTTGCGCAGCTCCAGGCCCTTGAGCGTGGCCATGTGGGTCTGGAGCGCAACCAGCAACCCGGCGCCGTCACCCTCGGGAATCAGGACCCGGGCCACTGAATGGCCGCCGAGCTTGAGCAGGCGGCCGTCCCACTTGACTCCACGCTCGCTCAGGAAGCGCTCGGTGCGTGCGGTGGTTTGGGCCATCGTCAGGGCGAGCGGGTAGCTGCCCATGTTGCCGGCGACCTTGGCCATGTCCCGAGCCAGCCACTCGGGCTTGTCTTCGATCCCCTTGGCTTTCTGCATCGGGCTGCCGACGCAGGCGAAGTTCAGGCCGCTGTAGCGCGAGGTGCCGCCCAGACGCGCCATTTTCTCGAGCACCACGGTGCGCGAACCGGCTTCGGCCGCGGCGATCGCGGCGCACGAGCCCGCCACACCGCTGCCCACCACGATCACGTCGAAGGTCTCGTCCCAGGCAGGAGTCGCGGCGGGGGTTGAGACCGGTGCGGCCACCACACGGCTGGCCCCCAGCAGGCCCCCGCCGGCCAAGGCCGCATTGCGAATGAAACGGCGGCGGGCGCCCAGCGCGACATCGTCTTCTCTAGCCATGAAATCTTCCTCTCGGTTGTTGCTCCTGACCGAGTCCCCGCGCCAGCGCGCCGGCACCGCCCCGGATGAGCTCAATGAACCTTAGGAAGATTTGATTGCCGGGCGATAAACCCGCCGCCCCAGCTGATTGCAGAAAGATTGCAGTCCTCGTCGCCGCTTGAGAAGGATCAAGCACCGCGACGCTCCCTCGCCCCGATGCGCGGGCCAACCCGAAGGGAATCGGTCTGTCAGGGGGCCGTGTCGTCGCGCAGATCGCGCAAGACGTAGCCCACGCCCGAGTAGGCCGAGATCAGGCTGCGATCAAGCCCCGCCTGCGCCAGCTTGCGGCGAATGCGGGCAAAGGCCACCCGCAGATACTGCACTTCACCGATGTGCGCCGCGCCCCAGACCGCATGCAGCAGATGCTCGTGGGTCATGACCGCACCGGGCTGCGCCATCAGGGTGGCGAGCAGGCGGAACTCGGTATTGGCGAGTCGGATCTCCTGCCCTGCGGCCCAACAGGCATGCGCGCGCAGTTTGATCCGCAAGGGGCCGTTGATGAGTTCGTCACTCGCAACCGATGCCGCTCCCGGCGCGCGGCGCGAGCGGCGCAACACCGCCTGCACCCGCGCCAGCAATTCGTCGAGCGCGAACGGCTTGGTGATGTAATCGTCAGCCCCGCCCGCGAAGCCGCGCATCTTGTCCTGCCCCTCGTTGCGGGCGGTCACCAGGATCACCGGCACGTCGCTCTGCGCACGCAGCCGCTCCAGCGCAGCCAGGCCATCAAGGCCGGGCATCATCAGATCAAGGATGACGAGGTCGGGCGGCGGCGAGCACGTGCGAAAGACCTCGAGCGCCTGCTCGCCATCGCCGGCGGCACAGACATCGAAACCAAGCGTCTCCAGATTCGCGGCGATCAAGCGCCGGATCTTGGATTCGTCATCAACCACAAGTATCAGCGGGCGGTCCATTTTTCACCGGATTCAATAAGGCAGGCGCACGACAAAGCGGGTCCATTGGCCGAGTGAACTCTCGGCCCGGATGCTGCCACCGTGGGCGGCCGCGATGCCGCGGCAGATGGCCAGTCCCAGCCCGGTGCCGCCGGTGCGTCGGCTCATGCTCATGTCAACCTGATAGAACTTGTCGAACACGCGTTCGAGCTGATCGGGCGCGATGCCGATGCCTTGATCGGTCAGCGCGATCTCGATCCATTGACCGGCACGGGTGACGCTGAGCCTGGCTTGCGCCGGCCCCCGCGAATAGCGGGCGGCGTTGCTCAGCAGGTTGATCAGGAGCTGGGTCACGCGCGCTGGATCGATGTTGGCGCATTCGGCGTTGCGGGCAATGCGGGTTTCGATCTCGATCTCGTACTGCGACTTCACCACCCGCACCGCGCGCTCGATGAGACCGGCGATCTGCACCACACGGCAGTCAAGCGCGAGCAGGCCGCCTTCGATCCGCGTGACGTCGAGCCAATCGTCAACCAGCTGCTGGAGATGGGCCGACTCCAACAGCATGTCGGCGAGCAGGCCGGCACGGAACTGCGGCTCCCAGCGCGCGTCGTTGCGGGCGAGTGTCTCGACCTGGATCCGCATCGCGGCGATCGGGGTCTTGAGTTCATGCGCAACGACCGAAATCAGGCTTTCCTTGAGGCGTTCGATCTCGCACTCGCGCGTCACGTCGCGCAGCAAAAAACCGCGCCGCACTGCCGTCTCGCCGTGGCTCGCCACATCGAAACCGAGCAGATCAAGCGTCAGCGAACCCGGCCCGGCGCCATGCAGGCGGTGGCGAGTGGCGCTCGCGAGCAAGCCCTGAATCACCGCCGGATCATGCCCGGCCGCCGCGCCAAAGGCGCGCTGGAAAACCGGCTGCGCCTCACGCTCGTCCGCCTCCAAGCCGAGCAGTGCCTGGGCGACGCGATTGGCGTAGAGAATTTCCGCGCCCGCTGCCGCATGCATGCCGAGCAGAAGCACGCCCTCGTTCATGCTCTCGAACACCGCCGTGAGCGTCGCGTGTTGCTGGCGCAGTTCGGCGTTGCGCGCGCTCAGGCTCGCCGTGCGCTCAGCCACCTGGCACTCGAGGTCCCGGTTCAGCGCCAGCAGCGCCGCCCGGCTGCTCGTGACCGTCGCTGCCATCTGCTTGAAACTGCGCTGGAGCTGCACGAGTTCGAGCGGACCGTTCACCTCCTGAACCGGTGCCACCTCCCTGGCGTTTGACGCCGCACCTTGACCGAAGCCGGCGAGCGAATCGACCTGAGCCAGCAGGCGGCCGACCGCGCGCGCCAGCGGCTGGGCCGCGGCCCAGCCGACCAGCGTGGTCAGCGCCACGACCAGCAACAGCAAGAGCGCACTGGTCTGGACCAAAGCGTTGAGCGCGGCGTCGCGCAGACGCACCGGGTGGTTGACCGACACAAACCACTTGAGCTGCGGAATCGCCACGCCGGTGGCGACGACCGCCTCGTTGCCGGCCACCGCCCGGTGCACCAGGCCGGCGCCACCCGCGCTCGCGAGCGCGGCGATCACTTCGTCGTCGATAACCCGGTGCGGCCGCGCGTCGAGATCCAGCCGCGGGTGATAGATCGCATTGCCGCTGGCATCCGAGACCACCGCGTAGCCGTCAACATGGCCGAGTCGCGCGGCGACGATCGTGGCGATGTGTTGGAGATCGAGCCCGGCCGCGGCGTAACCGAGAAAACGGCCATCGGCGGCGCGCGCGGGCGAGGCAATGCTGACCAACTGTTTCTCGGTCGCGCCGTGCGCCTTGAACACGTCGGAGATCACCGCCCGCCCCTGACGCTGCATTTCGATGAAGTGCCAGCGGTCCGTGTGATCGACTCCCACCATCCATTCGCCGCGCCAGTTGCGCTCAGGGAAAAAGGCCAGCGTCTTGCCCTGGGCGTCGGAAAAATGAAGGCTCATGAAACCGGGGAACAACTTGGCGGTTCCCTCCAGCACCCGGTTGAGGTCGGCCGGAGTAGGCGGCGTGGCGGACTTGAGACGCTCGGCAGCGAGCTCGACCAATTGGCGGCTGGTAGCGACGTAGGCCTCGATATCCGCAGCTAGCAGACGGGTGATCTCGAGCTGGCGCGCATCGGCGCGGGCGGCCTCGACCTCGATCTGCCGAGCTTGCAGCACGACCAGAATGATCAGCGGCACCAGCGCCGTGAGTGTCAGCGCTGCGGTCAGATAGACACGAAAGGCCCGCGGCTGTTGCGAAAAACCAAGCGGCACGGCAAAGCAGCCGGTGACTGAGGCCGGCTCCGAAAGACACAACAAGCGCGACTTTTACGCGTTGCGTCACTCTCTAGCAACCGCGCGTTACTACCCCCTCGATACGCCCGTCGGCCGCACCGGCGACGCGCTCAGCTGCGCGGCTTGTTGGGGCAGTTGGGCTTGATGCAAACCCCGTACAAGGCCAGCGAGTGTTCTTGCAGCTCGAAGCCGTGCTCGGCCGCGATCGCCTGCTGACGGGCTTCGATCTCGGGGTCAACGAACTCCTCGACCTTGCCGCAGCTCAAACACACCAGATGGTCGTGATGAGAGCCTTCCTCAAGTTCGAACATGGCGCGGCCGGCCTCGAAGTGGTGGCGGGCAAGCAGGCCCGCGGCCTCGAACTGCGTGAGAACCCGGTAGACCGTCGCCAGGCCGATGTCGATGTTCTCGGCCATCAACGCCTTGTAGACGTCTTCCGCGCTCATGTGGCGCACGCCCCCTTCGACGGTGCTGCGCTGGAAGATCTCGAGGATCTTCATGCGGGGCGCCGTGGCCTTGAGGCCCATGCTCTTGAGTTCGTTGGAGCTGCCCGATGAGTGTTGCGGCATGGTGACTCGAGGGGGTATTGAAGGGACAGCTATCATAGGCGCTTCACTTCACGCCTCCGCTCCCATGCCGCGCTTTCTGCCTGTCGCGTTCGCCGCGCTCGCCACCGCCACGCTGCTCTCCGGCTGCGAAACGATCTCGCGCGGATGGACCGCCGCCGCCGACTGGACGCCAACTTTCGTCCAGCCCTACCGCCCCGATGTCCACCAGGGCAACGTGATCACGCAGGAAATGGTCGAACAGCTGCGCAACGGCATGACGCGCGACCAGGTCCGCTTCATGCTCGGCACGCCGCTTTTGACCAGCAGTTTCCATAGCGACCGCTGGGACTATATCTATTACCTCAACCGTCGCAGCGGCGAAGTGCAGAACCGCAAGCTCACGCTCTTGTTCCAGGACGGCAAGCTGGCGAGCTTCACCGCCGACGAGATGCCAACCGAGACCGCCGCCGACCAGCTCATCCTTGGCCGCGACGCGACCAAGATCGAAAAGCCGCGCCCGGTCGCGCCCGCGCGAGCGCCCGAGGCTGGCACCCCGGCACCCAGCCGCGAATAGGACCTCGCCATGAAGTTAGCGATTGCCGGCGCCTGCGGGCGCATGGGTCAGATGTTGATCGAAGCGACGCTCGCCGCCCCCGACATGGAGCTCGCCGGTGCACTTGAGCGCGCCGGCAGCCCGGCGCTCGGCCGCGATGCGGGCGAGTTCATGGGCCGCGCCACCGGCGTGATCATTACCGACGACCTGCGGGCGATCGCCGCGGCCGATGTACTGATCGACTTTACCCGCCCCGAGGCCACGCTCGCCCACCTGCCCGTGTGCGCCGCCAACGGCGTCAAGGTGGTGATCGGCACCACCGGTTTTGACGCCGCCGGGCGCGCCGCGATCGCCGACGCCGCGACCCGCACCGCCCTGGTCTTTGCTCCGAACATGAGCGTGGGCGTCAACGCCGCGTTCAAGCTGCTCGAAGAGGCCGCCCGCATCCTCGGCGGCTACGACGTCGAGATCGTCGAGATGCACCACCGCCACAAGGTCGATGCGCCTTCGGGTACGGCGCTGGAAATGGGTCGCGTGATCGCGCGCGCGCAAGGCGTCGATCTGGAAGACGTGGCCGTCTACGAACGCTACGGCCACACCGGCGAGCGCAAGCCCGGCTCGATCGGCTTTGCCACCTTGCGTGGCGGCGATGTGGTGGGCGACCACACCGTCATCTTTGCCGCCCCGGGCGAACGCATTGAGATCAGCCACAAGAGCTCGAGCCGGCTCGGCTACGCCCATGGCAGCCTGCGCGCGGCGCGCTTCCTGGCCAACCAGGAGCGTGGCCAGTTCGACATGAGCGCGGTCCTGGGGTTGGCGTAAATGGAAGGGCAGGCGCTGGGCCTGGCCCACTTCTGGAACCAGGCCGATGGCGTGATCCGCTTTACCGCCTGGCTCTTGCTCGCCATGTCGGTGACCAGCTGGTTCCTGATTTTCTGGAAGTCCTGGCAGTGGCTACGCGTACGCGCCACGGCCGAGCCGATCGCGCGCTTCTGGTCCGCCCCCGGGATCGACGCCGGCCTCGCGCTGCTGCGCCCGGCCGACCGCGAAACGCTGTTTCTGCCGCTGGCCCAGACCGCCGCCCAGCGCGCTGCCACGCTGCCTGCGACCGGCACGCTCGCGGCCCAGCTCGGCCGCAACGAAGCCCACCTCGCGGCGCTGCGCGACGCGCTCAATGCGTCGCTGCGGCGGATCGACTCGGGCCTCTCATGGCTGGCCTCGATCGGAGCGACCGCGCCCTTCATCGGCCTCTTTGGCACGGTATGGGGGATCTACCACGCCTTGATCGAAATCGCCGTCTCGGGCCAGATGAGCATTGCCAAGATCGCCGGTCCGGTGGGCGAGGCGCTGGTGATGACCGCCGCCGGCCTCGCCGTGGCGATTCCCGCCGTGCTCGCCTACAACGCCTTCGTGCGCGGCAATCGCACCATCGCCACCCGGCTGGAAGCTTTTGCGCGCGACCTGCACGCCTGGCTCGTCGCCCGCGGCGCCTGAGACCATGTTCGGCGGATTCGACCGCAGCCCCGAGCCGCCCCGCATGGCGGAGATCAACGTCACCCCCTTGGTCGACGTGATGCTGGTGCTGCTGGTGGTCTTCATCATCACCGCGCCCTTGCTCGCGCATTCACTGCTGCTCGACCTGCCGGAGGAAAAGGCGCCGCTCGCCGAGACCTCGCCCGCAGCGATCCAGCTCGCCATCGACGCCCAGGGCGACTTTTTCTGGAACGGCGTGCGGATCGACGAAGCCCAGTTGCGCGAGCGCCTGGCCCAGGCGGCGCGTGGCGCGGGCGAGAAACCCGAGATCCAGTTGCGCGCCGACAAGGCCACCCGCTACGAGCGCGTCGCCCGGGTGATGGCGGCGGCGCAGCAGGTCGGGCTCACCCGCCTGGGCTTTGTCACCGAACCCACGGCCCAGCCCTGAATCTGACAATGCAGGACGAGCACTCAGCGCTCCCGACCAAGCACTGGTCGAAAGTCGAG
>JAVVWR010000023.1:29345-31679 GCA_036652035.1 Burkholderiaceae bacterium | reverse complement strand
CTTGAGACCGCCGCTGCGGCTTACCGCGAATGACAAGCTCCAACGGACGCATCGCATCAGACGGCGCGCTGCGGCTTACCCGCATCAACCAGCGCCCTGGCACGCCAGGCCTCGGCGCGTGCCCGGTGCTACCATCGCTTGCATGATTGAAGAGCTCGATGCCCTGGCGGACCGGATCCGCGAACTCGCACAGATGATTTACGCGCTGCGCACCGAGAATCAGGACCTGCGCGCCCGTGTGGCGAGCCAGGAAGCAGAACTGGCGGCCATGCGTGAACGCGTCGAGATCGCTGGCGCGCGACTCGACAGTCTCGTGCTGAGCCTGTCCGAACCCGCCCCCTCCACCGAACCCTAAAGCCGATGGAACAGCTCAACGTCACCATTCTCGACCGCGAGTATCGGCTCGCGTGCACCGAGGCCGAGCGCCCCGCCCTGCTGGCCTGCGCGAAATATGTCGACCAGAAGATGACGTCGATCCGCGACACCGGGAAAGTCATGGGCTCCGACCGCATCGCCGTGATGGCCGCGCTGCAGATCGCCCACGAGATGTTCACCGCGCGCTCCGATGACGGACTCGAGGTCGGCGAGTTGCGCCGCCGCTTGCGCGAGCTCATCACCACCTGCGACGAAGCGCTCGTGCCACAGGAGAAACTCTTCTGATCCGCGGGCACCAGCCGGTTACAATGGCAACTCAAGAGCTGGTTGGAAAGCCGCCGGTTTTCCAACCAGCTTTTCCCTGCGGTGTTCGCGCAAAGGCCTATTGTTCCTTGAACCTATGCGCACTGCGCATGGTTGCGATCTCGATTTCGCGGTGTGCTCGGCACGCGTTTGCTGAACCTAAGCGAATCGGTAGCGACCACCCTGAACCCATGGTTCAGGACACGGGCCGGGCGGCACAGGCGGGGATCTCTACCGCGCCCAAGTTGCTGATGCAGCTTGGGCGTTTTTTTGCGCAGGCCCACGGCCCTGCGCCGGCCTGACCGAACTCTGCCCCGGCCGGCTCGCACCCGGCGCACCACCCGCAATGACCCGACGTTATTGGTTGATGAAGTCCGAGCCCGGCGAGTGCTCGATCAACGACAACCTCGCTGCCGCCAATGCCACGGTCCCTTGGACCGGCGTTCGCAACTACCAGGCGCGCAATTTCATGCGCGACGACATGAGCCCGGGTGATGGAGTGTTCTTCTATCACTCGAGCTGCGCCGAGCCCGGCATCGTCGGGCTGGCCGAAGTGGCCAGCCGCCCCTACCCCGATCCCACGCAGTTCGATTCGAAGAGCGAATACCACGACCCGCGCTCCAAGCCCGAGGCGCCGCGCTGGGTCTTGGTCGACGTCCGCGCCCTCAAGAAGACGCGCACCGTGAGCATTGCCGAACTGCGCCAGCACCCAGAACTCGCCGAGATGCCGGTGCTGCGCAAAGGCAACCGGCTCTCGATCACTCCGGTATCTCACGCCGAGTGGGCTTTCATCACCTCGCACTTGCTCAAGGATTGACGTGGACCTGACCTTGATTGCGCTCCTTGCCATGCTGGGAGCAATGACTGGCTTTGCGGCCGGACTGCTGGGCATTGGCGGCGGCATGCTGCTCACGCCTTTTCTGACGTTGATCCTGTCGGCGCAGAACTTCCCCGAGGAGCACGTGGTTCACGTGGCGATCGCCACCTCGCTCGCGACCATCTTGTTCACCTCGATCTCCTCGGTCCGCGCCCACCACCGGCGTGGTGCCGTGCTGTGGAACGTGGTCTGGGCCGTGGCGCCCGGCATCCTGGTGGGCGCGCTGATCGGCGCGCAGATCGCCGGACGCTTGCCGACGTTCTGGATCGCGATGATCTTCGCCGGTTTCGTCGGATTTTCAGCGCTGCAAATGATGCGCGACCGCAAGCCGCAAGCCTCGCGTCAATTGCCGGGCCGGCTCGGCATGTTCGGCGCGGGCAACGGCATCGGTCTGATTTCCAGCATCGTAGGGGCGGGAGGCGGTTTTATTTCCGTGCCCTTCATGATCTGGTGCAACGTCAAGATCCACAACGCGGTGGCGACTTCGGCCGCACTCGGATTCCCGATCGCCGCGGCCGGCACCATCGGCTACATCGTGGCGGGCTGGAAGGTGCCGGGTCTGCCAGGATTGCCGCAGACCCTCGGCTTTGTCTATCTGCCAGCACTGGTGTGCGTGGCCGCCACCAGCGTGCTGACCGCGCCACTGGGCGCCAAGGTTGCGCACTCGATGGACACCAAACCGCTCAAGCGGATCTTCGCCCTGATGCTGCTCGCGCTGGCGAGCTACATGTTCTACAAGGCTGTGCGCGCCTTCTGAGGCGAGATCAGGGCGCAGCGGA
>JAVVWR010000023.1:25906-29245 GCA_036652035.1 Burkholderiaceae bacterium | reverse complement strand
CCAGCACAACACCCGGCGCCAAGGTATCGAGCAACGGCAGGCGGGAGAGTGTCTCGCCCACCCGCAACTCGACCGGCCCCAGCAGGTCGAGCACCACCGCCACCGGCCGCTCCAGAGCCGTGGCGGCGGTCACCATCAGCATCAACGCGACAGCCCCGGCCCAGCGACACCACTCCCGACGTGTTCTCATGTTCGACTTCTTGCGGTCAAGGATCGTAGCGATCGCCAGCGGCCCCACGCCACACACTTGCACGGTCCTCACACTGAATTTTCACGTTTGCGGTCCCCATGCCATCACATGGACAGGGCTGTGACCTTTGATCACTTGTTCCCCCAGGTCGACAAAACCCGCGGCATCCCAGCCGGACTCTTCCAGCGCCGATCGGCTCACGGCGATCGAATAGCCAAGTTCCTTGGCCACGTCCTGCAAGCGGGCGGCAACGTTGACCGCGTCGCCCAGGGCCGTGAAATCTTTGCGATCAGCCGAACCCAGGTCGCCATAGACCGCGTCCCCCGCCGCCACACCCAGCGACAGCGTCAGCGGCGGCGCGCCTTCAGCGGCCAGTTCACGATTGAGTTGAGCCAGCGCGAGGCCCACCGCCCGCGCGGCCGCGATCGCCGCGCGCGCCGGCCGCTCGATCGGCTCAGGCGCACCGAACATGACCATCAAGCCATCGCCGCGAAAATTGTCGATGGTGCCGCCATGCGCGTGAATCACCGGCGTGATGGCCGCGTAGTAGCGGTTGAGCCAAGCAAGAATGGCCTCGGGCGAGGACCGTTCCGACAAAGCGGTAAAGCCGCGCAAATCGGCAAACAAAAAAGCCAGATGGCGTCGCCCGCCCCCCGCGGTAATGCGGCCATCGAGAATCGCGCGCAAGACCTGCGGACTGACGTAACCACCAAACGTGTGCGCCAGACGACGCTGCTCGCGCCGATAAAGACGGGCATCGAGCGCGGTGCGCACAGCCACTGCCACCAGACCGCCGATCCACACGGCGCCCAGGGGCAGCATCCATCCCAGCGGCATCAGCGCGACCGCCACAGCAAAGCTCAGGCTCATCGCGCCCATCAAAGCCAAGCTGCGCGTCACCAACCCGTTGATGCCGGCAAGACTCGCAAAAGCCGCCAGCAACCATCCCATCACGGACCATGGCACCGGCTGCAGAAAGCCGCCTGCGAGCACATTGCGCAAAGCCTGGGCATGCGCCCAAACCCCAGGGGGCGAGCTGATTCCGCTCTTCCACCCCGCCAGATTGACCGGCTGGGGTAAGCGACCAACAAACGGCAGGACACTGCCCAACAGCACCACCTTGGCTTCGAAAGTGGCGCGCAGCGCTGCGCCATCGCCGCGCCGCTGCGCGGCGACAACCGCGCTCATCGACTGGTACGCCAAGGGGGCGCCGATCGACCAATCGATCCAGCCCGGCGCGGCGGCCAGTCCCAAGCGCTGGGCGGCGCGAGCGATCAAGGTGGGCTCGCCGCCGATCACGGGGAGATAACGCCGCACCACGTGATCGCCGTCGAGCGGGTAGAGCGCGACACCAACGTTGTCCGCGCCCGCCGCTGCCAATAAGGGCGGATGGATCGGCTGCAGCCGGCCGTTGGCATCGGGTTCGATGGTCAGCACCAGGCCAGCACTGGCACGCGCCGCAGCCAAAGCGCGCATCAGCGCAAGGTCGAAGCCGGGACGCACGGCCTCGACCGAGCGATCAGGCAGGACGAGGTCGAGAACAATCAGTCGCGGCTTGCCGGCGGCAATGCCGGCGATGGCATCGGCCAGTTGCAGGTGCATCAGGCCGAGCGGCTCAGCGGTCGAGTCGAGGGTGGCCTGGTCGAGCCCCACTACCACCAACTCGGGGGCGGAACGCGGCGTACCCCAGCGCAGAAAATCGGTTGCAGCATCGAAAATCGCAACCGAGACTCGATCGACGAGCGACGACCATGACACGGCAATACCGGCCAGGGTTCCCACTGCGATTGCGATCAGAGCTGCGCGCCTGAGCCGGTGCGTCAGCGCCGTTGTGTGCGTCGCCATCCTTCCTCCGTGCGACATTATGTGTGGCTTGGAAAGCCATGCCTGCGCGCCGATAATTCCAACCGTGCCGATGAACCATCGAAAAACAACAGAATCGACACCCCGGCGCGCCCGCGCCGACAGGGAGCAAGACCATGAGCCTCTCCGACCAGCATCTGGCTGCCATTGGCGATCCGATGGTGCGCGAAATTGCCGCCCGCGGGCAGTGGCGTGTCTTCCCCAAAAACGCCGTGATCATCAATGAGGGCGACCGAGGTGAATCGTTGTTCGTGATCGTCTCTGGCCGCGTCAAGGTTTATGTCTCGGATGACGACGGCCGCGAGATGATTCTCGACACCCATGGTCCCGGCGATTACGTCGGCGAGATGGCACTCGACGGTCGCGTGCGCTCAGCCTCGGTGATGACGCTCGAACCCACCGCCTGCGCGGTCGTCATGCGCGACGACTTGCGCGCCGCCATCGCTGCCAATCCGGATATCGCGATGAGTCTCATCGCCACCCTGATTGAGCGCGCCCGCATCGCCACTGACAACGTCAAAAATCTCGCACTGATGGATGTCTATGGCCGAGTCGCGCGGCTCTTGCTCCAGATCGCCAAGGAAGATGCCAACGGCAAGTTAATCGTCCCTGGGCGCATGACCCAGCAGGACATCGCCGACCGCGTGGGCGCGTCGCGCGACATGATTAGCCGCATCTTCAAAGACCTCACGGTCGGCGGCTATGTGACGGTCGATAACCGCGTCATCACGATCCACCGCAAGCCGCCATCGCGCTGGTAATCAACTTGCGCCTGTCGAATCTTCGGCAGGCGCAAAAGCCGGAAGGCCCGACGGCCCGGTCGCCTCAGACCGGTCATGATTCTCTCCATTCGCCGTTATCCGGCCCGCCCAGGAGAGGCCATGGCTTCGACTCAATCACTCCTCCGCGCCGAGCAGCTCGCCGTCTGGCCCTCGCCATCACTTCGCTCATCCGCTCAGACGGTCGAGGCCGGCGAGCTTGTGATCTTTCAACCCGACCCAGCGGGGCCGATCCGCTGCCGGATCGAAGCGCAGTTACTGCGCCTGGTGCTGGCCGATCTCGAACCGACGATCGAACACATCGGGAGCACGGCGGTTGCCGAAATCGCGGCCGAACCGATCATTGACATTCTGGTGGGCGTGCCATCCCTGCAGCGGTTTGCGCCGGGGGCCGGGCGGCTCGCCAATTACGGTTACGAGTACGTTCCGGCCTATGAAGCGACACAACCCGAGCGGCGCTTCTTCAAGCGAGTCGTCGAAGGCGTCCGCACCCACCACCGTCATGTG
>JAVVWR010000023.1:15974-25806 GCA_036652035.1 Burkholderiaceae bacterium | reverse complement strand
GGTCGGCGGCAAGGACTGGAATCGCTACCTGAGTTTTCGCAACCGGCTACGCACCAACGCGCCACTCGCTCAGAGCTACGCCCAGCTCAAATATCGCCCCGCCCTGCGTTACCGCAACGACCGTAACGCTTACACCGCGGGCAAGACCGCTTTCGTCGAATCGGCGCTGACCGGCAGGCGCGCCTGACACTGGGATTTTCCAAGCACCGCGGCGCGATCCCGACCGGCCTTAGACCTTGACGACCGGCTCACGGCGCCAAGCCCACACCAACAAAGCGCCCCCCGCGAGAACCATCGGCAAGGACAGCCACTGGCCCTGCGACAGTCCCAACGCACGCAAGCCCAGATAAGCGTCCGGCTCGCGCGCAAATTCGGCGGCAAAGCGGGCGATGCCATAGCCGATCAGGAACAACGCCGCCACGCTGCCGCTCGGACGCGGACGGATCGAATAAATCCACAACACCAGAAACAGGATCAAACCTTCCATCCCCGCCTGATAGAGCTGGGACGGGTGGCGTGGCAGGTTGTCGCCGGCCTGCGGAAAGATCATCGCCCACGGCCAGACGGCCGGGTCGGCCACTCGCCCCCACAGTTCGCCGTTGATGAAATTGCCGATCCGCCCTGCCATCAGGCCCAGCGGCACCAGCGGGGCCACGAAATCAGCGACTTGCCAGAACGACTTGGCGCGCGTGCGTGCAAACCAGATCATGGCGAGGATCACGCCGATGATGCCGCCGTGCGCGGCCATTCCCCCTTGCCAGACCTTGAAGATGTCGAGTGGATGGGCCAGGTAATGCTCGGGTTGATAAAAGAGGATAAAACCCAGGCGGCCGCCCACGATCACGCCGATCACGCCGAAAAACAGCAAATCTTCAACGTCCCGTTTGCCCATCCCGCGCCAGGCCTGGCGCGCCCGCCAGGTGCCCAGCAGCATGAAAAGGATGAAACCGACCAGATACATCAGACCGTACCAGCGCACGGCCAAGGGACCGATCTCGAGCGCGATGGGATTGAATTGCGGATGGACAAGCATGGGCGATGGGCCGAAGCCAGACAGGTCGAAGTGGTCTTTATTATTACTTACGAGCCCGTACGCCTCCGGCTCCCGTCAGCGCTTTCGCCCCCCAGCCGTTTCGCTGGGCGACCGTTGGTGGCGTCGAGTTCTTGGAACTTGACCGCAAGCAGCTCCGCCCAGGCGCCCGCCGGAACCATGAGCGGCATGCCGAAAACCGTAGGGGATAATCAACTTCGCCTCCCGCACGGCTGACGAACTTGCCCGCAGGCGCGCCCGGAACTCTATTCCCATGGCCCGCTTTCCTTGACGCGAACTCACTTCAGAAACCACG
This sequence comes from Burkholderiaceae bacterium, assembly GCA_036652035.1. GTDB lineage: Bacteria > Pseudomonadota > Gammaproteobacteria > Burkholderiales > Burkholderiaceae_F > JAEZVV01. The sequence goes on along the minus strand of JAVVWR010000023.1, from coordinate 24,460 downwards.
ATGCCCGTCTACCGATCCAAGACCTCCACCGCCGGCCGCAACATGGCGGGAGCGCGCTCCCTGTGGCGCGCCACCGGCATGAAAGATGAAGACTTCTCCAAACCCATCATTGCGGTGGTCAATTCCTTCACTCAGTTCGTGCCGGGACACGTTCATCTGAAGGATCTGGGCCAGCTCGTCGCGCGCGAGATCGAGGCGGCCGGCGGCGTGGCCAAGGAGTTCAACACCATCGCGGTCGATGACGGCATCGCCATGGGTCACGACGGCATGCTGTATTCGCTGCCCAGCCGCGACATCATCGCGGACTCGGTCGAATACATGGTCAACGCCCACTGTGCCGACGCCATGGTGTGCATTTCCAACTGCGACAAGATCACGCCCGGCATGTTGATGGCCGCCATGCGGATCAATATCCCGGTGATCTTTGTCTCGGGCGGGCCAATGGAAGCGGGCAAGGCACGCCTGGCCAATCCCGCCACCCAGGCGCTTGAATTCAGAAAGCTCGACCTGGTTGACGCGATGGTGATCGCAGCCGACAGCGCCTACTCGGACGCCGACGTGGCCGAGGTCGAACGCTCGGCCTGCCCGACCTGCGGCTCGTGCTCGGGCATGTTCACCGCCAACTCGATGAACTGCCTGACCGAAGCGCTGGGGCTGTCGCTGCCTGGCAACGGCACGGTGGTCGCCACTCACGCTGACCGCGAGCAGCTCTTCAAGCGCGCGGGCCGGCGCATCGTCGAACTGGCTCGCCAGTACTACGAGCAGGATGACGAGTCGGTGCTGCCGCGCTCGGTGGGTTTTGCTGCGTTCGAGAACGCGATGACGCTCGACATCGCCATGGGTGGCTCGACCAACACCATCCTGCACCTGCTGGCGATCGCGCGCGAAGCCGGCATCGACTTCACCATGACCGACATCGACCGCCTCTCGCGCGTCGTGCCGCAGCTGTGCAAGGTCGCCCCCAACACCAACAAGTACCACATCGAAGACGTGCATCGCGCGGGCGGCATCATGGCCATCCTGGGTGAGCTCGACCGCGCTGGCTGCCTGCACACCAACGTGCCCACGGTTCACGCCACCACGCTCAAGGACGCGCTTGCACAGTGGGACATCGCCCGCACGCCGGACGAAACCGTCAAAACCTTCTACCTGGCGGGCCCCGCTGGCGTGCCCTCGCAAGTGGCGTTTAGCCAGGCCACGCGCTGGCCCAGCCTGGATCTGGACCGCACCGAAGGCTGCATCCGCTCGGTCGAACACGCCTTTTCCAAGGAGGGCGGCCTGGCTGTTTTGAGAGGCAACATCGCCCTCGATGGCTGCGTGGTCAAGACCGCCGGGGTCGACGAGAGCATCCTCGTGTTCGAGGGAACGGCTCACGTCACCGAATCGCAGGACGAAGCGGTGGAGAACATCCTGGGCGACAAGGTCAAGGCCGGCGATGTGGTGATCGTTCGCTACGAAGGCCCCAAGGGCGGCCCGGGCATGCAGGAAATGCTCTACCCCACCAGCTACATCAAGTCCAAGGGCCTGGGCAAGGCCTGCGCGCTGCTGACCGATGGCCGCTTCTCAGGGGGCACCTCGGGCCTGTCGATTGGCCACTGCTCGCCCGAGGCGGCGGCCGGCGGCGCCATCGGCCTGGTGCGCAACGGCGACAAGATCCGCATCGACATTCCAAACCGCACGATCGACGTGCTGTTGTCCGACGCAGAACTGGCACGGCGCCGCGAGGAGCAAAACGTCTTGGGTTGGAAGCCCGCCAAGCCGCGTCCGCGCAAGGTATCGGCAGCGCTCAAGGCTTACGCCTTGCTGGTGATGTCGGCCGACAAGGGCGCGGTGCGTGACCCTTCGCTGCTGGGCGATTGAACTTCAGGCGGGCTGAACATCCGTCTGCTGTCGCAATCAAGGCCGCTCTACCGAGCGGCCTTTTTTTCAGACCTGGCCCCGACTCAGCGGCGCTTGTCGTTCCGAATCAGGGTCTGCTTGAAGCGCTGCTGACGCGCCTGATCGTATTCGTCGTGAGCCCGCTTCTTGTCGAGGCCAAGCCGGCGCTCGAAGAACTCGAACCAGATCAGCGCCAACGCCAGTGGCAAGACAATCCACCACCAGGACAGCTCGCCGACATAGTTGACGTTGAGCAGCTTCAACACGATCAGGACAAGGCCGAGCCAGACGAGATACATGGTGCTTGCGCAAAAAGAGGCGAGTGATGCGGATCACTATAACCGGGCCCGCGTCGATGCCTTCAAAATCCTTCGCGCCGCTTGTGCACCGATTCGCGGGATGCTCCGTTAGTATCCGTGACCGTCGGGCTTGCCCTCCCTGCCGCCCGAGTTTTCATTGGAGTCATCATGAACAAGATCGCCGCCACCCTCGCCACGGTTGGCCTGCTCGCCGTCGGCAATGTTGCCCTGGCTCAGAGCGCCCCCGACCTCGCCAAGCAGAAGAACTGCTTCGCCTGCCACGCCATCGACAAGAAGCTGGTCGGCCCGTCGTACAAGGACGTCGCCGCCAAGTACAAGGGCAACAAGGACGCCACCGCCATCCTCGCCAAGAAGATCCGCGAAGGCGGCGTTGGCACCTGGGGCCCGATCCCGATGCCGGCCAACCCCCAGGTCAGCGCTCCCGAGGCCGACACCCTGGCCAAGTGGGTTCTGGCTCAGTAGGCCTGGCTTAAGCCGAATTCGCTGCAAAAAAAGAGGGCGCCGCTGGCGCCCTCTTTTTTTTTCCATGCCGGTTCGCTACTGCGGAAATCGAAGAAAGACTCGAATCTGCGATCGAGCTACACATCCGTGCAACAGCGAACGGCTTTGTCCTTGTATCGGGTTACCTCGTGGGTAAAATCGAGCAGTTTCGTGCAGCCGTTGCGCGGCGCCGGAGCCATTCCCCGTTCGATCGAGCATTCCCAGGAGAGAGAGTTAGATGATGCACCCCATGTTCAAACTGGCGCCGCTGGCCATTGTTGTGGCTGTTGCGCTGACCGCCTGCGGCAAAAAGGAAGAGCCGGCGAAGAAGGAAGAAGCCAAGGCCCCTGCTGCTGCGGCCGCCCCGGCCGAGGTGATCAAGATCGGCCACGTCGCCCCGCTGACCGGTGGCATCGCCCACCTCGGCAAGGACAATGAAAACGGCGCCCGCCTGGCCGTTGACGAAATCAACGCCGCTGGCGGCATCCAGCTTGGCGACAAGACCTACAAGCTGGAACTGGTCGCCGAAGACGACAAGGCCGACCCCAAGGAAGGCACGATTGCCGCTCAAAAGCTGGTCGACGCCGGCGTTGTTGCCGTGGTCGGTCACCTGAATTCCGGCACCACGATTCCGGCTTCCAAGATCTACTCCGACGCCAGCATCACCCAGATCTCGCCCTCGGCCACCAACCCCAAATACACCGACCAGGGCTTCAAGACCACTTACCGCGTTGTCGCCAACGACAACCAGCAGGGCGCGGTGCTCGCCAACTACACCAAGGACGCGCTCAAGGCCAAGACGGTCGCGATCATCGACGACCGCACCGCCTACGGCCAGGGCCTGGCCGACGTGTTCGAGAAAGTCGCCAAGGAAGGCGGCATCAAGGTGGTGACGCGCGAATTCACCAACGACAAGGCAACCGACTTCAGCGCCATTCTCACCAAGGTCAAGGCCGGCAAGCCGGAAGTGATCATGTACGGCGGGATGGACGCCACCGCCGGCCCGATGGCCAAGCAGATGAAGCAGCTCGGCATCAAGAGCGTGCTGGTCGCCGGTGACGGCGCCTGCTCGCCCGAGTTCATCAAGCTCGCGGGCGACTCGGCCGAAGTGCTCAATTGCTCGATGGCCGGCGAAGCGGTCGAAAAGCTCGCCAAGGGCGATGAGTTCAAGAGCAAGTACAAGGCCAAGTTCAACCAGGACGTCCAGATCTACTCGCCGTATTCGTACGACGCGGTCTACGTCATCGCCGACGCCATCAAGCGCGCCGGCAAGGCCGATCGCGCAGCGATCACGGCCGCGATGCCCGCCACCAACCTGCCGGCCTTGACCGGCAACCTCGCCTTTGACGAAAAGGGCGACATCAAGGGCGGTGCAATCTCGATGTTCAAGGTCGGCAAGGACGGCAAGCTCGAGTACCTCTCGACCTCGCGTTAAGCCTTTGGCATCACAAGCAGCGGCACCTTAGGGTGCCGCTTCTTTTTTGCTCGCCAAATTGGGCTTGAGATCTTGCTAGGATGCGTCACGCACGGGGAAACCCGTGTTACGGCACTGGAGAAGTCATGGACACCTTTATTCAACAAATCATCAACGGCCTGGTGCTCGGTAGCCTGTATTCGCTGATTGCGCTGGGCTACACGATGGTCTACGGCATTCTCAACCTGATCAATTTCGCTCACGGCGACGTCTTGATGGTGGGCGCGATGACGGCGCTCTCCGTGATCATGCTTCTGAAAGGGCTCTACCCCGAGATGCCGGCCTGGATGCTGATGGCCGCCGGGCTTCTCACCGCGATGCCGGTGTGCGTGATCCTCTCGCTGGTGATTGAGCGCGTTGCTTACCGGCCGCTGCGTAACGCACCGCGCCTGGCGCCCTTGATCACCGCGATTGGAGTGTCGATCGTGATCCAAACCCTCGGCATGATCGTCTGGGGCCGCAACTACCACACCTTTCCCGAGCTGATCCCACAGATCAACTTCGACGTCGGCGGCGCCACCATCACCTTGACCAAACTCCTGGTGATTGCGCTGTCGGCCACACTGATGGTCGGTCTGATGCTGCTGGTCAACCGCACCAAACTTGGCCGCGCGATGCGGGCCACGGCCGAGAATCCACGCGTGGCCGGCCTGATGGGCGTCAACCCCAATCTCGTGATCGCGCAGACCTTCGCCATCGGTGCCGCGCTCGCCGCGGTCGCCGGCGTGATGATCGGCGCCACCTATTCAGTGGTGCATTTCTCGATGGGTTTTCTGCCCGGCCTCAAAGCCTTTACCGCCGCCGTGCTGGGCGGGATCGGCAACATTCCGGGCGCCATGGTGGGCGGCCTGCTGCTCGGGCTGATCGAGGCGCTGGGCGCGGGCTATATCGGCGATCTCACCGGCGGCGTGCTGGGCTCGCACTACCAGGACGTGTTTGCCTTCGCGATCCTGGTGATCGTGCTGATCTTCCGCCCGCAAGGCCTCTTGGGCGAACGCGTCGCCGACCGCGCGTAAAGGAAGCGCCATGAACCTCTACTTCCCCAAGTGGCGCGACAACCCGACCGCCGCCTTTGTCGCCACCTTTGTCGTCACCGCTCTGTTGATCGCCCTGCCCTTCGTGGTCGGACAGCTCGGCAACGCCTGGGTCCGCGCCGTCGCCTTCGCTCTGCTCTACGTGATGCTGGCGCTGGGCCTCAACATCGTGGTGGGTTTTGCCGGTCTGCTCGACCTCGGCTACATCGCGTTTTATGCCCTCGGCGCCTACATGTATGCGCTTTTGGCGAGCCCGCACCTGACCAGCACCTTCCCGGCGATCGCCGCGATGTTTCCCGACGGCCTGCACAACTCGATCTGGATCGTCGTGCCATTGAGCGCGGCACTCGCCGCCCTGTTCGGCATCCTGCTGGGCGCGCCGGTGCTGCGGCTGCGCGGCGATTACCTGGCGATCGTCACGCTCGGCTTTGGCGAGATCATCCGCATTTTCATGAACAACCTGAACGCGCCGGTCAACATCACCAACGGCCCGCAGGGCATCACCTTGATCGACCCGATCTCGCTCGGCGGCGTCAGCCTGGCCAAACCGCTGACCGTGTTCGGCGTGACCCTGCCCTCGGTCTATCTCTACTACTACCTGTTCCTGGTGCTGGCGATCATCACCATCATCATCTGCATCCGGCTCCAGAACTCACGCATCGGCCGCGCCTGGATGGCGATCCGCGAAGACGACATCGCCGCCAAGGCGATGGGAATCAACGTGCGCAACATCAAGCTGCTCGCCTTCGCGCTGGGAGCAACCTTCGGCGGCGTCGCGGGAGCCATGTTCTCGGCCTTTCAGGGCTTTGTTTCGCCCGAGAGCTTCTCGCTGATGGAATCGATCATCGTGCTCGCCATGGTGGTGCTGGGCGGCATCGGTCACATCCCGGGCGTGGTGCTCGGCGCGGTCCTGCTCGCGGTCTTCCCGGAGGTGCTACGCCACACCGTGGCCCCGCTGCAGCAGGCGATTTTCGGCAAGGTGATCGTCGACGCCGAAGTGCTGCGCATGCTGATCTACGGTCTGGGCATGGTTTTGATCATGCTGTATCGGCCCAAGGGTCTGTGGCCCGCGCCCGAGCACGGCATCAACCCGTCCGAGAAGATCGGCGGCGGCAAGGGTGGCAAAGCCGCCACCGCAGGAGCTTGAGATGAGCGAGACCATCCTCAAGGTCAGCGGCGTCAACAAGCGCTTTGGCGGCCTGCAGGCGCTGTCCGACGTCGGCATCGAAATCGACCGCGGCCAGATCTATGGACTGATCGGGCCCAATGGCGCGGGCAAGACCACGTTCTTCAACGTGATCACCGGCCTCTACACGCCCGACTCCGGCAGCTTCGTTCTCGGCGGCAAGCCCTACACGCCGAGCGACGTGCACAAGGTGGCGGCCGCCGGCATCGCCCGCACCTTCCAGAACATCCGCCTGTTCCCGGAGATGACCGCGCTCGAAAACGTCATGGTCGGCCGCCACGTCCGCACTCAGGCCGGCGCGCTCGGCGCGGTGCTGCGCCTGCCCTCGCAGCGGCGCGAGGAAGCCGAGATCAAGCAAAGGGCGATCGAGCTGCTCGACTACGTCGGCATTCGCAAATACGCCGACTACCAGGCCCGCACCCTCGCGTATGGCGACCAGCGCCGGCTCGAGATCGCCCGCGCGCTCGCCACCGAGCCCAAGCTGCTCGCGCTCGATGAACCCGCCGCCGGCATGAACGCCACCGAGAAGCTGACCCTGCGCAAGCTGCTCGAGCGGATCCAGGCCGATGGCATCAGCATCCTGCTGATCGAACACGACGTGAAACTGGTGATGGGCTTGTGCAACCGCGTCACCGTGCTCGACTACGGCAAGATCATCGCCATGGGAGAGCCGGCCGAAGTCCAGCGCCACCCCAAGGTGATCGAGGCCTACCTCGGCGCCGCCCATGCACCGAAGGTGGCGTGATGCTGCGCATCGACACCGACCTTTCCCCTCTCCCCCGCCCTCTCCTGCCAGAGAGGGAGTTCCGTGCCATGCCCGAGGTTGCTCGATGAGCCAAGCTGTTCTCAAGGTCACCGACCTCAAGGTCGCCTACGGTGGCATCCAGGCCGTCAAGGGCATCCATCTCGAAGTTCGCGCGGGTGAACTCGTCACCCTGATCGGCGCCAACGGCGCGGGCAAGACCACCACCTTGAAAGCCATCACCGGCACCCAGGCCTGGTCGGGTTCGATCGAGTACATGGGCCAGCCGGCGAAGGGCCAGGCCGCGTACCAGTTGCTCGCCCGCGGCCTGGCGATGGTGCCGGAAGGCCGCGGCGTGTTCGCCCGCATGTCGGTCACCGAAAACCTGCTGATGGGCGCATTCATCCGCAACGACACGGCCGAGATCAAGCGCGACATGGAAGAGATGTTCGCCACCTTCCCGCGCCTCAAGGAACGCGCCAAACAGCTCTCGGGCACGCTCTCGGGCGGCGAGCAGCAGATGCTGGCGATGGCGCGGGCCTTGATGAGCCGGCCCAAGCTGCTGGTGCTCGACGAGCCCTCGATGGGTCTGTCGCCAATCATGGTCGAGAAGATCTTCGACGTGATCCGCTCGGTCCACGCCAAGCAGATCCCGATTCTGCTGGTTGAGCAAAACGCCTTGCTGGCGCTGGAATCGGCCAATCGCGCCTACGTGATGGACTCGGGCTTGATCACGCTCGAGGGCGACGCCAAGGACTTGCTCGCCAGCCCCAAGGTGCGCGAGGCCTACCTCGGCGAAGCCGCAGCCTGAGGCCGCGCAGCGGCCCGCGCCAACACTCAGGCTTCGGCGTCGATCAGATCGGCCTGCGAGGTAAAAGCGTCGGCGAAGAACCGATCCTCCGGCAGACCGCACAGCGCCGTGAAATCGCGTTGCGCGGCCTCGACCATCACCGGCACCCCGCAGGCGTAGACCTGATGCGCCGACAGGTCAGGAAAATCGGCCATCACCGCACGGTGAACCAGACCGGTGCGGCCACTCCAGGCGTCGTCAAGCTGCGCGTCGGAGACCACCGGAACGTATTGGAAGTTGGGCTGCTCGGCCGCCCACTGGCGCGCCAGGGCATCGAGGTAGAGGTCGCGCGGGCGGCGCCCGCCCCAGTAAAGAACGACCGGGGTCTCGCGGTTGATCCCCTGATGGAAGATATGTTCGGCGATCGCCTTGATCGGAGCAAAACCGGTGCCGCTTGCCAGAAGAATGATCGGGCGCGTGTTGTCGTCACGCAGGAAGAAGCTGCCCAGCGGCCCTTCGCAGCGCAGCAGGTCGCGCTCCTTGACGACCGGCTGACCTTCCTTGGCAACGCCAAACAGCGCG
>JAVVWR010000023.1:0-15874 GCA_036652035.1 Burkholderiaceae bacterium | reverse complement strand
CAGGTCGCGCTCCTTGACGACCGGCTGACCTTCCTTGGCAACGCCAAACAGCGCGTCGGTAAAACGCCCGCCCGCCATGTGCCGGATATGGAAGTGCAGAAGCTCGTCGGCGTGCGGCGCGGTCGCGATCGAATAGCTGCGGCGCGAGTTGTCGCGCAGGATGAAGTCGAGGTATTGCCCGGCCCGATATTGCAGACGCTCGGCGGCCGGCAGTTGCAAAGAGACGATCGCCACGTCCTCGCCCAAGCGCTCGATCTTCGCGATCCGCGCCGGCATTTTCCTGACCGGGATATCGCCCACGCCACTCAACTCTCGCGCTTCGATCACGAGGTCGGTCTTGGCGTGCGCGCAGCAGAAGAGCGCCTTGCCGGCGGCTTTCTCTTCAGCCGATAAAGCGTGCGCCGCGTGTGCGCCTTGCTCGATCTCGCCCTCGAGCACCGTGCCCTTGCACGCCCCGCAGGCGCCATTCTTGCAACCATAGGGCAGACCCACGCCTTGCCTCAGGGCGGCCTCAAGAACGGTCTCGGTGGAATCGGCGCTGAACTGGTGGCCCGAAGCTCGGACCGTGATCTGGCAGGACATAATCGGCGACATGGAACTCAAGAGTGAAAAACCACGGCGTCGGCCAAAGCTTGGCGCACCGCGCCTGCTGATCGTCGGCTGCGGCGACGTGGGCGAACGGATTCTCGCACGCGCCAAGGGCCGCTTCCGGGTCATAGCCCTGACATCGACCCCGGATCGCGTGGCGCAACTGCGAGCCGCGGGCGCGCTGCCAATCGTCGCCAACCTCGACCAGCCCGTCTCTGCCCGCATCGCCGCACTGAGCTCCCGCGTGATCCACCTCGCGCCGCCACCCAACGCCGGCGCGGCCGACACCCGCACCCGCCACTTGCTTGCCGCGATCGCCGGCCGCGCCGATCGCCTGGTCTACATCAGCACCACCGGCGTCTACGGCGACCGCGGCGGCGCCGCTACCACCGAAACCACCCCGCTGCGCCCGGCCAGCGCGCGCGCGATCCGCCGCATCGACGCCGAGCGCCAGCTGCGGCGCGCCGGCCGCGGCAAGCTCGCCGTCAGCGTGCTGCGCGCGCCCGGCCTCTACGCGCACGACCGCTTGCCGCTCGATCGTCTGCGCGCGGGAACGCCTGCGCTCGCGGCGGCCGACGACGTCTTCACCAACCACATCCACGCCGACGACCTGGCGCGACTGGCCTTGGCCGCGCTCGCCCGCGGCAAACCCCAGCGCATCTACAACGCGGTCGACGATTCCGACTTGCTCATGGGCGAGTACTTCGACCTCGTCGCCGACGCCTTTGACCTGCCGCGGCCGCCCCGCCTGCCGCGCGCCGAGCTCGCCCACGTCGTTAGCCCGGCCTTGCTGTCCTTCATGAGCGAGTCGCGCCGCATCGGCAACGCCCGCATCCGGCGCGAGCTGCGGGTGAGGCTCGCCTGGCCCACGGTGGCCGCCACGCTCGCCGACCTGCGCCGCGACTCGAACCCCCGGAGTTAAAGCCCCATGTCCACCAAGAAATCCGCTGGCGGCCTGGTCTATTCGACCGAATTTGGCCGCATGTGCCCCGGCTGCCAGCAGCCGCTCGATCGCTGCGCCTGCCGCAGCGCCGCTCCGGCTCCCGCTGGCGACGGCATTGTTCGCGTTTCGCGCGAAACCAAGGGCCGCGGCGGCAAGTGCGTCACCGTGATCAAGGGTCTGGCGCTCGACGAGGCCGCTCTGGTTCAAGCCGCCAAGGTGCTCAAGGCTGCGTGCGGCTCGGGCGGCACCGCCAAGGACGGTGTGGTCGAGATCCAGGGCGACCATTGCGAACGTGTGATCGACACCCTCAAGAAACAGGGCCGCACCGTCAAGCGCGCTGGCGGCTGAGAGCCGGCGCACCCATCTCCACAGGAAACTCTGATGCCAGACCTTCACTCTGCCCCGGTCGAGCTGCCCGGCCGCTGCGTCGCCGCTGAGCTGGCCCGGGTCCGCTCCAGTGCGCCACTGGTGCACTGCCTGACCAACGAAGTGGTGCAGTCGATCACCGCCAACGTTTTGCTCGCGCTCGGCGCTTCGCCCGCGATGATCGTCGCCGACGAGGAAGTGGCCGACTTCGCGGCCATCTCCGGCGCGGTGCTGATCAACGTCGGCACGCTTTACCCCGCGCGGCTGCAGGCGATGCAGCTCGCCGTGGCCGCCGCCCATGCCGCCGGCCGGCCCTGGACGCTCGACCCGGTGGCCGCGGGCGTGCTCGCGTATCGCACCTCCGCGCTGCACGGGCTGATCAGCCACAAGCCCGCCGCGATCCGCGGCAATGCCTCGGAGATCCTGAGCCTCGCCGGCATCACCGCCGCCGGCAAAGGTGTCGATAGCACCGCCGCCTCGTCGGCCGCGATCGCCGCGGCGCAGTCCTTGGCGCTCATGAGCGGCGCCGTGGTCGCGGTGACGGGCGAGATCGATTACGTCACCGACGGTCACCAGACCTGGAGCGTCACTGGCGGCCACCCGCTGATGACCCGCGTGGTCGGAACCGGCTGCGCGCTCTCGGCGGTGGTCGCTGCTTTTACCGCCGGCGCGCCCGATCGGCTGGTCGCCACCGCCGCCGCCTGCGCTGTCATGGCGCGCGCCGGCGAATTGGCGACTCGCGTCGCCGCCGGCCCGGGCAGCTTTCTGCCGGCCTTTCTTGACGCGATCTACCTGATGAAGCCCGCAGACTGGATGAGCCAAGCCGCATGAAACCCACGCTCGATCTCTCGCTCTACCTGGTGCTCGACCCCGAGCTTTGCGGCGGGCTCGAAGGCATGGTCGCCACCGCGCGGGCGGCGGCAGAAAACGGCGCCAGCGTGGTGCAGCTGCGAGCGCCCCACTGGAAGAAGCGGCAATGGGTCGCGGCCGCGACCCGGCTCAAGGCCACACTCGACCCGCTGCAGGTGCCGCTGATCATCAACGACCACATCGACGTCGCCCTGCTGGTCGATGCCGCCGGGGTTCACGTCGGCCAGCAAGACATCCACCCGCAGCACGCCCGCACCCTGATCGGCCCGCACAAATGGCTCGGCCTGTCGGTCTCGAACGCGGCGCAGATGGATGCCGTGGTCCCGGCCGGGCTCGACTACCTGGGCGTGGGTCCGGTATTTGTCACCGGCACCAAACTCGACGCCGCGCCTGTGATCGGGATCGAGACTTTTGCCGCTCTGATGCGAACCAAACCGCTGCCGGTGGTGGCGATTGGCGGCATCGGCCTGGGTCGAGTCGCGCCGCTGCTCGCCGCCGGCGCCGATGGCGTGGCAGTGATCTCGGCGATCTGCGGCCAGAGCGACCCGGCTGCAGCGACTCGACAACTGCGGCGGGAAGGCTGGCCGGGCTAGATCGACGACGACGCTCGAATCAGTGCCGGCCTCACCTCGGCACCACGCCGGATCGAGCGGCCGCGGGCGTAGCGCAACGGGCCTGCAGCAGTGCCGGCGTCTGTGGATACAGCTCGGTCAGAAGGCGCTCAGCCAAGGCCGCCACATCGCGAACGATGGCGGCGCGCTCGACTTCGCTGGCGGCGCTGGCATGCCTCCACGCGGGCTCAAAAGCGTCCAGGTGCTCGGCCACCGCGTCAGCGACGAGAGTGCGCCAGAACTCGGGGTATTCGGCACGGATCCAGTCGCCGCGACCGCGGCCAAAATGCGCGACAGCCAGATAGAGCAGCAGCGCTTCGGTGAGAAAACCGGTGAGCGCTTGCGGACTCCATTTCACCTGGGTGCCACGGCGGCCGGTGACAAGGTTGAAACCGCTCGCCAGGCCGCCCGCGCCCATGGCGCCGAGGATGGCACCCATCAAGGCGCCGGCCCCCAGCGTCAGACCGCCTGCCGCCAGGTCGGCCGCAAGCCCGCCCGCCGCGCCGGTGACGGCCGCACCGATCAGACCGGCGCGGCCCGCGTTCACCGGGGCGCTGATCTGCCAGTCGGATTGGAGTCGCTGCAAAAGCTGAGCGTCGACACCCTTGCCTCGCAGCCCGTTGGCGGCAATCTGGCGCTCGGTCAGAGTCACCAGCGCGGCCGCGGCGCGAGCCTCCAAGGCCTTCATCGCGCGCTGGCGCGGTGCGGCTAGCGCGCCGTCGGCCGCGCCCAAGAGACTCGCAACGGCCTTGAGCCTGTCGATCGCCTGGCCGGCGCCCACCGCTTCGACCTCACCCGCCAGGGTCAGGAGGTAATCGGCGATCGCCGCCATCGAGGCATCGAAAGCCGCCAGGCGCTGCTCAAGCCAGATCGCCCGGCACGCGGCAAATGCGGCCTGGCTTTCGGCCGGAAGCACCTTGGCGATGGCGTCGAGCAGGCCGAACTCCTGCACCCAACAGCGAGCAAAGGCGTCCAGTGGCAGTACGTCGTGCACGCGACGGTGTTCGGCCATGAAGTCGCGCCAGCGCTGCGTGTCGCGCGCCTCTTCCGACGCGGTCCGTGGCGGACCCATCTGATTGAGCAGAACCACCACCGGCTTGCCGATCCACTCGAGGATTTCCATCTCGGCGCCAACATAGGGCGCGTCGCCCGGCGCTTCGGAAGCGTTGACGAGGTAGAGCACGACATCGGCCTGGTCGCGCACGTGCTTGAGCGCCTGCTGCGTGAGCCACAGCGAGCGCTTGGTCCAGCGGTCCCACACCTCGCCCACGAACCAGCCGATCGGGTTGCTGCGGCCTTGCAAGCGGCGGGCAATCTGCACGCTGTCACCAAAGCCCGGCGTATCCCACACGCTGAGCGTGGCACCGTCGGGCGTGGAGACGAGCACATGCTCCTCGGCGAACTCGGTCACATGGGCGCGGTCGGCCACTTCGCCCACGTCGCGGCCAAGAAAAGTGCGCGCCAGCGTGGTCTTGCCGACGTTGGTATGAGAGACCAGGCTCAGGTGAATCTGGCGTGCGCTCATGATTGGCTCCCGGCTGGCGTCAATCCTTCGAGCGCACGCGCCACAAAGCCCGCGTCACGGCGCTCAAGATCGACCATGACATAAGGCGTCGCGGCAGCAGAAAGAAAATCGGCCCACAGCCTATGCCGCTGCGGCAGCCGCGCATCGGCCGCGCCAAAGCGGCAGACAAATCCGCTCTCATCGAGCACGGCGAGGAGGCGCCGCGGCGCACACGGATGTTCTCTGAGTCGAGCAAGAAAGCGGCCGTGGACTTCGGTCTCGGGCGTGGCGGTGAGAGCAAAGACCACAAGACACAGATCGACTTCGCCCGCAGCGAGCTCGGCGGCAAGCCGGGTCTCTTCACTGCCTTGAGTGACGACAGCCGCTTCGCGCAGCGCGCCCTTGGCGCCCGCCACCGCCGCGGCTGCCTGCGACAGGACTCTGGCCGCAGCCGCCTCCGGACGATAGCTATAAGGCAGGATCAGCACGCTCAGGTCATCGCCACGCAGGCTGCGGATCAGATGATCAAAATACGGCGTGTTGAGCTCGAGCGGGAAGTCGCGCTCAAGCCGGCGCAGCCGCCATTGCGCAAGAGCCGCCAGTACCGCTCGCGGCACCACCACGATCAGTAAAACGCTCAGGATGATTCGCCACAGCCAAGGACCGGCGGGGGCATCACTTGCCGGCACCACGCCGGGGATGAATTCCATCCGGGCGATCGCGGCGGCATCGGGCAGGGGCGCGCCGCCCGCCGGCAACCAGCCGTAAAAGCTCGTGACAATGCCGTGCACCAGATCCGGGTGGCCCGACAGCCAGGTGCTCTCCCAACCGGCGATGTAGTGGGTGCCCAGGCCACGCAGCGCGATCGAGCCCACCACCCCCAGGCCCAGCGCCAGCGCCGCCGCGTGCATCAGGCGGGCAAGGCGCAGGCGAGCGAGCGGCGCCGACACGCGCGCCCAATCCAGCACCAGCGGCATCAGCCAGGCCGGCGCGGTGCGGCGCCACGGCCACCAACGCGACCCGCCCGTGCCCCACCCGGCCGGCCCTGGCGGGTGCGCGGGCTTGCCGCGCAAGCAGGAGCGCAGCGCAGCCAGCCCCAGCGCCGCATAGACCATGAGATTCCAGGCGATGAGCAGCAGCGGGGGCGGCGCGAGCAGATTGATCCGCTGCTCGTGCCCCGCCAGGCGATCGACCGTCATGCCGATCAGAAACACCAGGATCAACAGGGCCCAGACGGTCCAGCCCGGCACGCGCCGACGGGTCAGCGCACGAGCAAGCAAGGGGGTGCGCTCGACCATGGTCTGCCAGGCGAGTTCCGCGCGGCGCTGAAGGAAACGCTCGGGCCGAGCGGCCTCGCCCACCTCTTGCGCGGCCGCTCGCGTGACGCCCTGCGCAGCGTCTTCGGTCCAGTGCAGCTTGGCCGCGAGTTCGGTCTCGCACACCCGCACCGCCGCGATCCGCCGCGCCGCCGCCTCGTCAATGCCCGCGCTCCGCGCGCCGTATTTCAGCTCCATCGCTCAATGCCTGTGCCGTGATGGGCGCAGGGTAGCAATCGGAGCGAAGCGCGGCTCGACCACCAGCAAGAGCGCGCGAGCCCAGCGCGGCCAGAGACGGCGTTACAGGAAGCGATCGAGCAGCTTGCGCGAGTGCCGGTCAAGGGCAAAGCGGTCGGGGACCAGAAAGTGGATGCCATGGCCGCTGGCAATCAGAAGCCGTCCCTCGCCCAGGCGGCGGATATCCTCTTCGCTCTTGAGGATGAAGCGGGTCGGGCCGCGGTCGGTTTCCACGCTCCACTGGCTGGGCGTGGAGTAGGTCGAGACGGCCACCAGACGCAGCAACTGGGGCATCAGCTCACGGCTGGCCAATTCCTCGCGCAGCAGTTCGCGCTGCGCGGCCGGCAACTGATCGAGGTGGTCGATCCAGGCCCGCTCATGGCCATCGCGCCCCACCAAGGCAATGCCCTCGTCGGGCGCCGACAGCGGATGCGCTCGCACCGGTGTCACGCCCTCGTGGCGTTGGCCCTCGCTATCCACTAACAGCAGACGGCCAAAGGCATCGCGCGAGAGATCTTGAAACAGCGTGTGGCTCATCGCGGAATTCCTCAGACGGTCGCGGTATGGGCGTGGGCGTTGGGCGCGGGCACCAGTTCCGCGCCCTCGTCTTCGACGCGGCGCGCCTGCGCTTCCCACAGACGCCAGTAAGCCCCCTGGCGGGCGATCAGCTCGTCGTGCGGGCCGACCTCGACCACTTCGCCACGGTCCATCACCACCAGGCGGTCGGCCTTGCGCAGGGTGGACAGGCGGTGGGCGATGGCGATGGTGGTGCGGCCGCGCACCAGGTTGTCGAGCGCCTTCTGGATTTCTTTCTCGGTCTCGGTGTCCACCGCCGAGGTAGCCTCGTCCATGATCAGGATGCGCGGGTTGATCAGCAAGGCGCGGGCGATCGAGATCCGCTGACGCTCGCCGCCGGAGAGTCCCTGGCCACGCTCGCCGACCAGCGAGTCATAGCCCTGCGGCAGGCGCAGGATGAACTCGTGGGCATGGGCGGCGCGCGCGGCGGCGACGATTTCTTCGCGGCTGGCGTCGGGCTTGCCGTAGGCGATGTTCTCGGCAATCGTGCCAAAGAACAGGAAGGGCTCCTGCAGCACCAGGCCGATGTGGCGGCGGAAGTCCGCCAGACGGAAGCGACGCACGTCAACCCCATCGACCTTGATCGCGCCTTCGGTCACGTCGTAGAAGCGGCAGATCAGGTTGACCAGCGTGCTTTTGCCCGAGCCGCTGTGACCGACCAGGCCGATCATCTCGCCCGGCTTGATCTCCAGGTTCAGGCCGCGGATCACGCTGCGGTTGCCATAGCGAAAGCCGATGTCCTGCAAAGTGATTCGGCCCTGCACCGACGTCAGCTGCACCGGGTTGCTGGGCTCGGGCACATTGGACTGGTGGTCGAGAATATCGAAGATGCGCTTGGCGCCGGCGGCGGCCTTCTGGGTCACCGAGACGATCCGGCTCATCGAATCGAGCCGGCCATAGAAACGGCCGATATAGGCGATGAAAGCGATCAGAACGCCGACGGTGATGCTGCCGCCCGCGACCAGATAGATGCCATAAGCCCATACCACCAGCAGACCAAATTCGGTCAGCAGCGTCACCGTGGGCGAGAACAGGCTCCAGGTCTTGTTGAGCTTGTCGTTGACCGCCAGGTTGTCGTCGTTGGCGGCCTTGAAGCGCTGCGCCTCGCGCTTTTCCTGGGCGAAGGCCTTGACCACGCGAATGCCGGGGATGGTGTCGGCCAGCACGCTGGTGACTTCGCCCCAGACCCGGTCGATCTTCTCGAAACCCGTGCGCAAACGGTCGCGCACCAGATGGATCATCCAGGCGATGAAGGGCAAGGGCACCAGGGTGGCGAGCGCCAGCCAGGGATTGATCGAAAACAGGATGGTGGCGGTCATCACCAGCATCAGCACGTCGGAAATGAAGTCGAGCGCGTACAGCGAGAGGAAAACGCTGATGCGATCGGTCTCGGAGCCGATGCGGGCCATCAAGTCACCGGTGCGCTTGGAGCCGTAGTAATCCAGCGAGAGACCCAGCAGATGCTCAAAGGTGGTGGTGCGCAGGTCGGCGGCAATGCGCTCGGACACCAGGGCCAGGACATAGGTCTTGGCCCACCCCAGCACCCAGGACACCAGGGCCGCGCCCAACAGGCCACCCAGACACAAGGACACCACGCCGGGATCGATCTGGCGCCCTTCCTGGAAAGGGATCAGCACATCGTCCATCAGCGGGATGGTCAGATAAGGCCCGACCAAGGTGGCGCCGGTGGCGCCCATCATCAGCAAAAACCCAAGCAACAACTGAGCTTGGTAGGGGCGAGCAAAACGCCACAGACGCAGCAACACCCAGGTCGAGGGCGGCCGGTGCAGCTCACGGGCGCAGCTTGGACATTCCTCGCTCCCTTCCGGCAGCACCGCCTGGCAGCTGGGACAGGACTCGACCTCTTCGCCGGGCGCCGCCGCGCCCTCATCGCGGCGGTTGAAGAGATCCGCGAAACGCTGCGCTTGCAGATTGATCTGAAGGGTGAAGCGCCACCGGGCCAGGCGCTGCTTGTCGTCAAGCAGCTCCAGCTGGCCGAGCCCTGCTTGGTCGGAGATCTGCAGCTTGAGCGCCGGAGTCAGTTCCCATTCCCGCACGATTGCGTCAGCCCCGTCGCCAGCGAGTAAACGCTGCTCGGTCAGCGCCAGCCAGCCCGCAGCAAAGCGGAGCGGGCCATCGAGATCGACCTCCAGGCTGCCGCGGACATTTTCGCCGGGACGCAGCCGGGTCTGAAGCTTATCCCCGACGGAATTCGGGTCGACGGATGCGACCGGATGTTGATGCTGCATTGTGATTATCTTGATGAAAGACGAGTTCCGGGCTTTAGGGCCACCACTAGTTCAGCGCTATTTTCGCTTATGCGCATAATTACGGTTTATCCGGCTTCAAGCTTGCACTTGTTTTCCCTAGTTTTCCGCCCATCCCCACCCTCACGCAGACACGACAACATCAGCCGGCCAACCACGCGCAAAGCGAATTTGGCGATTCAAGTCAACCTCCAGGCGGGCCCAAGCGTTCTTGTCAAAGCGCAGGCCGACTCTCAACTCACCCCTCGCCGGGTGTTGGTCGGTGGATGCGACCCGATGTTGGTGCTGCATTGTGATGGTTTTGACGAAACACGAGCTTCGAGCCTGCGGAGCTATAGCTATTTCGACGGGATTTTCGCTAGTGCGCACAAATTCGAATGACATGACCCCACGCTTGCGCCTTGCTTTCTCGAACCCGCCGCCCGATTTCCGCTCATGAGCCGACACGAAGACATCAAGCTATTGCGCATTAACTATCTGCGCGGCCCCAACATGTGGACCTACCGTCCCGTGCTGGAAACCTGGTTGAACCTGGGTGCGCTGGAGGATTTTCCTTCCCACCAGTTGCCGGGCTTCAACCAACGCCTGACCGCCTGGCTGCCGGCGCTGATCGAGCACCACTGCGGCGTGGGCGAGCGCGGCGGCTTCCTGCAGCGCCTCACCGAAGGCACCTGGATGGGCCATGTGCTCGAGCACGTCGTCATCGAGCTGCTCAACCTCTCCGACATGCCGACCGGCTTCGGCCAGACCCGCTCCACCTCGCAGCGCGGCGTCTACCGCATGGTGTTCCGGGCGCGCGATGACCAGGTGGCGCGCTGCGCACTGGCGCAAGGTCACCGGCTGCTCATGGCCGCGATCAACGACGACGCCTTCGATGTCGGAGCGGCGGTTGCGCTGATCCGCGGCAAGCTCGACGACTGCTACCTGGGCCCCTCCACGGCAGCGATCGTGGCCGCCGCGACCGAGCGCCGCATCCCGCACATTCGCTTGAACGAGGGCAACCTGGTCCAGCTGGGCTACGGCGCCAGCCAGCGCCGCATCTGGACCGCCGAAACCGACATGAGCAGCGCGATCGCCGCCGGCATCGCCAGCGACAAGGACTTGACCAAGGCCTTACTCAAGGCTGTGGGCGTGCCGGTACCGGCCGGCCAGGCGGTCAAGAGCGCCGACCAGGCCTGGGAAGTAGCCCAGGACCTGGGTCTGCCGGTGGTGGTCAAACCTTCCGACGGCAACCACGGCCGCGGCGTCACCCTGGATTTGCACCTGGAAGCCGATGTGCGCCTGGCCTTTGAGGTGGCCGACAAAGAGGGCTCCGAGGTGCTGGTCGAGCGCCATATCGCCGGCATGGAGCATCGCCTGTTGGTGGTCGGAGGCCAGGTGGTGGCCGCGGCCCGCGGCGAGGAAGCCTGGATCACGGGCGATGGCCGACACAACGTGGTGCAGTTGATCGATCGGCAGATCAACACCGACCCGCGTCGCGGCCTGACCGAGGATTTCCCGCTCAACCGCATCAACATCCAGGAGGACCCGGTGCTGCTGCTCGACCTGCAGCGCCAGGGCCTCACGGGCCACAGCGTGCCGGCCGCCAGCCAGCGCGTTCTGATTCAGCGCAACGGCAATGTCGCCAACGACTGCACGCCCCTGGTCCACCCCGAGGTGGCGCACGCCGTCGCGCTGGCAGTGCGCACCGTCGGCCTCGACATCGCCGGCGTCGATCTGGTCACCACCGACATCAACAAGCCGCTCACCGAGACCGGCGGCGCGATCGTCGAGATCAACGCCGGCCCGGGTCTGCTGATGCACCTCAAGCCTGCCGATGGCATGCCCCAGCCGGTGGGCCAGGCCATCGTCAACCATTTATTTGCCGACGATGAAAGCGGCCGCATTCCGATCATCGGGGTCGCCGGCTCGCAGGGAACGGCCCTGGTTTCGCGCCTGGTGGCCTGGCTGCTGCACCTCCACGGTCACCACGTCGGCCTGGCTTGCAGCGATGGTCTGTTCCTGGGCTCGCGCCGGGTCGAACGCAAGTCCTGCGCGCACTGGGAAGCGAGCCATCGCCTGCTGATGAACCGCGCCGTCGACGCCGTGGTGGTGGAAAACGGTGCCAGCACCATCCTGAATAGCGGCCTGCCCTATGACCGCTGCCTGGTCGGCGTGGTCACCGACATGGAGGGACTGACGCCCTTGGATCACCACGACATCCAGAGCGAAGAACAGCTCTACAAGGTGCTGCGCACCCAGATCGATGTGGTGCTGCCCGACGGCGCTGCCGTACTCAACGCCGACCAGCCTAGGCTGGTGGAAATGGCGGAGCTGTCCGATGGCGAGGTGGTGCTCTACGCCCTCTCGAGCGCCAATGCCGCGCTGGCCACGCACCGCAACCAGGGCGGTCGCGCCGTTTTCCTGCAAGGTGGAGCGGCGATGCTGGCCGATGGCCGCATCGAGACTTTCGCCGCCAACATCGAAAGTCTCCAGACGCGCTTTGCCACGGCCGGCCAGCCCCTGTCGGCAGACAGCGCCCTGGCTGCCGTCGCGACCGCCTGGGCCCTGGGCATCTCGCCCGAACTGATCTCAGCAGGTCTGGACACTTTTGTCCCCGAGCTGCCGCAGTAACCGACAAGAAAGACGACATCCCATGGAAGTCTCCCGCACTCGGGCCCTGCGCGGCCCCAACATGTGGAGCCGACATACCGCGATCGAATCGGTAGTCCATTGCTCCGAGACCGAACGCGATCTCAGCTCCCTGCCCGGCTTTGAAGCCAGGCTGCGCGCGCTTTTTCCCGCCATTGGCCCGCTACGCCCGGCCAGCAGCCAGAAGATTCCCATCTCGCTGGCTCATGTGCTCGAACACGCAGCCCTGGCGCTGCAAGCCCAGGCGGGCTGCCCGGTCACTTTCAGCCACACCCATGTCACCGCCGAACCCGGCACCTATCAGGTGGTGGTGGAGTACAGCGAGGAAGACGTCGGCCGCATGGCGTTCGACAAGGCCGTCGAGCTGATCCAGGCCGCGCTATCCGGTCCCGGCTTCGACGCCGATGCCGTGATCGCCCAGCTGCGCGAGACCGATGAGGACATCCGCCTCGGCCCCTCGACCGGGTCGATCGTTGACGCCGCCCTCCAGCGCGGCATCCCCATCCGCCGCCTGACCCAGGGCAGCCTGGTGCAGATGGGCTGGGGCGTGAAGCAGCGCCGGATCTGGGCGGCCGAGGTCGATGCCACCTCGGCGGTGAGCGAATCCATCGCCCAGGACAAGGATTTGTGCAAGCGTCTGCTGCAAGCCGCTGGCGTGCCGGTACCGACCGGCCGCCCGGTGGACTCGATCGATGACGCCTGGGCGGCGGCGCTGGAGATCGGCCTGCCGGTGGTGGTCAAGCCCCAGGACGGCAACCAGGGCAAGGGCGTCACGGTCAACGTGGCCTCGCGCGAGCATCTTGAGATCGCCTACAAGGCGGCTGACGAGTTCGGCCAGGTGATGGTGGAGAAATTCCTGCCCGGCAGCGACTACCGCCTGCTGGTGATCGGCGACAAGCTGGTTGCCGCGGCCCGGCGCGATCCGCCGCATGTGATCGGCGACGACGTGCTGACGGTGGCGCAGCTGGTGGCCAAGGTCAATGAAGACCCGCGCCGCGGCGACGGCCACGCCACCTCGCTCACCAAGATCCGGGTCGACGACATCGCCATCGCCCGCCTCGCCCAGCAAGGTCTCACGCCCGACTCGATTCCGGCCAAAGGCCAGCGCGTGATCCTGCGCAACAACGCCAATCTCTCCACCGGCGGCACCGCCACCGACGTGACCGACGATGTCCACCCCGAGGTGGCAGCGCGCGCGATCGCGGCGGCACAAGTGGTGGGACTGCACGTCTGTGGCGTCGACGCGGTGGCCGAGAGCGTGCTGCGGCCGCTGGAAGACCAGAACGGTGGCATCGTCGAGGTCAATGCCGCACCCGGCCTGCGCATGCACCTCTCGCCCAGCTACGGCAAGGGCCGCAACGTCGGCGAGGCCATCATCGCCAGCATGTTCGGCAACGGCCACAAGCCCGAGGATGGCCGCATTCCGGTGGTGGCAGTGACCGGCACCAACGGCAAGACCACGACGACGCGGCTGATTGTCCACATGTTCGCCACCATGGGCTTGTGCGTGGGCATGACCAATACCGATGGCGTTTATGTCGATGGCCGCCAGACCGACAGCGGCGACTGCTCCGGCCCCAAGAGCGCCCGCAACGTGCTGATGCACCCCGATGTCGACGCCGCGGTGTTTGAAACTGCGCGCGGCGGCATCTTGCGCGAAGGCCTGGGCTACGACCGCTGCCAAGTCGCCGTGGTGACCAACCTCGGCGCGGGCGACCATCTGGGCATGAACTTCCTCAACACGGTTGAGGACCTCGCCCAGGTCAAGCGCGTGATCGTGCAGAACGTGGCCACGAACGGCTATGCGGTGCTCAACGCCGCCGACCCGGTCGTCGCCAAAATGGCCGAGGTTTGCCCTGGCCAGGTGATCTTCTTCGCCAGCGACCGCCACCATCCGCTGATGGCCACGCATCGCGCGCAAGGCAAGCGCTGCGTCTACGTGGACGGCGATTGCCTGGTGGCCGCCGAAGGAAATTGGCGCGAATCCATCCCGCTGCGCGGCATTCCCTTCACCCGCCTGGGCACCATCGGATTCCAGGTGGAAAACGCCATGGCTGCGGTGGCCGCGGCCTGGGGCGTGGGCCTGGGCTGGGACACCATCCGCCGCGGTCTGGCCAGCTTCAACAGCGACGCCGACAACGTGCCGGGGCGCTTTAACGTGATGGACTATCGCGGCGCCACCGTGATCGCCGACTACGGCCACAACGGCGACGCCATGCGGGCCCTGGTGACGGCGGTGCAAGCCATGCCGGCCAATAAGCGTTCGGTGGTGATCTCGGGCGCCGGCGACCGGCGCGACGAAGATATCCGCATTCAGACCCAGATTCTGAGCGAGGTCTTTGACGCGGCCATCCTGTTCCAGGATGCCTGCCAGCGCGGGCGCGCGGATGGCGAAGTGCTGGCGCTGCTGCGCCAGGGCTTGCAAGACGCCAATCGCACCCGGCACGTGGACGAGGTCCGGGGCGAGTTTGCCGCCATCGATCTCGCCCTTGAGCGCCTGCAACCTGGCGATCTGTGCCTGATTCTCGTCGACCAGGTGGACGCGGCGCTGGCCCACCTGACTCAGCGCGTCCAACAAGCTTGAGCGTCACGCACGCTTGATCCCGGCCCGGACGATGAATCCGGGCCGGGCTTAGTTTTAACAGGGTGGGGTCGTCAGCTCTGGAGCCTCCACGGAACAGGAAGCCTGGCTCGGTCGCCCCACGTTTGGGATCCGGCGCGGGCCGCGGGTGCCAAGCGATCGGCCAGCACGGTCGCGGCCCGCTGAGCGGCCCCATCCGAGGGAATTAGGCCTGCTTGCGCGTCGAAGGTGCCGCAAGCGCGGTAGCGGAGACCGCGCCAAACGGGACGCGAGCCTCAGCTCAGGCTCACCCGGGCATCGATACGCGCAAGCGCGTCCGCTGCGCCCAGCGCCAGACCTGTCCCCAACCGCCCCCTCACCTGGGGCTCGCGCACGTTGATCCGCAGATAGGGCACGCCGCTGTGCTCGGTAAAGCCACGCACGGTCGGGATTGCGGTGCCGGCGCCGAGCTCGATCGCCACCAGGTTGAAGCCTTGCGCCAACCACTCGCGCAGCTCCCAGCGCTGACCTTCCGTGCGCCGCGCCACCCAAGCATCGTCACTGAACATCAGGATGTTGGGGCGCGCAATCCCACCGCAGTGAGGACAGCGCGGCGGCGCGTTAAGCAAGCGGCAGGTCGCCTCGTCAAGCTCGGGTTGAAAGTCATCGGCCGGCCAGACGGCTTGGCGGCAACCGTCAATGCACTGCAAGCGGTGGATCGATCCATGCGCCTCGCACACATCGGTCAGACCGGCCTTCTGGAATTGACCATCGACATTGCTGGTGAAGACAAAGGCTCCGAGCGGCTTGGCCTCGGCCCAACGACGCAGGATGGCAAAGCCGGAATGCGGCACGGTGTTGCGGTAGAGCTTGAGACGGTGGCCATAAAAGCCCCAGGCAAGCGACGGATCGGCACGGAACCGGGCGGGATCGGCCATTTCTTCAAAGCGGATCTTGGCTGCCGCCAGCGCCGGGTAGGCACGCCAGAATCCCTCGGCGCCACGAAAATCCGGCAAACCAGAATCAACCCCCATGCCTGCGCCAGCCGTAATGAGCAATCCATCAGCCGCGCCAATGAGGTCGGCGGCATGGGCCAACGCGGAATCGGCAGCGTCCATCTCAAAGCCAGAAGAAGGGGAATGGCAACCGCGCCTCGATTGCCAAAGGGGAGTTGTCGCTCCAGGAAGTCCGACAAGGTATTGAGCGTGGCCACCCGCGTCAACCACCACCACAACCACCGTTGCCAAGCAGAGGACGAATACATCCAGCGTGACCACCACCGAGCGCTACGTGCGCGCCCGATCAGGCAAAAAAAACGGCCCCAACGAGATGACCCGTGGAGCCGTTTTGCGGGAAAAGCGCCATTTGCGGGAATTTCTCAATTCTGCAATCGGCCCGAAACCCG
>JAVVWR010000022.1:39269-40544 GCA_036652035.1 Burkholderiaceae bacterium | reverse complement strand
CCCGGAGGGTGTGGCGTTCAGGGCGATTGGAGAGTTTGGCGAGCTTGTGCGTGGCAACGGAATGCCGAAATCTGATTTTGTGGAGTCTGGGGTTGGGTGTATCCACTACGGACAGATTTACACCTATTACGGCATTTGGACGGTGGAGACGAAGTCGTTTGTGTCGGCAGCCAAGGCCGAAAAACTCGCCAAAGTCGATCCTGGTGATCTGGTCATTACGAATACCAGTGAAAACATTGAGGACGTGTGCAAGGCGGTTGCGTGGCTCGGCGAAGCACAGATCGTCACGGGCGGACATGCCACGGTCTTGAAACACGACCAAGACCCGAAATATCTTGCTTACTACCTGCAAACACCGCAGTTCTTTGCAGAGAAGAAAAAGCTCGCGACGGGTACGAAAGTGATCGACGTTTCAGCAAAGAGCCTTGCAAAGATCAGGATTCCGGTGCCGCCGCTCGAAGTGCAACGCGAAATCGTGAAGGTGCTTGACAACTTCACGGAGCTGGAGGCGGAGCTGGAGGCGGAGCTGGAGGCGGAGCTGGAGGCGCGTCGGCGGCAGTACAAGTACTACCGCGACGCGCTCTTGACATTCGGCGAGCGCACGGACGACGACGCAAGCAAGCAAGCAAGCAAGCAAGCAAGCAAGCAAGCAAGCAAGGGTAACAACCGTGGGTGAATTATACCAGTCGTCTTCGGGACTTTCTAAGAGCGCGGATCAATTCGGCTTTGGCCATCCGTTCTTATCGTTCAAAACTGTGTTCAACAACCCTATTGTTCCCGTCGAACTATCCGATCTTGTCAATACGACTCCGACAGAACAAGCACGCTACTCGATTAATACGGGCGACGTCTTCGTCACAAGAACAAGCGAAGACCTTGAAGGCCTTGGCATGAGTTGCGCCGCACTCAGAAATTATCCTTGTGCGACATTTAATGGATTCACCAAACGGCTTCGACCGAAAGAGGAAGGTGTCGTCGATCCACAATTCGCTGCGTACTTTTTCCGCTCTACGCATTTCAGAACGCAGATCGCACAGATGGCAGTCCTATCGACGCGGGTCAGCCTTAACGATGACATTCTTTTGAGAATTCGCATCCCGGTTCCGCCGCTCGAAGAACAGGAACGCATCGTCGCCATTCTCGACAAATTCAATGCGCTGGTGAATGACATTAGCTCGGGCCTGCCCGCCGAGATCAAGGCCCGCCGCCAGCAGTACGCGCATTACCGCGACCGGCTGCTCACGTTCAAGGAAGCCGCATGAGCGAAGACCTCAA
>JAVVWR010000022.1:0-39169 GCA_036652035.1 Burkholderiaceae bacterium | reverse complement strand
CATTACCGCGACCGGCTGCTCACGTTCAAGGAAGCCGCATGAGCGAAGACCTCAAGCCCTTCCGCTACGAGCTGATTGCACTTTCCAACGAGAGCACGGTGGTTGCCGAATTTCAGCCCGATGCGCTGGGGGTGCGCGAGGCGGCGTATCAGTCAGAAGCAGATCTGGAAAAGTCCTTCATCCAGCAGTTGCAGGTGCAGGCGTATGACTGCCTGGCCATCACCTCGGAAGTCGAGCTGCTGGTCAACCTGCGCTGTCAGCTGGAAAGGCTCAACAAGATCACTTTCTCCGATGCCGAGTGGGAGCGCTTTTTCACCACCAGCATCGCCGGGGCCAACGACGGCATCCTCGAAAAGACCGCACGCATCCAGGAAGACTACATCCAGGTATTGAAGCGCGACGACGGCAGCACCAAGAACATCTACCTGATCGACAAGGCCAACATCCACAACAACGCCTTGCAGGTCATCAACCAGTACGAATCTGAAGGTACGCGCGCCACGCGTTTCGATGTGACGGTGCTGGTCAATGGCCTACCGATGGTGCATATCGAATTGAAACGCCGGGGCGTGGATATCCGCGAGGCCTTCAACCAGATCAACCGCTACCAGCGCGATAGCTTCTGGGCGGGCTCGGGCTTGTTCGAATACGTGCAGCTTTTCGTCATCAGCAACGGCACGCTGACCAAGTACTACAGCAACACCGTGCGCGATGGGCATTTGAAAGAGCAAACAACCAAGCGCAGCAAGAGCAAAACCTCCAACAGCTTTGCCTTCACCAGTTGGTGGGCCGACGCAAAAAATCAGCCCATCACTGAACTGACGGGCTTCACCAAGACCTTCTTTGCCAAGCATTCGCTGCTGAACGTCCTCACCAAATACTGTGTGTTCGATGTGGATCGCAAGCTGCTGGTGATGCGGCCCTACCAGATCGTGGCGGCCGAGCGCATCTTGCAGCGCATCGCGACGGCCACCAACCACAAGCAGCTCGGCACCGTGGCGGCAGGTGGCTACATCTGGCACACCACCGGCAGCGGCAAAACGCTGACCAGCTTCAAGGCGGCGCAGCTGGCACGCGGCTTGTCGGACATCGACAAGGTGCTGTTTGTGGTGGATCGCAAGGATCTGGACTATCAGACCATGCGCGAGTACGAACGCTTCGAGAAAGGCGCGGCCAACTCGAACACGTCTACGGCGGTGCTGCAACGGCAGTTGGAAGACCCCAACGCCCGCATCATCATCACCACCATCCAGAAGCTCTCCCGCTTCGTCGCCAAGAACAAGAAGCACCCGGTGTATGAGGCGCATGTGGTGGTGATCTTCGACGAATGCCACCGCAGCCAGTTCGGCGACATGCACGCCGAAATTACGCGGGTGTTCCAGCGCTATCACCTGTTCGGCTTTACCGGCACACCGATCTTTGCCGAGAACTCGGGCACGGGCGGCGACCCGCGGCGACGCACCACGCAGCAGGCCTTTGGCGACAAGCTGCACACCTACACGATTGTCGATGCGATCAACGACAAGAACGTGCTGCCGTTTCGAATCGACTACATCAACACGATCAAACTGCCTGCGGGGATCAAGGACAAACAGGTATCGGCCATCGACACTGAACGGGCACTGCTGGCACCGGAGCGCATCACACAGATCACAGGCTACATCCGCGAACACTTCGACCAGAAAACCAAGCGTGCCAGCAGCTACCGCCACGACGGCAAGCGCCTGATCGGCTTCAACTCACTATTCGCCTGTGCCTCCATCGACGCGGCCAAGCGCTACTACGCGGAGTTCGCCGAGCAACAAAAAGCGCTACCCGAGGCGCAGCGGCTCAAGATCGGCCTGATTTACAGCTTTGCCGCCAACGAGGAGGAATCCGATGGCCTCTTGGGCGAGGAGGAGTTTGAAACCGATGGACTGGATGCCAGCTCACGCGATTTTCTGGAAACCGCGATCCAGGACTACAACGCGCTGTTCGGCACCAGCTTCGACACCTCGGCAGACAAGTTCCAGAACTACTACAAGGATTTGTCGCAGCGCCTGAAAAAACGTGAGCTGGACCTCGTCCTCGTGGTCAACATGTTCCTGACTGGCTTTGACGCCACCACGCTCAACACCCTGTGGGCGGACAAGAACCTGAAGGCTCATGGCTTGATACAGGCCTATTCGCGCACCAACCGCATCCTCAATTCGGTCAAGACCTACGGCAATATCGTTTCCTTCCGCAATCTGGAGCAGGAGACCAACGACGCCCTCGCCCTGTTCGGCAACAAAGACGCCAAGGGGATCGTGCTGCTCAAGCCCTACGCCGAGTACTACAAGGACTACGAGAAGCGCGTTGGTGAGCTGGTGGCCGGCTTCCCTCTTGGCCAAGCCATCGTCGGCGAGGCGGCACAGAAGGCGTTCATCAAGTTGTTCGGCTCGATCTTGCGGCTGAAAAACATCCTCACGTCCTTCGACGATTTTGCCGGGTACGAGATCCTCACCGACCGCGAGTTTCAGGACTACCAGAGCCTGTACCTGAACCTGTACGCGGAGTTCCGCAGCGCGTCGACTGCGGAGAAGGAATCGATCAACGACGATGTGGTGTTCGAGATCGAGCTCATCAAGCAGGTGGAAATCAACGTCGATTACATCCTGCTGCTGGTCGAGCAGTACCTGAAGAAAAAAGGCAGCGGCGACGACAAGGAAATCCGCGCCACCATCGAGCGCGCTATTAATTCCAGTCCGTCCTTGCGTAACAAGAAAGACCTGATCGAACAGTTCGTCGATTCGGTGAACACCAAGACCAAGGTGGATGCGCAGTGGCAGGCCTTCGTGGCGGCGAAGAAGGTGGAGGAACTGGAGCGCATCATCGCCGAGGAGAACCTAAACACCGAGGCCGCGCACAGTTTCATCGACAACGCCTTCCGCGACGGCAGCATCCCGGCCACCGGCACTGCAATCACCAAAATCCTGCCGCCTGTATCGAGATTCTCCAAGAGCAATGGCCATGCAACCAAGAAGCAAGCTGTGCTGGACAAGCTCGCTGCGTTCTTTGAGCGGTATTGCGGGCTGGTGTGAGGACAGACAGCGGCATCTCAACAACGCCAACGCCTGGGCCACCGCGACCATGAACAACCCGCATTACTCAGTGGAACTGTTCCAGCACGTCATCACGGTGAGCCTGGGTTGACGAGACAAGACAGACCTCCCGTAAACCCTCGCCAATGCAGGCTCTTGACACCCCCCCCTCTCCGCCACGGATTCAAGAAAAACGGGCCTTCGCGGCCCGTTTTTCGTTTCCAGCCATAGGCTGACCGGTTTTCGATTAACGCCTCTTTTCCCGCTTCAGCGCGCCGAATTGCCTACCAAGGGTTTCACGTTGGCCGCGGGTGCGTGGCAGATCTGGCAGTCGTACATCGCGCGATTGAGCTTGAGCTCCTTGCCGCTCTTGACGTAGTGATTGAGCGGAATTGCCTGCGCCTCGCCCGCCGCCGCGGGCTTGCCGGCATCGGCCGGGCGCTCATGGCAGGCCAGACACATATTGCTCGCCGGCGTGATGGGCACGTAACCGGAGATCGGATGCGGAATCAGCGGCGGGGCCTGACTCGCCGGGTTGCGAACGATGGGCGGACCGCCTTCGTAATCAAATATCGGCGGGGTCGGCGTATCGAACACGCTACCTTTCGACAATCCGAGATCGGAATCCGAGATCGGTCGGCCTGACTGAGCGAATACCGTCGCCGAACCAAGCACCAGCAAGAACACGAGCAGTTTGCGCATGGCGTCTGCCTCCGGCTAAGCCTTGAAAACCTTGACTGCGGATTTCTTGAAATCCGGCTCGAGCGAGATCGGATCGGTGGCGTCAATCACCAGCTTGTTGACCATCACGCCCTCGTCAAAGAAAGCCATGAACGTCGTCCCGCGCGGCATTTTGTTGCGGCCCTGGGTCTCGACTGCGGCCTTGATCTTGCCGCGGCGCGATTCGATCCAGGCGATGTCGTTGCGTTTCAAGCCGCGCTTCTCGGCATCGGCCGGATTCATGTAGAGCACCGCCGCGGGGGCGGCACGATGCAGTTCGGGAACGCGCCGGGTCATCGATCCGGTGTGCCAGTGCTCAAGAATGCGGCCGGTGCAAAGCCAGAGGTCGTAGACGCGGTCGGGCGATTCCGCGGGCGCCGCATACGGCCGGAAGAAGATCTTGGCGCGGCCGGGGCTGGCAACCGGCTTGGGGTCGGTCACACCGTCGAGATTGCCGGCCGGAATCGCCTTCATCGCCGAGCCGTAGAAGTCGAAGTCGGCCCCCTTTTTCACGTAGGGATCGAAGCGGCCGTTGAAGCGATACGAGGTCTCCTTGCCGTCGATCACCGGCCAGGTGAGGCCGCGAACATCGGCGCGGTAATAAAGGTCGAACGGTCCCAGGTCATGACCGTGACCGAGACCGAACTGGCGGTATTCGTCAAAGAGCGCCTTTTCCGGGAACCACTTCTCGCCCAGCGACTTAACGGTGGAATTGGCCGCGCCCTGCGCCACCGGATCGGGCCAGGCGACCTTTTTGTTCTCGGGCGTGGCGAACAAGACCTCATAGAGCGTCTGATCGGGCCGATAGCCCATCTTCTGCGCTTCGGCCAAGACGTCGGGCAGCTTGCCGGCGGGGTAGCCCTCGGTCTTGAGCCCGGGAATGGACTTTTCACCCCAAACGTCCTTGAGCTTGAAGCGCTTAGCGAACTCCATCAGCATCCAGAGATCGGTACGCGCCTCGCCAGGCGGCTCGATCCGCTGGCGCCAGACCTGGGTGCGGCGCTCGCCGTTGCCGTAAGCACCCCACTTCTCGAAGATGATCGCCGCCGGCAGGATCAGGTCGGCCACCTTGGCGGAAATGGTCGGGTAGACGTCGGCCACCACCACAAAGTTATCTTTCTCGCGCGCGGCCTTGAGCCAGTGGTTGGCGTTGGGATTGGACTGGAAGGGATTGGTCACCTGAACCCAGCAGAACTTGATGGCGCCATCTTCCATGTCGCGCAGGATCTTCATGATCGCGCTGCCGACCTGCGGATTGAGCGTATTGGCGGGAAGCTTCCACAGCTTTTCGGTGCGCGCTCGGTCCGGTGCGCTGGTGACCACCATGTCGGCCGGCAGGCGGTGGGCGAAGGTGCCAACCTCGCGTGCGGTGCCGCAGGCCGAGGGCTGGCCGGTGAGCGAGAACGCGCCATTGCCGGGCTGGGCGTATTTGCCGAGCAGCAGATGAATCATGTAGGTCTGCTCGTTCAACCAGGTGCCGCGAACGTTCTGGTTAAAGCCCATGGTCCAGTACGACACGGTGTTGCGCGCCGTGTCGCAATAGAGGTCGGCGAGCTGTTTTAACTTGCGCTTGAAATCGTCGAAGGGCTCGTCGGGGTCGCCCTTGGCAAGTTCGGCCACGAACTCGAGCGTGTAGGGTTCAAGCCCGCGCTTGAATTCCTCGAAGCTGATCTGCCACATCCGGCCGGCACCTGCGCCGCGGTTTTTCTGCGCCACCTTGTCACCCGCCTGGCGGCGCTGGCCGATCGCCTCGTACTTGTCGAGCGTGACCTCGAGTTCGCGCAGCAGAACGTCTTTCTCGGCCGGGTAGGCGGCCTTGTCGTCGCCGCGCATGCCATAGCCGATATCGGTTGGCCCCGTGGCGAAAATGCAGTGCTTGTCGATGAAGGCCTGATTGACCAGACCGCGCTTGACGATCTCGCGCGCAATGAAGTTCTGGATCGCCAGATCGGCGTTGGGCTTCATGATGATCTCGAGGTCGGCGAGGCCCGAGCTCATGTTGCCGTAAGTCGTGATGTTGACGATCTGCATCGCCTTGGCGGTGAGCTTGCGGTCGGTGATGCGAGACCACAGCACCGGATGCGCCTCGGCCATGTTGGCGCCCCACAGCACGATCAGATCGGCCAGCTCGATATCGCCGTAGAGATTGGCCGGCTCATCGATGCCAAAGACCTGCATGAAGGCCGCCACCGCGCTCGCCATGCACAGGCGCGCATTGGGGTCGATGTTGTTCGAGCGAAAGCCCGCCTTCATCAGCTTGGCCGCGGCATAACCTTCCTGGATCGTGTATTGGCCGCTGCCGATGATCGACACCCCGGTCGGCCCGAGCTCGGCGTAGGTCTTGCGAAACTGGCGCTCCATCTCGTCGATCGCCACCTTCCAGCTGACGGGATAGAACTGGCCGTTCTTGTCGAACTTGCCGTCCTTCATCCGCATCAGCGGCTGGGTCAGGCGATCGGCCCCATAGGGAATCTTGCTGTTGAAATAACCCTTGATGCAGTTGAGACCGCGATTGACGGGCGCATCCGGATCGCCCTTGGTGGCGACGATGCGGCCCGCCTGGGTGCCGATCTGGATCCCGCAGCCGGTGCCGCAGAAGCGGCACACCCCTTTGTCCCACTGAATGCCAGCGTCAGCACTCTTGGCTTGAGCGACCGCGTCTTCGCTGACCGGGATGCCTACCGTGATCGCCGTAGCGGCGGCGATGCCTTGCTTGATGAAGATGCGACGGGCGTTGTCGTCCATGGCGAGCTCCTGCGTTGGGCCACCCGCCACCGCTCACAGCAGTGGCAGTGCCGGCAGTGTCGCTCAGCCCAGTCCGCCGATACCCGCGCGCCCGAAGCGCCGTGGCTTGAAGTGGGCGCCGGCGTTGCGAACCGGTCCATCAAGCCGGCGGTCAATCGCGCGAGTTGTCACACGCCATACGAGCGCAAGGCCCACGTCAAAGCCAGGCGCACAAGAGCCCTCACCCGGCCAACCGCGCCTGGCTGCCCAGCCGCCGACCACGGCTCTGCTGCGCTCAAGGCTGCTTCGAACTCAAGCTCAAGGCCGCAGCCTGCTCGATCCAGCCCCCGCCCATGGCCTTGTAGAGGTTGACCACGGCGATCAGGCTGGACGCTCGGGTGCCGGCATAACTGAGCTCTTGCGGAAACAGCGACTGCTCGGCCTGCAGGACCGCGTAGTACGGCGCGTAGCCGGCGCCATACTGCAGACGGGCCAGGCGCGAGTAATCGCGCAGCGCGTCGACCAGGCGCCCTTGTGCCGCCATCTGTTCGCCCACCCGCAGACGCGCCGCGAGCGAGTTGTCGACATCGGCAAACGCGCTCTGGACCGCCGATTCATAACTGGCCAGCGCAGCTTTCTGGCCGGCCTCGGCCTGCTGCACCTGACCCGAGATGGCACCCGCATTGAAGATCGGACCGGTGATCGACCCTGCGTAGTTCCAGACCCGGGCCGGCCCCTTGAAGAGATCCGACAGGTCAGCGCTGGCTCCGCCCAAGGCGCCGGTGAGCGAGATCGACGGGAAGTACAGCGCTCGCGCCGCGCCGATCTGGGCATTGGCCGCGACCAACTGCTGCTCGGCGGCCAAAACGTCAGGGCGCCGCGTCAAGAGTTGCGAAGGCAAGTCGCCGGGAACCGTCGGCATTGACAGCTGCGAGAGCGTCTTGGAGCGAGCCACCGGCGCCGGGTTGCGGCCCAACAAAATGGACAGCGCGTTTTCGGTCTGGGTGATCTGCAAGCGCAGTTGCGGGATCGAGGCCTGCGCGCCCTCGTACTGCGAGCGAGCCTGAGCGACGTTGATTTGCGAGACCACGCCGTACTTGAACTGCAGCTCGAAGAGCTTGAGCGACTCGTCGTAGGTCTGCGTGGTTCGGCGTGCAATCTCGAGCTGCTCGTCGAGCGAGAGCAGTTGGATATACGTGCTCACGACGCTCGATACCAGTGATAAAACCACACCCCGGCGCGCCTCCTCGGTCGCCAGCAACGAGGCTTGCGCGGCCTCGGTCTGGCGACGGATCTTGCCCCAGAGGTCGAGCTCCCAACTCGCCGCCGCCACCGCCTGGTAGCTGGTCGAAGGGTTGGGAATCACCGACGGCAAGGGGCTTGCACCGCGCTCGCTGGCGCGCGCTTTCTCGCCCTGCGCCGAATAGTTGAGTTGAGGAAACAGCGCCGAGCGAGTCTGGGTCAAGGCCCCCGCCGCACGTTCGACATTGGCCACCGCCACTTGAAGATTGCGGTTGTTGGCCACCGCCTCGACCACCAGAGCGTCAAGCGCCGGATCGCCGAACTGCTTCCACCATTGAGAGTCAAGCGCTGCGACCGCACCGCCCGAATCCGCACTGCGGTAGACCGCGGGAACGTCCAGGTCTGGCCGTCGGTAATCGGGGCCTAACGCACAACCGGCCAAAGCCAGCGCGCAAGCCATCAGAGTCAGGCGCGTCATCACACGCTCTCCTTGGCAGCGGGTGCCGCCGCCGGCGTCAGCGGCTTGGATGTCGACTTGCGCCCGGCCAACCGCTCGAACAACACAAAGAACAAGGGAACGAAGAGCAACGCCAAAGTCGAAGCGCCGATCATGCCGCCGATGATGCCGGTTCCGATCGAATGCCTTGAGTTGGCCCCGGCCCCGCTGGCGATCGCCAACGGAATCACCCCCGCGATAAACGCCAGCGAGGTCATGATGATCGGCCGCAGGCGCAGCTCGCCCGCCTCGACCGCCGCTTCGACCAAGTCCTTGCCTTCCTTTTTGTGAAGATCGACAGCGAACTCGACGATCAGAATCGCGTTCTTCGCCGCCAAGCCCACCAACACCAGCAGACCGATCTGGAAATAGACGTCGTTATCGAGCCCGCGCATCCAAGTTGCAAGCAAGGCGCCGATGATGCCGAAGGGCACGGCGGAGACCACCGACCCCGGCAAGGACCAGCTCTCGTACTGCGCCGCCAGGATCAGAAACACCAGCAATAGACCGAAAGCGAAGGCGATCGCCGAGGTGCTGCCGGATTGTTTTTCCTCGTAGGCCAGCCCCGACCAGGCGAAGGTATAACCCGCGGGCAAGGCCTCCTTGGCCACGACTTCCATCACCTCGATCGCCTGACCGGACGAATAACCAGGCGCAGCGCCGCCGGTGATCTGAGCGGCTGGAAAGCCGTTGAAGTGCGGCACCAGATCGGGACCGGTCACGTAATGCGTCGTAACCAGCGCGGAGAGCGGAATCATCTGCCCCGAGGCCGAGCGGGTGTAGAGCCGAGTGATGTCATCGGGCCGGATGCGGAACTGCGGTTCCGACTGCAACACCACATACCAGACGCGGGAGAACTGGTTGAACTGGCTGACAATCGCCGAGCCGAACTGCGCCTGCAGCGTGCCGTAGACATCAGCGACATTGACGCCCAGCAGCGTGGCCTTGTCGCGATCAACATCGACCCGCAGTTGCTGCGAACTGGCGCGGTAGGTGCTGGTCAAGCCCGCGAGTTCGCCGCGCGCGCGAGCCTTGGCGAGAAAGCCTTGCACCACTTCCTGAAGTTGCTGCGGCGTGCCGTTGCCGGTGTCCTGAACCCAGAACTCGAAACCGCCGGTAGTGCCAAGCCCGGGGATCGCCGGCGGGGCGATCGGAATCACCAGGCCCTGTTCGATCGCCCGCGCCTGCATGCCAATGTTCATCAGAACAGCACGGGCGTTCTGTTCCTTGGCCGTGGCGGCGTCCTTGTAGCGCTCCTCGAAGGGCTTCAAGACAAAGAAGAACGTGCCTGCATTGGATTTGAAGCCGTTATCGAGCAGAGAGAAGCCGGCAATTTCCGTGCGGAATTCCATCGCCGGATTTTTCTCGGCGATCGCATTGACCTTGTCCATCACGACCTTGGTCCGGTCAAGACTGGCAGCGTCCGGCATGATCACGGCGGCGAGCAGATAGCCCTGGTCTTCGGCCGGAACAAAACTCGTCGGCAAGGCTTTGAACAGGTAGAGGATCGCCACCATCATCACGGCGAGCAAGGCAAAGGAGATGAAGACCCGCTTGATCACCCAGTGCACCGCACGACCGTAAGACTTGGTGACGTTGGCAAACCAGCGGTTGAAGCGGAAGAAGAAGCCCTTTTGCGGCGGCGTCACATGCTTGAGCATCGAGCCCGACAGCGCGGGCGTGAGCGTCAGCGCCACAAAACCCGAGATCGCCACCGAGATCGCGATCGTGATCGCGAACTGCTTGTAGAGCTGCCCCGTGGTGCCGGGCAGGAAGGCGGCGGGAATAAAGACCGCCGCCAGCACCAGAACCACGGCCACCACGGGCCCCGTGACCTCGTTCATCGCCTTGATGGTGGCGTCTTTGGCCGACATCACCCCATCGGCCATGTTGCGTTCGACGTTCTCCACCACCACGATCGCGTCATCGACCACCAGACCGATCGCCAGCACCATGCCAAACAGCGTGAGCAGGTTGATCGAGAAGCCCAGCGCGTACATGCCGACAAACGTGCCAAGCAAGGCCACGAAGATCGCGGTCACCGCGATCAAGGTCGCGCGGAAATTCTGCAAAAACAGGTAGATCACCGCGATCACCAGCAAGACCGCCTCGAACAAGGTCTTGATCACTTCGTCGATCGAAATCCGGACGAAGTCGGTGGTATCGAGCGCGATCGCATACTCCATCCCTTCCGGGAAATTGCCCTTCATGTCGACGAGCGACTTGCGAATCGCCTTCGAGACATCAAGCGCATTGGCGCCCGGCTGCGAGTAGATCGCAATGAAGGTCGCGGGCGTGCCATTGAGCGTGGCATCCGTGAGATAGGACTGCAGCCCGACGTTGACCTGGGCGACGTCCTTGAGACGAACGATCGCGCTGCCGTCCTGGCTCGCTCGCAGGATGATGCTTTCGTACTGACGCGGCTCGGTAAACGGCTCCTGAGTCACCACCGGGAAAGTCTGCTGCACCGGACTTCCAGTGGGATTCTGGCCGAGCTGGCCGGCCGAAAACAGCTTGTTCTGGCTGCCGACCGCGTTCTGGATATCGCCGGTTGTCACCTTGAGCGAAGCCATCCGGTCCGGATTCATCCAGATCCGCATCGCCTGGTCGGCCACCCCCAGAATCGAGGCCTGACCCGCGCCCGGCACACGCTTTAAGGCGTCGAGCACATAGACGTTGGCGTAATTGGCGATGTAGTCCGAGCTATAACGTTCGCCCTTGCCGTAGACCCCCACGATCATCAGGATCGATGAGGACTTCTTTTCCACTTGCAGACCGTTTTGCGTCACCGCCGCCGGCAATTGCGGCAAGGCGATGTTGACGCGGTTCTGCACCTGCACCTGGGCAATGTCGGGATCGGTATTGAGCGAGAAGTACACCGTGATCGACATCTGACCGTTCGACGAACTGCTCGAGGTCATGTAGAGCATGTTGTCGACGCCATTGATCTGCGCTTCGATCGGCGCCGCCACCGACTCGGCCACGGTCTTGGAATCAGCGCCCGGATAGCTGGCGCTGACCGTGACCTGGACCGGACTCATGTTCGGGTATTGCTCGATCGGCAGCGACAACAAAGCCACCAGACCGGCCAGGCAGATCACGATCGAGACAACAATGGCAAAGATCGGCCGCTCGATAAAGAACTTGGAGAACATGGCGCCCCCCGCCTACTTGGCCGCTGCGGCGACGATGCGAATCTCGACCCGGCGGGCCGCGGCGTCGTCACCCCCGACGACCGCCACCGGCTTGATCAGACGAATCCGGTTTGACGGCAGGCCGGCGTCCTCGAGCACATCGCGCACGGCGCGCGCACGCCGTTTGGCCAGATCCTGGTTGGCTGCGGGCTTGCCGCGAGAATCGACAAATCCACTCAACTCGAGATCCTGGTTCCCGCTCTTGACTTGCGTCGCGAGGCTCGCGAGCGCGGTCCTGGCGGCCGGTTCGACCGCGGCTGCTCCGCTCGCGAAAGTCACAACCTGGACCGGCGGCGGCGCCACCGCAGCGGCGGGTGCTGCTGCAGTGGCGGCGGGTCCTGCTGGCGCTGCGGCGGCCGGGGCTAGCACCGCTTTCGTAGCACCGGCCGGGACCGCAGCGGCCATCGGTTTGGGGCTGACCGCCGCGCCAGGCGCAAGAGTCATCACACCATCGACCACCACTTCCTCACCCGCTTGCAAGCCCGTGGTGATGAACCAGTCATCGCCGTACCACGACCCCACCTGAACCGGCCGGTACTCGGCCTTGCCGTCTTTGACGACCCACACGAAGTGGCTCTTGGCGCCCTGCTGCACGGCGCGCTGCGGCACCAGGATCGCGTTGGGCCGTACCGCGCCCTTCATCTTCACGCGCACGAACTGGTTGGGACGCAGATGACCATCCGGATTGTTGACACTGGCCCGCACCTGAAACGTTCCGGTCTGCGGGTCGAAATTGGGCGCGGCAAAAGTGATCCGGCCGGTATGGGCGAACGGCGTGCCATCGACCAGCAGAACCTCGATCTCGTACTTGTCATCCTTCGGAACCCGCAGCCGCCCTTGCTTGACCTGATCCGTCAGCGACTGGTTCTCGTTTTCGGAAATGCTGAAATTCACCCACATCGGCGACAACACGTACACCGTGGTGAGCAGACTGTTACTCGGGTTGATATAGGTGCCGTCGGCTTGCTGTGCCGAGCCGGCCAGGCCGGTGACTGGCGTGGTGATCGTGGCGTAGGAGAGATTGAGCTTGGCCGTTTCAAGCTGAGCCTTGGCCTGTTCGACTTGTGCCTGGGTGGTGAGATAGGTGCCGGTGGCATCGTCGAGATCTTTCTGCGACAAGGCGTTGAGCTGGGTCAGCGGCTTGATTCGATCCAGGTTGGCGCGCGCGGTGGCGTGCGCCGCCTGGTTCGACGCCAGTGCGGCCTGAGCCTGATCGACCTGGGTCTTGAACGGCTTCTGGTCCATCACGAAAAGGGTCTGCCCTTCTCGCACCAGACCGCCCTCGGTGTAGACGCGCTTATCGAGAAAGCCGGTCACCCGTGCCTGAATGTTGACCTGGCGTGAACTTTCGGTCTGAGCAACGTATTCAAAGTCGACCGGGACATCGCGAGCCTGCACCATCACCGTCGTCACTGGAGTTGGAGGGCGCTCGGCCGGACCGGCGTCTTTCTTGCCGCAACCGCCTGTCACCAGCAGTGTCACCAGAGAGAAAGCCAGCACGCCAGCCGCCCTACCGAAGCTCTTTTCCATCGTCCCGCCCCTTCGCATCATCAGTGCAATCTCGTCACGCACCGCAGCGCGTGGCGTGATTCAAACGGCATCCGCGGCAGGCGCCGCTCATGGGTTATCCCGAATAGATCGAATTCTGACGCCGAAGCGGAAAATTAACTTGTTCGCTCTTGTCGTCGATCCAACACCGCTGGCGCTCAAGTTGAGGTAAAGCAATTAAGCCATGGCCAGCGCTTGCTCAAGATCGCCCATCAAATCGCGCGGCGACTCCAGTCCTACCGACATGCGGATCAGGCCTTCGCCCACGCCGGCTCGGGCCCGCGCTGCGGGCGTCAGTCGGCCGTGCGTGGTGGTCGCCGGGTGCGTGATGGTGCTGCGGGTATCGCCCAGGTTGGCGGTGATCGACATCAAGCGCACACGGTCAATCAGGCTCCAGGCGCGCTCGCGCCACTCGGCATCGCCGCTGCCGGCCAACTCGAAACACACGATCGCACCCGGCAGTTGCTGCTGGCGCTGCGCCAGTTCGTACTGCGGGTGCGAAGGCAGGCCCGGAAAGTGAACCCTGGCAATCGCCGGATGCGCCTCGAGCCAGCGCGCAATCGCCAGCGCGTTTTCGCTCTGTGCGCGCATGCGCAGCGGCAAGGTTTCGAGACCTTTCAACAAGACCCAGGCATTGAAGGGCGACAGGCTCATGCCGGCGGTGCGCAGGATCGGCAAGGCCTGGTCGCGGATGAAAGCGCGCGATCCCACAACCGCCCCCCCCAGCACTCGCCCCTGGCCATCGAGGTACTTGGTGGCCGAGTGCACCACCACGTCGGCACCCAGCGCCAGCGGTTGCTGCGCCACCGGTGAGCAAAAGCAGTTGTCGATCACGCTCACCGCACCGATGTCCCGACCCAGCGCCGACAGGGCCGCGATGTCGACCAGCGCGGTGAGCGGATTCGACGGCGTCTCGGCGAACAGCAAACGCGTGTTGGGGCGAACCAGCGCGCGCCACGCGTCGATCGCCGTGTCTTCGACAAAACTCACCTCGATTCCGAAGCGCGGCAGCAGATTGGTAAAGAGCTGCACTGTCGCGCCAAAGGCGTTGGCCGCGCAGATCGCGTGATCGCCCGCCCGCAATACGGCGGTGACCGCGGTGAAAATGGCCGCCATGCCGGTGGCTGTCGCAAGCGCGTCCTCGGCGCCTTCGAGCGCCGCCAGGCGCGACTCGAACATCCGCACCGTGGGATTGCCGACGCGCGAGTAGGTATAGCCCTCGTCGGCATTGGCGAATCGGGCGGCTGCCTGGGCCGCGGATTGGAAGGTGAAGCTGGAAGTCAGAAACAGCGCTTCGCTGTGTTCGCCGAACTCGGTACGAAGCGTGCCGGCACGAACCGCCAGGGTGTCGAAATCGAAGTCGTCAGCCATAAAAAACCCGCCAGCGGAGGCGGGTTGCAAGCATGCGCTTGAACTCGCTTTAGCCGCATTTGTTACGCGCCCGCAAGCAGAGTGCAAATCGGCGCAAGAACTGCATGCTAGGGGTGTCCCCAGCATGCGGTCAAGTTCAGGCTTCGGCGGATTCGATCCCCAGCGCCAGCTGCGAGCGCTGCATATCGTCAGGTGCATCCGAATGCTTGCGCTCGGACTCGATCCGCGCCAGGTACTCCGGCGTGATGTCGCCCGTGACGTAGTCGCCGTCGAAACAGGAGGCTTCGAAGCGCTCGATCGCCGGGTTCATGTCGCGCAAGGCCGCTTTGAGGTCTTCAACCCGCTGGTAGATCAGAGCGTCAGCGCCGATCTCCTGGCGAATCGCCTCGATCGAACGGCCGTTGCCGGCGATCAACTCGGCCGAGGTCGGCATGTCGATGCCGTAGACATTGGGAAAGCGTACCGGGGGCGCGGCCGAGGCCACGTAGACCCTGTTGGCGCCCGCGTCGCGCGCCATGCGGACGATCTCCGAAATCGTGGTGCCGCGCACGATCGAGTCGTCGACCAGCAGCACGTTCTTGCCCTTGAACTCGACACCCATCGCGTTCAACTTCTGGCGCACTGTTTTCTTGCGCACCGCCTGCCCCGGCATGATGAAGGTGCGACCGACGTAGCGGTTCTTGATGAAGCCCTCGCGGTACTCCAGACCGAGCTTGCGCGCGAGCTGCATCGCCGCCGGCCGGGCCGAATCCGGAATCGGGATCACGACGTCGATATCGTCAACTGGAATCTGGGCCTGGACTTGCTCAGCGAGGTACTCGCCCAGACGCAAGCGGGCGTCGTAGACCGACACGCCGTCGATGATCGAGTCGGGACGAGCCAGGTAAACGAACTCGAAAGCGCAGGGATTGAGCGTCGATTTCTCGGCACATTGACGACTCGCAAAACGGCCTTCGAGGTCAACAAAGATCGCCTCGCCCGGTTCGACATCGCGCACGAAGCGGAAACCCAGACCTTCAAGCGCCACCGATTCCGATGCCACCAGATAATCGGTGCCAGCGGCCGTCTCGTTCATGCCCAGGCACAGCGGCCGGATGCCAAAGGGATCGCGGAAGGCCAGCATGCCGTAACCGGCGATCTGCGCCACCACCGAATACGAACCGCGCACACGACGATGCACGCCGGCGACGGCGCGGAAGATCGCCGCCCCGTCCAGGGTGCCGCCGGCGGCGGCCAGTTGCAGCTCGTGCGCCAGCACGTTGAGCAAGACCTCGGAATCGGAATTGGTGTTGATGTGGCGGCGGTCGATGCGGAACAACTCTTCCTTGAGCGCCGGCGCATTGGTGAGATTGCCGTTGTGGACCAGGATCAGGCCGAAGGGCGCGTTGACATAGAAGGGCTGCGCCTCTTCCATGTTGGTCGCCGAGCCTTGCGTCGGGTAACGCACCTGGCCG
Organism: Burkholderiaceae bacterium; assembly: GCA_036652035.1. Classification (GTDB taxonomy): domain Bacteria; phylum Pseudomonadota; class Gammaproteobacteria; order Burkholderiales; family Burkholderiaceae_F; genus JAEZVV01. Next base: position 23,358 of record JAVVWR010000022.1, on the reverse strand, counting down.
ATGCCGCTATTGCCCGGCAAGGACCGCATGTTGCGGGTGCGAAACACGTCACGCACCAGGCCCATCGCCTTATGCATGTGGAAGGTCCGGCCATTGGCCGTCGCGATGCCGGCGGCATCCTGACCGCGGTGCTGCAACAGCAGAAGGGCGTCGTAAAGAAGCTGATTGACGGGGCCGGTCGAAGCCAGGCCTACGATGCCGCACATAGGGTTTCTCCAGTTTGAAGCTCAGGCGCCGCGGGATTGCAACCGCGCGATCGGCTCGGGCAGCCAGGGCAGGATCCACTGGACACCAGCCTCCACCCGGGGCAACACGATCGAGTCATGCCACCAGCCTTGCGCGGGCGCGCTGCTGAGCCCTGCAAAAAAAACGAGCGCGGCGATCACAACGACGCCGCGCACCAATCCGAAAACTCCGCCAAGGACGCGATCTTCCATCGACAGCTTGGCGGCGACCATCAGGGATCGCAGCAGGGCGCCCACCACGGCCGCGCCGAGCAGGCTGGCCATCACGATCAGCACAGCCGCGATCAGGGTTCGCACCAGCGGCCCGAGCGACTCGATTGGCAACCACTCGCCCACCGGCGCTGCGAAATGAAGGGCCAGGAACACCGCCACCGCCCAGCCCGCCAACGCGAGCAATTCGCGCACCATGCCGCGCCCCAGGCCGACTAGCGTTGACAGGGCCACCAGGCCCACGATGAACCAGTCAATTTCGTTCACGTCAGAGCGCGATCACGTTGGAGCTTCTGACGCCCAACAGACCCAGCTTGGCCCGTGCCGCATCGGCCGCCTCGCGCGACGGATAGGGCCCAAGCCGAACGCGCCAGCGAGTGCCATCTTTGAGTTCGATCTTCTCGACATAGCTCGCCAGGCCACTCTTCTTGAGCTTATCGGCCAGTTCCCGCGCCGACGATTCGTTGGCCGAGGCCGACACCTGCACCACAAAACGAGGCGGTTTGGTGACGGGCTTATCAACCGATTTCTCGGTCAATTTCTCCAGCGGCTTTTCGACGATTTTCTTGGACTCGGACTTGGCAGCCACCGCGGCTTCGGCCTTGGCTTCCGAGGGCGACTGATCCGGCGGCGGCGCCAGCGCAACGCTCTCGGCCGCAGGCACTGGCGGCAAAGCCAGCTTGGGATTGAAGCGCGTCTTTTCCGACGGAATTTCAATCGGAATGTTGTCGGGAACGGCCTTGGGTTCGGAGTCGAGCAGCAGTGGCGCGACGATCACCACCGCCAACAACAAGGCCGCGGCACCGATCAGCCGGCGCCGCGCCTTGACGCGGGCCGCAGCGGCCGGATCCGGGCGCTCGTCATCGTCGCCGGGGGCTGCCGCAGCAGCGTCGGCCACGCTCTTGTTCCGACGCCAGAAAGCCAACCCCATTGATGCTCCCGCCTTCAAGTCTGATCGCGCCGCTGCGCGCGTTGCAGGGCAAGCGCCTGCATGGCAGCGGCCACGGTGAGGAATGATCCGAAGACCACGATTCTATCAGCGGGCTCGACTGCGACTTGCGCCGCCACCAGAGCGGATTCGACATCGGCGTAGGAAGTGATCGCAGCCGGCGAAACCCCCGCCGCGCGCAGAATCTCGCTCAGCTGGCTGGCGCTGGTGCCGCGCGGACCCGGCAGACTGGCGACATGCCAGTGATCGACCCGGGCACCGATCTTGCCCACCACGGCGGCGATGTCCTTGTCGGCCAGCATGCCGAAAACAGCATGGGTGCTGGGGTGATAAGCCATCGCATCAAGGTTTTGCGCGAGAACGGCCGCCGCGTGCGGGTTGTGGGCGACATCCAGAATGATCGCCGGCTGGCCGGGAAGGATCTGAAACCGGCCGGGAATCTCGACTCGCAGCAGGCCTTCGCGCACTGCCGCTTGCGAAACCGGCAGGCGCGCTCCGATCGCCTCGAGCGCGGCAATGGCGCCCGCAGCGTTGAGCAACTGGTTGGCGCCGCGCAGCGCCGGGTAAGGCAGGGCCGCGCGCCGCTGCGAGCGGCCACCGTAAGCCCACTGCTGCTTGTCACCCGAATAGTTGAAGTCGCGGCCGAACAGCCAGAGGTCGGCGTCGACCTCTCGCGCGTAATCAATCAACGACTGCGGCGGCTGGGGGTCAGCGCAGATCGCCGGGCGGCCGGTGCGGTAGATATGGGCCTTCTCGAGCCCGATCGCCTCGCGCGTATGACCGAGGTAGTCGACGTGATCGAGGTCGACCGAGGTGATGATGGCAACGTCAGCGTCGATCACGTTGATCGCGTCGAGCCGCCCGCCCAGGCCGATCTCGAGCACCACGGCATCGAGCCGGGCGGTCTGGAACAAGCGCAGGATCGCCAGCGCGGTGAATTCGAAGTAGGAGAGCGTGATGTCGCCGCGCGCGGCTTCCACCGCCGCGAACTGCTCGATCAGCTGCTCATCGCTCGCTTGCGCGCCATCAAGGCGAGCGCGCTCGTTGAACCGCAGCAGGTGCGGCGAGGTGTGCAGGCCGACGCGGTAGCCGGCCGAGCGCAGGATCGCCTCGAGCATCGAGCAGGTCGAGCCCTTGCCATTGGTGCCGCCGACCACGAAGACCGGGCATTCGAACCGGATGTCGAGCCGCTTGACCAGCTCGTGCATCCGCGCCAATCCCATGTCGATCGGCTTGGCGTGCAGGCTTTCGATATGCGCCAGCCAGGCGTCTAGCGTTTTGAGTTCTTGCATCATCAAAACAGCCGCCCGTGGGCGGCTGCTCATTGGTTCACGGATTGAAACGACCGGGCGCCGCTCAGGCCAGCGCGTCGCTCGGCTGCTTGAGCAACAGCGCCAGCAGCTGGGCGATTTCGTCGCGCATTTCACGGCGGTCAACGATCATGTCGACCGCGCCCTTCCCCACCAGAAACTCGGCGCGCTGAAACCCCTCGGGCAACGTCTCGCGCACGGTCTGCTCGATCACGCGCGGCCCGGCAAAGCCGATCAAGGCCTTGGGCTCGGCGATCACCACGTCGCCCATGAAGGCAAAGCTGGCCGAAACACCGCCCATGGTCGGGTCGCACAGCACCGAGATAAAGGGCAGCTTGGCTTGGGCCAGTTGCGCAATCATCGAGGTGGTCTTGGCCATCTGCATCAGCGACAACAGGCCTTCCTGCATGCGCGCGCCGCCGGTGGCGGTAAAGCAGACAAAGGGAACCTTCTGTTCGAGCGCCGCCTGAACTCCGCGGGCAAAGCGTTCACCCACCACCGAACCCATCGAGCCGCCCATGAATTCGAACTCGAACGCCGCCGCCACCACCGGCAGCGAACGGATCGAGCCGCCGATGACGATCAGTGCATCGGTTTCGCCGGTATCGGCCATCGCGGTCTGCAGGCGATCGGGGTATTTCTTGCTGTCTTTGAACTTGAGTGCGTCGATCGGCAGGATCTCTTGCCCGATCTCATAGCGGCCGCCGGCGTCGAGCAAGCCATCGAGCCGGGCCCGCGCGCGAATCCGCATGTGGTGCCCGCACTTGGGGCAGACGTTCTGGCTGCGTTCGAGCTCGGCGGCGTACAGCACGGCCTCGCAGCTCGGGCACTTGGTCCAGACACCTTCGGGGATGCTCTTGCGCGAGCTGCCCTCCGCACGCTTGATGCGTGGCGGAAGAATCTTCTCGATCCAACTCATGCGGTCTCCTTGATCTTGATTCGCGCATCGAGCGCGGTGCGGATCGCTTGCAGCAGTTGCTGCACTTTTTCCACGCCGCCCTCGTGCGGATTATTTTCGAGTTCTTGAATCAGCCGGCTGCCGATCACCACCGCGTCGGCAACCTGAGCCACCGCGCAGGCACTGGCCGCGTCACGGATGCCAAAACCCACGCCCACCGGCACCGTGGTGTGAGCCTGAATCAGCGGCAGCTTGGCCGCCACGCTGGCGACATCCAGTGTGGCCGCGCCCGTGATGCCCTTGAGGCTCACGTAATAAAGATAACCGGCCGCGTGACGAGCCACGGCTTCAATCCGCTCGTCGGTCGAGGTCGGCGCGAGCAGGAAGATCGGGTCGATGCCGGCGGCCTTCATCAGCGCGGCAAAGACTTCGCACTCCTCGGGCGGATAGTCGACCACCAGCACGCCATCGACTCCAACCCGCTGGGCTTCGCTCACAAAGCGCTCGATCCCCAGGTGCTCGATCGGGTTGGCGTAACCCATCAAGACCACCGGCGTGTCGGCGTCGGTACGGCGGAATTCCTCGACCATGGCCAGCACCTGGCGCAGACCGACGCCGTTGCGAATCGCTCGCTCGGTCGCGCGCTGGATCACCGGGCCGTCCGCCATCGGGTCGGAAAACGGCACGCCGAGCTCGATCACATCGGCTCCGGAACGCGCCAGCGCGTGCATCAGAGGCACGGTGAGAGCGGCGCTCGGGTCGCCGGCACAGACATACGGAATCAGGCCGGTGCGGCCGTCGGTCTGGAGTTGCGCAAAGCGCGCGGCGATGCGCGACATCAGATCACCTTCTTGGTTGCAACGTGGGCTTCGCGGCACGAGGCGCGGCAGAAGAAATCCATTCCGCTCTTTTCAGCCACGGTGTGGATGTCCTTGTCACCCCGGCCCGACAGATTGACCAGCAAAACCTGATCGCGCGGCAACGTGGGGGCGATGCGAGCCGCGTAAGCAATCGCATGGCTGGACTCGAGCGCGGGAATGATGCCTTCGATGCGGCACAGATCATGGAAGGCCTTGAGCGCCTCGTCGTCGGTTGCGCCAACGTATTGAGCGCGGCCGCTGTCCTTGAGCCAGGCGTGTTCGGGGCCAACGCCGGGGTAATCGAGGCCGGCCGACACCGAATGGGTCTCGGTGATCTGGCCGTTTTCGTCCTGCAGCAGATAGGTGCGGTTGCCGTGCAGAATGCCCGGGCTGCCCAGCTGCAGGCTGGCCGAATGGCGTTGGGTGTCGAGCCCGTCACCGGCGGCCTCGACCCCGACCAACTTCACGGATTCATGCGAGATGTAGTCGTAGAAAATGCCCATCGCATTGCTGCCGCCGCCGACACAGGCAATCACATAGTCGGGCTGACGACCGAGCATCTCGGGCATCTGCCACAGGCATTCCTTGCCGACCACCGAGTTGAAGTCACGCACCATCATCGGATAGGGATGCGGGCCGGCCACGGTGCCGATGATGTAGAACGTGTTCTCGACGTTGGTGACCCAGTCGCGCATGGCCTCGTTCAGGGCGTCCTTGAGCGTGCGGCTGCCCGACTCCACTGGCACCACCGTCGCGCCCAGCAGCTTCATGCGATAGACGTTGGCCGACTGCCGGCCCACGTCTTCCGATCCCATGTACACCACGCAGTCCATGCCGTAGCGCGCCGCCACGGTGGCGCTCGCCACACCGTGCTGACCGGCGCCGGTTTCAGCAATCACGCGCTGCTTGCCCATGCGGCGGGCCAGCAAGGCCTGGCCGATGGTGTTGTTCACCTTGTGCGCGCCGGTGTGGTTCAAGTCCTCGCGCTTCAAGTAGATCTGCGCGCCGCCCAGCATGTCCGACCAGCGCTTGGCGTGGTAGATCGGGCTGGGCCGGCCCACGTAGTGCTTGAGCTCGCGCTGGAACTCGGCAATGAACTCCGGGTCACGGCTGTAATGCGCGTAGGCCTCGCGCAGCTCGGAGAGCGCGTGCATCAGCGTTTCAGACACGAAAGTGCCGCCGTAGGGGCCGAAATGGCCACGCGCGTCGGGGAGGTCGTAAGGCTTCATGAGGAACTCTGCGTGTCGTCGGCCGCGCGCACCGCGGCGATGAATTCATGGATGCGGCGAGCGTCCTTGATGCCGGGCGCGGATTCAACGCCGCTGCTGACATCGACCGCCCACGGCCGCACTTGGGTGATCGCTGCGCCGACATTGTCAGCGTTGAGTCCGCCGGCCAGAATCAGCGGCCGCGAACGGCGCACCGGCAGGCGTGACCAGTCAAAACTCTCGCCACTGCCGCCAAACCCGGCCGAGGGAGCATCGGCCAGAAGCCCCGCTGCCGAGGGAAAACAGCGTTCGCAGTCTAGCAAATCGACCCCTTCGGCCATTCTGACGGCGCGCAACCAAGGGCGTTGAAACTGCGCGCACCAGACCTCAGGCTCATCGCCGTGGAATTGCAGCAGCGCATGGGGAACGAGTTCCAGCGCCGCACGAACCTCAGCCGGCGCCGCGTTGACGAACAAGAGCACCGGCGTCACCAGCGGCGGCACGGCGCGCGCCAGCTCGGGCAAACGCTCCGGCCCGACAAAGCGGGGGCTCTTGAGGTAACAGACAAATCCGACGGCATCGGCGCCCGCGACCGCGGCCGCGGCCACATCATCGGAACGGGTCAGGCCGCAAATCTTGATTCGAGTTCGCATCAGGCGAAGGGAGACCCACCAGTAGCGGGCAAAGCGAAAGCGGGATCGTACTCGACACCCGTCAGATACAGCCCGGCCGGCGAAAAGGTCGGCGCCGCCACCTGCCGGCTGCGCGCCGCGAGCACCGTCCCCACCCACTCGGGCGACTGGCGCTCCAGGCCCACGTAAACCAGCGTCCCCACGATGTTGCGAACCATGTGGTGAAGAAAGGCGTTGGCCTTGAGCTGAACCCGAACCAGCCGGCCGCGCGCCTCGATCTCGAGCTGGCTGAGCGAGCGGATCGGCGTTGCTGCCTGACACTCGGCGGCGCGAAACGAGGTGAAATCGTGAGTGCCCAGCAAATGAAGCGCGCCGGTCTGCATCGCCGCCACGTCAAGCGGGCGAAACACCCAGCCCGTCCTGCCTTCGTAAAGCGGGGAGCGGACCGGATCGTTGAGCAACCAGTATTCGTAACTGCGGGCCGTGGCCGAAAAGCGCGCACTGAAATCGTCGCCCACCGCCTGCGCCCAACGCACCGCCACGGTCGCCGGCAGATAGGCATTGACCCCGCGCACCCAGGCCGTCAAGGATCGGTCAACCGGAGCATCAAGGTGAACTACCTGGCCAGTGGCGTGAACACCGGAATCCGTGCGGCCGGCGCAAATGGTGGCGACGCGTTGCCCGACAAAAGCTGCCAGCGCGTCTTCCAGCGTGTCCTGGACCGTGCGCCCGCCCGGCTGCGTCTGCCAACCGTAGAAGGCCAGTCCGTTGTATTCAATTCCCAGCGCGATCCGCATGCCAGCGAGCAACGGGGCGGCAAGCTCGGCTCGCCACCCCGCGGGCTCAACCCTCGATCTGCTTGATCAGCTCGATCGCTGCGCTGCGCTGCTCGCGCGTGCCTTCGCGCATCACTTCGTCGAGCAGTTCGCGTGCGCCATCGCGCACACCGAGGTCGATGTAGCCGCGCGCCAGATCGAGCTTGGTCGACATCTGCTGCGCCAGCGCACTGCCCGGCTCGGCCTCACCCTTGCCAGCGCTCGCATCCAGATTGACCGCCGACAGATCGAAATCGATCAGCGGCACGGTCGATTGGTCGATCTCGGCACCCATCCGCTGCGCCAACTCATCGGGCACAGCGCCCATGATGCCGGCGTGGGTCGGCTGACCCAGGATTTGCTCGGCGCTGGCACTGGCGCGAAACGGCGCCCCGACCGGCTGCTGCGACGGCATTTCGAAATCGAGATCGATCTCGGTTATCGAATCCAATGCCAGGCTCGAGACCGGCCCGGCCTGCGGGTCAAGCGGCGGCATGGCGTGTTCGAAATCCGACAGACCGAGATCAGCCACCTCGACCAATGCCGGCGTCGAAGCGGGCGCCATCGACGCGGCGATCGGCTGGATCGACGGAATGTCGAGGTCAAGATCGAAGCGCAAGGCTTCCGGCTCGGCCTCGGGCAGCGGCACGCCCAGAAGCAGATCGTCGGGCGTCTCGCGCGGCACCGTAGCGACCATCGCTTCGGCGATCGGCTGCTGGGTCGGGCCGAGGTCGAAGTCGAGCGAATCAAAATCGATGGCCGCCGCTGCGGCCGGCGCGCTCGCCACCTCGTTCTCGCTCGCTATCGAGAACACCGTCATCGGCGTTGCGTGCTCGGCCGGCGGTTCGACGTCGGGCGCAGCGCCGTCGGTGGTCGGCGCCAGTTCCGACAGCGGCGTGGAATCGCCCGCCATATAGGTAAGCGGCACGATCGAATCGGACTCCAGCTCGGGCATCGCCGTCGGCGCCACGATGCCGGACAGCTCGCTCTGCGCCACCGGCGCAGAAACCGCTTCTTCCGGCGGAATCCGAAGCTGGGTGATGGGCGCCGCGGCCAGCCCGGCGGTCACGACCGCCCCCGCGTAGAGCGGATTGGTCGAATCGATCGTGCGACCGAGCTTGGCCGCCGCATCCCATTCCTCGCCCATACCGGCGCTGCGTTCATGCAGCTCCTGGGCTACGGCGTTGAACGAAGCCTTGTCGCCGCGGTGGGCATAAATCTCGAGCAGTTTGCCGCGCGCGGCGTGGCGGTCGGGCTGCAGGCGCAGCGCCTCCTTGAGAATGTCCTCGGCCTGCTCATCGCGGCCGTAGGCGATATAGACGTCGGCCTCGGCCACCGGGTCGACTTCGTTGGCATCTAACGGTGCGGCCGCCGGCATGAAGCTCGAATTGAAAGTGCTGGCCGTGCCTGCCGTATCAACGCTCTGGCCACCGGTCTGGCCAAAGAGCGAGTTGGCGCCCAGGCCGTCATTGCTGTCGCGGTAAGCGGCTTTCGATTCGGCCTTCTTGCGGCGGTACGAGCTCCAGCCAAAGAGACCGGCGAGCAGAACGGCAATGCCGCCCAGCCCCAGCTGAGTGCTGGTATTGCCAAGCAATTCGCCGATGAAGCTCGGGCCTTCCTCCGCCGGGGCCGGCGCGGGGGCAACGGGGGGGGGGGCCTCCGGCTTGGCCACATTCGACGGGGCGGCCTCCGAGGCCGGGGCAGGCGTGGCCGGCTTGGCCGCATCGGTCGGCGCGGGCGCGACTGGCTCGGCTTTCTTTACCTCGGGCGCCAATGCGGCAGTCGCCGGCGCTTTGGCTTCAGACTGCGTCTGCGCCTGAGTGCCGGCCTTGCTCTGAAGCTCGATCGCCCGCTTCAAGTCGTCGTTGGTCTTGTTGAGCTGGGCCAGACGGGACTCGAGCTCATTGACTTCGCGTGTGCGCGCCACGACTTCATCGGCCGCCGCCGCCGCTGTAGCGCCCTTGCCGTCCTGCGCCTTGGCGATCTTCAGCTGGTCACCACCGGCTTTGGCGACCGTGCTCTTGTCCTCGATTTTCGCGCTCACCTGGCCACTGGCCGCAGCCGCCGGCGCAGCGGCTTGCGCCACCGCGGGAACGGCTGCCACCGCCTTGGCCAGACGGCTACGGTAAGCGGCAAAGTCGGCGCTCTGAGCGCGCACTTCGCGCGAGGCTTCGGCCGGTGTCACCGCAGCCGCCGCAGCCGCTCCGGGAATGGAGATCACCGCACCCGCCCCCATCCGGTTCATGTTGCCGGCGACAAAAGCACCGGGATTGGCATGAAACAGCGCCACCAGCATCTGGTCGAGCGAAACACTGGGCCGGCGATTGCGCTCGGCAATGGCAAACAAGGTGTCGCCACGCTTGACGGTATAGGTCTGGAGCGCCGCCTCCGGCTTGGCCACCGCCGCGGGCTTGGCGGCGGCGGGCTGTGGCGCGGGCACCGCGGCCATCGGCGCTGCCGCCACCGGGACGGCCGGCGCCTTACCCCGTGGCGTCGCGGGCGCGATCACGTCCGGTGCCTGCCGCAGCGCGGGCGGATCGAGCAGGATGGTGTACTCGCGAACCACCCGACCGGTCGCCCAGCTCAGCTCGACCAGCAGGTCGAGATAAGGCTCGTTGATCGGCTGCGGGCTGTTGATGCGAACGATATAGGTGCCGTTGCGCTGTTCGAGCGTCAGACGCAGACCGGTCAGCCCGGGGCTGAAATCGACGTTGGCCGCGCGGTAGGCCGCCAGCGGCGCCAGTTTGGCCGACAGCGTGGGGGCCTCGTCGGGCGTGACCGAGTTGACTTCAAGCTCGGCGCGCAGCGGTTGGCCCAAGGCCGACTGCACGTTGAGTCGGCCCAGACCCGCGGCCTCGGCCGGCGACGCCATCGAAAACCCGAGGCCGACGCTCAGTCCAAATGCCAGCGCAATGGCTGCCGCGGCCGGTACCCGGCGGAATTGATTCGATGGCACGTCGCCCCCTGTCCTTCTTGAGTCGGTTTTAAGCAATTTTCACGATTATCCGCAGGCATTCACGCAGCACGCCGATAAACCGCAGGCGCTACCGCAGATGCGTGAGGATGATCTTCCCGCTGTCGCGGCAATGCCTCAGTCGAGTTGGCTGAGAACGATTCGCAGCATGCGGCGCAGCGGCTCGGCCGCGCCCCACAGCAGCTGGTCGCCCACGGTGAAAGCCGAGAGGTACTCCGGCCCCATCGCCAGCTTGCGAATCCGGCCGATCGGGATATCCAGCGTGCCGCTGACCTTGGCCGGCGACAGCTCGGCGACGCTCGCCTCTCTGGTATTGGGAACGAAGCGGGCCCAGGGGTTGGCGCTGGCGATCCGCTCTTCGATCTCTTCGAGCGGAACATCACGCTTTAACTTGATGGTGAGCGCCTGCGAATGGCAGCGCATCGCTCCCACCCGCACGCACAGGCCTTCGACCGCCATCGAACCGGGCTCGCCCATCGCCGGCAGACCGAGAATCTTGTTGGCTTCCGCGCCGCCCTTCCACTCTTCCTTGCTCTGGCCGTTGCCCAGATCCTTGTCGATCCACGGGATCAGGCTGCCGGCGAGCGGCGCGCCAAAATTGGCGGTGGGGAAGGCGCCGTCGCGCAGGGTGGCGGTGATCTTGCGGTCGATCTCGAGAATCGCCGAGCGCGGATCGGCCAGTTCGGTGGCGACCGCGGCGTTCAAGGCTCCCATCTGCCCGATCAGCTCGCGCATATTGGGGGCGCCCGCGCCGCTGGCGGCCTGATAGGTCATTGCGCTGACCCAGTCAACCAGATCGGCCTTGATCAGACCGTCCAGGGCCAACAGCATCAGGCTGACCGTGCAGTTGCCGCCGATGTAGTTCTTCACACCGCGCGCCATCGCGTCCTGGATCACGGCCATGTTGACCGGGTCGAGGATGATCACGGCGTCATCGGCCATGCGCAGGCTGCTGGCGGCGTCGATCCACCAGCCGTTCCAGCCGGTGGCGCGCAGCTTGGGATAGACCGCGTTGGTCCAGTCGCCGCCCTGGCACGTGATGATGGCGTCGCATTGGGCGAGCGCTGCGATATTGCCCGCGTCTTCCAGCACCGGCGCCGCGCGCGGCACGGCCGGCGCCGGCCCGCCCGCGTTGCTGGTCGAGAAGAAAACGGTATCGACCCGGTCGAAATCGCGCTCCGCGCTCATGCGCTCCATCAACACGGAGCCCACCATGCCCCGCCAACCCACCAAGCCCAATCGCATGCCCATCTCCGTTGATCCCTGATCGCTTCTGATTACAACGCGGCGACGACGGCGTCGCCCATCGCTTGCGTGCCGACGCGCTGGCAGCCCTCGGCCCAGATGTCGCCGGTGCGCAATCCCGCGGCCAAGACCTTTTTCACCGCTGCTTCAATGCGGTCGGCGTCGTCGGCCAAATCGAGCGAGTAGCGCAGCATCATCGCCGCCGACAAGATGGTCGCGAGCGGATTGGCGACGCCCTGGCCGGCGATATCCGGCGCACTGCCGTGGCTGGGCTCGTACAAGCCCTGCTTCTTGTCGTTGAGCGAGGCCGACGGCAGCATGCCGATCGAACCGGTCAACATCGCCGCTTCGTCCGAGAGAATGTCGCCAAACATATTGCCGGTGACGATCACGTCGAACTTCTTGGGCGCCTTGACCAGCTGCATCGCCGCGTTATCGACATACATGTGGTCGAGCGTGACGTCCGGATACTGCTGGTGGACTTCGATGACCACGTCCTTCCAGAACTGGAAGGTCTCGAGCACGTTGGCCTTGTCAACGCTGGTGACGCGCTTGTCGCGCTTCATCGCGGCCTGGAAAGCGACGTGGGCGATGCGCTCGATCTCCGGGCGCGAATAGCGCATGGTATCGAACGCTTCTTCGGCACCGGGGAAGTGCCCATCGACCGCCGTGCGGCGGCCGCGCGGCTGGCCGAAGTAGATGTCGCCCGTGAGCTCGCGCACCAGCAGCAGGTCAAGACCGGCCACGAGCTCAGGCTTCAAGCTCGACGCCGCGGTCAGTTCCGCATAGCAGATCGCCGGGCGCAGGTTGGCAAACAGCCCCATCGCCTTGCGCAGACCAAGAATGGCTTGCTCGGGCCGCAGATGGCGCGGCAGCGTGTCGTATTTCCAATCGCCGACCGCGCCGAACAGCACCGCGTCGGCGCCCAGCGCCAACGCCAGCGTGGCCTCGGGCAGCGGGTGGCCGTGCGCGGCGTACGCCGCGCCGCCCACGTCGGCGAACTCGAATTCGAAGGGTCGGCCAAGCGCCTTGAGGACCTTGACGGCCTCGGCGATGATTTCAGGACCGATGCCGTCACCGGGCAGGACTGCGATCTTCATCGTCTTCCTCGGCGGGAGTGGTTCCGCTCCGCCCCTGCCCGCCCAGGAACGGCGCGTATGGCGTTAAGTGGCCGCTTTACCCAGCCAGGGGAACTGAGCCAGGCGCCGATTCTCGAACTCGACAATCAAGTCCTTGTGCCGCAGCGTCAGGCCGATGTCATCGAGCCCGTTGACCAGGCAGAACTTGCGCGAGGGCGCAAGTTCGAACTCATGCTCGACACCGCTCGCCTCGACCACGCGCTGGCGCGGCAGGTCGATCGTCAGGCGGCAGCCGAGGTGGACCGCCACTTCGTCGAACAGGCGGTCAATCACGAGCTCCGGCAGAACGATCGGCAACAGACCGTTCTTGAGGCTGTTGTTGTAGAAGATGTCGGCAAAACTCGGTGCAATCACGGCACGGATGCCGTATTCGACCAGCGCCCACGGCGCGTGTTCACGGGAAGATCCGCAGCCAAAGTTCTTGCGCGCCAGCAGCACCGAGGCGCCCGCGTAGCGCGGCTGGTTAAGCACGAAATCGGGGTTGATCTTGCGGCCGGCCGGATCCTGCCCGGGCTCACCGCGATCCAGATAGCGCCACTCATCAAACAGATTCGGCCCGTAACCGGTGCGGTGGATCGACTTCAGAAACTGCTTGGGAATGATCGCGTCGGTATCGACATTGGCGCGGTCGAGCGGAACCACCAGGCCCTGGTGAATTTCGAACTTCTCCATCACTTCCTCGCCTTGTCCGAAGCGCCGGTGATTGCATCACCGGCCCGGCCGAGATCCTTGCCAAAGCCCGCTACGGTATTGCAGCCCGTGAGCCACAAAACGGTCAGAGCCACCAGCATCACGCGCTTGCTCATGCGAGTCTCCGAATGTCGACGAAATGCCCCTCGATCGCAGCCGCGGCAGCCATCGCCGGCGACACCAGATGGGTGCGGCCACCCGGACCCTGGCGGCCTTCGAAATTGCGGTTGCTGGTCGAGGCGCAGCGCTCGCCGGGCTCGAGGCGGTCGGCGTTCATCGCCAAACACATCGAGCAGCCCGGCTCGCGCCACTCGAAACCGGCGGCTTTGAAGATCTCGTGCAGGCCTTCGCGCTCGGCCTGCGCCTTCACCAGGCCCGAGCCCGGCACCACCATCGCCAGCTTGACGTTGGCAGCGACCTTCTTGCCCAGGCGCTTGACGACCCAGGCAGCCGCGCGGATGTCTTCAATGCGCGAGTTGGTGCAGGAACCGATGAACACCTTGTCGATCGGAATCGACTCGATCGCCGTGTTGGGCGCAAGGCCCATGTATTTGATCGCCCGCTCGTAACCTTCGCGGCGAACCGGGTCCTTTTCCTTGTCGGGATCGGGAATTCGGTCGGTGATGGACAGAACCATCTCGGGCGAGGTGCCCCAGGTGACCTGCGGCAGGATCTCTTCAGCCCGCAACTCGACCACGGTGTCAAAACTCGCGCCGGGGTCCGAGCGCAGGGTGCGCCAGTGCGCCACCGCGGCATTCCACTGCTCCGCCGTCGGCGCAAAAGGCCGGCCGCGCACGTAGTCGAGCGTCTTGTCGTCGACCGCGACCATGCCGGCGCGAGCGCCCGCTTCGATCGCCATATTGCAGAGGGTCATGCGGCCTTCCATCGACAGCCCGGCGATGGCCGAACCCCCGAATTCGATCGCGTATCCAGTGCCGCCCGCAGTACCGATCTTGCCGATCACCGCCAGCGCCACGTCCTTGCCGCTGATGCCGGCGGGCAACGTGCCCTCGACCCGCACCAGCATGGATTTGGCCTTCTTCATCAGCAGCGTCTGGGTCGCCATGACGTGCTCGACTTCCGAGGTGCCAATGCCGAAAGCCAGAGCTCCAAAGGCACCGTGAGTGCTGGTGTGGGAATCGCCGCACACCACCGTCATGCCCGGCAGCGTGGCGCCTTGCTCGGGCCCCATCACGTGGACGATGCCCTGGCGACCGTCCAGGAAGGGGAAATAAGCGGCGGCGCCGAACTCGCGAATATTGGCGTCGAGCGTGGTGACCTGCTCGCGCGAAATCGGATCGGTGATGCCGTCGTAGCCGTGCTCCCAGCCCGTGGTCGGCGTGTTGTGGTCGGCCGTAGCCACCACCGATCCGACCCGCCACAGCGGACGGCCCGCCAGCCGCAGACCGTCGAAGGCCTGGGGCGAGGTCACTTCGTGAACCAGGTGACGGTCGATGTAAAGGAGGGTCGTGCCGTCTTCCTCGACGTGCACCACGTGCTCGTTCCAGAGCTTGTCGTATAGCGTTTTGGGCGTATTCATCGGGCTCACTGGCGACTCTAGGCGCGGGGAATAACCCGGCTTGCCGCGTTGCACAAGTATGCCATGCGCCCCCTGCCTCCCAAGCCAGTCTCGGACTGCCCGACCCCACCTAGCGCAAAGGCAGCTCAAGTCGGTCCAACCCGACCGCTGACTCAGGCCTGCGACTTCAAAGAAAGCGTGTGCGGTCCCGCGATACTGGGGTCACTGGCCTGAGCTCGACGCAACACCAGCCAGCCCAGCAAGGCCACCCCTACGGCTTGCAGGAAAGCCGCTGTGGGCCCGACCTCAGCCCAGACCCAGGCAGCCATCAGGGCGCCGGCGGTGCCACCCACGCCGTAAGCGATGCTCACGTACAGGGCTTGTCCGCTCGAGGCCGCCCGACCGCTGAACCAGCGCTGGATCAGGTACACCGAGGCCGAGTGGTGAAGCGCGAAGGTAGCGGCGTGCAACACCTGCGAGAACACGATCATCCACCAGAAGGCGGCGAACTCGGCCACCAGCAGAAAACGCACCGCAGCGAGCAGGAAACACGCGCCCAACAACTGATAGACAGCGAACCGTGCGAACAGGCGCCCCTGGCCGTAGAAGATCAGGATCTCGCACAAAACCCCGACCATCCAGAAAGCGCCGATCACCGACTTGCTGTAGCCGAGCTTGGCCAGGTAGAGCGAAAAATAGGAATAGAACGCACCGTGGGCAAAGACCATCAGCGCGGCCGACAACAGGAACCAGCGCACCGCGGGCTGGCGCAGGCGTTCGCGCATCGACGGTCCGCCCTGGCTGGCCGCTGCCACCACCACCTCGTCACGCACGCCATAGGCCGACCAGACCATCAGCGCGGCAAGCGCCAGGCCCAGCACCGGCGCCCAGCCGATGCCCGCCGCATCGAACAGCAGGCCGGCGCCCACCACCACAATCACGTAACCGACCGAACCCCACACCCGCAGCCGGCCGTAAGCGGCAGGATCGCCGCGCAAACGCGCCATGGCGAGCGCCTCGGCCACCGGCATCTGGGCAGTCATGAAGAGGTTGAGGAAGAACATCACGACCACGATCCAGCCAAATCCGCCGGGCAGCAGAAATCCCGAAAAGGAGATGGCGATCGCAATCGCAGTCAGGCGCAGGACGCGGGTGCGCGGATGAGTCCGGTCCGCCATCCAGCCCCAGAAATTTGACCCCACTACACGCAGCCCCTGGGCCAGGGCCATCACCATGCCAACCTCGGCCGCACTCAGGCCGCGGCTCTGGAAATACAGCGGCATGAAGGGGGCGAGCAGCCCCGACATCGCGAAGTAGGTGAAGAAACAAGCCGCCAGGCGAGCGCCCGGCGAGCACACAACAGACTTCATCAGTGGCTACCGGACTCCGGCTCGTGCGCGGCAACCGCCCGCGGCTGTGGCACGTCGCCGCACTGAGCGCGATGGAGCAGGGCGTGGTCGATCAACACCAGCGCCAGCATCGCCTCGGCGATCGGGGTGGCGCGGATTCCCACGCAAGGGTCGTGGCGGCCGTGGGTCTCGACCATCACGGCCTCGCCCAGCGTGTTGATCGATTGGCGGGCAATGCGGATGCTCGAGGTTGGCTTGATTGCCATCGAAACCTCCAGATCCTGGCCGGTGGAGATCCCGCCCAGGATGCCGCCGGAATGGTTCGAGCGGAAACCGGCCGGCGTGATCTCGTCGCCGTGTTCGCTGCCGCGCTGGGTGACGCAGCCAAAACCGGCGCCGATCTCGACCCCCTTGACCGCGTTGATTCCCATCATCGCGTAGGCGATGTCGGCGTCGAGCTTGTCAAAGAGCGGCGCGCCCAGGCCTACCGGAACGCCGCTCGCCGTCACTCGCAGGCGGGCGCCGACCGAATCGCCACTGCGGCGCAGCTCGTCCATGTAAGCCTCGAGCGCGGGCACCACCGCCGCGTCGGCGGCGAAGAAGGCGTTGTGGCCCACCTCATCCCAGCTCGTGAAAGGGATGTCGATCTCGCCCAGCTGGGTCATGCAGCCGCGCACCTCGGTGCCGAATGTCTCCCGCAGCCATTTCTTGGCCACCGCGCCCGCCGCCACCATCGGCGCGGTCAGCCGGGCCGACGAGCGCCCGCCACCGCGCGGATCGCGCAGACCGTATTTGCGGTGATAGCTGAAATCGGCGTGACCGGGGCGGAAGGACTCGGCAATGGCGGAATAGTCCTTGCTGCGCTGGTCCTCGTTGCGAATCAACAAGGCGATCGGTGTGCCGGTGGTCTTGCCCTGGTAGACACCCGAGAGGATTTCGACCGTATCGGACTCCCGCCTCTGGGTGACGTGGCGCGAGGTACCGGGCTTGCGGCGGTCGAGCTCGGGCTGGATGTCGGCCTCGCTCAGAGCCATTCCCGGCGGACAGCCATCGATCACACAGCCGATGGCCGGCCCGTGCGATTCGCCGAAGTTGGTGACGACAAACAACTGCCCGAAACTGGAACCGGCCATGGCACTTAAGCAAAATGGAATGTTCTCGATTCTACGGGTGGCGAACCAGGAACGCCGGACCCAACACCGCATCAAATCAAGATCGGCTTCGATCCCTTAAAAACGGGGTCCGGCATCCGTGTCAGGATCGGCCCAAGGCCAGGCACGACACACGTTCAGGATTGGGTGTTCTCGGGTTCCGGCCAATCGCGGATATAGGCCTTGAGCATCCGGTTCTCGAAGCTCTGCTCTTCAAGCACGGCACGCGCCACGTCGTAGAAAGAAATCACGCCGGCCAAGGTACGACCGTCCAACACCGGCAAGTAGCGAGCGTGACTCTCGAGCATCAGGCGGCGCACTTCCATCACGTCGGTCTCGGGCGTGACGGTGAGCGGCGCGTCGTCCATCACCGAGCGGACGGTAACGGTGCCGACCGCGCCCTCGTTGTCGCGCAGGCGGCCGATCACTTCGCGAAAGGTGAGCATGCCCACCAGTTCACCGTATTCCATCACCACCACCGAGCCGATATCGAGCTCGGCCATGGTCGTCACGGCCGCCACCAACGGGCTGTCAGGCGAGACGGTGTAAAGGGTATTGCCCTTGACCCGCAGAATGTCCGAGACCTTCATGCCGCCCTCCTTGTCGTGGTGTGATGGCTTTGACGTAGGGATCAATGCTAGCCCAAGCCAAGGCCGCCGAAACACGACACGAAGCGCTTCGGCGCCCTCGCCATCAGGCCAGATAGGCCTTGAATCGCTCGACTTCGCGCACCACTGCGCATCGCAGCGAGGGGTCCCATACCGAATGACCAGCATCGGGAACCACCACATGACGCGCCCCCGGCCACGACCGGGCGAGCTCATCGGCGCTGGCGGCCGGACACACCATGTCGTAGCGCCCCTGGACAATCGAAGCGCGCAGATGCCGCACGCGATAGAGATTGCCCAGCAGCTGGTCGGGCCCGAGGAAACAGCCGTGGGCGAAGTAATGCGCTTCCAGACGCGCGAGCTGCAAAGCCTCGTGAGTGGCGTGTTGCAGCAGCTCGGGGTTGGGCAAGAGGGTCGAGCAACTCGCCTCGTATTCGATCCAGGCCAGGGCGTGCGGCAAATGGATCGCGGGGTCGGGATCGAACAATCGGGACCGATAGGCCGTCAGCAGGTCGGCGCGCTCCGGTGGCGGAATCATTTGGGCAAAGCGCGCCCAAGCGTCAGGAAAGATGCGCCGCATGCCAT
Organism: Burkholderiaceae bacterium; assembly: GCA_036652035.1. GTDB lineage: Bacteria > Pseudomonadota > Gammaproteobacteria > Burkholderiales > Burkholderiaceae_F > JAEZVV01. The sequence continues at coordinate 4,971 of JAVVWR010000022.1, read as the reverse complement.
AGAGGAACCACTCGACTTCGCCAGCTCGCCCGAGAAAAATCCCGCGCAACACAAAGCCCAGGCAGCGCGATGGGTGGGTCTGGCCGTACGCCAGACCCAGCGTGCTGCCCCAGGAGCCGCCAAAGACCAACCATTTTTTTACGCCGAGGTAGTCGCGCAGAGTTTCAATGTCGCGCACGAGCTGTGCCGTGTTGTTGGCCAGCACCTCGGCTGCGGGCAAGGACTGGCCCGCGCCGCGCTGATCAAAGAGGACGATCCGGAAAAACTCGGGATCGAAGAAGCGGCGATGTTCGGGCGAGCAACCGCCCCCCGGGCCGCCGTGCAGAAACAGAACCGGAACGCCAAGCGGATTGCCGCTCGCTTCCCAGTACATGGTGTGCACGGCATCAAGCGGCAACAGACCCGTGTCATACGGTTCGAGCGGCGGATACAGGACAGCTCGGGCATCCATGCAACAGTTCTCCGAACGATCAGACATTAACGCCGGGACGGACCCGGCGGTTTTGGCATGATCGCCACTTTCCCCGATCGGTCGTTCTTCGACTGCACATCATGAGCGCGCGGTTTCCCCACTTCGACACTCTGGCCTTGCATGCCGGGCAAGCCCCCGATCCCAGCACGCGGGCGCGGGCGGTTCCGATCTACGCCACCGCGTCGTTTGTGTTTGAAGATTCGGACCACGCCGCCAGCCTCTTTAACCGCGAGCGCGCGGGCCATGTCGATTCGCGCTGGTCAAACCCGACCGTCGCGGTATTCGAGGAGCGGATCGCCGCACTCGAAGGCGGAGTTGGCGCGATCGCCACCGCGAGCGGCCAGGCCGCTCTGCACCTGGCGATCGCCACTCTGATGGGGGCGGGCGGCCATATCGTCGCGAGCCGCTCGCTCGGCAGCGCCTCGCGCCATCTGCTTGCCTTCACCCTGGCGCGATTCGGAACCAGCACGACCTTCGTCGACCCGCGCGACCCAGCGCAGTGGCGAGCGGCGATCCGCCCCGAGACCCGGCTCTTCTTTGGCGAAACGCTGAGCCATCGGGAACTCGCCGTGCTCGACATTCCGGCCGTGGCAGCGGTTGCGCACGACGCCGGTCTGCCGCTGCTGGTCGACGCCACGCTTACCACGCCCTGGCTGCAGCGCCCCTTCGACCTGGGCGCGGACTTGCTGTTTCATTCCGCGACCGAGTTCATCGGCGGCCATGGCACCGCCGTGGGCGGCGTGCTGGTCGACGGCGGCACGTTCGACTGGGTCGCGAGCGGAAAATTCCCCACGCTCACCGAGCCCTATGACGGCCGGCACGGCGTGGTCTTTGCCGAGGAGAGCACGGTCGCCCCTTTTCTTTTGCGCGCACGGTGCGAAGGACTGCGCGACTTCGGCGCCTGCATGAGTCCGCACACGGCATTTTCCCTGCTGCAGGGGCTGGAGACCCTGCCGCTGCGAATGGCTCACCACGTCGCCAATGCGCGCAAGCTGGTCGAATTCCTGGCCGCCCAGCCGCAGATTGAATCGGTCGGCTGGCCGGAATTGCCCGGCCACCCCGATCACGATCTCGCCGCCCGCCTGCTGCCCAAGGGCTGCGGCGCGGTCTTTAGTTTCGAGCTCAAGGGATCGCTCGCCGCCGGCCGCGCTCTGGTCGAGTCGCTCAAGCTGTTCTCGCAACTCGCCAACGTGGGCGAGGCCAAGTCGCTTGTCATCCACCCGGCCTCGACCACCCACGCCCGAGTGTCTGAGCCCGAACTCGCTCGCGCCGGCCTCACACCCGGCACGATCCGGCTGTCGGTCGGCCTGGAAGACGCCGACGACCTGATCGACGACCTCGCCCGCGCGCTCAAGATCGCAGCCAAGGTGGCCTGAGATGAAGATCGGAACCTCGCCCACGCTTTACGCCTATACCGGTGGCCGCGATTTCGATCCGGCCCTGCCTTGCGTGGTCTTCCTCCACGGCGCCCAGCTCGACCACAGCGTGTGGGCGCTGCAGAGCCGCTGGTTTGCCCACCACGGCTGGGCCATCCTGGCGCTCGACCTGCCCGGCCACGGTCGCAGCCAGGGCGAAGCCTTGACCAGCATCGAAGCGATCGCCGATGCGATCGCGCCAGCCATCGCCGCCGCCACCGCGCAGCCACTGCTGCTGGTGGGCCACAGCATGGGATCGCTGATCGCGCTTGAGTTCGCTCGCCGCCTGCCCGAGCAAACCGCTGGCGTGGCCTTGCTCGGCACCAGCTATCCGATGAAGGTTGCCGAGGCGCTGCTCGCCGCCACTCGCGACCAGCCCGACGAGGCGATCGAATCCGTCAATTTGTGGTCGCATTCGGCCTCGATCGGCGCATTCAACCGCGGCGTCTCCGCCCCCGGCCCCGGGTTTTCAATCCCGGGCCAGAGCCGCCGCCTGATGCAGCGGATCACGACAATCAATGGCACGGCCGTCATGCCGACCGACTTTGCCGCCTGCAACGCCTATGCGGGCGGGCTCGAGGCCGCGGCACAGCTGCCCTGTCCTGCGCTCTTCGTGCTGGGCGAGGCGGACCAGATGACTCCGCCCAAGGCCGCGCAGCGGCTGGTTGACGCTTGCGCCACCGCCACCGTGGTGCGTCTGCCGGGATGCGGCCACGAGATGATGACCGAAGCGCCCGAAGGCGTGCGCCGCGCGCTCGCCAATTTTGCAATCGAAGTACGAAAGAGACATTGATGCTGTCTGCCGTGAACTGGGATACCTACTGGCTTTATGTTTTGACCGAGGCCGCTCTGAGCCTCTCGCCCGGCCCGGCGGTGATGCTGGTGATCGCCTACGGCATCACCCAGGGCGTGCGGCGTTCGCTGTGGGCGGCGCTCGGCATTCTGTCGGCCAACGCGATCTACTTCGCGCTCTCGGCCACCGCGCTCGGCGCCGTGTTGGTGTCCTCGCCCACGTTTTTCTCGGCCGTGAAATGGGTCGGCGCCGGCTACCTGGTGTGGATCGGTTTGCGCACCCTGCTCGGCCACCCCAGCCCGCTGCGGGTGAGCGACGCCAATGCCAGCGCCACCTCGGCGCGGGCGATGTGGCTCTCGGGCCTGACTCTGCAATTGGCCAACCCCAAGATCCTGATCTTCTTTGTCGCGATCCTGCCGCAGTTTGTCGACGCCACCCTGCCGGTGGGAGCGCAAATGGTGTGGCTCGCCGCCGGCTCGATGATTCCCGAGTTCTTCATCCTCGCCGCCTACGGCTGGCTTGGCTCGCGCGCCGCCGGCCTGGCCGCCAATCCACGCTACGCGGTCTGGACCGATCGCGCCGCCGGCGCCCTGGTGCTGGTGGTGGCCGGACTGATCGTCAGCGTCACCCCCGCCTGATTCCTTATCCCGACTCTTTGCTCCTGCCCTCCCATGTCACCCATCACTCTGCGCCCGGTCACTGGCAGCGACCTCGCCGCCATCACCGCGATCTACTCGCACCATGTGCAACATGGCAGCGGCAGCTTTGAGCTCGAGCCTCCGAGCGCAGCCGAGATGCAGTCGCGCATCGCGGCGATCATCGCGGCAGGCTACCCCTACTGGGTCGCGGTGCGCGGCAACGAGGTTCTGGGCTACGCCTACGCCAACCATTTCCGCACCCGACCGGCCTATCGCTTCACGGTCGAAGACTCGATCTACGTCGCACCAACGGCGATCGGCCAGGGCGTTGGTCGCGCCCTGCTCGAGCGCCTGATCGAGGTCTGCACCGAACAGGGCTTCCGTCAGATGCTGGCGGTGATCGGCGACTCGGACAACGCCGCTTCGATCGCGGTGCACCGCGGCTGCGGCTTTGTCCACACCGGCAAGATGAGTCAGGTGGGCTGGAAATTCGGCCGCTGGCTCGACATCGTGCTGATGCAACGCGAGCTGGGAGTCGGCGGCACGCGAGAACCCTGAAGCCACCCACTCGATCGATTGCGCCAGCGCAGACAGTCAAAACTCACGCACGCCGCACGGCGCTTGGAGCCCACGGCAGCCGTTAGCATGCCCCGATGCACAAGAGCGACGACCTGGCCGCCTGGCGCCTTTTCTTCCGGATTGCCGAACTCAAGGGCGTTGGCCGCACGGCGCAGGAATATCACCTGGACCCGTCGGCGATCAGCCGCCACTTGAGCGCGCTCGAGCGCAGCCTGGGCGCCGAGCTGGTTCAACGCAGCCCGCACGGACTGCGCCTGACCAGCGCGGGCGAACGGGCGTACGCAGAGATCCGGCCACTGATCGAGCGCATCGAGCAGACCAAGCAAGAACTTGCCGGCACCGATGAAGACTTGTCAGGCAGCTTGCGAATCGCGTGCCCACCGACCATCGGGGTTGATCTCTTTTCGCCCTGGCTCGCCGAGTTCCAATCAAACAACCCCAAGGTCAAGATCGAACTGGTCACGGTCAGCCGCTCGGTTGACCTCGCCGCCGAAGCGATCGACCTCGCCTTCCGCTGGACACCGATCGACGACGACCGCTACATCGCCACTCGCCTGGGCGCCTGCGCGCGCGTGATGGTGGCGAGCCGCGATTACCTCGCCGCGCACGGCCGCCCCGAGCACCCGCGCGACCTGCTGCACCACCGTGGCGTGGTCTACACCCGGCGCGACACGATCCGCCCCTTGAGCGCGGCCCGCGAGGGCGAGCACGTGGCCTTGCAATTCGGCACTACCTTCAGTTCGAACAATGGCGCCTGCCTGACCGCCGCCGTCATGAGCGGCGCCGGGATCGAGGTCGGCGCTTCGCACTATCGCTGCATCGACGATTTGGCGAGCGGCCGCCTGGTCCAGCTGTTGCCCGACTGGAAAGTGCCCGACATCGAGCTCTATTCACTGCGGGTGCCGTCGCGCCACCCGAGCCGACTGACGCGCGCCGTGTTCGACTGGCTGCGCGCCCAGTGGCAGCAAGCACCGGGCTTATTGCCCTGAAGCGCAAGAAGGAAGAAGCCGCCCACGGACCAATGCCAGTCAGTTAAGAGCTGACTGGCATTTTTTTGAGGGGTATTTGCTGCGG
>JAVVWR010000021.1:36924-41562 GCA_036652035.1 Burkholderiaceae bacterium | reverse complement strand
CTCGAGCGTGATCAGCGCGGCGACCAGGCGCGAGGGTTCGGCGCTCGCCACCGGCCCGCGCGGCGGCGTGCGGGTCAGCCACCCCAGCGCGGCCGCGTGAGTGGCGAGCACGGCGGCGAGGATCAGCCAGCGGTCGAGAGGGAACATCGAATGGGGCGCGCGGGGGAACGAAGTGGATCGGCCAAGCGGATCGATGCAGCGGACCAACCCAGCGGACTGGGAGTATCGCCCGACCAGGCCCGGGCGCCGATCGGGAGATGCCCGCGGCCGCTACCCGCGGCGGCGCGGTCTGGGAGCGACGGCGCCCGGCAGAATCGTGGCGGGCTTGGCCGCAGGCGCGGCTGGTGGGCGGCCGGCGGCGGCGTGGATCGGGTCGGCGTTCATGCGGGGATCAGGCCTCGGGGGCGGGAGTGTCGTCGGCCTGGCGCCGCTTCTTGATCAAGGCCGGCAGGGCGGCGAGCACGCTGAAGATCGAAGCCTCGCCGCGGCGCCAGCTCTGGAAGCTGGCGAGGAAGTCGGTCTGGGCTTGCGTCACCTGAGCGCGCCGCCACTGGCCGGCGGCGGCCTTGTTGGCTTCCATCCAGGTGGGGTAGGTGTGGAGGGTGGCGAGAATCTGGTTCAAACCCAGGCCGTGTTTCATCGCCAGAACGAACTCGGCAATCATCTCGCCGGCGTGCTCGGCGACGATGGTCGCGCCCAGGATCTTGTCGCTGCCGGGGGCCACCAGAACCTTGACCCAGCCGGTCGTGGCTTCGTCGGTGATGGCGCGGTCGAGCCCGGCGAGCTCGTATCGAACCACCTCGAAGGCGATCGCCTTGGCGCGGGCTTCTCGCTCGTTCAAGCCCACCCGGGCCACTTCCGGGTCGAGGTAGGTGCACCAGGGGATCACGCTGGTGTCCTGGCGGAAACGCTTGAAGCTGCCAAACAAGGCATTGACCGCGGCGGTCCAGGCCTGGTGCGAGGCGGTGTGGGTGAATTGCCAGGGGCCGGCCACATCGCCTGCGGCGGTGATGTTGGGGTAAATCGTCTGCAGGCCGGCGTCAACCTCGACCGTGCGCGAGTGGGTGGTGGCGATTCCCAGTTCCTCGAGCCCGAGGCCGTGGGTGTTGGCGACGCGCCCGGCGGCGACCAGCAGCTGGTCAAAGCCGATCCGCCGCTCGACGGTGCCGCCGCGCTCGTCGGTGGCATCGGCCACCAACATCTTCTCGTCGCCGTCGATGATGAAGGCCTTGGCGCGGTAGCTGGTGCGCACCTTCACGCCTTCGGCGGCAAGTCGCTCGCGCACCAGGGCCGAGACCTCGTCGTCCTCTCGCGGCAGTACGCGAGGGCCCTGGTCGAGCAGGGTCACGGTCACGCCGAGCCGGCTCAAGGCCATCGCCAGTTCGCAGCCGATCGGGCCGGCGCCCAGCAGCAGCAGGTGGCCGGGGTTCTCGCGCAGATCCCACAGCGTCTCGGAAGTCAGGTAGCCGACGAGATCGATCCCGGGAATCGGCGGCACCACGGGGCGCGCGCCGGTCGCGATCACGATTGCCTTGGTGGTCAGCGTGCGCGGGCCTTCTGCCGTCTGGACTTCGACCGTCCAGGGCGAGGTGATTCGAGCCGAGCCCTGAACCACCTCAACGCCGAGCCCGGTGTAGCGCTCGACCGAATCGTGCGGCGCTATCGTCTTGATCGCTCGCCGCACCCGCTCCATCGCGGCGCCAAAGTCGGGCGTGGCACGCGCCGACGGCACGCCGAGCGCCTGGTGGCGGCTCACGTCGCGCAGCAGGCGGGCGGTGCGGATCAGGGTCTTGCTCGGCACGCAGCCGGTATTGAGGCAGTCGCCGCCCATGCGATGGCGTTCGACCAGGGCCACCTTGGCGCGGGTAGCGGCGGCGATCAAGGAACTCACCAGCCCGGCGGCGCCGGCGCCGATCACCACCAGGTTGAAATCGAACCGAGCCGGCTGGCTCCAGCGCGAAACCACGCGGCGCGCGCGCAGGGCGTCGAGCCCTCGCTTGGCCGCGAGCGGCAGCAGGCCCAGCGCGACGAAGGCGAGGATCAGCCCGGCCGAGAGCTTGAACGCGCCGAGCTGGGTGCCGGCCCAGGTGTAGACCACGGTCGCCGGCAACATGCCGAGCTGGCTCACCCACAGATAGGTGAGCGGTTTCATCCGGGTCAGGCCCATCGCCAGGTTGACCAGCCAGAACGGAAACGCCGGCACCAGACGCAGAGCGAAGAGATAGAACGCGCCTTCGCGCGCAATGCCTTGATCGATGCGGGCGAGCCGCCCGCCTAGGCGGGCGCGCACCCAGTCGGAGAGCAGAAAGCGCGAGGTGAGAAAAGCCACGGTCGCGCCCAGGGTCGAGGCCAACGAGATCAGGATCACGCCCTTCCACAGTCCAAAGACCGCGCCGCCGGCGAGCGTGAGAACGGTGGCGCCGGGCAGCGACAAGCCCGCCATGGCCACGTAAAGCGCGAAGTAGATCGCCGCGGTGCGCCAGGGGTGAGCGAGATGGGCCGCGTCGATCGCCGCCTTGTTGGCGATGAAGAACTCGCGCGTGAACACGCGGTCGAGGTCGAAGACAAAGAAGGCCAGGATCGCAGCGGCGATGGCGGCCAGGAGCAGGATGCGTTTCATCGAATGACACTCAGGTCAGGCGGGCGAGTCGCCGTGCCGCGGCGAGCCGCAGCGGGCTGCTGCGCGTCCCAGCGCAGCGCTCACCGAGAAGTCGGGGCCGTGGGCGAGGCGCTCGCGGTAAGAGAGGGCAGCGGGCGAGCCCGTGGGCCAGATCGAATCGAAGCGGGCGAGCCACTCGGCCGCGGCAAAGTCGACCTTTAACGCATCGACCGCGATCCCGGCTTCAACCAGGCCGTAGACGCGCTGGGCCTCGAGCGCCGCCGGCAGCGAACGGGTGGCGATGCGCGTGATCAGGCCGTGGGTGCTGGCGGCGAAGTTCGCCATGCCCGCCGCGCCGTTGTTGACGACAAAACCGCGCGCCAGGCTTTTGAGCGCGGGCGCGCAGGTATGCGAGCAGGCAAAGCCATCGACCGCGCCCAGCTCGATGGCCCGCTCGATGGCCGCCTCGTCGCCGCCGTGCAAGGCCTGGTGCGAGAAGCGCCAGCCGGCGAGCGACCAGGCGTCGCCGTGGACGATCGCGATGCGCGCGCCACCCACTTGAACCACGGCGTGCGGCGCCAGAGCGGCGAGCTCGTCGGTGCAGCCCGCTGCCAGCGCCACCGTCTTGAGCCGGGCGAGGATGGCATTGCTGCGCTCGACATCGGCGTCGGCGACCGACTCGGGGTAGGCGCAGCCGCAGCCGGCGGCTTGCGACGCGGCGGCCAGTTCGGTCTCGACGTTGCCGCGCAGAGCGGTGTGCTGCATCACCCGCCGCTGCACGTGGGAAAAGAGTCCGGGCTCGGCGTCGAACCAGTGGAAATCGCCGTTGAACACCAGGCGCACGGCGCCGCGCTCGGCCGCCGCCATCGCTTCGATCGCATCGAGCGCGGCGAGGTTGCCGTAGAGGCCGCCGGCGACATAAATCACCTCGGCTTCAAAGTCGGCGGCGCGGGCGAAGACTCGCGGCGAATAGCCGTAATGCGGCGGGCAGGAGCGGCCGGGTTCCATCTAGCCCAAGGCGCCGCCGCAGGACGAGCCCTGACCCGCGGTGCAGCCGTAGCAGTGGTCGGCGACGATGATCGGGTTGCCCTCGAGCTCCATCGCGAGCCAGTCCTCAAGGTGGATCCGGCCATGACCGTGGCCGTCTTCGCGCAGCGGCAGGCCGAGCATCTGGTTGAAGTCGCAGTCGAACAGAAAGCCCTGCCAGTCGACGCTCACCAGGCTGCGGCACATCACGTTCTCGAGGTTGGCGGCTTGATGCGCGCCGCGCAGCAAGGCCATGTAGTCGCGGAACGTGCCCTTGCTCACCAGGGTCGAGCCAAAGCGCGCGATCGGCATGTTGGCGAGCGCGTAGAGGCGGGTGAAGACAATGCCGTGCTGCTCGCCCAGCTGGCGGCGGTAGTCGGCCTCGAGCTTTTCCTGGTCGGGCGGCAGGCTCGCGCCTTGCGGGTTGTAGACGAGCGAGAGCGGCAGCTCGGGCGAGTCGCCGTAGCCCAGCGCGTTGAGTCGCTGGAGCGCCGCGATGCTCTTCTCGAAGGTGCCGTCGCCGCGCTGGCGATCGACGTTGTCTTCCCGGTAGCAGGGCAGAGAGGCGACCACTTCGACGCCGTGTTCGGCGAGGAAATCGGCCAGGTCTTCCTGGTCCGGCTCGAACAGGATCGTCAGGTTGCAGCGGTCGATCACATGCACCCCGCGCTCGCGCGCGCTGCGCACCAGATAGCGGAAGTGGGGGTTGAGCTCGGGCGCGCCGCCGGTGAGGTCGATCGTCTTGATGTCTTTGGCGACGATGACGTCGAGCACCGCGTCGATCGTCTCGCGGCTCATCTGTTCGGTGCGGTTCGGGCCGGCGTTCACATGGCAGTGCAGGCAGCTCTGGTTGCAGGTGTAGCCCAGGTTGACCTGGAGCGTGTCGACTGGGCGGCGACGGATCGCGGGGAAGTCGGTGGCCTTGAGCAGGTGAAGGGTGGGGTGCATGGCGGGCTCATTCGTCGAAGGCTTCGTGCTGCCAAGGGTAACAAGCCGCGCGGGCGCCTCGAGCG
>JAVVWR010000021.1:22189-36824 GCA_036652035.1 Burkholderiaceae bacterium | reverse complement strand
TTCGTCGAAGGCTTCGTGCTGCCAAGGGTAACAAGCCGCGCGGGCGCCTCGAGCGGGCGCGCCTCACGCGTTCAGTCGAGGCCGGGCGTGATCCGCCGGGCGAGCCGCGCCGGCCCGGCCGCTGCGGGCCGACGCGATCAGGGGAAGCTGTGCTGCTGTTGCGCGCCGCAGGCAAGCTGGCCCGGGCTGCGGCAGCGGGCGGTGCAGCTCAGTCCTTGGCGGGGCGCAGCCGCTTGACGAGGCTGGAGGTGTCCCAGCGCCGCCCGCCCATCTGCTGCACGTCGGCGTAGAACTGGTCGACCAGGGCGGCGACCGGCAGGCGAGCGCCGTTGCGGCGGGCTTCGTCCAGACACAGCCCGAGGTCCTTGCGCATCCAGTCGACCGCAAAGCCGAAGTCGAACTGGTCTTCGACCATGGTCTTGCCGCGGTTGTCCATCTGCCAGCTCTGCGCTGCGCCCTTGCCGATCACCTCGAGCACGAGCTTCATGTCCAGGCCCGCGGCTTGTCCGAAAGCCACCCCTTCGGACAGGCCTTGAACCAGGCCGGCGATGCACAGCTGGTTGACCATCTTGGCGAGCTGGCCCGCGCCCGAGTCACCGATGCGAGTGACGGCGCGCGAAAAAGCCATCGCCACCGGCATCGCGCGCTCGAACGCGGCGGCGTCGCCGCCGGCCATCACCGTGAGCGCGCCATTGACCGCGCCCGCCTGGCCGCCCGAGACCGGCGCGTCGATGAAAGCCAGGCCTTTGGCGCTCGCGGCCGCCGCCAGTTCGCGCGCCACCTCGGCCGAAGCGGTGGTCGCGTCCCAGAAGATCGCGCCCGGGCTCATGCCGGCGAAGGCGCCGTCGTCGCCCAGCACCACGCTTTTCAAGTCGTGGTCGTTGCCGACGCAGGCAAAGACGATGTCGGCATGGGTCGCGGCTTCGCGCGGGCTGAGAGCAAAGCGCCCGCCGAACTCCTCGACCCAGCACTCGGCCTTGCGGGTGGTGCGGTTGTAGACGGTGACGTGGTGACCGGCGCGCGCCAGGTGCGCGGCCATCGGAAAGCCCATCACCCCGAGTCCGAGGAAGGCGACGCGGTGGGCGGGAACGGCTTCGTAGGTCTTGGTGTTCATGGCAGCGGCAGTCCGAGTGATGGCCAGAGCATTTTAGCCACCCCGGCTGCCGCGCCAGGATCAGGCCAGCGCCTTGGCGAGTGCGCCACCGATGGCGGCGAGCGGTGGCACCGCCAGGCCATGGCGTTGCTGCAGGAAGCTGGGGTCGTTCCAGCTCACCTTCACCCTGCCGCTGCTGTCCTGGGCCACCAGGATCCGCGCGGGCAGATCGATCGCCAGGGTGGGGGTCGAGAGCATCAGCGGCGTGCCGCCCGCGGGGTTGCCAAAGAACAACACCCGGGTCGCCGGCATGACGATGCCGTGGTTGGCGGCGGCGGCCGCGTGGTCGACCGTGAACACCGGTTGAAAGCCGATTCCGCCCATGGCAGCGGTGATCTTGCTGCACGTCTGTTCGACGTCGAAGGGGCTGGTGAGAGACAAGAGGCCGGACTTGCTGAGTTGTTCTGGCATGGCGCTTTCCTGGGTGAATGACAGGAAAGATTGGCTCCCGAGCGGCGGGAAGTGCAAGCGCAGTCTGCCCGCCGAGGGTATGGCGAGAGCCCGGGTCATCACTTAAGACATTGGCCCTAAGCCACTCATCCAATGGCGCGCGGCGGGCCATGCGCCGAGCATTGCGCCCCATCAATCGCGCGGTGCGCGCCTTGCGCGGGCCGCCAAGCCAACCAGCGTTGGGAGATCCCCGCATGAACACCCTCGGCGAGCAACTCGTCACCTCCGATGGCACCGATTCGCGCCGTCGTTTCCTGAAGCTGCTGGGTGCGGCTTCGACTTCGTCGCTGCTCTATGCCGGCCCCGGTGCCGCGCTGGCCCAGCTGGGTGCCTCGCCGATCCGCGCGCGCGATGGCCTGGTCTTCGACCCCGAGGTCAAGACCGTGATGACCTTCCACGACGTCCACTGCCACGGCTCGTGCATCCTCAAGGCGCACGTCAAGCACGGCCGCCTGATCAAGCTCACCTCGGCGGGCGATGTGGCGCGCGGCCAGTGCGCCGCCGACGAGTCGATCGGCCAGATCCAGCGCCGCGCCTGCATCAAGGGCTACGCCGAGCGCAAGCGGGTCTACTCGCCCGACCGTCTCAAGTACCCGCTCAAGCAGACCATCGAGCGCGGCAATCTGGCGGGCTTTCGCCGCATCAGCTGGGACGAGGCGGTCGACGACATCGCCGCCCGCCTTGATCGCGTCCGCGCCCGTGGCCAGCAGTTGGGCTATTTGCCCGCGTGGGAGATCGGCCAGACCCTCTTGCCCTTCATGGGAACGGCGCTGGGCAACTACGGCCACCATTCGGCCGGCAACCTGACCGACGCCTTGAACGCGGCGATCGGCTGGAACGTCAAGGGTCACCCGCCGATCGACATGCTCAACTCCAAGTTGATCATCGTCTGGTCGGCCGACCCGCAGGCGAGCTCGCCCCACCTGACTTTCCTGATGACCAAGGCGCGCGAATCCGGCGTGCCGATCGTCGTCATCGATTCGCGCTACAGCGCCACTGCGGCAGCGATGGCCACTGGCACCGGCGAGGTTCCGCCGTGGATCGCGGTTCGCCCCGGCACCGACGGCGCCCTCTTGGCGGCGATGGCCAACACCATCTACCGCCGCCGTCTGCACGACGAGGCCTATCTGCGCCAGTACTGCTTCGGCTTTTTCCCGAACGAATCGGTGCTGAGCGCGTCGCCCGCCAAGCACCCGGTGACGGGCAAGGCCTACGCCGGCACCCGCTTTACCGTGCCCGAAGGCCAGTCCTTCGTCGAATATCTCGACGATCTGCAGAAGGACCACGGCGGCGAGGAAGGCGTGCTGCGCTGGGCGGCGCTGCTCACCGGCGTGCCGGCGGCGACCATCGAGGCGCTCGCGCTTGCCTACGCCAAGGCCGGCCCGGCGTGCATCTACGCGGGCTGGACCTCGGGCGGCGCGCAGCGCACCGGCAACGGCATGTTCTACAGCTGGCTGGTGATTGCCCTGGCGGCCATGACCGGCAACGTCACCCGCCGCGGCGGCGGCATCGGCACCCTGAGCAACAACGACGGCTACGCGGTCAAGCTCGGCAAGGCGCCGGCGCTGTCTTCGCTCAAGAAGCACAAGCCGATCCTGTTCTCGCGCTACATGAGCACCCAGGTGCTGATGACCGGCCGCGACCAGCGCAGCGCCGAGCAATTGCGCGCCGACGTGCAGCTGATGAACGGGATCGATCTGGGCGCCGATCCGCGCCTGGCGATCGACATGATCTGGCGTGGTGGCGGCTCGGCTGACGAATTCAACCAGCGCTCGGCGATCAATCCCAAGCTCACCGCCTGGAAAAAGCCGCACAGCATCATCTCGTACGAGTGGTTCATGAGCTCGACCGCGCGCTGGTCCGACCTGGTTCTGCCCTCGGCCACCGGGTTCGAGCAAAGCCAGTTCTCGGGCAGCCGGATCAAGGCCGACATCAACGTCGTCAACCAGGTGATCCGCCCGCTCTACGAGTGCCAGCCCGACTGGCGCATCAACGAGATGATCGCCGCTCGAATCGGCCTGGACTTTGGCCGCAAGGGCAAGAGCGACGAAGACATCATGCGCGCTCAATGGGCGGGCGCTTCGCTGCCGGCGAGCTACCGAAAGATCAATCCGGATCTCAAGCTGCCGAGCTTCGAGGAGATGCGAGAGACCGCCAACTTCCAGTTGCCGACTCCGCTAGACCAGACCTTCATTCACGCGGCGAGCTTTGCGCCCGGCAAGTTCCCGACCGATACCGGCCGCATCAACTTCTATTCGCCCTTCCTGGCCGAGCGCAAGCGCGGCGTCGACGGCGTGCACCGCGCGCAGTACGTCCGCCCGCCCGAGGGCTACGAAGACGTGGTCGCGCAGAAGAAGGGCGCCAAGGGCATCGCCTACGGTCTGCAATACGTCACGCCGCACCTGGTGCAGCGCGCGCACTCGTCGTTCGACAACATCGCCCTGCTCAAGGACCAGCACCCGCATGGGGTCGAGCTCCATCCGATCGACGCCGAGGTCCGCGGCATCAAGGACGGTGACAAGGTCTATGTCTACAACGACGCGGGCTGCATGCGGATTCCCGCGCGCCTGACGCGCCGCCTGATGCCGGGCGTGATCTCGATCGGCGAAGGCGCCTGGTATCGACCCAGCAGCAGCGAGACCTACGAGGCCTGGTTCGACCTCGACGGCGATGGCAAGCCCGAGCCGCACCGCGTGCCGGTGGACGTCGGCGGCAACACCAACTCGCTCACCACCGACCGCGAAGTCGGTGCCGGCGATCCGGTGATCTCGGCCTTTACGAACAAGAGTGGCGGCTTTGCCGCCGGCGGCAATCTGTGCGAAGTCAGCAAGATCAAACCGCGCTGAACGGGAGCAAGAAAATGAGTCAATGGGGTTTCTACTTCGACCAGACCCGCTGCGTGGGCTGCAAGGCCTGCACCGTGGCGTGCAAGGAATGGAACGAGGACAAGCGCGGCGACCGCGTCATCCATGGCGAGATGGGTGAGGAGCGCGGCCGTCTTTACGCCACGCCAAGCGGCTGGGAAGGTCCGGCCGGCAGCGGCCAGAACTATGCCGAGTTCCGTCGCTACGACATGAAGGAAAACTGGCGCCAGGTGACGACGATCGAGTTCGGGACCATCCCGCCCAAGGTCGACGCGGTCAGCCTGTCGCTCGGCTGCAACCACTGCGCCCAACCGGCCTGCCTGCCGGTCTGCCCGGTGCAGGCGATCCGCAAGGACCCGGAGTTCGGCGCGGTGTTGGTCGACTCCGAGGCCTGCGTCTCCTGCGGCGCCTGCCGCGAGGCCTGCCCGTGGGATGTGCCGCAGTACTACGACGATCCCAGCAAGTACGAGTACAGCGACCCCCAGCGACCGCGCATGACCAAGTGCACGATGTGCGTTGACCGCCTGCGCGAGGGGCTCAAACCCGCGTGCGTGGCCTCGTGCCCCAACCGCGCGCTCGACTTCGGCCCGCTCGAGGAGCTGCGCCGCAAGTATCCGCAGGCGACGCTCACGGCAACCGGTTTCAAGGCCGAGGACGTGGCCAAGACCCGGCCCAGCATTCTCTTTCGCGCTCGCGCGCCGAGGGCGTGATGAGCGGCTCCGACACCGACCGCGGCCGCGTGGCGCTGTTGGCGCTGCGCGCCTCGCTTTATTACGTGCTGGGGCGAGCCGTGCTGGTCGAGCCCGACGCGGAGCATGTCGGCGCGCTGCGCGAAGCGCTCGTGGTTTGCGAGCGGCTGGGCGCTGCCGTGGACGACGCGGCGCTGATCGCCGCGATCGGCCGGATGCGCTCGCAGCTGGCCCGGTTGGACGCGGGCGCGATCGACCTCGATGCGCTTGCCCGCGACTACGCCCGGGTGTTTCTGATCGGCCATGGCGCGGTCGCTCCGTACGAGTCGGTGTTCCGCTCGCCCGAGCGGCTTGCCATGCAGGAGCCGCGCGACGCGAGCCTGGCTTTTTATGCGCGCTTTGGCATGGGGTGTGACGCGGACGCGCGCGAGCCCGAGGATCACCTCGGGCTGCAACTGGCCTTCATGGGCTCGCTCACCGACGAGGCTCTGCGCGCCGCGCCCGAGCACCGGCTGGCCTATCTGACGGGGCAGCGCGAGTTTCTGGATTCGCACCTGCTGCCCTGGGTTGGCGGGCTGGCCGCCGCGGTTGACGAGCTCGACGCTGCGGGTTGGTACGGTGCCGTGCTGGGCCTGGTGCGGGAATTCCTGCGGGTCGATGCGGCGGATTGGGTGGAAGCTCTGATCGAGCTTGACGGCGCCTGACCGCATAGTCGAAGGATGCGTGTCTTCCTTCGATTTTTCTTTGGTGGCTGGCTGGTCCTGGCGCTGGTGGGGGTGGCCTTGCCCGTCCGTGCCGCTCCTGCGGCGCCGGTGCGGCTGGGCATTCTTGCCACGCTGGGCCTGGGGGATACGCGGGCGGCTTTTGCCGCCACCGTCCTGCGGCTCAAGGCGTCGCTCGGCGACCGTCCGCTCGAGCTCAGCTATTACGACCTGCCCGGGCTGGAACGCGCCGTGCTCGACAAGCGGCTCGATTTTTTTATCGCCAACAGTGGTTTTTACGCCGCGGTCGAACCCGCGGCCCACGCGCGCCACCTGGCTACCCTCAAGATTCCGCAGGCCGACGATCCCAACCGATCGATGGCCTCGGCCTTTGTCGTGCGCGCCGATCGGGCCGATCTGCGTGACGTTCCCGACCTCGCCGGCCGTTCGGTGATGGCGGTGGCGCCCACCGCCTTTGGTGGCTACCAGATCGCCCTGGGTGAACTCAAGCGGCGCGGCCACGACCCTGAATCCTATTTCGGCCGTCTGGGCTTTTCTTCGTACCCGATGCAGAACGTGCTCGACGAGGTGCTCGCCGGCCGGGTTGACGCCGGCATCGTGCGTGCCTGCCTGGTCGAGGAGATGGAGCAGGCCGGCACCTTGCCCGCGGGCGCGATCCGGGTTGTGGGCGAGCGCCATGACGACGGTTTTCGCTGCCGCCACTCCACCGCCCTGTACCCCGACTGGACCTTCGCCTCGCTGCCGGCGGCGGGCTCGGCACTGTCCAAGCAAGTCACGGCCGCCTTGCTGACCATGGCGCCGACCGCGGACGGCCAGGAGTGGAGCATTGCGAGCGATTTCGGTCCGGTCGATACGCTCTTTCGCGAACTTCAGCTCGGCCCTTATCTCTACCTCCGGGAGTGGACGCTCGCCGGTCTGGCCCAGCGCCACTGGCCCTGGCTGATGCTGCTCGCCCTGCTGGTGCTGGGTGGGCTGGCGCACCTGGTGCTCGCGTCGGCGCTGGTGCGGGCGCGCACCGCCGATCTGCGCCGCGCTCTGTCCGAGCGCGACCGCATGGAAGCGGCGGCCCGCGCCAGCCGCAACCGGATCGACGCGCTCGAACGCGCCGGCGTGGTGGGGCAGATGTCGAGCATGTTTGCCCACGAGCTCAAGCAGCCGCTGGCGGCGATCTCGAACTTTTCGCGCGGGCTCAAGCGCCGGCTCGACCGCGGCGCGGTCGACGCCGACGTGGTGGCGCAGGTGATGGACGAGGTTGCAGCCCAGAGCAGCCGCGCGGCCGACATCGTCGACCGCGTTCGCGCTTACGCCCGGCGCCGCGCGCCGCAGCGCGAGCGGGTCGATCTGGCGCGGGTGGCGGCGGCCGCCGCCGATCTGTTCGAGCGCAGCGGCCGCTCGTCCACGCCGGTGGAGCGCCGGCTGGACGGGCCGGCCTGGGCCGAGGCCGATGCGCTGGAGATCGAGCTTCTGATTCTCAATCTGCTCAAGAACGCGGCCGATGCCACGGCAGGCACGGCGCGGCCCTTGATCGAACTGCGCCTGATCCGCCACGGCCCGCGCTGGTGGCTGGGCGTGGCTGACAACGGTCCGGCGCTCGACGACGAGCAGATGGCCGGACTCTTTACCCCGCTCAACAGCAAGAAGCCCGACGGGCTGGGTCTGGGGCTGGCGATCGCCGCGCGCATCGCCGAAGCCCATGGCGGTCGGCTCGACGTCGCGCGGCGTGCGCCGCACGGCCTGCAAGTCGGGCTCGATCTGCCGCTTCTGGAGAACTGCCATGCCATGTGAGGGCGCCGCCTGGGTGCGGGTGCTGGACGACGACGACGCGATGCGCCGCTCCTGGGTTTTTCTGCTCGAGGGCGAGGGCTGGCGGGTGCGCGCCTATGCCGATGCGGTGGAATTTCTCTCGAACGACGATGGCAGCGAGCCGGGTTGCCTGCTGCTCGACGTTCGCATGCCGACGATCTCGGGGCTCGAACTGCAGGAGCAGATGCTCGCGCGCGGGATCGAGCTGCCGATTGTGTTCATCTCGGCCCACGGTGATATCGATATGGCGGTCCATGCGCTCAAGCGCGGCGCCTGCGATTTTCTGCAAAAACCGGTCGATGACCAGCGCCTGCTCGACGCCATCGCCGCGGCGGTGGCGCGCGACGCCAGCCGCCGCACGCGCCTGCAAGAAAGCGCCGGTGAGCGCGAGCGCTTCGAGACCCTGACCGCGCGCGAGAAAGACGTGGCGCGATGGGTGGGGGCCGGCCTGCCCAACAAGCTGGTTGCCGACCGCCTGGGCATCAGCGAAAAAACGGTTCAAGTCCATCGCGGCAACGCCTGCCGCAAGCTGGGTCTGCGGTCGGCGGCCGAAGTCGCGCGGCTGCTGCTGGCGATTGACGAGGACCGGCTGCCGTGATCCGCTGATTCGTCCGCCGCTCTCGTCGGCCTGGCGGCAGACGAGAGCGTGTGGCTTTAGTGTGGCTTTAAGCGGCGTTGGCTTCGAGCGCGAGCGCGACGCACTTGCGCGCGAGCACCGCGGTGGGATCGACCAGGGCGACGTGCGCTCCGGCGATCTCGACGTCGTCGCATTCATCGAGGATCAGCGGCAGCTCGGTGCAGCCGAGGATCAGCACCTGCGCGCCCTCTTCGCGCACCAGGTACTCGGCGCCGGCGAGCAGGTCGTCGCGGCACTGGCCGTCGGTAAAGCCGGCCTTGGCCCCTTTTTCGCCGTAGATCGCGTTCATCACGCGCGCCTGCGCCGCCTCGTCGGGCGTGACGAGCGTCATTCCCATCTTGTCGGCGAGCTCGTGATAGATGCGGGTGGCAATCGTGCCGCTGGTGGCCATCAGGCCGACCCGGACATCCTTGCCCCAGCGCTCGGCGATCGCCTCGAGCGTGGCGCGCTGCATGTTGATGAAGGGAATGCTCAGGTAGGGCTGGATGCGGTCGATGAAGGCGTGCGCGGTATTGCACGGAATCACGATCGCGTCGGCGTCGTCGGCCTCGAGCCGTTTGCACGCGGCGTACATCGCTACCGTGGGGTCAACGCCGGTGCCGAGCAGGTTGGCGGTGCGGTCGGGGATCTGCGGGTTCTGCTCGATCACGAGCTTGATGTGTTCCTGGTCGCGGGTCGCCGGCGTGGCGCGCACGATCTTGTCGAGCAGGTCGACCGTGGCTGCGGGGCCGAGGCCGCCGACCATGCCGATCTTGAACGCGCGCTTGGAGGGCGAGAGCGTGGCGTCCAACGCGTAGCGGGCGTAGATCTCGTTGCAGTCGAGCACCGGCAGGCCGCGCTCCTGCAAAGCCTGGGCGGCCAGGGCGATCTCCGAAAAGCCCGGCACGATCACGTCGGCGCCGGCGGCGCGCAGGTGTTCGCAAGCGGCCACCAGCGATTCGAGCGCCGGGCCCTGCAAGTGGCCGGCCTTCAAGCCGCGTTCGCCGTAAATGGCGGTCATCACCGACTTGGCTTGCACCTCGTCGCTCGGAAACACGAGCTCGTGACCGGTCGCGGCAAAACGCTTCTGGAAGAGCTGCTTGCGGCGCACCAGATCCGAGGTCAGCACGCCCAGCTTGGCGCCGGGGTGGCGGCGGGCGAGGTGGGCGATCAAGGCGTCGAACATATCGACCACCGGGGTGCGGATCTCGGCTGTCAGTTCGTCGAGAAAGCTGTGCGACAGAAAGCAGGGCAGCAGCACCGCGTCGACCTTGCGCTCGCCAAATCGCTTGAGCATGTCGTAGACGTAGAGCTTGCGGCCGGCGAGGCGCGCGTCTTCGTTGCCGGGCAGGCCGGCTTCTTCAAACGCGTGTTGTTCGAAAATCGCGTCGACCAGGTCTTCACCGTGGGCGGTGGGGGTGGCGCGCAGGAGCTTGAAGAAAAGGTCGGCGGCGGCGAGCGCGCCCAGACCACCGATCACGCCGATCGAGCGGCGCGGAGAACGTGACTGCATTTTGTTGATGCGAAAACCGCGAGGAAGGGGCTTCGATCTTGGCACCGCGCCGCCGCGATCGGGCCTAGTGAAAGCCCCTTGGTCGAGCAAGCGCCTTGCCCGGCGTCAGCCCCGGGTGCCGGGGGTGGCTCTCTCAGCCGGCGCGAACCGGAGAAACCCGCTGAGCGGTTCTCCGTCCTGTCATCGTTTGGCGATGGGGCGGGCTTCCCAGCCGTCGTAGCGGCCGCCGTGCTTGGCCGCCGCCGCGCTCATCGCCGCCGAGGCGGCGCGCACATTGTCGATCGACAGCGTCATCTTGCGCGCGAGGACCAGCACCCAAGGCTGGCTCTTGCCCGCCGCCGCGCTGTGGACGGCGGTAAAGCCCGCTCCCACCAGGTCCTTGCGGGCGGCTTTTGCACTCGCCTCGTCGGGGAAGTTCGAGAAATAGCGGACGTCGTGCGGCCGGCCTAGATCGTCACCCTGGCGGCGCAGGGCTTCGAGGGTCTGCATATCGGCCATGTCGGCGCCGGTATGGCCGCGGGCGGCCGGCGTGGCCGTGACTGCGGCGGGAGCGGCCAGAGCGGTGGCGGCGACGAGCAGGGCGGCAAGCGGGCGAGTCAGCGGCATGGCGGCGGGGCGGTGGAAAAATGGAAGCGCGATCTTGCCTGACTTGACCGGTGCCGCCCGCTGAGTTGAGACAAGCCGGCCGCTTGAGTGTGGGCTGGGCGCGACAGCGGCCTTGACGACCTAGATCGGCAACTGGCCGAGCGCCGCGCGCAGCAGGAAAAAAGCGAGCAGCCCGCCGAGGATGGTGGCCATCAGGTGGCGGCTCCAGGCGGCGATGGCGATCGTGATCAGCCCGGCCACCAGGTAGGTGTTATCCGGGCTTAGCGCCCAGTGGCGACCGTCGGGCAGCAACATGCCGGGCACGACAATGGCGGTGAGCACCGTGGTCGGCACGTAATGCAGCGCCTGTTGCACCAGCGCTGGAAAGCGCAGATGCGGCAAGGCAAACAGGCTGAAGCGGATCGCGAAGGTGATGGCGGTCATGCCGAGAATCAGAAGCCAGGTGTCCATCACGCAGCCTCCTGAGTGGCGGCGCGTTGGCGTCGCTCAAGCCAGACGCCGACCGTGATGCCGCTGGCAGCGGCGGCCATCAGCCCCAGTTTGTAAGGCCATGCCTGGCAGGCCAGCGCCACCGCGCCGGCGACCAGCGCCGCGGCCAGTTGCGGGCGGTTTTTGAGCATGGGAACGACGATGCCGATGAAGGTGGCGAGCATCGCGAAATCGAGCCCCCAGGCCGCCAGCTCGGGCACGGCCAGGCCGAAGGCGATGCCCAGCGCCGTGCTCAGTTGCCAGGTGACATACATCGCCAGTGCTGCGCCCAGGAAGTACCAGTGCTTGTGGGGCGAGGCATCGGGTTCGGCGTAGCGGTGCTGGACCACGGCGAAGGCTTCGTCGGTCAGCAAGAAGGCGAGCGCGATTCGCCAGCGCTGCGGCAGATGACGAACAAAGGGCTGCAGGCTGGCGCTGTAGAGCGCGTGCCGCAGGTTGACCATGAAGGTGGTGAGCAGCAGCACCGCGACCGTGGCGCCGCCCGCCAACAGGTTGATGGCGATGAACTGCGCCGAGCCGGCAAACACCAGCGCCGACATGCCGCTCGCCTGTCCGGCCGAGAGCCCGGCCGAGCCGGCCAGGCCGCCGAAGATCAGGCCGAAGGGGAGGGTGCCGATGAGCATGGGGACCACGGCGGTGGCGCCGTGGCGGAATTCAAGCGAGCGGGACGAGGATCGAGGGGTCACGGGCGAGACTGAAAAACGAGGTCAAGAGCGGAGTAGGCCGTGCGCGAAAACTTGGCATTCAGGCGGCGGATCGATCCTGGAATCGGCGCTGCCCATCGTTTGGGGCCGATGCCGGAAGCCGGGCGACACCGCGAAAAGTCTGTTTGTGCGAGTTGACCGGGCGCGCTACGAGTCCAAGCACCGCGGCAAGAACGGCTGCGCCTGGATCAACTAAAAGCGCCTGCGGCAAGGGCGGGCCTGATCGAGGTTTTGAGAAAACCGTTCTCGACGAGCACGCCCTGCCATTTAAGCGCAAACCCTCGTTAGTACCCCGCTGCCACACCATCGCGTCGCGGATCGCTCGCCGCCACATAGCCCGCGACCCCCGGCTCGCCCATCCGCCAGATGAACTGCCCGGCGCCAAAGTCCATGTAGCTGTCGTTGCCGCCCACCACCTGGTGGCCGCGGCGGGCGAGTTCTTCCTTGGCTTCTTTGGGCATGTGGTGTTCGAGCTCGACCTTGAGCCCTTCCATCCACTTCCAGCGCGGCGCGTCGCACGCAGCCTGCGGTTGCTGGTGGGCCGCGAGCATTCGCACCAGGGTTTGGACATGGCCTTGCGGCTGCATGTTTCCGCCCATCACGCCAAAGCTCATCTGCGGCATGCCGTGGCGGGTGAGGAAGGCAGGGATGATGGTGTGGAAAGGCCGTTTGCCCGGCGCCATGGCGTTGGCGTGCGCCGGGTCAAGCGAGAAACCGTGGCCGCGGTTCTGCAGCGAGAGGCCCCAGCCCGGCACCACCACGCCCGAGCCAAAGCCCATGTAATTGCTCTGGATGAGAGAGACCATCATGCCGCGCTCATCGGCCGTGGTGAGATAGACCGTGCCGCCGGTGTTGGCCTTGCCAGTGTGAAAGACCTGCGCGCGTTTCATGTCGATCCGCTTGGCGCGGCTCGCCAGGTACGCATCATCGAGCAGCTCGCGGGCGCTGAGCCGCATGCTGCGCGAGTCCGACACATGGGCGTAGACATCGGCAAAGGCGAGCTTCATCGCCTCGATCCCGACGTGGTACCAGTCGGCGGTGTCGACCTTGCACTGGCCCATCGCCGAGTGCTTGAGAATGCCCAGCGCCATCAGCGCCGCGATGCCCTGGCCGTTGGGCGGGATCTCGTGCAGTTCGTGGCCGTGGAATTCCTGGCTGATGGTGCCCACCCACTCGGGCTGGTAGGCGGCGAGGTCGGCCTCGGTGATCGCGCCGCCGGTTTGGCGTGCGTGGGCGGCGATCGCGGCGGCGATCTCGCCCCGGTAGAAGGATTCGCCACGGGTGGCGGCAATGCTCTTTAAGGCGCGGGCGGCGCCGGGCAGAACAAAGTGCTCGCCGATCTCGGGGGCGCGGCCGTGCGGCAGAAAAGCCTGCGCCCAGCCCGGCTGGTCTTTGAGCAAGGGGACGCTGAGGGTCCATTTGTCGTGAACGAAGGGGCTCACGGCGAAGCCGCGCTCGGCGTATTCGATCGCCGGGGCCAGCACGTCGGCAAAGGGCAGCTGGCCGAATTTCTGGTGCAGCGCGGCCCAGCCGGCCACCGCGCCAGGGACGGTCACCGTGTCCCAGCCGCGCTGCGGGCGGCGGCCGGCGTCGTCGCCGTGGCGGGCCTTGAACCAGTCGAGGGTCCAGGCCGCGGGCGCGGTGCCGCTGGCGTTCAAGCCATGGAGTTGATGGCCGTCCCACACGATGGCGAAATTGTCCGAGCCCAGGCCGTTCGAGCAGGGCTCGACCAGGGTCAGGGTGGCGGCCGTGGCAATCGCCGCGTCGACCGCGTTGCCACCCGCTCGCATCACCGCCAACCCTGCTTGCGCGGCCAGCGGCTGACTGGTCGAGACGATGTTGCGGGCAAAGACCGGGGTGCGGGTGCTGGGATAAGGGTTGTGCCAGTTGAATTTCATGTCTGCCCCAAGGCCTGGGTCACGGTTGTCATGGCTATTCGAGGGTGATGCCACGGTCTTTGATCAGCTTGGACCACTTGGCGGCATCGCGTTCCATGAGCTTGACGAAATCCTCGGGCGAGCCGCCGGTGCCGTCATAGCCCAGGGTGCGCAAGCGCTCCTGGAAGCTAGTGCTTCTGAGCACCGTGTTGAGGTCGTGGTTGAGGCGGCTGACGACGGCGGCCGGCAGATTTTTCGGGCCGAAGATGCCAAACCAGGTGACCGATTCGAACCCGGGGACCGTCTCGGCCACGGTCGGCAGCTCGGGCATGAGGGGGGAGCGCTGGGCCGAGGTCACGGCGAGAGCCTTGACGCGACCGTCGCGAATATGCGGCTTGGCGCTGGCGATGTTGTCGACCAGCAGATGGATCTGGCCGCCGACCATGTCAGGAATGATCAGAGCGGTGCCGCGGTAAGGAATGTGGGTGAGATCGGTGCCGGTGCTGGCCTTGAACAGCTCGGACCCCAGATGGACGATGGTGCCGTTGCCGCTGGAGCCGTAGTTGAGCTTGCCGGGCTGTTTCTTGGCGAAATCGATCAAGTCCTTGATGCTTTTGACCGGCAGGCTGGGTGCCACCACGATCACGCTGGCCGAATCGGCAATGTGCGCCACTGGGGTGAAGTCGGCCTGCGGCTTGTAGGGAGTCTTGGGGTTGAGGTAGGGGCCGATCGTGTGCGTGGAGCTGGTGGTGAGGAGAATCGTGTAGCCGTCCGGCGTGGCGCGAGCCGCCTCGGCCGCGCCGAGCATGCCGCCCGCGCCCGGCTTGTTGTCAACCACGACCTGCTGCTTGAGCTGGTCCGAGAGCTGGCGCGCGAGCTCGCGCGACAGGATGTCGGTGGCCCCGCCGGCGGGAAAGGGAACAATCATCCGGATCGGCTTGGCGGGGTAGGAGGCAGACGCGTGGACTGCGGCCGACCAGGGCAGCACGAGGAGGGTGGCGGCAAGCACGAGACGAGGGCTGAACATGACGAACTTCCTGCAACAGACAAAAAAAGAAGGCGGCCGATGGCCGCCTTCCCGTGAACGTAGACCGCAGCGGCGGCAGGGCCAGGCCGCCGCTGCTTGGTGTCAGATCAGTCAGATCAGTC
>JAVVWR010000021.1:0-22089 GCA_036652035.1 Burkholderiaceae bacterium | reverse complement strand
CAGCGGCGGCAGGGCCAGGCCGCCGCTGCTTGGTGTCAGATCAGTCAGATCAGTCAGATCAATCCGATCACTCCGATTAATCGGCGTCCTGGAAGGCTTCGCCGCGCTTTTTCTGGATCGACGGCGCCAATACGATCAAGAGCAGCACCGCCGCCACCAGCAACAGCGACAGCGACAGCGGCCGCGTGAAGAAGGTGGTGGCGTCGCCGCGCGAGAGCAGCATCGCGCGGCGCAGGTTTTCTTCCATCATCGGGCCCAGGATGAAGCCAAGAATCAGCGGCGCCGGCTCGCATTTGAGCTTGTGGAAGATGTAGCCCAGCAAGCCAAAGCCCGCGGTCATGTAGACGTCGAACACGTTGTTGTTGATCGAGTAGACCCCGATGCAGCAGAACGTGAGGATCGCCGGGTAGAGCCAGCGGTAGGGCACCTTGAGCAGCTGGATCCACAGGCCCACCAGCGGCAGGTTGAGGATCACCAGCATCAGGTTGCCGATCCACATCGAGGCGATCAGGCCCCAGAACAGCGCCGGGTTGCTGGTCATGACCTGCGGGCCGGGCTGGATGTTGTGGATCGTCATCGCGCCGATCATCAGCGCCATCACGGCGTTGGGCGGGATGCCGAGCGTGAGCATCGGGATGAAACTGGTCTGCGCGCCGGCGTTGTTGGCCGACTCCGGACCGGCCACGCCGCGCACATTGCCTTGGCCGAAGGGCGGGTTGGCTTTCTTGCCTGCGAGCTTCTTCTCCAGCGTGTACGAAGCGAACGACGCCAGCAGGGCGCCGCCGCCCGGCAGGATGCCGAGAATCGAGCCGAGCAGGGTGCCGCGCGCGATCGCCGGGGCCGCGTCCTTCATCTCCTGGCGATTGGGCAGAAGCGAGCCGACCTTGCTGGTGAAGACCTCGCGTTGGCCGCGCTGGGCGAGGTTGGAGATGATCTCGGCAAAGCCGAACACACCCATCGCCACCGCCACGAAGCCCATGCCGTCGGACAGTTCAGGAATGTCGAACGAGAAGCGCGCCACGCCCGAGTTGACGTCGGTGCCGACCAGGCCCATCAACAGGCCGAGCAGGATCATGCCGATCGCCTTGAACAGCGAACCCGAGGCCAGCACCACCGCACCGATCAGGCCCAGCACCATCAGGCTGAAGTACTCGGCCGGGCCGAACTTGAAAGCCAGTTCGGTGAGCGGCGGAGCGAACGCGGCGACCAGGATCGTGGCGAAGCTGCCAGCGATGAACGAACCGAGCGCCGCCAGGCCGAGCGCGGCGCCGGCGCGGCCGCGCCGGGCCATCTGGTAGCCGTCGAGGCAGGTCACCACCGACGACGATTCGCCCGGCAGGTTGACTAGGATCGCCGTGGTCGAGCCGCCGTACTGCGCGCCGTAGTAGATGCCGGCCAACATGATCAGCGCCGAGGTGGGCTCGAGCGCGTAGGTGGTCGGCAGCAGCATCGCCAGCGTGGCGACCGGGCCGATACCCGGCAGCACGCCGATCAAGGTCCCGATCAGCGTGCCGAAGAACGCGTACATCAGGTTCTGCAGCGACATCGCGGTGCTAAAACCCAACGCGAGGTTGTTGAGAAGTTCCATTTATGTGCTCCTCAACCCGTGATGAAGGCCGGCCACACCGGGATCGTGAGCTTGAGGCCGTAGATGAACACGGCCCACACGATCGCTCCCATCACCGCGCACACGCCCACGATCTCGAACCACTTGAACTCGTGGCTGCCAAGACTGGCAATGGTGATCATCGCCACCATCGCGATCACGATGCCGGCGGGCTTGAGCAGGAAGGCGAAGACCGCCACCGCGCCCAGCACCAGAATCACGGCGCGCCAGTCGAAATGACCGACCGTGCCATCGGTGCCGTCGGTGGGCCGGGTGACCAGCCCTTTGAGAGCGATGACTCCACCTAAAAGGGCGAGCAGCGCTCCCAGCACCGTGGGGAAGAAGGCCGGGCCCATGCGGCTGGCCGTTCCCATGTCGTACTCCTGGGCAAAGCCCACGAAAAAGACTCCGAAGCCGGCGAACATGACGCCAGACCAGAAGTCGCGTTGATCCTTGATTGCCATTACGTCTCCCGTCGCAAACGCTTTCGTGGCCTCGGCGTCAATCCACCTTGGCGCCCGAAAACTTCACGATTGTCCGATATTTCGGGATTTCACTAGCCACCAGGTCGGCGAGCTGTTGCGGCGTGGTGGGCGCGGGTTCGACGCCCATACGTGATAAGCGCTCGTGCATCTCAGGCGTGCGCAGAGCCGCGGTGAAGGCGGCATTGAGCTTGGTGATGGCCGCCGCGGGCGTTCCGGCCGGCGCGAACAGGCCGAACCAGGTCGAGATATCGAAGCCCGGCAGGCCGCTCTCGGCCATGGTCGGCAGCTCGGGCAGGGCCACCGCGCGGTGCGCGGTCGTCACGGCCAGGGCCTTCAACTTGCCGGATTTGATCTGCGGCGTGGCCGAAGCCAGGTTGTCGAACATCAGGTCGGTCTGGCCGGCGAGCAGGCTCATCTGAGCGGGAGCGGCGCCCGGGTAGGGGATGTGGACCATCGAGACCTTGGCCTGCGACTTCACGAGTTCGCCCGCCATATGGCCCGCGCTGCCATTGCCACCCGAGGCGTAGTTGAGCTTGCCGGGATTTTTGTGCGCCACCTCGACCAGGTCGCGCGCGTTGTTGATCGTGTATTTGGCGGCGGTCTGCGGCGTCATCACCAACACGTTGGGGACGTGGGCGATCAGGGTGATGGGCGCGAAGTCCTTGACCGGATCGAAGGGCAGCTTGGAAAAGAGCGAGGGGTTGACCGCGTGCGTGGCCAGGGCGCCCACCACCAGTGTCATGCCGTCGGCGGGCTGCTTGGCAACGTAGTCGACGCCGATGTTGCCGCCAGCGCCGGCCTTGTTCTCGACGATCACGTTGCCAAGGCTGGGGCGCACGGCTTCGGCCAAAAGGCGAGCGGCGGCGTCAAGCGGGCCTCCGGGCGGATAAGGAACGACGATGCGGATCGGTTTTCCTGGCGTGCCTTCCTGGGCCAGCGCCGCGCCGGGCGCTACGCCCGCCAGAGCCAGCGCCAGTGCGGCGCAGATTGAACGTCGATTCGTATCGGTCGAGTTGTGCACTTGCTTCTCCATTGAACGCCGGACTCGACTGGGCTCGCAGGCAGCGGCCCGCGCAGACGAGTCCATCTATGACACCTCACGCGATTAAACCGGAAAACCCTTGCCCGCGTCCGGGGCAAGGGCTGTCTCACATCAAGCGATCGGGACGCGGGCGCGTTCAGAGGGTGGGCAGGCGGCGCAGCGGGGCGGTGGCGGAGACGAGTTCCTGTTCGGTGGCGATCCGCTCGAAGACTTCGGTGACGGTCGCCAGCGGCGGGCCGCGGCGCACCCAGTCGAGCAACGGGTCGGTGGCCGCCGCGAGGCCCAGGATCACCGCTTCGACACTGCCGTCGCTGCGGTTGCGGACCCAGCCGGTAAGCCCGAGCGTCTGGGCCCGCGCGCGCAGCGCATCACGAAAGCCGACGCCCTGGACCCGGCCGTGGATGAAGAGGTGGACGGCTTTCATGCGATCACTCCGGCGGCGCGCAGTGCGGCGATCTGTTCGGCGCTGAGGCCGGCGCGCTCGCGCAGGATCTCGTCGGTGTGCTGGCCCAAGAGCGGCGGGGCGCGGTCGTAGGCGGGCGGCGAGTCGCTCATGCGGATCGGCATGCCCACCAGCGGCACGCTGCCGGCGAGCGGGTGCGGCAGGTCGATGCGCAGGCCGCGAGCGGCGATCTGCGGGTCGGCCAGCGCCTGCGTGACGGTGTTGATCGGGCCGGCCGGAACGCCGGCGGCTTCGAGCTCGTCGAGCCAGAAAGCGGCGGGGCGCTGGCGGATCATCGCGGTGAGCTGCGGCACCAGTTCGTCGCGCAGGCGCACGCGGCCGGAGTTGCTCGCGTAACGCGGGTCGGTGGCCAGATCCGGGCGCTCGCCCAGCTCGCACAGGCGAGCGAACTGGGCGGTGTTGCCGACGGCGACGATGATCTGGCGGTCGGCGGCGTCGAACACCTGGTACGGCACCACGTTGGCGTGGGCGTTGCCGGCGCGCACCGGCGTGATGCCGCCGATCAAGGTGTTGGTGGTCATGTTGGCGAGCGCGGCGACCATGGTGTCGAACAAGGCCATGTCGATGGCCTGGCCGCGGCCGCTGGTGTGGCGCTGCTCGACCGCGGCGAGGATCGCCACCGTGGAATACAAGCCGGTGAAAAGGTCGGAGACCGCCACGCCCGCTTTCTGCGGCCCGGCGCCGGGCAGGCCGTCGCGCTCGCCGGTGATCGACATCATTCCGCTCATGCCCTGGACGATGTAGTCGTAGCCGGCGCGGTGCGAATACGGGCCGGTCTGGCCAAAGCCGGTGATCGAGCAGTAGATCAGCCGCGGGTTGATCGCGGCAAGCGCGGCGTAGTCGAGACCGTACTTGGCGAGCTGACCGGCCTTGTAGTTCTCGACCAGGATGTCGGACTGGGCGGCGAGGGTGCGGAGGATGGCCTGGCCTTCGGGGCGGGAAAAATCGAGCGCGACCGAGCGCTTGCCACGGTTGGCGGCGAGGTAGTAGGCCGCTTCCTCGGTGGCTTGGCCCTCGCTGTCCTTGAGGTAGGGCGGACCCCAGCGGCGGGTGTCGTCACCGGCGCCGGGACGCTCGATCTTGATGACGTCGGCGCCGAGGTCGGACAGCAACTGGGTCGACCAAGGGCCGGCCAGGACACGGGTGAGGTCGAGAACGCGGAGGCCTTTCAGGGCAGACATCGGCAAGCACGGCAGTGGAGGGCAATGGAGGCGAAGCTTAGTCGTTCGGCCGCGAGGCCTTGGCGCTCCCCCTAAAATGTTGGAATGGCCCGCAACCCTTCGCCCGCTCTGCTCAAGTTCGCCATGAATCTGTGGCCGCCGTTTCTGGGCGCGGGCATCAAGGTTCGTTACATCGCACCGGATTTCCGTGAGGTCCGGGTCGAGCTGCCGCTGTCCTGGCGCAACCGCAATTACGTCGGCGCGCATTTCGGCGGTTCGCTCTACGCCATGACCGACCCGTTTTTCATGCTGATGGTGATGCGCAATCTCCCGAATGACTATCGGGTGTGGGACAAGGCGGCCTCGATCGATTACGTGGCACCGGGCCGCGGCACCGTGCGGGCGCGCTTCATTCTCTCCCCTCACGATCTGGATCAGATTCGCGTCGCCACCGCGACCGGCGACAAGCATCTTCACGTGTTCAATGCCGAGGTCTGCGACCCGCAAGGTCTGGTGGTCGCCCGGATCGAGAAGATCGTTTACGTGCGCAAGAAGCAAAGAAAGGAAACCTCATGAGTCATTCCCTGTCCTGGCCCTGGGCCCGCGTTCTCGCTCATCGCGGCGGTGGCACCCTGGCCCCCGAGAACACCATCGCCGGCATCCGCGTCGGCACCGAGTTCGGCTTTCGCGCGATCGAGTTCGACGCGATGCTGCCGGCCGACGAGGTGCCGATCCTGATGCACGACGAGACTCTCGGCCGCACGGTGGCGGGCGCGGGCCGCATCGCCGCGATGACGCATGCCGAGATCACCGCACGCGATGCGGGCGGCTGGCATTCGAGCCCGTTCGCGGGCGAACGGGTGCCGAGCTTTGCCTTGGCCATCGAGTACTGCCGCCAGCATGGCGTGTGGCCCAACATCGAGATCAAGCCGGCCGCCGGCTTCGAGGAGCGCACCGGCGAGATCGTCGCGCGCGAGACCGCCCGCCTCTACGCCGACGTGATACGTGCGGGCGGTGACGCCGCGGCCAATATTGATCCGCGCGCGCCGCTGTTTTCTTCCTTTAAAAAATCGGCGCTGCTGGCGGCTCGTGCCGCCGCGCCGGATATTCCGCGTGGCTTTCTGATCGACCAGGTGCCGGCTCACTGGCGTGACGAGCTCGAGAGCGTGGGGGCGGTGTCGCTTCACACCAACCACAAGCACCTCACCCCCGAGCTGGCTCGCGCGGTCAAGGACGCCGGCTACTGGCTCTTTTGCTACACGGTCAATGAGCCGGACCGCGCCCGCGAGATCCTGAGCTGGGGTGTGGACGCCTTCTGTACCGACCGGATCGATGGGATCGGGCCGAACTTCGCCTGATTCGCGGGCCGCGGTGAACGGTTTGATCGGCATCAAGCATCAATCAGGGTTCACCCTTATAGTTCGCGGCAATTAAGCTTTAGGCGGCAACGCAAGGGAGGGGCGTATCGAGAGTGCAAATTCCCGATGCGTTTTGCGTTCGCCGCATTCTTTTTTGTAGGTCCCCTGCATGACAACTCCCACCGCTCGCAAGGCCAAGGTGGCTGCCGCGCCCGGCGACGCCACCGATGACGCGGGCGTCTGCGTCCATTGCGGTGATCCGTTGGCCGGCCTGAAGCTGGTGCGCCGCCCGATCGGTCCTGTGATGCGATCGTTCTGCTGCCACGGTTGCGCGTTTATCGCCGAACAGCTCTACCTCGCCCAGAGCGCCGGCCGCGAGCCTGACCACGCCGAGCCCGAGGAAGCGCCCGCCCAGGCCGGCGCGCGCGAGCTGATCGAAGTGCATGGCATGGTGTGCGCCGCCTGCGGTCTGCTGATCGAGCATCGTCTGCGGCGAATGGCGGGTGTGGCGCAGGTGCACGTCGATTTCGGCGGGCAGCGCGCTTACGTCGCCTACGACCCGCAGCGGGTCAGCCGCGCCGCGCTCGAATCGCAGATCCGCGCCGCCGGCTACCGCACCGATGGCAGCGCCACGGCCGAGCGCCGCGCCCGGCGCCTCGATCTGCTGCGGGTGCTGGTGGCGTGGCTGGTGATGATGCAGGTGATGATGCTGGCCGTGCCCGCCTACATGGCGGCGCCGGGCGAGATCTCGCCCGATGTCGAGCAGTTGCTGCGGATCGCTCAGCTGGTGCTGACGGTGCCGGCGATGCTCTTCTGTGCCCAGCCCCTGGTTCGAGCCGCCGTCAGTCAGGTGCGGATGGGCCTGATCGGGATGGACGTGCCGGTGGTGTTCGGCATTGGCGCGGCGTTTGTCGCCAGCGTCTGGGGCACGTTCCATGCTGACGGTCATGTCTATTTCGATTCGGTGACGATGTTTGTCGCCCTGGTGCTGGGTTCGCGCTGGCTGCAGGCCAAGGGCCTGGTGGCGGCGCACGCGGAAGTCGAAGCCTTGCGCCGCCAGCAGACCGTGGTGGCGCAACGCCTGCTCGCGTTTCCCTCGTCGCTCGCGACCCAGCCGGTGGTGGCCGATGAGCTGGTCGTGGGCGAGCGGGTCTTGGTGCCGCCAGGCGAAACGGTTCCGGCCGACGGACTGGTGGTCGATGGCCAGAGCAGCCTGTCGCAGGCCTGGCTCACGGGGGAATCGACGCCGATCGACCGGCGTGTGGGCGATGGCGTGCTCGCCGGTTCGATCAACCTTGACCAACCGCTGGTGGTCGAAGTCACTCGCATCGGCGATGCGACCGCGCTGGCGGCGCTGCGCCGCCTGGTTGACGAAGCCGGGCGCGAGCGGCCGCGGATTGTCGAGCTGGCCAACCGGGTCGCGGGCGGCTTTCTGTGGGTCGTGATTCTGATCACGCTGGCGACGGTGATTGGCTGGTGGCTGGTCGATCCCTCGCAGGCCTTGCCCAACGCGATCGCGGTGCTGGTGGCGACCTGCCCCTGCGCACTCTCGCTCGCAGCGCCGGCGGCCTTGGCGGCCGCGCAGTCGGCGCTGGCCGCGCGTGGCGTGCTGCTGACCCGGGTGGCGGCGATCGAGACCTTGGCCCGGGTCGATACCCTGGCCTGTGACAAGACCGGAACCATCACAACCGGCGAGCCGGTCCTGCTGCGGCAGCTGCTCTTGCGCGGAGACGACGAGACGCGTTCGCTTGCGGTGGCCGCCGCCCTCGAGTCGCTTTCCGTGCATCCTTTTGCCCGAGCGATCGCCGTGGCGGTGCGTGAGAGTGGCCTGAGCCTGCCGGGCGTGGCCGAAGGCAAGGTGGTCGCTTCCGCCGGCGTTGAAGGGAAGATCGACGGCCATCACTGGCGTCTGGGCAAGCTGGAGTTCGTGCTGGCCGATCAGCCCGCGGAGCGGGCCCGGGTGGCGCAGCACGTGGCCAACGCCGGTCATGCGGCCGCCAGCTACATCGTGCTGGCCGACGATGGCGGCGCGCAGGCGGTCTTCATCTTCGGTGAGGCCCTTCGTACGGGTGCGCACGCGCTGGCGGCGGCAATGAGTGTGCGTGGGGTCGGCCTGATGTTGATCTCGGGTGACCGCCGCGAGCCGGCGCAGGCGGTGGGCGCGACGCTCGGGATCGAGCGCGTTTACGCGCATCAGACCCCGGAATCCAAACGCAGCCTGGTGCAGCAGGAGCAGATCGCGGGCCGCTGCGTGGCGATGCTGGGCGATGGCATGAACGACGCTCCGGTGATCGCTCAGGCCGATGTTTCGATCGCGTTGGCGCAGGGATCGACTTTGGCGCAGGCGCGTGCCGATCTGTTGGTGATGAGCTCGCGATTGGAGGAAGTTGTCTACTCGTTTACTCTGAGTGCCCGGGCGATGCGCATCGTGCGGCAGAATCTCGGCTGGGCCTTCGTCTACAACGTCGGCATCGTTCCGGCAGCGGCTTTTGGCTATGTTTCACCCGCGTTTGCGGCGGTTGGCATGGCCGCCAGTTCGCTGCTGGTGGTGGTCAACGCGCTGCGTGCGCGTCGTGTTCCGGCTCGATAGCCGCGTTGTACCGATGGACTCGCTCTACCTTCTGATCCCGCTGTCGCTTCTGATCGTGCTCGGCATCGGTGCCGTGCTGGTTTGGACTGTCATGAGCGGGCAATTCGAAGACATCGACCAGGAAGGCGCGCGCGTGCTCGAGGACGAAGAGGAGCCTCGACGCTAGCGGCCCTGTTCGACGCTGCCGCGACAGAGAGGAAGTCGGTCTGTCACCAAGACAACATAAATTTTCAGCTCGGGCCAGGGGCGTCCGCGGGGTTGATTTGCGTCAACCGCCGGACGGGTGTCAACCCTAGAGTTGGCCGGAGCCAAGTTTCGACACGGCGCCGCAGGTGCGCCGCAGGCATCACAACGATCCAGGGATTATTTGCATGACGGGGGTTCAATGAGTCAAGCCATCGCGGCGGGCGGTATCAGCCCGGAGGTCGTCAATCACGCGGCCGCAAGCGCGACATATAACTACAAGGTCGTCCGCCAGTTTGCGGTGATGACCGTGGTGTGGGGCATCGTCGGGATGCTGGTCGGCGTGTGGATCGCTGCCCAGCTCGCCTGGCCTGAGCTGAACCTGGGCGTGTCGTGGCTGAGCTTTGGCCGCCTGCGCCCGCTGCATACCAACGCGGTTATTTTCGCCTTTGGTGGCTCGGCGCTCTTTGCGACCAGCTACTACGTCGTGCAACGCACCTGCCAGGCCCGGCTGTTCTCCGACGGACTGGCGGCGTTCACCTTCTGGGGCTGGCAATTGGTGATCGTGCTCGCCGCCATCACCCTGCCGCTGGGTCTTACGAGCGGCAAGGAATACGCCGAACTCGAGTGGCCGATCGACATCCTGATCACGCTGGTCTGGGTGGCCTACGCGGTGGTGTTCTTCGGCACGATCGTCAAACGCCAGGGCAAGCACATCTATGTGGCCAACTGGTTCTTTGGCGGCTTCATCCTGACGGTGGCGATTCTGCACATCGTCAACAGCATGGAAATGCCGACCGCCTTCTTTGGCGGCTCGTGGACCGAGTGGAAGTCGTACTCCGCCTACGCTGGCGCGCAGGACGCGATGGTGCAGTGGTGGTACGGCCATAACGCGGTGGGATTTTTCCTGACCGCGGGCTTCCTGGGCATGATGTATTACTTCGTGCCCAAGGCCGCAGGCCGCCCGGTGTATTCGTATCGGCTGTCGGTGGTCCACTTCTGGGCGCTGGTGTTCACCTACATGTGGGCCGGCCCGCACCATCTGCACTACACCGCGTTGCCGGACTGGACCCAGTCGCTCGGCATGATCTTCTCGCTGATCCTGCTCGCGCCCTCCTGGGGCGGCATGATCAACGGCATCATGACTTTGAGCGGGGCCTGGTACAAGCTGCGCACCGATCCGATCCTCAAGTTCCTGATCGTCTCGCTGTCGTTCTACGGCATGTCGACCTTCGAAGGCCCGATGATGGCCATCAAGACCGTCAACGCGCTGTCGCACTACACCGACTGGACCATCGGTCACGTTCACTCGGGTGCGCTGGGCTGGGTCGGCTTCATCACCATCGGCTCGCTCTACTACCTGCTGCCGCGTCTCTATGGCCGCACCGAGATGTATTCGATGAAGCTGGTGACGACCCACTTCTGGGTGGCAACCATCGGCATCGTTCTCTACATCGCCGCGATGTGGATCGCCGGTGTGATGCAAGGCCTGATGTGGCGCGCGGTCAATGACGACGGCACGCTCACCTACCCCTTTATCGAGACCGTCAAGGCGACTTATCCGTTCTACGTGATCCGTCTGTTGGGTGGCCTGCTGTATCTGTCGGGCATGTTCATGATGGCCTACAACTTCTACAAGACGATCCGCGCCGGCTCGCCCACCACGGTTGCCGTTCCGGCGGCCGCGGCGCACGCCTGAGTCGCGACGGAGAAGAAAAACCATGAAGTTCTCACACGAAATCATCGAGAAGAACATCGGTCTGTTGATCGTCCTGACCATCCTGACGGTGGCCGTCGGCGGTCTGGTCGAGATCGTGCCGCTGTACTTCCAGCGCCAGACCACGCAGCCGGTCGCCGGCATCAAGCCCTACGAGCCGCTGCGCCTGATGGGGCGTGACGTTTTCATCCGCGAGGGTTGCTACAACTGCCACTCGCAGATGATCCGGCCGTTCCGCGCCGAGACCCTGCGCTATGGCCACTACTCGGTGGCGGGCGAGTCGGTCTACGACCATCCGTTCCAGTGGGGCAGCAAGCGCACCGGCCCGGATCTGGCGCGCGTTGGCGGCCGTTATTCGGACCAGTGGCACATCGTCCACTTGAACAATCCGCGTGACGTGGTGCCGGAGTCGAACATGCCGGCCTACCCGTGGCTGGCCAAGAACTCGATCGAGAAGTGGGACGTGCAGGCGCGCATGAAGGCTTTGCGTGCGGTCGGCGTGCCTTATACCGACGAGCAGATCGCGGCGGCGCCCGAAGCCATCAAGGGCAAGACCGAGCTGGATGCGGTGGTGGCCTACCTGCAAGGCCTGGGCATCGAACTGCGCAGCTTCGTTCAGTAATGGAGACGACCGTGGATATCAACGACCTGCGTTCGCTCATCACCGTGGCGAGCTTTCTGACCTTTGTCGGGATCTGCGCCTGGGCCTGGAGCCGCCCCGCCAAGCAAGAGTTCGAGCAGGCACAGATGCTGCCGTTCGCCGACGACCACCGCGAATGAGAGACAGGACATGAGCGGAGACCTTCAAGCCAGCAGTTTTTTCAGCGTTTTCTGGGACTATTACGTCGCCATCATTGCGCTCGTTTCCGTCGTCGGTTGCGGCATCTTCTTGTGGATGCAGAGCCGTCGCAAGATTCTCGCGCGCACCGAAGGCACGCCGGGACCGGCCGCGGGCGACCCCGCCACCACCGGCCACGTGTGGGATGGCGACCTGCAGGAGTTCAACAATCCGATGCCGCGGTGGTGGATCGTGATGTTCTACATCACGGTCGTTTTCTCGCTGCTCTATCTCGCTCTTTACCCGGGGCTTGGCACCGAGTGGAAGGGCATGTTCAAGTGGAGTTCGACCGGTCAGTACGACGGCGAAGTCAAGCTGGCGCAGGAAAAGTACGGCCCGATGTTCGAAGCGTTTGCCAAGGAGCCGATCGAGCAGCTCGCCGGCAACCCGAAGGCGATCGTGATCGGTCAGCGCATCTTCCTCAACAACTGCGCCCAGTGCCACGGTTCGGACGCGCGCGGTTCGCGCGGCTTTCCCAACCTCAGCGACGGCGACTGGATGTATGGCGGCGCGCCCGAAACCCTCGTCACCACCATCACCGGTGGCCGCATCGGCGTGATGCCACCGATGGGCGCGGCCCTGGGTGGCAAGGTCGCGGTCGAAGATGTCGCCAACTACGTCTTGTCGCTGTCGGGATCGGCGCATAACTCGGCCAAGGCGGTCAAGGGCAAGGAAAAGTTCGACACGGTCTGCGCCGCCTGCCACGGCATTGACGGCAAGGGCAACCAGGCTCTGGGCGCGGTCAATCTGACCGACAAGACCTGGCTCTACGGTGGCAGCCTGGCCACGGTCACCGAAACTATCAATGGCGGCCGCACCAACGTGATGCCTTCGTTCAAGCAGATCCTGAGCGGACCCGAGATCCATCTCGTGGCGGCTTATGTGTGGTCGCTGAGTCATCAGCCGGCCGCGCCGGCTGCGGCACCGGTGGCCAAGCCGTAATTCGTTGGATCCGAGTGCTCGACGCGGCCTGCTGCTGATTGGCGGGCCGCGTCTTTTGTTTTTGTTGTATCGGAAAGATCATGGAAACCATCGAGGCCAAGCGCGGACAGGACCAGGCTGCGAGCGCCCCCAAGGCGCCTGCGGCCGTGCAGGAAGTCGAGATCGCCCTGTACGCCAAGCGCAAGGAGATCTACCCGCGCCAGAAGATCGGCGACTCGATCGCCTTTTTCCAGAAGTGGCGCTGGGCGCTGGTCTGGCTGACGCAAATTGTTTTCTATGGCTTGCCGTGGCTGAGCTGGAACGGTCGCCAGGCGGTTTTGTTCGATCTGGCCGCTCGCAAGTTCTACATTTTCGGCCTGATGCTGTGGCCGCAGGACATCATTTATCTGACCGCCTTGCTGATCATCGCGGCGATGTCCTTGTTCCTGTTTACGGCAGTGGGGGGGCGCTTGTGGTGCGGCTTTGCCTGCCCGCAGACGGTCTACACCGAGATCTTCATGTGGATCGAGCGGCTGATCGAAGGCGACCGCGCCAAGCGCATGGCGCTCGATCGCCAGCCCGCATCGTTGCGCAAGGCCGCGCTCAAGCTCGCCAAGCACGCCACCTGGATCGCGCTGGCCCTGTGGACCGGCTACACCTTCGTGGGGTTTTTCACTCCGATCCGTGAGCTCGGCATCGAGGTCATCACCTGGCAAGTCGGCGGCTGGTCCTTGTTCTGGATCCTGTTCTATGGCTTGGCCACCTATGGCAACGCCGGCTGGATGCGTGAGCAGGTCTGCAAATACATGTGCCCGTACGCGCGCTTTCAAAGCGCGATGTTCGACCCCGACACCCTGATCATCAGCTACGACACCGAGCGCGGCGAACCGCGCGGCGCCGGTGGCAAGGCGCTCGACCGCAAGGGCAAGGGTCTGGGCGATTGCGTTGACTGCGGTTTGTGCGTTCAGGTCTGTCCGACTGGAATCGATATCCGCAACGGACTGCAATACGAGTGCATCGGTTGCTCCGCCTGTATCGACGCGTGTGACTTCGTGATGGACAAGGTCGGCTCGCCGCGCGGCCTGATCCGCTACTCGACCGAAAACGCGCTGGCCAAGCACTACGGGCGGCAAGGCATCCTCGCGCACATCCTGCGCCCGCGCGTGATGATCTACACGGCGATTCTCAGCGCCGTGGTCGCCGCGCTGGCGATCGCCTTGTGGGTGCGGGTTCCGGTCAAGCTCGACATCATTCGCGACCGTGGCGCGCTGGCGAGCGAGGGTGAAGACGGCCGGATCGTCAATACCTATCGGTTGCAAGTCATCAACACCACCGAGCAGCCGCGGGAATTCATGCTCAGCGCCGACGGCTTGCCGGGATTGAAGATCGAAACCGCGGATCGTTTTGCGGTGCCGGCGGCAACCACCTTCGCCGTGCCGCTTCGTTTGTCGGTGCCGCCCGAGGGCCTGGCGCCGGGTTCGAACAAGATCGTGGTCGAGGTCAAGGCGGCCGATGACGGCTCGGTCGCCGTGCGAGAGAAGACCGTATTTCTGAATCTGCCGCGCTAGCGCTCGGTAACACGTGGGACTGACGAGCATGAATCAAGACGTAAGCGCCAAACCCTGGTACCGCGAACCGTGGCCGTGGATCATCATGAGCGGACCGGCGATCGTGGTGGTGGCCGGTATCACCACCGGCATCATCGCCGCGCGCGGTTTCGACGGGCCCACTGCGGCTGACTATTACAAAGAAGGCCTGAGCATCGACCGCGATCTGAGCCGGGCTCAGAAGGGCAGTGCACTGGGGGTCGAGGCCACGGCGCAGTTTTCCGGCATCAACGACGGCGACGCGGTGCGAGTGAGTGTGTCGTCGCGCGAACCGATGCCGCCAGAGGCTGCGCTTCAGGTACGCCTGGTTCATCCCGGCAAGCGCGAGCTCGACCGGGTGGCCATCCTGTCGCGGCTCGAGGCCGCTGCCGATGGGCGCAGCGCGGTATTTTCCGGCCGCTGGCGGGCGCCGGAGACGTTGGAGTCAGGCTCGCCAGTGGCCTGGACTGTCGTGTTAGAGACACAAGCTTGGCGAGTTGATGACAGGCTGAGAACCGGAACCGGAGGAGAGTTCCGAATCGGACGCTAAACGCCGTAAGCTGGGGCAACAAAAAAAAGAATCCCCGAGCCAGGAGGAGACCATGTCCAACAGCTTCGCGCAGCGGATGGGTTGGGTGCTCTGGCCATCGTTTCTGATGGCTTGCGCGGCCGAGCTCGCCTTTTTTGCCGTGGTCGATCCGGCCGACCTCAGCCTGTTTGGAGTGCCGCTGGAGATTGGGCGGATGAGCGTCTACGCGATCGGCTTCTTCGCCTTCTGGGGTTTGGGCTTGGGGTCGAGTGCGCTGACCGTGTTCCTGGCGCGCTCGCCCTTCGAGGTCAATCGCTGCCCCCTGGGGGCAAGCGAACGCCCGCCGGGTTGCCCCAAGCGTGAAGACGACGGCCCGGGTTGCGGGCCGTCGATCGTTTCAAGCTAGGGCTTGATTCAGCAGGGCTGGCCAGACACGATCGACCGCAGGCCTTCGGGGCTGACGATGCGCACGTGTTTCTGGTTGACTTCGATCAGGCCCTCGTGCGAGAAGCGCGACAGCACTCGGCTCACGGTTTCGAGCTTGAGGCCGAGGAAGCTGCCGATCTCGGCACGAGTCATGCGCAGAACGAACTCGGTGCGCGAATAACCGCGGGCTTCGAAACGCTGCGAAAGATTGAGCAGGAACGCAGCGAGGCGTTCTTCGGCATGCATCGAACCCAGCAACAGCATGACGCCGTGCTCGCGAACGATTTCGCGGCTCATGACCTTGTGGAAATGGCTTCCCAGCGCCGGCATGGTGCTGGCAACCTCTTCAAGGCGCTCGTAGGGGATGACACAGACTTCGGTGTCTTCGAGGGCGACCGTATCGCAGGAGTGCGATTCGGACGAAATACCGTCAAGGCCGACCAGTTCGCCGGCCATGTGAAAGCCGGTGACTTGTTCGCGGCCGTCGGACGACATGACGGTGCTCTTGAGAAACCCGAGGCGGACCGCATATAGCGATTCGAAACGGTCGCCAGCGCGGAACAGTGCATCGCCACGCTTAACACGCTTACGCGTTGCGACGAGTTCCTCGAGACGTTCGATTTCCTTCAGCGACAGGCCGAGGGGTAGACAAAGCTCACGCAGGTTGCAGTTCGAGCAAGCGACCCGGAGGCTGGAGATCGTGACGTTGGGTGCGTTCATCAGGGCTGAAGTTCCGGGAAGACCAGACCCCCTCGAATTCCACGGATTCCGTTGTTGGAAAACTGCCGGAAAATAACGCCCGAATCAACAGACGGCCCGAATATCGCGCCGCGCAAAAACGACGATGGTCATCTCTGCAAAGCACCCGCTCGAAGGCGGTTGATATCGGTCAAGGGAGGGCGGAGACCTGTCGAAATAATAGCAGCAAAGATCCGATTGGGTCAGATAAAGGAAAATCCCATGTTGATGACTGCACGAAACGAAGTGGCAATCCCGGAAGCTGATTTGCTGCAGCGTTTCGACGTCCCAGGCCCGCGCTACACGTCCTATCCCACCGCTGACCGGTTTGTCGAAGCGTTTGACGCCGAGGCCTTCAGCAACGCCCTGGCAGCGCGGGCGGCGGCGCGAGTGCCGGCGGCGCTTTCACTCTACGTTCACGTTCCTTTCTGCAATACCGTTTGCTATTACTGCGCGTGCAACAAGGTCATCACCAAGGACCATGGCAAGGCGACTGAATATCTCGAGATGATCGAGCGCGAGGCCGATCTGGTGGCGGCA
Organism: Burkholderiaceae bacterium; assembly: GCA_036652035.1. Classification (GTDB taxonomy): domain Bacteria; phylum Pseudomonadota; class Gammaproteobacteria; order Burkholderiales; family Burkholderiaceae_F; genus JAEZVV01. The sequence continues at coordinate 5,907 of JAVVWR010000021.1, read as the reverse complement.
CGTCTGACCGGAGGCCGCACGCTCGAGCAGCTGCATTTCGGCGGCGGGACGCCGACTTTCCTCACCAACGAAGAACTCGCCAAGCTCATGGGAATTCTTACCAAGCGGTTTCCGCTGGAAGAAAAGGGCGAGTTTTCGATCGAGGTCGATCCGCGCTCGACTCCGCCGGACAAAGTCCGTGCCTTGGCCGCGCTGGGTTTCAACCGCATGAGTTGCGGTGTGCAGGACTTCGACCCCGAGGTGCAGAAGGCGGTCAACCGCATTCAACCCTTCGAGATGACCAAGGCCACGATCGACGCCGCGCGCGAGTCGGGCTTCAAGTCGGTCAACCTCGACCTGATCTACGGTCTGCCCAAGCAGAGCCGCGCGAGCTTTGCTCGCACGCTGGATCAGGTGCTCGAACTCTCGCCCGATCGCATCGCGCTCTATCACTACGCCCATTTGCCCGAGCGCTTCAAGCCGCAGCGCCGGATCGACACCGCCGCAGTGCCGGACTCGGCGGAAAAGATGGGCATCATGCTCGACGCCATCGGACGCCTGGCCGAGGCCGGCTATCACTACGTCGGCATGGACCACTTTGCCAAGGCCGACGACGATCTCGCCCGTGCCCAGGCGCAAGGCCGCCTGCATCGCAACTTCCAGGGCTATTCGACCAAGCCCGATTGCGACCTGATCGGCCTCGGCGTCTCGGCCATCAGCAAGATCGGCCCGACCTATTCGGCCAATGTGCGCGAGCTCGACCAGTACTACGACTGCCTGCGCGACGGCCAGCTGCCGACCTCGCGCGGCATCGCGCTCGACCAGGACGACATCCTGCGGCGCGCCGTCATCATGTCGCTGATGTGCCACTTCGAGGTTTCGAAGGAAGCGATCGAACAAGCTCACCTGATCAAGTTCGACGACTACTTCAAGCCCGAGATTGCGGCCCTGAAGCGCTTCGAAGACGAAGGTCTGGTCGAGATCACGCCCGAGTGGATCAACATCATGCCCAAGGGCAAGCTGCTGGTGCGCGCGATCGCAATGAACTTCGACCGCTACTTGCGTCAGGACGAACGCGTCCGCCGCTATTCGAAGATCGTTTGATGCTCGAGACACTGCCGGCCGCGCAGATCTTCGCCGCCCTGACCACGGCTTTGGTGGGCGGACTGCACTGCGCCGGCATGTGCGGCGGCTTTATCGGCGCGCTTCAACTCAACCGTGCGCCCCAGGTGTCGGCCTCCCGGCTGGCCCTGGGCTATCACGCCGGCCGCATCACGAGCTATACGCTCGCCGGCGTGCTGGTCGGCGTGATGGGCGGCATGCTCTACGCCAGCCAGGTTCTGCCGATCCAGATCGGGCTGCTGGTGGCCGGCAGCCTGATGCTCTTGCTGATCGGCCTGACCATGTTCGGTGCCGGGGCGCGCTGGATGAAGTCGATCGAGGTCGCGGGCTTGTGGCTGTGGCAGCGCATCTCGCCTTTGGCACGCAAGGTTTACCCGCCGCGCTCGTTGGGGCAGGCCTATCTGGCCGGACTCGCCTGGGGCTGGATTCCCTGCGGCATGGTCTATGGCGTGTTGCCGCTCGCGCTGGTGGCCGGTGGCGCCTGGCAGGGGGCGCTGGTGATGCTGGTGTTTGGCCTGGGCACTTTGCCGAACCTGATCGCGGTGGACTTTGCCGTCAATGCGGTCGGTCGTGGCGCGGCCCGGCAGGGGGGCGCGATGGCGCGCATCACGCTCTGGATCAAGCCGATCGCTGGCGCACTGATTGTTGTCTTCGGTTTGTCGGGGCTCGCACACGCCGCGCGCGTCGCCGGCATGGAACATCCGGCGATCGCCGGTCTGGCTTCGATCTGTCACTGAGACGCTGCACCTGACTCGACAGGGCGGGCGATGGAGCGTTCGGTCGCGCCGCTGCCTGCTAAGATTTCCTTTACTAAAAACTCAATCGTGGCGCGGCTTTGCGCGTCACCGACCCTTCTGGTTGCCTGCATGAAAGCCGCTGAGATCCGTTCCACCTTCCTCAAGTTCTTCGAGTCCAAGGGGCACACCATCGTGGCCTCGAGCCCGGTGGTGCCGGGCGATGACCCGACGCTGCTGTTCACCAATGCCGGGATGAACCAGTTCAAGGATGTCTTCCTTGGCTTCGACAAGCGTCCGTACTCGCGCGCCACCACCAGCCAGAAGTGCATCCGCGCCGGAGGCAAGCACAACGACCTCGAAAACGTCGGCTATACCGCGCGTCACCACACCTTCTTCGAAATGCTGGGCAACTTCAGCTTCGGCGACTACTTCAAGCGCGACGCGATCCGCTACGCCTGGGAGCTGCTGACCGAACACTTCAAGCTGCCCGCCGAGAAGCTGTGGGTCACCGTTTACGCCGAAGACGACGAAGCCTTCGATATCTGGACCAAGGAAATCGGCGTTCCCGCCGCCCGTGTGGTGCGCATCGGCGACAACAAGGGCGCGCGTTACGCCTCCGATAACTTCTGGATGATGGGCGACACCGGCCCCTGCGGCCCGTGCTCCGAAATCTTCTACGACCACGGCCCCTCTGTCGCCGGCGGTCCCCCGGGCAGCCCCGATGAAGACGGCGACCGCTTCATCGAGATCTGGAACAACGTGTTCATGCAGTACAACCGCGACGAAGCGGGCGTGATGCACAAGCTGCCCAAGCCCAGCGTCGACACCGGCATGGGCCTTGAGCGCGTCACTGCGGTGCTCCAGCACGTTCACAGCAATTACCAGATCGACTTGTTCGTCAATCTGCTGGCCGCGGCCCGCCAGGCGGTGAGCGAAGCCGGTGGGGGCGATGTCGATCCCGAGTCCTCGTCGCTCAAGGTGATCGCCGACCACATCCGCGCCTGCTCGTTCACGGTGGCCGATGGCGTGATCCCTGGCAACGCCGGTCGCGGTTTCGTGCTGCGCCGCATTGCCCGCCGCGCGATCCGTCACGGCTACAAGCTGGGTGCGCGCAAGCCCTTCTTTTTTACCCTGGTCGAGCCGCTTGCCGCCGAGATGGGTGAGGCCTACCCGGAGCTGCGCAACCCGCGCATCGCCGACGTGCTCAAGCAGGAAGAGGAACGCTTCTTCCAGACCATTGCCAACGGCATGGAGATCCTCGACGCCGCGCTCGCCGGCGAGGTCAAGCAGCTCGATGGCGAAACCGCGTTCAAGCTGCACGACACCTACGGCTTCCCGCTCGACCTCACCGCCGACGTCTGCCGCGAGCGTGGCGTGGGCGTTGATGTGGCCGGCTTCGAAACGGCGATGAACCGTCAGCGCGAACAGGCCCGCGCCGCTGGCAAGTTCAAGATGGCGCAAGGCCTCGAGTACTCGGGCGAGCCCACCACCTTCCATGGCTACGACAGCCTGGTGCGTGACGGCGCCAAGGTCACTGCCGTGTACGTCGATGGCACGGCCGTGGCAGCGGCCAAGGCCGGTGACGACGCCGTCGTCGTGCTTGACCACACCCCGTTCTACGCCGAGAGCGGCGGCCAGGTCGGCGACAGCGGCGAGCTGCGCAGTGCCACCACCCATTTCCTGGTCGAAGACACGCTCAAGATCCAGGCCGATGTGTTCGGCCATCACGGCCGCGTGGTCGAGGGCGAGGTCAAGGTCGGCGATGTGTTGGCCGCCCGGGTCGATGCCGACCGCCGCACCGCCACCGTGCGCAACCACAGCGCCACCCACCTGATGCACAAGGCCTTGCGCGAAGTGCTCGGCGGCCATGTCCAGCAGAAGGGTTCGCTCGTCAACGCCGATCGCACGCGCTTTGACTTCGCCCACAACTCGCCCATGAGCGCTGACGAGATCCGCCGCGTCGAGGCGATCGTCAACGCCGAGGTGCTGGCCAACGTGCCGACCCAGGCGCGGGTGATGGACATCGACAGCGCGCAGAAGACCGGCGCGATGATGCTGTTTGGCGAGAAGTACGGCGACACCGTGCGCGTGCTCGACATCGGTTCCAGCCGCGAACTCTGCGGCGGCACCCATGTCTTGCGCACCGGCGACATCGGTCTCTTCAAGATCGCAGCCGAGAGCGGTGTCGCCGCTGGCGTGCGCCGCGTCGAGGCCGTCACCGGCGCCAATGCGCTGGCCCTGGTCCAGACCCAGGAAGCCACGCTTGCCGAGGCCGCTGCGCAGTTGAAGGCACCCACCGCCGAGCTGCCCGCCAAGATCGGCCAGTTGCTCGACAACGTGCGCAACCTGGAAAAGGAACTGGCGCGAATCAAGAGCAAGCTTGCCGCCAGCCAGGGCGATGAGCTGATGGCGAGCGCGGTCGAGGTCAAGGGCGCCAAGGTGCTGGCTGCTCTGCTCGAAGGTGCCGACGCCAAGGCCTTGCGCGAGACGATGGACAAGCTCAAGGACAAGCTGAAGAGCGCGGTCATCGTCCTGGCCGTGGTCGATGGCGCCAAGGTGCAGATCGCCGCGGGCGTTACCGCGGACCTGATTGCCAAGGCCAAGGCGGGTGAGCTCGTCAACTTTGTTGCCCAGCAGGTCGGCGGCAAGGGCGGCGGCAAGCCCGACATGGCGATGGCGGGCGGCACCGACGCCGCGGCACTGCCAGCGGCGCTCGCCAGCGTGCAGGGCTGGGCTGGCGACCGGCTCTGATCCGCAGATAGAGAGACCGGGCGCTTAAGTTATCCCCCAGCGCCTTGCGCGGGACACGGCCTGACGGCCTGTCCCGCGTTGTTTTTTGTGGGGTCAAACCGCTGCGCGCCTTGTCAGCCTTCGGCGCCGCAGACCACACTGGCTGGTCTGCCGACCTTTTCACCTGCCATGACCCGCCGCCCTACCGAGCTTGAATACCGCCGTGCTCTGCCGGCTGACGCCGAGAGTTTTGTCCGCCTGATGAGCGACGAGTCGGTGATCAGGCAGCTGCTGCAACAGCCTTACCCCAGCGCTGCCGCCTGGCGCACCCGCCTGGAAGCCCAGGTCGCTGATTCCGGCTCGTTGCACCTGGTTGCCGTGCACGAGGGCGAGGTGGTGGGCAGCGCCGGCGTCTTCTCGGCTTCGGCCGGACTGCCGCGGCTGCATCACGTGGCGCGGCTCGGCATGTCGGTGGCCCGCACCTGGCAAGGGCAGGGCGTTGGCAGCGAATTGATGCATCGCCTGCTCGACTGGGCGGATCGCTGGACGCCGTATCTGCGAATCCAGCTCGATGTGTTTGCCGACAACCGCGCGGCGATCGCGCTCTATGAGAAGTTCGGTTTCCTTCATGAGGGCTGTCAGCGCGCGAGCGCCTTGCGCGACGGCCGCTACGAGGACTGTCTGCTGATGGCGCGGCTTCACCCGGCCGCACCGCAGTGGCCGCGATGATGATGCGGCGGCTGCGCACGCACGCTTGATGTCACGGGGTGCGGTCGCGGTTTAAGGCAAACTTCGGGTTTACCTTGATTGTCCGTTGCCATGCGCCGTCTGCTCCCCGCCGTCCTGCTCTCTTTCCTTACCGTCAATCTGCCGGCTTGCGCCGTCGTGGCGGTGGCCGATGCGGCCGTGACCGTTGTCGCCACGGCGGTGAGCGTCGGTGCCAAGACCGTGGGTTTGGCAGCGGATGCCGCAATCGGTACGGCCAAGTTTGCGGGTAAGGTCATTGCCCCGGCGGGAGACGAGTCCTCGGCCACGTCTGCCAGCAGCGCTCCAGCCACGACCGACCCCCGCCCCGGGGTCGCTGCGCCATCCCGCCCCTGACATGGCTGAGCAGCTTTGTTGCATAAAGTCGCTGCTACACCACGGCAGGTGGTGTAGGAACATGACTGAACCGAAGAGTAGTCAAGCTGCGTGATAAGACCAATCACTGAGTGGCGTACAACGCTGCGTTCAAGGCTCGCGCCGCGTGCGATCAGTAGAATCGCCCAAATTCCGACTTATATGAGTGAGGTGCCCCGATGTCTGAGATCGTGGCTGACAAGGAAATCGACACCCGCGG
>JAVVWR010000020.1:0-41693 GCA_036652035.1 Burkholderiaceae bacterium | reverse complement strand
AAAACCCACTACCCCATCATGAAAAATGCCGCTCAGCGTTAACTGAGCGGCATTGGCCCGCGGGGCCCTTTTGTTTTTGGCGCAAAAGCGATCAGGCGCCCGGCTCGAGAACGGCAATTGACTCGACGTGGGCGGTGTGCGGAAACATGTTGACCACACCCGCGGCCTTCACCTGCCAGCCGCCTTCGTGCTTGAGCACGGCGCAGTCGCGCGCCAGTGTCGCCGGGTTGCAAGAAACGTAGACCACGCGCTTGGGCCGGTTGGCGGTGAGTGCGAGCGAACGAACCAGCTCAAGCGCCCCTTCTCGCGGCGGGTCGATCAAGACGCGATCGATACCGCCCACCTCGGTCCACAAGCTTTCCCAATCAGCCTGGGTCCAGTCGAACAGATTGCGCGCAACGAAGCGGGTCTTGTCGGCCAGGCCATTGAGTTGCGCCGCATCGCGTGCACGCTGAACCAGCACCTCGGAACCCTCGATGCCCACCACCTGCTTGGCGCGGGTGGCGATCGGCAGAGTGAAATTGCCCAGGCCGCAAAAGAAGTCGGCCACGCGGTCCCCCGGTTCGATCTCGAGCAGACGCAGTGCGCGACTGACCAGCACCTCGTTGATGCGGTGGTTGACCTGGGTGAAGTCGGTCGGTTTGAAGGGCAGTTCGACGCGGAACTCCGGCAGGCGCAGACGCAGCGCATCGATGGCGGCGGGATCCATCGGCGCCGCCGTATCCGGCCCCTTGGGCTGGAGCCAGATGTCGACCCGATGGTGCTGAGCGAAAGCATCGAGCAAGGCACAGTCTTCGGCCGACGGCGGCTCAAGCACCCGAAACACCAGTGCGGTGCGGTTTTCCTCGCCAGCGACAGCCAGTTCGATCTGCGGCATGCGCTGGCGGATCGAGAGCTGCGCGATCAGTTCGCGCAAGGGCACCAGAAGTGCGCTCACGTGCGGCGGCAAGACCTTGCAACTCGTCATGTCGGCCACGTAGCTCGACGAACGCTCGTGAAAACCAACCAGCACCGTGCCTTTTTTCAGAACGTCACGCACTGTCAGGCGCGCGCGGTGGCGGTAACCCCAGGTCGGACCGTAAATCGGCGTGAGGACCGTGTCGGCACGCAGCTTGCCGATATGCCACAAGGCGTCTTCGAGCACGCGCTGCTTGATCGCCACTTGCGCCCGCGCATCGACGTGCTGCATGGCACAGCCACCGCAAGCGCCTTCGTGCAATCCGAAATTCTCGCAGCCGGGCGTGACCCGCATCCAGGATTCGCGATCGATCTGTAGCGCGCGGCCGGTCTCGTAGCTCGGTTTGTTGCGGATGCGTTCGTAACGAACGATTTCACCCGGCAGCGCGCCCTCGACAAAGACCACCTTGCCTTCTCGATGCGCGACTCCGCGCCCTTCCTGATCGAGCGATTCCACTTCGACCGTGAACTGTTCTCTTACCTTGACCTTGGCCATCAAACTCTCAAGCGTGCGGCGGCGCCGCGTCACATCAAATTGTATCGGTCCGTCATCAAAACACTGCGTCAGGACCAACACCACCCTCCGTCAGGGGTTCGTCGCAAGCACAAAGCGCCTCGCGCTGGATCTGTTGAACCCAATCGCGATTGAGCATCCGGTCTACGGCCATGGCGCTGCTTGGACAGATCGATCCACGGCCGCACCAAGGCGTCAAGCTCAGGACGGTCAGCCAATCGCTTCGCCATTCCGCGAACAAGATCATGAAACATGATTGGCCAGGGCACTGGCGAGATCGGCGGCAATCAGCCCAACGAACTCCGCGACCGCGAAAAACAGTACGGGCTCTGCATCAAGATCTGGGCCAGTGGCGATTCACCATCGCGCCCCTCACCGCCAAACCCATGGCCGCGCGGCCAAGCGGGGCGCCCACGCATCAACGCGCCGGCAGGTAACGGATCGGGTCGACCGGCTTGCCCTGGCGGCGGATTTCGAAATGCAACTTGGGCCGATCGGCGTCGGATTTGCCAAGGTCGGCAATGCGCTGCCCTTTCTTGACGGCCTGGCCTTGCTTGACCACCACTTGCTTGTTGTGCGCGTAGGCGGAAACAAAGTCGTCCGAGTGCTTGATGATGACCAGGTTGCCATAGCCTCGCAAAGCACTACCGATATAGGCCACTTCGCCATCCGCCGCGGCGAGCACCGGCTCGCCTTCGGTACCGGCGATATCGATGCCCTTGTTGCGGGGTTCTTCGAAGGTGCCAATCACAGCGCCCTTGGCTGGCCACCGGAAGTCGATCGGCGAACTCGCCGCATCGGCCTTCGGCGCCTCGGGTTTATTGGGTTCCGGTTGGATGACCTCAGGTTTGATCGCAGCGACCGCGGGAACTCCGCTCAAGGGACGGGTCTCGACCTGATGGCTGGAACTCACAGGGGCCGTGCTGGCCACCGCCCCAGTCTCTGCAACCGGCGCTGCCGTCGCGGGCTTGAGCCGCAACACCTGCCCGACCTGGATCAGGCTCGGGTTACTGATTTCGTTCCAGCGCGCGAGCTCACGCGGATCGATCCCCTTGGCGAGCGCGATGCTGTAGAGCGTATCGCCGCGCTGCACGGTGTAGCTGTCGCGACCGTTGTCACGCACGAGCGGCGCCGGTGCGGCCGGTCGCGCGGCCGGCGTGGCGCTGCGCTCGACAATCGGAGCGGGAGTGAGCGGTTTGCTCGCGCAACCGGCGAGTCCCACCACCATGGCGGCGAACCAAAATGAACGTGCTTGAATCATGAATATCTCCTTTACTGCACGCCACCGCGCAAAGGCACGAAGCGCACAGACTCGATGTCCTGACGCGTGATTCGCCCGTCAGCGCCTTTGGCGATCACGGCGAGCGTCTGCTCGGTCGCACCAACCGGCGCGACGATGCGACCGCCGGGTGTGAGTTGTTCGATCCACGCCGGCGGGACGGCATCACCCGCCGCCGCCGCCGCGATAGCGTGATAAGGCGCGGCCGCGGCCACGCCATTGGAGCCGTCACCGCAGACCAGGCGCAAGTTCGCCAGGCGCAGTTCGCGCAAGTTGCTTCGCGCGCGCTCATGCAAGGCACGGATGCGCTCAATCGACACCACGTCCTTGAATATCTGCGCCAAAACCGCACCGGCATAACCGCAGCCCGTACCGATCTCGAGCACCCTCGCAGCACGCGGATCGGGCACGCCTTCGAGCATTAACTCGGCAGTACGCGCCACCACATAGGGTTGCGAGATCGTCTGGCCAAAACCGATCGGCAAGGCCGTGTCTTCGTAAGCGCGAGAAGCCAAAGCCTCGTCGACGAAAACATGCCGCGGCACGACCCGCATCGCTTCAAGCACCCGAAAGTCGCGCACGCCAAGTTCGCGCAAGCGATCGACCATCCGCCCGCGAACACGCTCCGAACCCAAACCACCGTGCGCGGCAGCCGCGCGTTCGCCTAGCGTTGGCTTGGATGCAACCATGCGCTGACGGACTCCAGTTGAGCAGTGTGGGTGAGATCAACCTGCAAGGGCGTAACCGAGACATTCCCGGCCGCGGTGACATAAAAATCGGTGCCGGGCCCGCCATCGCGCGCGCCACCGGCGGGACCGATCCAGTAGATCGGTTCGCCGCGCGGATTTTGGCTACGAATCACGGGCTCCGACGGGTGGCGCTTACCCAGACGAGTAGCGACGATCTCGCCCATCGCCGCGAGCGGTTGGTTGGGAATATTGACATTGAGAAGAACGGGGCCCGGCAAGGGTTTGGCCACAAAGCGCTCGACCACGCGTGCCGCGATCTCGGCCGCGGCATCGAGATGCGCCCAAGCTTTGTCGACCTGAGAAAAAGCGATCGCCGGGATGCCAAACAGATAGCCTTCCATCGCCGCGGCCACCGTGCCGGAATAGAGCGTGTCGTCGCCCATGTTCTGCCCGTTGTTGATGCCAGAAACAATGAGGTCAGGCTGCTCCTTGAGCAAGCCGGTCAGAGCGACGTGAACGCAATCGCTCGGCGTACCGTTGACGAAATAAACCGATTCATCGGCACGCGTCACCGTCAGCGGACGCGACAAGGTCAGCGAATTGCTCGCCCCGCTGTGATTCTGCTCGGGCGCGATCACGGTGACTTGGCCGAAGCGACGCATCGCCGCCGCCAAGGCCACAATGCCTGGCGCGAGATAACCGTCGTCGTTCGAAACGAGTATGTGCATGAGTGGAATTGAAAAGGCCGTTCGCTTACCCCAAGGCCCTTTGCCAACAGGCAGCGCGACGAGGCACTTGGATCAGCCCGCCAGCCTGCCCGACGCGCACCGCCATGAACCAAATCATACGCGAGCACTCAATCGCCACGGCCGATGGCTCCAAAGCCAAAACCAAAGCGCACTATGGCAGATTCAACCTAAAAACAGGCGTAATGACAAAGAAAAAGGGCCTGTCCTCAAGAAGACAGGCCCTTTCCTTTAATCCCTGATTTCTCAGCGAACCGACTTGAAACTGTCGATTCTTAAGAATTGGTCGGGGCGGTGGGATTCGAACTCACGACCCCTTGCACCCCATGCAAGTGCGCTACCAGGCTGCGCTACGCCCCGAAGAAAAGAAGTATACATACTTTTCTTAATTCTCGCTGGTGGGCGTGCAAGCCAGCAGACTGCGGATTTCCCGCAACTCGATCAGCAAGGCGGCGCGATCAATCGCCGGCACCTTGGCGATGGGCGCGGCCGACTCGACCAAGGCCATCGATTCAACAGATTCTGCCAGTTCAACGCCAGCGCGCACGCGCGAGCGCGCCGACTCGTCAAGCCGGTTGCGCGCACCGCTGATGGTGAAACCTTCTTCGTAAAGCAGTTCGCGAATGCGCCGGATCAGCAGCACTTCGTGGTGCTGGTAATAGCGGCGATTGCCCCGTCGTTTGACCGGTTTCAGTTGCGTGAACTCCTGCTCCCAATAACGCAGAACATGCGGCTTGACGCCGCACAACTCGCTGACCTCGCCAATGGTGAAGTAGCGCTTGGCTGGGATCGAGGGCAATGAGCCACTGGGCTCGGGATGAGACATGGCGATTCGTTCAGAAGCGGTGCGGGTCACGGGCAGGAAACTCAATGCGCATCGGCGTTGGCCGCCACTGCCAACTTGAGCTTTTGGCTCGCGTGGAAGGTGACGACACGACGCGCGGTGATCGCGATTTCCTGACCGGTCTTGGGGTTGCGCCCGGGGCGCTGCGGCTTGTCGCGCAATTGAAAATTGCCGAAACCCGAGAGCTTGACGGATTCGCCGCGCTCGAGCGCCTGGCGGAGCTCGTCGAAGAAGGCATCAACCATGTCCTTGGCCTCGCGCTTGTTAAGCCCGAGACGATCGAACAAAGCGTCAGCCAGCTCCGCCTTGGTCATGGTGCGAGCCTCACGCGCGGCGGCGGTCACCTGCGCGATCTCGGCGTCATTCACAACGCTGCTCATTGCTGATTCGTCTCGCATCTTCGTATCACTGACGCAGGCGAGCACCGCGCGCCGCCAAGGCCTCGACGATCGCGCTCATGGCGGCATCGGCATTGGCATCGGACAGTGGGCGCGAGGCGTCTTGCAGCGCCACCCGGAACGCAAGGCTCTTTTCCTTGTGCAACAAGACCTTAGCATCTTCTCCTGCGAGCTCGCTCGAATCCTCGCGTGGGCGATAGACATCAAATAAGCGGAACTCGCGCAAACAGGCTAGACGAGCGTCGGACGTTGCAAAGTTCACCACGGCCTCGATCAGCGATTGCACCGGCACCTCGTCGGCCACCGATACCGAAATATCGCGCGCCAAGGCCTGGAACTTCGAGACCTCGCGGTACGACGGCAGGCCGATGGCCAGTAGCGGCTCGACCTCGAGCTCGAACATCACCGGAGCGCGCGGCAGTTCGTAGGCTTGCTGCAAGCGCGGATGAAGTTCGCCGACAAAACCGATACGGCGACCATCAAGCACCACGGCCGCCGAGCGGCCCGGGTGGAGCGCGGGGTGCTCAGCCGGCTCGAAGCGAGCAACTCGCGGCGCGAGCAGACGCTCGACCTCGCCCTTGACGTCATAGAAATCGACTTCACGCGCACCAACGCCCCACTGCTCGTCGGCGGCCGTACCGTAAGCTAGGCCGGCGATGTGCATGGGCTGCGCGATGCCGGCCACAGCCAGCGGCCCCGCTGCGGCCTCGGCCGCGCGGGAGAACACGCGACCGACCTCAAACAGCCGCGCGCGCGTCGTCTTGCGGTTGAGGTTGTACTTGAGAATGTCGGTCAGACCGCCCATGAGCTGACTGCGCATCACGGCAAGTTGGCTGGCGATCGGATTCAACACCGGAATCGGTGTCTCGTTGCCAGCAAAATCACGCTCCCACGACGCTTCTACAAACGAGAAGTTGATCAGCTCCTGGTAGCCCAGAGCCGCCATCGAGCGGCGCAGGTCATGCGCCGTCCGCTGCGCTTCGGGCTGGGCACGCATTGCGGCACGCGCCAGCGGCGGCATCTCAGGCAGGCGCTCGTAACCCACCAGGCGAGCGACTTCCTCGATCAGGTCTTCTTCGATCTCGATATCAAAACGATACGACGGCGGAGTAACCAGGAAGGCCTCGTCACTGCGCTCGAAATCAAAGCCCAGGCGGGTGAACACTTCGGCCATTTCATCGGCCGCGATCGCCACGCCAATCACCTTGCGTGCGCGCTCGATCCGCATCTTGACCGGCTTGCGCGCAGGCAGCGCGAGGATCTGGTCGTCAACCGGGCCGACCCGAGTCTGATCGGTGCCGCAGATCTCGACGATCAGGCGGCTGATGTATTCGATGTGCTCAACCGTGGTGGCTGCATCAACCCCGCGCTCGAAGCGGTGCGCCGCATCGGTCGAGAAGTTAAAGCGCCGGCCGCGACCCTGGATCGCTTCGGGCCACCAGAAAGCGGCCTCGACGAACACCGCCGTGGTTTCGAGCGAGACCGCCGTGGCGGCGCCGCCCATGATGCCGGCCAGCCCCTCGACACCGCGATCGTCGGCGATCACGCCCACCTGCTTGTCGACACGCACCGTCTGCCCGTTGAGCAGTTCAACGCTCTCACCCGCCTGGCCCCAACGCACGGTCAGACCGCCCGCGACCTTGGCCAGATCAAAAACATGCGAGGGACGACCGAGCTCGAGCATGACGTAGTTCGAGATATCGACCAGGGCCGAGATCGAACGCTGCCCGCTGCGCTCGAGGCGCTGGACCATCCACGCCGGCGTCGCGGCATGAGCGTTGAGACCACGGATGATCCGCCCCGAGAAGCGGCCGCAGAGATCAGCGGCTTCGACCTTGACTGGAAGGCGCTCGTCGAGCGTGACGGCGAGCGGAGCAAACGAGGGCTGCTTGAACTCGGCACCGGTGATGGCATGCAGATCACGCGCCACGCCGATCAGCGAGAGCGCGTCGCCGCGATTGGGCGTGAGCTTGATGGTGAACTTGCGGTCATCGAGTTCGAGGTAGTCGCGGATGTTGGCACCCACCGGCGCGTCGGCCGGCAGCAGCAGCAAGCCACCGTGGTCTTCCGAGAGACCGAGTTCGCGCGCCGAACACAACATGCCCTGCGACTCGACGCCGCGCATCTTGGTCGGCTTGATGCGGAAATCGCCCGGCAGCACCGCACCGTCAAGCGCGCAAGGGACGCGAACGCCCGCCTCGACATTGGGCGCGCCGCAGACGATCTGCAGAATCGTGCCGGTGCCGGCGTCGACGGTGCAGACCGACAGCTTGTCGGCGTTGGGATGCTTCTCTTTGGTCAGCACCGCGGCGACGACGATGCCGGTAAAAGGCGGGGCCACCGGGTCGATGTCTTCGACCTCAAGGCCGGCCATGGTCAGCGCATCGGCCAGCTCATCGCTCGAGAGCTGGGGATTGACGTAGTGGCGCAGCCACTGTTCAGAAAATTGCATTGCGGCTCCGGCGGGAACTTAGTTGAACTGGCGCAGGAAGCGCAGGTCGCCTTCGAAGAAGAGGCGCAGGTCGTCGATGCCATAACGCAGCATCGTGAGTCGCTCAAGGCCCGAGCCAAAAGCAAAGCCGATGTAGCGCTCGGGGTCAAGGCCGAAGTTGCGCACCACGCTCGGGTGCACCTGGCCGGAGCCGGAGATCTCAAGCCACTTGCCCTTGCGCGGGCCGCTGGTGAACATCATGTCGACTTCAGCCGAGGGCTCGGTGAAGGGGAAGTAGCTCGGGCGGAATCGCACCACCAGATCGTCGGTCTCGAAGAAGCGACGGAGGAAATCGGTGTAGACGCCCTTCAGGTCGGCGAAGCTGACATTCTCGGCAATCCACAGGCCTTCGACCTGATGGAACATCGGGGAGTGGGTGGCGTCGGAGTCGACACGATAGGTGCGGCCGGGGGCAATCACTTTGATCGGCGGCTGGTGGGTGCGGGCGTAGCGCACCTGCATCGGCGAAGTGTGCGTGCGCAACAGCAGCAACTTGCCTTCTTCGTCTCTCTGGTCAACGTAGAAGGTGTCCTGCATCGAACGCGCCGGGTGGTTCGGCGGGTTGTTGAGCGCGGTGAAGTTGAACCAGTCGCTCTCGATCTCGGGGCCATCGGCAACGTCAAACCCGATCGAGCCGAAGATCGCTTCGATTCGCATCCAGGTCCGCATCACGGGGTGAATGCCACCGGCGCTGTTGACGCGGCCCGGCAAGGTGATGTCGATCGACTCCGCCGCCAGGCGTGCCGCCAGTTCAGCCTGCGCGAGCGCGTCGCGGCGCTCAGCGAGCAAAGCTTCGATGGCTTGCTTGGCAGCATTGATCTCGGCACCACAGGCACGTTTCTCTTCCGGCGCCAGTTGGGCCAGGCCCTTCATGCGCTCGGTGATCGCACCGGTCTTGCCCAGGAAACGCGCTTTCGCGTTCTCGAGCGCGGCGGGTTGTTCGGCAGCGGCGAAATCCGCTCGTGCCGCGTCTATGAGTTGCGAAAGATCGTTCATCGGCGAAGTGTAGAAAGCAAAAAAAAAGGGCCCGGCGGTCAGGCCAGGCCCCTTTCACTCGGAGCGCTTTGAGGGCGCCGCGCGAGCGTTATCAGGCGGCGAGACCAGTCTTGACCTTGTCAACAATCGCGGCAAAACCGGGCTTGTCGAACACAGCCATGTCAGCCAGAACCTTGCGGTCCAGACCGATCTCGGCCTTCTTCAGACCGTTCATGAACACGCTGTAGCTCAGACCGTTGCAACGCGCGCCGGCGTTGATACGGGCGATCCACAGTGCGCGGAACACGCGCTTCTTGGCACGACGGTCGCGGTAGGCGTATTGGCCCGCCTTCATCACCGCCTGCTTGGCGACGCGGAAGACGTTATTGCGACGTTGGGTATAGCCCTTGGAAAGCTTCAGGACTTTCTTGTGGCGCGCGCGCGCCGTTACACCACGTTTAACTCGGGGCATCTTTATTCCTCCTTACGCGTACGGAAGCATGCGGTGAATCGACTTGCTGTCCGACTCGTGAATCGTGACCATGCCACGCAGGTGGCGCTTGTTCTTGGTCGTCCGCTTGGTCAGGATGTGACGCTTCGTCGCGTGGGCGCGCTTGATCGATCCGCCGGCGCGGACCTTAAACCGCTTGGAGGCGGCTTTCTTCGTCTTCATCTTCGGCATGGGCCGTCCTTTCTTTGATGATTGCAGGCGCTCTTGCGAGACTTGGGAGCCTGCTTTCACTTGTAAACGCGACGGGGTCGAGCCCGCCGCGGCCTAAAAAAACCTACTTCTTCTTCTTCGGAGCCAGCACCATGATCATCTGGCGCCCTTCCAGCTTGGGAAACTGCTCCACCTGAGCCAGCTCGACCAGCTCATCGCGCACGCGCTTGAGCAGCTCGATACCGAACTCCTGGTGGGCCATTTCCCGACCGCGGAAGCGCAGCGTGATCTTGGCCTTGTCACCTTCTTCCAGGAAGCGGACCAGGTTTCTCATCTTGGTCTGGTAGTCATTCTCGTCCGTCTGCGGACGGAACTTGACTTCCTTGACCTGGATGATCTTTTGCTTGGAACGCGCTTCGTGCGCCTTCTTCTGCTCCTGGTACTTGAACTTGCCGTAGTCCATCAGCCGGCAAACCGGCGGCTGAGCGGTGGGGGCGATCTCGACGAGATCAACCTGAGCCTCTTCGGCCAGCCGCATGGCTTCATCGAGTTTGACGATGCCAATGGCCTCGCCGTCGACGCCTGTCAGCCGGACTTCCGGCACCCGGATCTCACCGTTGATCCGATGGGTACGTTCCTGAGCGATGTCGCTGTCTCCAAAAGGAAAAAAATTAAGCCGCGCCACCCACGCTGCGTCGCTCTTGGACATCCTCTCGGAGTCTGGCGACGAAGGCGTCGATGGGCATCACACCCAGATCAACGCCACCGCGGGCTCGCACGGCCACCGTGCCCGCCTGCTTCTCCTTCTCGCCGATGACGAGGATGTACGGAGTCTTCTGCAGGCTGAGTTGGCGGATTTTATAGGTGATCTTTTCGTTGCGCAAATCGGCCTCTGCCCTAAAGCCTTGTTTTTTCAGGGCTTGAACCAGGACCTCTGCATACTCGGATTGACCCTCGGAGATATTCGCCACCGCCACCTGCACCGGCGCGAGCCAGGGCGGCAGGGCGCCGGCGAAGTTCTCGATCAACATTCCGATGAAACGCTCGAGCGAGCCGACGATCGCTCGGTGCAGCATTACAGGCACCTTGCGCGAGTTGTCCTCGGCAACGTATTCAGCGCCCAGGCGACCCGGCATCGAGAAATCGACCTGGATCGTGCCGCACTGCCAAGCGCGACCCAGCGAATCCTTCAGGTGGTACTCGATCTTGGGACCATAGAAAGCGCCCTCGCCCGGCAACAGTTCGTACTCGAGCCCGGAACGCTGGAGCGACTCGATCAGCGCAGCCTCGGCCTTGTCCCAGATATCGTCGTCGCCAATGCGTTTGGCCGGACGAGTCGCGATCTTGTAGGCGACGTCCGTGAAACCGAAGTCCTGATAGACCTTCTGCACCAGCGCGCTGAAGGCCACGCACTCGTCGAGGATCTGGTCCTCGGTGCAGAAAATGTGACCGTCGTCCTGGGTAAAGCCGCGTACCCGCATCAGGCCGTGCAGCGAACCCGAGGGCTCGTTGCGATGGCAGGCGCCGAACTCGCCCAAGCGCAGCGGCAGATCGCGGTAGCTATGCAGGGTCGAGTTGAAAATCTGGACGTGGCCCGGGCAATTCATCGGCTTCAAGGCGTAGTACCGGTTCTCCGACTCGGTCGTGAACATATTCTCTTTGTACTTGTCCCAGTGCCCCGAGCGCTCCCACAAGCTGCGGTCAAGAATCTGCGGCGCCTTCACTTCCTGGTAGCCGTTGTCCTGGTAGACGTGGCGCAGATACTGCTCGACCTGCTGCCAGATCGACCAGCCCTTGGGATGCCAGAACACCAGACCCGGCGCCTCGTCCTGCATGTGAAAGAGGTCAAGCTCCTTGGCCAGGCGACGGTGATCGCGCTTTTCGGCCTCCTCCAACATGTGCAGGTAGGCTTCCTGATCGTCCTTCTTGGCCCAAGCCGTGCCGTAGATGCGCGTGAGCATCTCGTTCTTGCTGTCGCCGCGCCAGTAGGCGCCAGCCACCTTCATCAGCTTGAAGACCTTGAGCTTGCCGGTCGATGGCACGTGCGGGCCGCGGCACAGGTCGATGAAATCGCCCTCGCGGTAGAGCGAGATCTTCTGGTCGGCAGGAATCGCACCGATGATCTCGGCCTTGTACTTCTCGCCGATGCTCTCGAAGAACTTGACCGCCTCGTCGCGATCCCACACTTCACGCGTGACCGCCTCGTCCTTCTTGGCGAGCTCAGTCATTTTCTTTTCGATCGCCTCGAGATCCTCGGGCGTGAACGGGCGCTGATACGAAAAGTCGTAATAGAAACCGTTTTCGATCACCGGACCGATCGTGACCTGAGCGTCCGGGTAGAGCGACTTCACCGCGTAAGCCAGCAGGTGAGCCGTTGAGTGGCGAATGACGTCGAGTCCGTCAGCGTCACGATCGGTGATGATCGCGAGCGCGGCGTCGGCATCGATCAAATGCGAGGTATCGACCAACTCGCCATTGACACGACCAGCGAGCGCTGCCTTGGCGAGGCCGGCACCGATCGAGGCCGCGACTTGCGCGACAGTCACCGGCGAATCGAACTCACGGCGCGAACCATCGGGCAAGGAAATCGAGACCATCATCAGCTCCAGAAAAAAAGGGCAAAAAAAAAGTGCGGACGAGCCGCACTTTTTTTATGGAAATCGCATTTGTAGGCCAGCTCGCCCCGTCGATTAAAAATCGGTCGAGGTAGTTCGAGTCAGCACAACAACGAACATTTCGATTTCCTTGGGTTGCCCCAGAATTTGGTAGGCGCGATTGGATTCGAACCAACGACCCCCACCATGTCAAGGTGGTGCTCTAACCAACTGAGCTACGCGCCTGAAGCGAAACGAACTATAACATGAAACAAAAAACCGCGCCGCCATTAAATCACTGCGATCCGGAAAACCGCTGCCGGACCCGGCTTTGCTGCTCAATGCCACTGCTCGAAGTCAGCATTCATTGCTAGAACGAATTATGCCTGTTTTTCCTGTGTTTTGCAGCCCAACCAGACCCGCACAAACCCTCGAACACCCGCGCGACTAGCGCCGACGCGCGCTGATCACCCCAGGCACCTCTTGCACCACTGAGAGCGTGCGCGCCAAATCGGCGGCGTCGCGGATCTCGACGGTAAAGCTCATGTGCGCATCGCCCCGCGTGCTCTGTGTGTTCACGCCAATCACGTTCTGTTTCTCGCGCACAAAGACTTCCGAGATATCGCGCAACAATCCCGAGCGATCCTGCGCCACCACAAAAATCTCGACCGGATAGACCGCGTCGGGCTGGGCGCCCCAGGTCACTTCGATCAAACGCTCGTGCTCGCGCTCGCCCAAAGCAATCGCATTGGAACAATCAGCGCGGTGAATCGAGACCCCCCGACCTCGCGTGACAAAACCCACGATTTCATCGGGCGGCGCGGGCCGGCAGCAACGCGCCAGCTGTGTCAACAGCGAATCGACCCCGACTACCAAAACACGGCCCTTCGGCGCGGTCTGGCTCGCCGCGCGAACCAGCGGCGGCAGTTCGACCGCGGCCGCTGGTGGCGCCAGCGCCTGGTCGATCGAACGGAAACTGAATTCGTCCTTACCCGCTGCCGCACACAAATCATCGACCGAGGCAAAACCCAGACGCTTGGCCAGATCTTCGAGCTTGACCACGGTCTTGCCCAGGCGCGC
Source organism: Burkholderiaceae bacterium (assembly GCA_036652035.1). GTDB lineage: Bacteria > Pseudomonadota > Gammaproteobacteria > Burkholderiales > Burkholderiaceae_F > JAEZVV01. The sequence goes on along the minus strand of JAVVWR010000020.1, from coordinate 28,465 downwards.
GAGCTCCTTGTCGATACGCTCGCGCCCGGTAAGGATGGCCTGCGCCGTTTCCTGCGCGTTGAACCATTGCCGCACCTTGGTCCGAGAACGCGTGCTGGCGAGATAACCGAGCTCGGGATTGAGCCAGTCACGGCTTGGCCCGCCGGTCTTGGCAGCGACAATTTCAACGGTCTGACCGTTGGCAAGCTTGGTGTTGAGCGGAACCATCGCACCATTGACGCGAGCGCCACGGCAGCGATTGCCCAGTTCCGAATGCAGATGGAAAGCGAAGTCGATCGGCGTGGCGCCGGCCGGCAGCTCAACCACCCTGCCCTGCGGCGTCAGCACGTAGATCCGCGCGTCGGCCGCACCGGGCTTGGCCGGCGGCTCGAGATCGCTGCGCCAGGCCAGCAGTTGGCGCAACCATGCCACCCGCTCTTCTTCGGCGTCAGCGCCGGGGCGCGCACCTTCCTTGTAGCGCCAGTGCGCGGCCACGCCGAGCTCGGCAAAGGCATGCATCGCCCGCGTGCGGATCTGGATCTCGAGCGGCCGACCTTGCGCATCGCGCACCACGGTGTGGAGCGACTGATAACCGTTGGGCTTGGGCCGCGCAATGTAGTCGTCGTACTCCTGCGAGATCGAGCTGAAGTTCGCGTGAATCGCCGACAAGGCTTCGTAGCACTGCGCCACCTCGCCAACAATCACCCGCAGCGCACGCACGTCGTAGAGCTCGTCAAAGGCAAGCCCCTTGCTGCGCATCTTGTTCCAGATTGAATAGATGTGCTTGGGGCGGCCGCTGACCTCGGCGACCACACCATTGGCCGCGAGCAGGCCTCGCACCGAATCGATCGCTTCGTCGATGAAACCCAGCCGCTGGACCCGCTTTTCCTCAAGCAGCCTGGCGATCCGCTTATAGGTATCGGGCTCGATGAAGCGCAGCGCCAGATCTTCAAGCTCCCACTTGAGCTGCCAGATACCTAAGCGATTGGCGAGCGGCGCATAGATCGCGAGTGTCTCGCGCGCGTAGACCTCGGCACCCGCGCGCTTGCTCGCGGCAAACCAGCGCAGGGTCTGCAAGCGCGAGGCCAGCCGCAGCAAGACCACCCGCAAGTCGTTGCACATCGCCAACAACATGCGGCGCAAGGCTTCGGGCTGAGTGGCCAGGGCCGCATCCCCCGCCTGGCTGCGGGTGCGCTCGGAAAGCTTGAGCAGCTGGCGCAGATCGCCCACCAGTTGCATCACGGTCGGACCGAAGCGCGTGCGCAACCAATCCTCGGGGTCGCGCAGCACTGGGGGCACACCGAACAGATACGCCGCCGCGACCAGATCATCGTCATCGCGCAAGCCGCGAACAATCGCCGCCAAGCCCTCTGCGTGCGCAAGGAACGGCTCGCCGGTGTGCAACTCGCGATCCAGATACAAGGGCTCGACCAGCGAACGGGCCAGAGCGACATCGGCAACAGGAAGGAAAACAGGTTCGGCGGCCATCGCTGGGCACATGTCGCGCGCATGAGCGGGTGAAATCGGAATCCGATTATAGAAAGCCAACACGGCAGACCACCTCGGCTGAGGCAAAATCACTTCATGATTTCCGCCTGGCTTTCCCGACTGACTGCTCCGCGCAGCGTCGACATCCCTGCGCCTTTATGGGCCGACACGCTGGCCCGGCTGCCCGGCGCGGCGCACCTCACCGCCGAACAGGGTGAGCGCCTGCGGGAGCTGACCGGACAACTGCTCGCAGCCAAGCAGATGGAAGCGGCCGGCGGCCTCGAACTCACGCCCAGGATCGAAGTCGCCATCGCTGCCCAGGCCTGCTTGCCGGTGCTCGAGCTGGGACTGGCCTGGTACCGCGGCTGGACCAGCATCGTGGTCTATCCGGGCGAGTTCCTGGTGCACCGCCAACACGCCGACAACGACGGCGTGGTTCATGAATTCACCGAACCGCTCGCCGGCGAGGCCTGGGACGGCGGTCCGGTGATCGTGTCGTGGGCCGACGCACAACGAGCCACCGGCGAACTGGGCCAGTCGTATGCGGTCGTGATCCACGAATTCGCGCACAAACTCGACCTGCTCAATGGCGAAGCCAACGGCGTGCCGCCCTTCGATCGGCGCCTTCACCCCGGGCTCTCACCCCGGCTGTGGCAGCAGACCTTGGGCGAGGCCTTGGATCGTTTCTGCGCCGAACTCGACCTGATCGAAGCCGAGATTCCGGCCGACCTTGACCCTGAATCCGTGGCGGCCGACGCCTACTACGTTCATTTGCCGCTCGACGCTTACGCCGCGCAGGACGAGGCCGAATTCTTCGCGGTCTCAAGCGAAGCCTTCTTCATTGCGCCCCAACGACTGCAGGCGGCCTTCCCCGCCTGGTACGAACTGCTTGCCCGCTTCTACCGGCAGGACCCGGCTCTGTCATGAGGTCGCCCTGATTGTCTGGCACTCGTACACCGGCGGGCGCCCAGCCGATGGCGCTCGTTGCCGCCAGGGCCGCGTTCCTCGTCCCCAAAAACATCGCGCCAGACCCGCTGGCGCGATGCGAAGACCCGGGCGAAGCACTGGCCGCGGGAATCTCGACCGGCAGCTTCCGAGCCAATCAGGCGGCGGCGGTCACCACGATCTCGACCTTCCACCCCGGACGGGCCAGATCGGCCTTGACGGTCGCGCGAGTCGGCGTGTTGCCCGGCACCACCCACTGCTCCCACACCGTGTTCATGGCGGGAAAATCGGCCAGATCCTTGATGAAGATCTGCGCGGTCAGAAGGCGCGATTTGTCGGTGCCGGCTTCAGCCAGCAAGGCATCGATGGCGGAAAGAACCTGTTCGGTCTGACCGGTGATGTCCTGTTCGGCATCCTCGGCCACCTGGCCGGCCAGATAGACCATGCCGTTGTAGATCACGGCCTCGCTCATGCGCGGACCACAGTGCAAGCGTCGAATCGACGTCATATCAATCTCCCAGTAGAAAATGGCGAACGAGCGCGATCTGCGCCTCGTCCATGAACATGGGGGCATGGCCGACGCCAGCGGCCTCGACCCAGCGGGCGCGCGGCCCGCGCCGAGTCATCTCCGCCGCCGTCGCGGGCGAGAGCAGATCGGAAAACTCGCCGCGCACCAGAAGCGTCGGCGCGGTGATGCGATCGTAGAGCTGCCACATCGCCGCTTCGCCCACCGCCACCAGCTCGGGCGTGATCGCGCGCAAGGCCTCGCTGATGCGCGGGTCGTAGTGCAAGCGAAAGCCGTCACCGGCGGGCCGGATCACGCTCGCCGTGATCTCGCGCCAGTGCGCCTCGTCGCGCAGACCAAACGGCGCCGAGACCTGCTTCACATACGCGAGCGCGGCGTTGAAGTCGGCAAAGCGATGGGGATCGCCCAGGTAGCGGCCGATGCGCTCAAGCGATGCCGGCTCGATTCTCGGCCCGACGTCATTGAGGATCAGCTTGCCGATCGGCGCCCCCGGCTGGCCCGCGACCGCCATGCCGATCAGCCCACCCATCGAGCTTCCCAGCCAATCAACCCGTGGCACATCGAGCCGTGCCATCAGCGTCGCCATATCGGCCGCGTACTGCGCCACGTTGTAGAGCGCCGAGGCGGCCAGCCACTCGCTCTCCCCCCGACCGGCCACGTCCGGGCACACCACCCGGTAATCCGCCTGCAAGGCCCGCGCCAGGCGATCGAAATCGCTTCCGACCCGGCTCAAGCCATGCACGCAGATCAGCACACGGGGGTTATCGACCTCACCCCACTCGCGGTAACTCATCGAGTGAAAACCGGCGGGGCTCAAGCACTTCACGGACTGAATGCGGGGTGCGGGAGTCATGGCAGTAGGTGTTTACGCGGTTGGCATACTAGCAGCGACAAGCGGCACGACGAGATCGATCACGGAGCACATCAACGATGACCATGCTGAGTGGAAAGACAGCCCTGGTGACGGGCTCAACCAGCGGAATCGGGCTGGGAATCGCCCACGCCCTGGCGCAGGAAGGCGCCAATATCGTCGTCAACGGTTTTGGCAAAGCGAGCGCCATCGCCGCGGTCCAGACCGAGCTCGAAGCCCTGGGCGTCAAGACGCTCTATCACGGCGCCGACATGAGCCGCCCGGCCGAGATCGAAGCCATGATGGCCGCAGCGGCAGGCGCCTTTGGCCGGATCGACATCCTTGTCAACAACGCCGGCATCCAGCACGTCGCGCCGGTCGATCAGTTCCCGACCGAGCGCTGGGACGCGATCATCGCGATCAACCTGAGCTCGGCCTTTCACACCACGCGACTGGCCTTGCCGGCGATGAAAGACGCCAATTGGGGCCGGATCATCAACCTGGCCTCGGTTCACGGGCTGGTCGCCTCAACGGAGAAGAGCGCTTACGTTGCCGCCAAGCACGGACTGATCGGGCTGACCAAGACCGTCGCGCTCGAGACCGCCACCACCGGGGTGACCTGCAACGCGATCTGCCCCGGCTGGGTGCTCACGCCCCTGGTGCAAAAACAAGTCGACGCCCGTGCCGAGCGTGAAGGCCTGAGCCTTGAGGCCGCGCGCAAGACCTTGCTGTCGGAAAAACAGCCCTCGCAGGAATTCGTCACTCCCGCCGAACTGGGAGCGCTCGCCGTGTTCCTGTGTTCGGACGCCGCCGCCCAGATGCGCGGCCAGGCGGTCGCCATGGATGGCGGCTGGACCGCTCAATAAACTCGACCTTGTCACCGGAGACCACCATGAACGAAGAGACCTTCAACCTGAGCATCCGCAAGTTTCTCAAGATCGTCGGCGTGAGTTCGCAGCGCGAGATCGAACAAGCCGTCGCCCGTGCGATTGCCGAGGGCCGGCTCACTGGCGACGAAACCCTCACCGCCACCATCACGCTCGAACTCTCGGGTACGGGCCTCAAGGCCCGCTTCGAGGGCGAGATCGCGCTCGAATGAACAACGGCGGCCGAAGCCGCCGTTGTGTCACGGTCTTGCCGCCTTAGTTCTTGAGGCTGTGGATCGGCGCTGGGATGCGGCCACCGAGCCGGATGAAACGCGACGAATCGCCGCCGTTCACCGCCATGATGTCGGCCTCGCCCAGCAGCCCGCCAAAATGCGCGCGCTCGCCCACGCCCTTGCCGGGCACCGGGATCAGACGCACCGCGGTGGTCTTGGAGTTGATCATGCCAATCGCCATCTCGTCGGCGATGATCCCTGCGATGGTCGAGGCTGGGGTCGCACCCGGAATCGCGATCATGTCGAGGCCGACCGAGCACACGCAGGTCATCGCTTCGAGCTTTTCGAGCGTCAGCGCGCCCGAGCGCGTCGCCGCTTCGATCGCCGAGTCTTCCGAGACCGGAATGAAGGCGCCCGACAGGCCGCCCACGTGCGACGAGGCAAACGCCCCGCCCTTTTTCACCGCGTCGTTGAGCATGGCCAGCACCGCGGTCGAACCCGGTGCGCCGATCGACGACAAGCCCACGCTCTGGAAGATCTCGCCCACCGAGTCGCCCACCGCCGGCGTCGGCGCGAGCGACAAGTCGACCACGCCAAAGGGCAGGTCCAGCCGCAGCGCCACTTCCTTGCCGATCAACTCACCCACGCGCGTGACCTTGTAGGCGGTGCGCTTGATCACCTCGGCCACTTCCGAGAGGGTGAGGTTCTCGCCGTGCATTTCCATCGCGCGATCGATCGCTTTCTTGACCACACCCGGGCCCGAGACACCGACGTTGATCACGCAGTCGGGCTCGCCCACGCCCAGGTAGGCGCCCGCCATGAAAGGCGAGTCCTGCGGGATGTTGGAAAACACCACCAGCTTGGCGCAGCCCAGGCCGTCGCGATCGCGGGTGGCCGCGGCCACGTCGAGAATCCGCTGGCCCAGAAGCGCCACCGCATCCATGTTGATGCCGGCGCGCGATGAAGCAACGTTGATCGACGAGCACACCCGGTCGGTGCTTGCCAGCGCTTCGGGCAGAGCGTCGATCAGGTTGCGCTCGCCCGGGGTCATGCCTTTTTCCACCAGCGCGCCAAAGCCACCGATGAAATCGACCCCGGCGTCCTTGGCAGCGTCGTCGAGCACCTTGCAGGCCTTGACCATCTGGTCGCGCGTAAAACCCGCGCCGACCGTGCCGATCGGGCTCACGCTGATGCGCTTGTTGACCACCGGAATGCCAAAACGGTCGCCCACCTCGTCGCAGGTCGCCACCAGGCGCTCGGCATGGCGGGCAATCTTGGCGCGCACGCGGTACGCAAAGCTGTCGAAGTCGTGGCTGGCGCAATCGAACAGGTTGATGCCCAGGGTCACGGTACGCACATCGAGGTGCTCGCTGCGCAGCATGTTGAGAGTCGAGAGGACCTCGCGTTCGGTCAGCATGAAGACTTCCTTGGAAATTCGTGAGTGAGGCGGCTTAGGCCGACAGGACGCGGTGGACCGCTTCGAAGATGTCGCGATGCTGCATGCTCATCGCCAAGCCGAGGCTGGCAGCGCGGTCAGCCAGGGTGCGATGCAGGGCGCGGCGGTCAATCGCGAGCGGCAGCGAGACCTCAAACACCAGCAAGGCCTTGCCGCCCTCGCCCTCGGGCTTGAGCGCGCGCAGGTTGTCGATGTTGATGCCCTGCTCGGCGAAGATCCCCGAGAACGAGGTGATGATGTCGTTGCGGTCATAGCCGTCGACCGCCACCACGAAAGGCTCGGCGAGTGGCGCATCGATCACCGCCGGCTCTTCCTCGTGATCCCGGATCACCAGCGACAAGTGCATCTTCTTGGCGGCGATCGCGGCGGCAAGCGCGGCTTCGAGCGCGGCATTGGCGAGCCCCGCCGGCTTGGAGACCAGAAAGATCGAGGCGAACTGGTTCTTGAGTGTGGTCTGGCTCATTTCCTCGATGTTGCATTCGAGGTGCGAGAGCGCGGTCGACACCGTGTAGACCACGCCCGGGCTATCCAGGCCGATCACGGCAACAATGACTCGATTCATAAGCAGTCCTGAGGCAAGGGTGAACCGTCGGCCCGTGCCCGGCGCCCAGCGGCGCCGAGGCCTTGCGTCTGGCGGGGCCGATCGGAGCCGCGCAACTTACCTCAGCCGGAGTCGAACTCCGCCGCCGCCCATCGCAAACCCCAGGCCTGCCAAGGCGGGTTTTCGACCAATCCTTGATCTATCACCGACGCGGCCTGAGCCGGCTGCGCACGACTCAGAGATGACTCAAGACGGCGGCACCGACTCGTCGCCACTGCCGCCGTCGTCGATCGGCTCGGCCGGCGTCGTTTGCTCGCGCCGTCCTGGCTGGCTGTCATGCCAGTAACGGGCACCGATCTCGCGCCAGCGGATCGGGCCGCTGACACCACCCGGACCCAGGCGCCACTGCGTCCAACCCGCCTCATCGCTGCGAACCAGGGTCGCGCCCGCCTGCTGCCAGCGCGCCACCACCGCGGCGGCCGGATGCCCGTAACGGTTGCGGTAGCCCGCCTGAACCATCACCCATTCGGGGCTGACGGCGGCAATAAAACCCACGCTCGACGAGAACCGGCTGCCGTGGTGAGGCGCCATGGCGAGCCGCGCACGCAAGCCCTCCGGCATGCTGCGTGCGATCAGCCGGGCCTCCTCCGCGGCAGGCAGGTCCCCGGTGAGCAGAACGCGCTGCCCGGCGAGCTCCAGCATCAGCACGCACGAAAGCGCGTTGGTGCTGGCGCGGCCTTGATACGCCGCCGCGAGCGGATGCAGCACTTCGAAACTCAGTCCCTCGTGCTGCCAACGCGCACCCGCCACACAAGGTTCGACCTCACTGCGGCCGGCCAGAATATCGGCCCCCGGCGCGATCGAACTCAGCACCCGCTCGACCGGCATCGCTCGCAGAATCGCCGCCGCGCCGCCCGAATGGTCGGAGTCGAGGTGAGAGACCACCAAACCATCGAGCCGGTCGATGCCGCGCGCACGCAGATAAGGCAGCACCACGCGCTCGCCCGCGTCGCTCTCGCGCGAGTAGCGCGGACCGGTGTCGTAAAGCCAGGTCGATTGCCGCGTTTCGATCAGCACCGCCGCGCCCTGGCCGATGTCGATTGCGCTCACCCACAGCTCGCCCACGGCAGGCCGCTCCGGCGGCCACACCCACAACGGCGCCAACCACAAAAGGCCAAGCCAGCGCGCGGGCCAAGCGCGCGGCGCCAGCAACCACGCCGCACCCGCCAGCGCCAGGACAAAGACAAACGCATTGGGAGCGGCCACCGGCAGGCTCGCCCAGCTCAAGCTCGCCAGCCATTCGACCCACAGCATCAAGCCGCCAAAGAGCGCATCGCTGGCTGCGAGCAAGGTGCCGCCAATCCCGGCCAGCGGCCCCGGCAGTCCCACCGCGATCGCCGCGAGCAAGGCGAGCGGAGTCACCCACCAACTCACCACCGGAATCGCGAGCGCATTGGCCAGCGGCGAGACCAGCGAGATTTGATGAAAGAGCCAGGCGGTGAGCGGCAGCAAAACCAGGGTGACCGCCACCTGGACCCGCAGTGCGGTGGCGAGCCAATCGATCAGACGCGCGCGCCAGCCCTGGCGAGCTGACGATTCCTGCGCCCGCCCGACCACAACCCAGAAGATCGCAGCCACCGCACCAAACGAGAGCCAGAAACCGGCCGCCATCACCGCCCAGGGATCGAGCAGACCCACCAGCGCCGCGGCCGCCACCAGCGTGGTCGAGGCCGCCGGCCGCGTGCGCAGCATCAGCGCGACCGCCACCACCGTCAGCATGAAAAAGGTGCGCTGCGCCGGCACCGCCCAGCCCGCGAGCAGCGAATAGGCGAGCGCCATCGCCAACGCCGCCACCGCCGCCGCGGTCTGCGCCGCCGCCACCCGCAGCAGCCGCGCCGAACGCCGCCACAGCCCCGCCGCGACCAGGGCCGCCAGCCCCGCCAGCATCGTGATGTGAAGGCCCGAGATCGCCACCAGATGGCTGATTCCAGTGCGGTTGAAAAGCGTCCAGTCGGCCGCTCCGATCGCACGCTGGTCGCCCAGTACCAGGGCAATCAGCACCCCGCCCCAGCGCAGCCCCTCGGACTGCCGCGCCAGAGCAGTGCGCAGCCGCGAGCGAGCCGCCTCGACCACGGTGCCGGGGCTCGCCACAAAGGGCGCGAGCAGACGCGGTGCGGGATCGGAGCGCACGTAGCCGGTGGCGCGCAGATCGCGCTCAAGCATCCAGGCTTCGAGATCGAAGCCGCCGGGGTTGAGGCTGCCGTGCGGGCGCTTCAAGCGAACCGTGAACTCCCAGCGCTGACCAGGCTCGGGCTCGGCGCCCGGCTCATACCAGGCGAGCCACAAACCCGCGGGCACGATCGCGCCGGCGGTCATCACCTGCTCGACCCGGAACTCGAAGCGCCAAGCCCGTTCGCCCTGGGCCGGCAAGGAGTCGATCACGCCAAGCACGCGCAGATCGCGCCCCTCTTCCGCGCTCGGCAGTTGATCGGCCAAGCGCTCGGCCGCCCGCCAACCGGCCCAGGCCACGCCGGCGGCCAGCGCCGCCACCAATCCCAGGCCGGCGGCCCAGGCGCGCTGCTGGCGCAGCCCGACCGCCAGCGCTGCCAACATCAAGGCAAAGACTCCGCACGCAAGGAAAACGCGGGAAGCGGGTAACTCGGCGAGCTGCTGGACGAGCGCGATCCCCACCACCCAGGCCAGGAGCCAGGCGGCGCGCATCGACGGCCTCAGTCCGCCTCGAGCAGCGGAGCCAGCCGCGGCAATGCCGCCACCGCGTTGCGGCGGTTGATCGCCGCCACCCCGGAAAGCGTCAGGCCGCGCAGATCAGCCAGGGTCTGCGCAATCCGCGGCAGCTCGGCCGGTTCGTTGCGCTGGGCCACGCCACCCACTCGCAGCCAGGCGGGCGCAATGTCGGGGCTGTCGGTCTCGAGCACCCAGGCGTGCTCGGGCAGTTCGGCGGCGTGGCGGCGGATTCGCTGCGATCCCGCGTACGTCATGGCGCCGCCAAAACCCAGGCGAAAGCCGCGCGCGATGAAAGCCTCGGCCTGCTCGCGGCTGCCATTGAACGCATGGATCACGCCGCCGGGAACCTCGATCCGGCGCAAGTGCTTGAGCAGCACATCGGCCGATCGCCGCACATGAACGATCACCGGCAGGCCGAAGTCGCGCGCCAGCTTGAGCTGTTCACGGAAAAACCACTCCTGCCGCGCCGGCGGGATGCCTTCGACAAAGAGATCGACACCGATCTCGCCGACGGCCACCAGGCGCTCGTCGGCCAGGCCCGCCGCCAGCGCCGCACGCAGCCGTTCGATGTCGTCCTCGATCGATTGATTGACCCACAGCGGATGAATGCCAAGCCCGTAGGCGTAGCGATAAAGCCGCGCCATCCGGCTTGCCTGCTCGAAATGGGAGACCGCGCCCGTGGCCAGAATCGCCATCGATACCCCGGCGGCACGAGCGCGCGCCACCACCGCGTCGCGGTCGGCGTCGAACTCGGGAGCGTCGAGGTGGCAATGGGTATCGATCCACATGGCAATGAGTGTAGGCCGGCCGCCATCGCGGGCGCACCGGTCTTGTCGGCCTAGCACCCGCATGGCACAAGGGCAGCAACACCGACTGGCCATCCACGGCCCAGGAGACCGCCATGCAACACAGCCCGGCTCAGGCTCAATGGCCCGACCCCTCGCTGCCGGGGCGTGGGCGTGCTCCAGTCCGCGGCCGCGCCCTCGGACGGGAGCGCGCGGCGCGGCGCAAACTGCTCGCGGCCTGCGGCGAGCCGCCGATCGAGATCGAGCGTTGGATCGACGAGGTTTTCAGTGGCCATCCGGCCGCGACGCCCATCGCGCGCGCCGTGGTCAAGGACCGGATCGCCCTGTGGCGCCGGTTGCTCAACCCCAACCTTTTTACCGGCGACGATTACGCAGCAGGCCGGATCGAGATCAGCGGCGACCTGGTCGGCTTTCTGACCGGCATCTACCGCGGCCTCGACACCCTGCCCGAACGGTCGCTGCGGGCGCGCTTTCTGCGTTTCATCAACCGGCCACGCGCCAACACGCGCTCGGGCAGCCGCCAACACATCCACCACCACTACGACCTGGGCAACGACGCCCACCGGCTCTGGCTCGGCACCGCAGCGATGCAATACACCTGCGCCCACTTCGAATCGCCCACCGTCACGATCGATGCGGCGCAGATCGCCAAGCTCGACCCTGTCGCGCGCAAGCTCGAACTCCAACCCGGCGACGTGGTGTTCGAAGCCGGTTGCGGCTGGAGCGGCCTGGCGCGCCACGACGGCTTCACGGTGCGGGCCTTCAATATCTCCGAGGAGCAGGTCAAGTTCGCCCGCGAACGCGCCCGCGCCGAGGACCTGGCCGAGCGCATCGACCACGTACTCGACGACTACCGCAACCTGAGCGGGCCGTGCGACACGTTCGTTTCGGTCGGCATGCTCGAACACGTGGGCCTGGCCAACTACCCGGTGCTGGGCGATGTGATCGATCGCGCGCTCAAGCCCGAGGGCCGCGGCCTGATCCACTCGATCGGCCGCAACAATCCGCAACCGATGAACGTCTGGATCGAAAAGCGCATCTTCCCCGGCGCCTACCCGCCCTCGATCGGCGAAACGATGAAGATCTTCGAAGGCCACGCCTTCTCGGTGCTCGACGTCGAGAACCTCCGGCTCCATGACGCCGAGACGCTGCGACGCTGGCTGGCGCGCTACACGGCCAATAAAGACCGCGTACTCGCCATGCACGACCAGAACTTCGTTCGCATGTGGCGGCGCTACCTGGCGGGGTTGAAAGCCGCCTTTCTCGCCGGCGCGCTGCATTTTTTTCAGGTCGTCTTTGCGCGGCCGCACGACAACCCGTTGCCGCGCGGACGGCGCCACCTTTACCCGGAGGCCGCATGAGCGAACGTTGCGATGTCCTGATCGTGGGCGGCGGCCCGGCCGGCTCGACCTGCGCCCGGCTGCTGGCGGCCGCCGGCATCGACGTCCTGGTGCTCGACCGCAAACCCTTTCCGCGCGACAAGGTGTGCGCGGGCTGGGTCACGCCGGCCGTGATGGAAGAGCTCGCGATCGACCCCGCGGCTTATCAGGCGCGCGGCCATACGCTCGCGCCCATCACCGGCTTCATTACCGGCATGATCGGCCAAGCGCCGGTCGAGACCCGCTATGCCGCGCCCGTGAGTTACGGCATCCGGCGCTGCGAGTTCGACGCCTTTCTGCTCGCGCGCAGCGGCGCGCGGATCGCCCCGCCCGCGCCCTTGAAAAGCCTTGAGCGCAGCGCGGCCGGGTGGCTGGCCAACAGCACGATCTTCGCTCGCGTGGTGGTCGGTGCTGGTGGCCATTTCTGCCCGGTGGCGCGGCAAATCAATGAAGAACCCGCCGGCGGCGAGCCCGTGGTGGCCGCCCAGGAAATCGAATTCGAGATGAGCCCCGAGCAAGCCGCTGCCTGCGGCGCTCAAGGCCACACCCCCGAGCTTTATTTCTGCCCCGACCTCAAGGGCTACGGTTGGGTATTTCGCAAGGACAACTACCTCAACATCGGCCTTGGCCGGGAAGACAAGACCCAACTTGGCGAGCATGTCGAGCTGTTTCTCGACTGGCTCAAGCTGCGCGGCCGAGTGCCGTTCGACATTCCCAACCAGCTCCACGGCCACGCCTATCTTCTTTACCAGCACGCGCCGCGCGAGCTGGTCGCCAACCGCGTTCTGTTGATTGGCGACGCTGCGGGCCTGGCTTACGCGCAGAGCGGCGAAGGCATTCGCCCCGCGGTGGAATCGGCCATGCTCGCGGCCGAAACCCTGATCGCCGCGCGTGGCGATTACGCCTCGGTGCGGCTCGCTCCCTATGCGCTAAAGATGGTCGAGCGCTTCGGGCCGCGCCATACGGTCTCGATTTCCGAGCACCTGCCCGCAGGCCTCAAGCGCATGCTCGCTGCCCGCCTCCTGGGCTCGTCGTGGTTCACCCGCCACGTGGTGCTAGACCAGTACTTCCTTCACGCCCGCCAATCAGCGCTGGCGCGTTAAAGGCCGCCGAGCGCGAAAATTCCGGGCAATCGGGGAAACCCGATAAAGCAATCGCTAGACTCGCGCCATGCCGAGAAAATATCTTCGCCGCTGGATGCCGAGCGTGGACAAGGTCCGCGAGATCAAGGCCTTTTCCGTCTTCGGTGACACGCTCTTTCACCCGGCGCTGTGGCATCTCAATCGCCGCTCGGCCGCAGGCGGAATTGCCGTGGGGCTTTTCTGCGGCTTGATCCCCGGCCCACTGCAGATGCTGGGCGCCGCCATCGGCGCTCTGGTCTTTCGCGTCAACCTGCCGCTCGCGCTCGCCACCACGCTCTATACCAACCCGCTCACGATCGTTCCGCTCTACCTCGTCGGCTACGAACTGGGCGCCTTCGTTCTGGGAGCTACCGCCGGCCCGACCGTGCCGCCCGCGCCCGATTGGGACTGGCTGCATCCGGCGAGCTCGGCGCAGCAGCTGGGTGAATGGGCGATGAGCCTGGGAACACCGTTGGCCTTCGGCATTTTCCTGCTCGCCTGCCTGCTGGCCACCGCCGGCTATGTCGTGGTCCGCGTTGGCTGGAGCGTCTATCTGCGGCGCGCCTGGCATGCGCGAGCGCGCAAGTCGCAAGCCAGGCCAGACTAAGAGCGCGCGGGAAAAGGTTGTCGCCGGGTCAGCCTGCCCGCGTCAGCCAGCCGGCCTGAGATCCATGTGCAGTTTGAAGCTGCGCGGAAACTCCAACTGGATCACGGGCTTGAGCGTCACCGCCAGCGAGCCCGCTTCGACGACCCGCGTTTCCGCCTTGAAGCCGAATTCGGTCACGCGACACATCGAGTCCGGCAACTTCTCAAGCCAGAAACCTCGATCCTTCTTGAAACTGAACACGCCAATCCGCCCGTGACAGGGCAGCTTGTGATAGCGAGCCAGAATCGTCGGCAAGGCGTGGGAAAAGAGGATCAGCATGACCGGGGCTCCGATCGGACCATCGACTCAGCATAAGAGCAGTCCCTTGCCCGCGCACCACCATCGATCTCCGGAAACCGAATGGCAAGCTCGCACAACAAGGCGCTCGCCTTGTCGTTCGGGAGCGAAGCGGGGCCGACCGACCTCCGGCTCAGTTGCGCGCGCACGCTAGGCGCCGACGCCGTGGCGAGCAGGTGAATGAATTCGGCCGGCAGGCCGAAACCCGCCACTTGCGTCGCGTACGACGGCCAGGCGCGGAGCAGAGCATCGCGCGGTTCGTCGGCCCACTTCGACTTTCTGAACTGCCCCGGCTTCATGGGGTAGTAATCGCCTCCCACAACCTGGATCAGCCGCAACGAGGCGCCGCGCTCCAGCAGGTCGGACGCGATCCCCACATACGGCCAATGCGCCCGCGCAATCTGCGCCCGGGTCGCGGGCGGCGGCAGCGACTCGCCCGCCGCAACGCGAAAACCGAGCCGGCGAATACATGCTGCGAGCAAGGTATCGACAATCTGCTCGCCCACGAAATCGGCGCCGCGGTCGGGACGGAAATAGGCGCCGTCGACCGGCAGACCAAGCGACTCGAGCGCGAAGGCGAGCGAGCGCCGCAGGCGTGCGCGAAAGCAAAACGCAACGAGCCGAATTTCCTGCGTGCGGATGGCCTTGCCAAGTCCGGCGGAAACCCCTTCGAGCGGGGCGCCGAGCGTGAACTCGATATCGGCGAAATTCAGCGCCGCCATGTTGGAGCAGGACCGAAGCGCGACGAGCATCTCCGCGTCAAATTCCTCGATGAGATCGAGCGGGCAGCGACAGCCGAGCGTCGAGGCGCGAATCGACGCGAAATCCAGCAAATTGACTTTCAATGGGGTTCCGTGAGGGAAGCGGCCCGAGCCCAAGCGCCGGACAGCGGCGCAGCTTACGCCAGGACGGTTCCACCCCAACGCGTCAGTTCATGAGCCGGTGTAACGCCCCCTTGCGAGAGGCGCGTCGCCTGGACATGGCTGCCGACACTCGCGCGACCTGCCAACTGGAATCGCAGCCATGCACCGGTGCGGCAGCGCCGCCACTGCCAACAAAGACTTGGAGCTAGGGCGATGACAACTCGCAACGGACCCCCATCTCCTGGCAAATCCGCAGCACACCCTTGACCACCATCGAACGGCTCGATCGCTGCGACGCGCCGGTATTGGAGACGATCAACAACTGGCTGAGATGGTCGCCGAGGGGAATGACCTGCAATCCGGCCAGCCGCTTGCCATCGGTAAATTCCAGTGTCAGCGCGTGATCGGTCTGCCGGCCAAGGTGAAATTCAGGGTTCGCCGCGATCACTTCGAGGGCCTTTCGATACACCCCTTCTGCGCGGGCCTCCAGCAGCACCGCCGCAGAATCGTAGCCAGCGCCCTGTCCGTCCTTGGCTTCGCCTGCCATCTGACGCACGACCCCGACGGCCTTTTTCCCCAGAAAAACCCATTGCGCCTGGGCCACTCCCGTCGCGCAAAAAAACGCAACCACGAGCACCGTCATGCAGCGATAGGCCTTTTTCATCGCTCACCTCTTTATCGACCATGATGCATGGAGAGGATTAACAGGCCTCGAAAGCCCTCGAACGACGATACGCTCGGCCATTTTTCGCAACAACAATGGGTGATGCGCCCACACCACAGTGTGGCCGATCGATCGATCCATCGAGCGATGAGACCGATTGGGCGATAAGGCGATGAGGCGATTCCAGCCAGCGGAATCGCCTCAAGGCTAAAAACCAGAGCGTGTGCCAAAGCTGCGCACCGGCCCTGCCTCAGCCTGCAATCCGCCCATCGACCAGCTTGAGTGTCCGGTCGCACAGCGCCGCGAGTTCGGGGTCGTGGGTGACGATGGCGATCGCGGTGCCGCGATCGCGCGCCAGCTTGACGAAGACTTCAAACACCGAGCGAGCGGTGTCGCGGTCGAGGTTGCCGGTGGGCTCGTCGGCCAGAACACAGGCCGGGCGGGTGACGATGGCGCGGGCGATCGCGGTGCGCTGGCGCTCGCCGCCCGACATCTCGCCGGGAAAGTGGCGAACGCGGTGCGCCAGGCCCACCGCGGCCAGCGCTTCGGCAGCCTGCTCGCGCGCGGCGGAGAGTGGCAGGCGGCGAATTGTCAGCGGCATGGCCACGTTGTCGAGCGCGGTGAACTCGGGCAGCAGGTGGTGGAACTGGTAGACAAAGCCCAGCCGCTCGTTGCGCAGACGGCCGCGCTCGGCGTCCGTGAGCTGAGCCAGATCGCGGCCTTCGATCGAGATCGAACCGCGATCGATGTCATCGAGACCGCCAATGCAGTGCATCAGCGTGCTTTTGCCCGAACCTGAGCTGCCGACGATGGCGACGATCTCTCCCGCGGCGATGGTGAGGCTGGTGCCTTTGAGAACATCGACTTCGAGCTCGCCCTCGCGATAGCTCTTGAAAACGTCGGTGGCGTGGATGGCTTCATTCATAACGCAGGGCCTCGGCCGGGCGGGTACGCGCCGCGCGCCAGCTGGGGTAGAGCGTCGCCGCCAGCGACAAGACCAGGGAGAGCACCGCGATCGGCACGATGTCCGAGGCGCGCGGGTCCGAGGGCAGCGAGCTGATGAAATAGATTTCCTTGGGCAGGAGCTGAGCGCCGACGATGCGCTCGATCACCGGCACGATCACGTCGAGATTGAAGGCGATGCCAAGCCCCGCCGACACACCAAGCACCACGCCCAGCACGCCGATGATCGCGCCCTGCGTGACGAAGATCCCCATGATCGAAGCCGGGCTCGCGCCCAGCGTGCGCAGGATCGCGATGTCCGACTGCTTCTCGGTCACCGTCATCACCAGTGTGGAGACCAGCCCGAAAGCGCCCACCAGCACAATCAGGAACAGGATGATTCCCATCATGCGTTTCTCGACCTGCACGGCAGCAAACCAGGTGCGGTTCTGGCGCGACCAGTCGCGCACATAAAGCCCGGCCGGCAGGGTCTGCGCCAGCTCCTGCGCCACCGCCGGCGCCTTCTGCATGTCGGCCAACCTCAAGCGCACGCCGGTGGGGCCGCCGGTGCGAAACAGCTTGGCCGCGTCGTCCAGATGCACCAGCGCCATCGAGCTGTCGTATTCGTAGTGACCGGACTCGAATACGCCGGTCACGGTGAACTGCTTCAAGCGCGGCACCACGCCGGCCGGCGTGACCTGGCCTTGCGGCGAGATCAGCGTCACTTTCTCGCCCGGGAAAACGCCCAGCGCCCGCGCGAGCTCACTGCCGAGCACCACGCCGAATTCGCCCGGCTGCAGGTCGGTGAGCTGGCCGCCGCGAACCTTGGCGGCCAGATCGCTCACGGCCGGCTCGGCGACCGGGTCAACGCCGCGAACCACCGCGCCGCGAACCACATCACCGCTCGAAAAGAGGCCTTGCGAATTGATAAAGGGTGCGGCGGCGACCACCGCTGAATTTTGCTTGGCGGCGGTGGCCACGGCCTGCCAGTCGTCGATCGCGCCATTGGCGCCCGAGACTTCGACGTGCGCCAGCACCGACAACATGCGGTCGCGCACTTCCTTCTGAAAGCCGTTCATGACCGACAGCACCACGATCAGCGCCATCACGCCGACAGCGATCGAAGCCATCGAAATCCCGGAGATAAAGGAGATGAAACCGTTGCGCCGGCGCGCGCGCTTGCCTGCTCGCGTGTAGCGCAGGCCGATGCGGAGTTCGTAGGGAAGTTTCAAGGCGGGACACGATTGAAGAGGCTAGTGGATTGTATCGGGTCATGCGGCGCGCCCGCGGCTCGCCACTAGAATCGGCCGATGCCCTCCTGCGTTCTTCTTCTGCCCGGCGCCCTGCTGCCGGCGCGCATCGCTCCGGACGTTCTGCGAGCGGCAGCGCTGCCGGTGTTGGGCGCGCTTCTAAACGGCGCCCAGGCGCCCATCTCCAACCCTCTGGTTGCGACCGAGGCGATGGCGGGTGCCGCCCACCTCGCCTGGTTGTGGCAGGTCTTTGCCCACCGCAGCGACTTGCCGGTGACCGCGCCTTACGCCTGGGCCGCGCTGGGCGGCCCTGCGCTCTCGACCGAGGTCTGGCGCGTGCGGCCCTGCCATTTCGCTCTGGCGCGCGACCACATGCTGCTCGATGCGCTTGCCGACGACGCCCCCTCCGCGGCCGAGATCGACGCTCGCAGCGCCGCGCTTCGAGTCGCCGCGCGGGACGCGGGCTTCATGCTCCAGCAGTTCGACCACCACTGGTTTCTCACCCGCAAGACGCCGTGGCCGGTGCAGGCGCGGCCGTGGGAATCGCAGCTGGGCGCCACCATCGGGCCCGAATCCGTGGCGGGAGAATCGCAGCTCGAGTGGCGCAAGCTGCTCAACGACGTGCAGATGAGCTGGCATGTGGCAGGCCTGAACGACGAGCGCGAAGCGGCGGACCGCCGCCCCATCAATGGCGTATGGATCGACGGCGGTGGCCGCCACCAGCGCCTTTCGCCCTCGAACTTCCACGCCGTGCTCGCCGACGACGAGGCGATTCGCGGCTGGGCGCTGGCCACCGGAATGCAATCGACCTGGGTGCGGCCGCTGCAAGACCACTGGCCCGACAGCCCCAGAGGCGACATTCTGGCGGTGCTGCCCGACCTGCTGGCGGCTCACCGCAATGAAGACTGGGGCGATTGGCTCGCCGCCCTGCCCGCTCTGGAAGCGCGTATCGAGCGGCTGATCGAAGCCGCGCGCGGCCGCGGCATCGACACCGTGGTGCTCGCCGCCACCGGGCGCGAGACCGCTCGCACCGTGATCAAGACCGATCCTGGCTGGCGCTTCTGGCGGCGCTGGCAGGCCCCGTCGCTCGCCGACTGGCTGGCCGAACCCACTGATTTAAGTGAACCGACATGACCCGTTTCATCAAGCGCGATTACGACCCGCGCGTGGCCGCGGCGCTCGCCGCTCAAGGCTTCAACCCGGCGCTCGCGCGAGCGCTCGCCGCCCGCGGCGTGCGCAGCAGTGAAGAGATGGAGACCGCGGCGGTCGGCCTGCTCGCGCCGGCGCAGCTCGCCGGCAGCGCGGCCGCGGCGCAGCTCCTGGCCGACGCGATCGAGGCCGAGGCCCGCCTGCTGATCGTGGCCGACTATGACTGCGACGGCGCCACCGCCTGCGCCGTCGCCCTGCGCGGTCTGCGGATGCTGGGCGCCAAGGTCGACTACATCGTTCCCAACCGCTTTGAATACGGCTACGGCCTGACCCCGGCGATCGTCGATCTGGCCGCGCAAAAGGAACCCGACCTGATCGTCACCGTCGACAACGGCATCGCCAGCATCGACGGCGTGGCGCGCGCCGCCGAACTCGGAATCGAGGTGCTCGTCACCGACCACCACTTGCCGGGCGAATCGCTGCCGGCGGCCGCCTGCATCGTCAACCCCAACCAGCCCGGCTGCGAATTCCCCAGCAAGAATCTGGCGGGCGTGGGCGTGATGTTCTATGTGCTGATGGCCTTGCGCGCCGAGCTGCGCGAGCGCGGCGCCTTCGACGCCGCCACCCAGCCGCGGATCGACAGCCTGCTCGATCTCGTGGCGCTGGGCACGGTGGCCGACGTGGTGCGCCTGGACCGCAACAACCGCATCCTGGTCGGCCTGGGGCTTTCGCGCGTGCGCCAGGGCCGGATGCAGCCGGGACTGGCCGCCCTGTTCCAGGTCGCCGGCCGCGACGCCGCCACGGCCGGGGCGCGCGACTTCGGCTTCGCGATCGGCCCGCGCATCAACGCCGCCGGGCGCCTGACCGATATGACGGTCGGCATCGAATGCCTGACCACCGACAACTTCGACCGTGCGCTCGAGCTCGCGCGCCAGCTCGACAGCCTCAACCGCGAGCGCCGCGAGCTCGAGGGCGACATGCAGCTCGACGCCGCTGCCCTGCTCGAAGAACGCGATCTGTCGGACACCCGCACCCTCACTTTGTTCGACGAGAGCTGGCACCAGGGTGTGGTGGGCCTGGTGGCCTCGCGCGTCAAGGAAAAGCACCACCGGCCGACGATTGCCTTTGCCCGCAGCGAGAATGAACTGAAAGGCTCGGGCCGATCGATCGAGGGCGTTCACCTGCGCGACACGCTCGACCTGGTGACCAAGATCGCTCCCGGCCTGATCCTCAAGTTCGGCGGCCACGCCATGGCGGCGGGCCTGACCATCCGCGCCGAGGACTACGAAACTTTCGCCAAGGTCTTTGAACAGGCCACGCGGGCGAGCACCGAACCCGCGCTCTTTACCCGCACGGTCGCGGTCGATGGTGGGCTCGCCGCGCAAGAGATCACGCTTGGCCTGATGGCCGATGTCGACAAACAGATCTGGGGTCAGGGTTTCCCTGCGCCACTCTTTGCCAACGAGTTCCGCGTGCTCGAGCAGCGCCTGATCAAGGACGCTCACTTGAAACTCGCGCTCGAACTCGATGGCAAGCGCTTTGACGCGATTTTCTTTCGCCGCACCGAGCGCCTGCCCGACATCAGCTATTTGGCGTATCGACCCGAAACCAATGACTGGAACGGCCAGCGCCGGGTGCAGCTGATCATCGAGCACGCCGAGGAATGAGGGCCAAACGAGGGCCGAACGAGGACTGAGCGCGGCCCCATGCGGGCTTTTCCGTCGTGAGCCTGCACCTCGGCCCGTATAATCAAGGGCTTGGATCAACACGCCGGACTCGAGGAAAACACAGCATGGAAGCCGAACAAATCAATCTGATCGAAACCAACACGGCGGACCTCGCCCGTCGCTTGGACGAACTTCGGAGGTATCTTTGACGTCGATCTCAAAGAGAGACGACTCGAAGAACTGAACCGCGAGCTGGAGAACCCCAAGGTCTGGGACGACGCCAAGCGCGCGCAGGAACTCGGCAAGGAAAAGAAGCTGCTCGACAACGTGGTTGGCAAGATGACGATGCTGACCGCCGGCGTGAAGGATGCCGCCGAGCTGTTCGAGATGTCGCGTGAAGAGAACGACGACGCCACGCTCGAGTCGATCGAGACCGACGTGACCGAACTCGGCAAGCACGTCGCCGAACTCGAATTCCAACGCATGTTCAACCAGCCGCTCGACCCCGCCAACTGCTTCATCGAAATTCAATCGGGCGCCGGCGGCACCGAGGCCCAAGACTGGGCCGGCATGTTGGAGCGCATGTACCTGCGCTACTCCGAGCGCCGCGGCTTCAAGACCGAGCTGCTCGACGAGAGCGAGGGCGAAGTCGCCGGCATCAAGGGCTGCACGATCAAGGTATCGGGCGACTACGCCTACGGCATGTTGCGCACCGAGACCGGCGTGCACCGCCTGGTGCGAAAAAGCCCGTTCGACTCGAACGCGCGCCGCCACACCTCGTTCGTGAGCGTGTTCATCTACCCCGAGGTTGACGAATCCTTCGAGGTCGAGATCAACCCGGCCGATCTGCGGGTCGACGTCTATCGTGCCTCGGGCGCGGGTGGCCAGCACGTCAACAAGACCGAATCGGCGGTGCGCCTGACGCACAACCCGACCGGCATTGTCGTGGCCTGCCAGAACGACCGCAGCCAGCACAAGAACAAGGCTGAGGCGATGTCGATCCTCAAGTCCAAGCTCTATGAACACGAGATGCGCAAGCGCCGCGAAGCGCAAGACGTGATCGAAGACAGCAAGAGCGACATCGGCTGGGGCCACCAGATCCGCTCCTACGTGCTCGACCAGTCGCGGATCAAGGATTTGCGCACCGGCGTCGAGATCGGCAACACCCAGGGCGTGCTCGACGGGGATCTCGATCCCTTCATCGAGGCCAGCCTCAAGCAAGGCGTCTGAGATGGCGGAACTGGTAATCCTGACCGGCGCCTCGCGCGGCATGGGCCTGGCGATGGCCGAGCAGCTGCTGCGGCCCGGGCTCACGCTCGTGACCCTCGAGCGCAAACCCGCAGCCGAGCTCGCCGCCCAAGCGAGTGCGGCGGGCGCCACGCTGGTCCCGCTCGCGTTCGATCTGACTCACGCCGAGGGCGCCGCCGCGGGCCTGGCGGCCTGGCTGCATGGCCAGAGAGCCGACGCTTTTGCTTCGGCCACGCTGATCAACAACGCCGGCATCGTCGGCCGCGTCGGTCCGATCGAGCAGGACAGCGCCGCATCAGTCGCTAGCGTGATGCGGGTCGACCTCGAAGCGCCGATGCTGCTGACGCAGGCCTTTTTGCTGCAGACCGCGGCCTGGGCCGGTTCGCGCCGCGTGCTCAACATCTCCTCGGGCGCGGGCCGCCGCGCCATCGCCGGTTGGGCCGCGTATTGCACCGCCAAGGCCGGGATCGACCAGTTCACCCGCGTGGTGGCGCTTGACGAGGCACGAAAACCGAACGGGGCGAAGATCGTCTCGCTCGCTCCCGGCGTAATCGACACCGGAATGCAGGATCACCTGCGCGCAGCGGACGCCTCCGGCTTCCCCGACCTCGCCCGTTTCGTCGACCTCAAGAACTCCGGCCAGCTCACCTCGCCCGCGGACGCCGCGGCACGGGTACTGGCGTATCTCGCGCGTGACGACTTCGGCTCCGAGCCGATTGCCGATGTGCGCGGCTGAAAGAACACCATGAACGATTCAAGCCAGAAGACTCCCGCGGCCGCCCCGGCCGTTGACGAGAACCAGATCATCGCGGAGCGCCGCGCCAAGCTCGCCAAGATCCGCGAAGCCGGCATCGCCTTCCCGAACGACTTCGACCGCACCCACAAGATGGGCGAGCTGCGCGCCGAATACGAAGCGGCCGACCAGGCCACGCTCGAAGCCGCCGCGCCGCCAGTCGCGGTCGCCGGCCGCATGATGTTAAAGCGCATCATGGGCAAGGCCAGTTTCGCCACGGTGCGCGACGGCTCGGGCCAGATCCAGTTCTTCATCACGCCCGACGACGTCGGCGCCGCCACCTACGACGAGTTCAAGAAGCTCGATCTCGGCGACATCGTCGCGGCCAAGGGCGTTCTGTTCCGCACCAACCGCGGCGAGCTGTCGGTGCGCGTCAAGGAGCTGCGTCTGCTCACCAAGAGCCTGCGTCCGCTGCCCGACAAGTTCCACGGTCTGTCGGATCAGGAACAGCGCTACCGCCAGCGCTATGTCGATCTGATGATGAACGAGGAAACGCGCAAGACCTTTATCGCGCGCTCCAAGGCCATGACCGCCACCCGCGAGTTCATGGTCAAGGAAGGCTTCCTCGAAGTCGAAACGCCGATGCTCCACCCGATTCCCGGGGGCGCCTCGGCCAAGCCCTTTGTCACCCACCACAACGCGCTGGACATGAGCATGTACCTGCGCATCGCGCCCGAGCTTTACTTGAAGCGTCTGGTGGTGGGCGGCTTCGAGCGCGTGTTCGAGGTCAACCGCAACTTCCGCAACGAGGGGGTGTCGGTCCGCCACAACCCCGAGTTCACGATGATGGAGTTCTACGCCGCGTACACCGAGTACCAGTGGCTGATGAGCTTCACCGAGCGCCTGCTGCGCCACGTCGCCATTGCCGCCACCGGCAGCGCGGTGCTGCAATACCAGGGCATGGAGATCGACCTCTCCAAGCCCTTCGCTCGCATGACCACGGTCGAGGCGATCAAGGCCCACGCGCCGCACTACACCGACGCCCAGCTCGCCGACCGCGACTTCCTCCACGCCGAGCTTGCCAAGTTCGGCTCGAACCACTCGAAGGAAGTCGGCATCGGCGCGCTGCACCTCGCGCTCTTTGAGGAAGTGGCCGAATCCAAGCTGATTGACCCGACCTACATCATCGACTACCCGGTGGAAGTCTCGCCGCTGGCGCGTGCCTCGGACGCCAATCCCGAGATCACCGAGCGTTTCGAGCTCTTCATCGCTGGCCGCGAGACCGCCAACGGCTTCTCCGAGTTGAACGACGCCGAGGACCAGGCCGCGCGCTTCAACGCGCAAGCCAAGGCCAAGGCCGCGGGCGACGAGGAAGCGATGTACTTCGACGCCGACTTCGTGCGCGCGCTCGAGTACGGCCTGCCCCCCACGGGCGGCTGCGGCGTCGGCATGGACCGCTTCATCATGCTGCTGACCGACTCGCCCAGCATCCGCGACGTGCTGCTCTTTCCGCACATGCGGCCGGAGTAAGCGCGGTGGCGATGGCGTTCGACTCCATCGCGACCGACCGCCTGCAGGCCCTGATCCAGGACTTGCAAGCGCACGCATTGAGCCCACGCCCAGCCGATCGGCTGGGCGTTTTCATGAGCGGCTCGCGGGTCGGCCTGGCCACCGCCGAGGTCGCGCGCTTTCTGGCCGAGCGTCTGCCGCGCTTTCGCATCGAGCCCGGCGCTCTGGTGCTGGCCGACGCCGACCTCGACTTCCACTCCCGCACCGATCTGCTCACCGAGGCTTCGCTGCAATTGCGCGCGGCAGGCCTGACCTTTGCCTGGCGCGACGAGCCGCTCGAGATCCGCGCCGGCCACCAGCAGCCGGTGCTGGCAACGATCGAGCGAGCCGTGTGCCGCACTCTCGGCATCACCACCCTCGCAGTCCACATGAACGCGCTCGCGGCCGACGGGCGCCTCTTCGTTGCGCAGCGCTCGGCCACCAAGAAGATCGACCCCGGCCGGTGGGACAACCTGGTGGGCGGCATGGTGCCGGCGGGCGAATCGGCCGAGGCCGCGCTGGCACGCGAAGCCTGGGAAGAAGCCGGCCTGCGGCCGGGCGACTTCAGCGCCACCCGCGGCCGCCGCTTCCTGGTTGACCGCCCCGTGCCCGAAGGCTGGATGAGCGAGATGATTCAGGTCTTCGACGCCCGCGTCGGCATCGGGGTGACACCCGTCAACCAGGACGGCGAGGTGGGTGCGATCGATTGCCGCCGTCTCACCGACGTTCTGACCGGCATCGAAGCGGGCGAGTTCACGCTCGAAGCCTCGCTTGCCACGCTCGACCTGCTCGCCCGCCGCGCCGGACTTTCCTCACCCTCACGTTTTTATCGATGAGCCTCGACCCGGTTGTTCTTTTCTTTTTATTGGGCCTTGGCGCCAAGCTCGCCAAAAGCGATCTCCGCCTGCCCGAGCCGCTTTACGAGACGCTTTCGATCTACCTGCTGCTGGCGATCGGCTTGAAGGGCGGGGTCGAACTCTCACGCCAGCCGGTGATGAGCTTGCTGCCGCAGGCGGCCATCGCGATGGCGCTCTCTGCCCTGATCCCCTTCATCGCCTACCCCGTGCTAAGAAAGCTCGGCCGCATGAGCATCGCCGACGGCGCCTCGATCGCGGCGCACTACGGCTCGGTCTCGGTGGTGACCTTCGCGGTGGCTCAGAGCTACCTCGCCAGCCAGGGCGTGAACGCCGAGAGCACCATGCCGCTGCTGCTCGCCCTGATGGAGGCTCCGGGCATCATCGCCGGCATCTTCATCGCGCGGATCGCGCTTTCGCGCCAGCCCGGCCAGACCCGCCAGTCACAGGGCTGGGGCCAGCTCGCTCACGAAGTCCTGTTTGGCAAGAGCGTGCTGCTGCTGGCGGGCGGTATCGCGATCGGAGCGATCGCCGGCCCGGATGGACTCAAGCCGATCGAGCCGGTGTTCTTTGGTCTGTTCAAGGGCTTGCTTGCGCTCTTTCTGCTGGAGATGGGCCTGGTCGCCGGTGGCCGCCTAGGCGATCTGCGCCGCGCCGGCCCCTTTCTGGTGGTCTTCGGCATCGTCGGGCCCCTGGTGTTCTCGGTTCTTGGCGCTCTGGCCGGCCGGCTCGCGGGCTTGAGTCAGGGCGGCATCGCCCTGCTCGCCACCCTGGCGGCGAGCGCGAGCTACATCGCCGCGCCCACCGCAATGCGAATCGCCCTGCCCGCGGCCAACCCGGCGCTGTCGATCGGTGTGGCGCTGGGCATCACCTTCCCGTTCAACATCACCCTCGGCATTCCGCTCTACCTGAGCCTGGCTCGAGTCGTCGGAGGCTAACGATGCAAGTCCACCCCAAACAATTACTGGTGATCGTCGCCGAAGCCGCGCTCGAGAAGCGCCTGGTCAAGGACGCTCGCGCTCACGGCGCGCAGGGCTGGACGATTGCCGATGTGCGCGGCGGCGGTGGCGGCGGCGCGCGCGAGGCGATCTGGGAAGCCGACCGCTCGATCGAGATGAAGGTCATCTGCGAGGCCGCGGTCGCCAAGCGCCTGGCCGAGCACGTGCTCGCCACCTACGCGCCGCACTACGCGCTCACCTTGTGGGTATCGGAAGTCGGCGTGTTCCGGCCCGAAAAGTTCTAGCTCCGCGTTGGTGGTATTCGTTATCCGCGGCACGCAGGAATCCTGCGCACCGCGTGATGGTCTGAGTACGCCGTCACAACGCCAGAGTCGCGCGGTCAACGACCGGCGCGACTCGGCGAACATACCGGACCTCATTCGTTCACGCCCCAACGCTCACTGCACGGGAAACATCCGGCGGAACAAGGGCACCAGAAACTCACCGCCGCGCTCGTTGAGATGGTCGTCGTCGAAATAGATCGGCAAGCCGTCGCGCTCGCCCGAGCAACGCCCCTCTCGGCAGAGGATTTCGCTCGGATCAAGAAGGCGCACGCCGCACTGGGCGATAGCCTCGTCCTGCGCCTGCCAGATAGCAGCGTTGCGCTCGCGGTATTCGTCGATCGGGATCGAGACCTCGGTCTCGCGCCCCTGCAGCAGCGCTCGCGCCATCGCGTTGGGCACGTGGCGCCTGAGTTCGGGAACCGGGCGCATGAAGTAGACCGGCCTCGTCTTAGCGATTGCACACACCGTCTCGACCATGCCCGCGAGCATGCTCTGAACATGTTGGTCGTTGTAGCTCGACTGCGCAGCGCCCACGAACCAGCGCGGAACGTCCTTGTCCTTGCCTCGGTCGGGCTCGTTCGGTCCGTGCAGGTATTCGGCGCTTCGATTGAGAATGAGCATCGGAACATCCGGCGGCAAGGCCGCCTGCCGCTGCACGGCCCAGGCCACGAACTCGCCGCAGCGGTCATTGGCGACATCGCGACTGGCCACACCGAGCACGGTCGGGCAACCGCCCACGGTCCAGTCGAGAACATGCAAGTCGGAAGAGGGCAAAGCCTTCTCGACCGCGCGAACCACGGCCGCGGCGTGGCTGTCGCCCAGCACGATCACGCCCAGCTTGTCGCCGCCATAGGTGCAGCCAGGAACCGGCTTGTCTCGCTCTCCCACGCATTCCTTGGCGCGCGGATTCTTGTTCTGGGCTTCATCGAAGATCGCCGCGACTCGATCGGGCAAGCGCCCCGGCACGCCTTCGGCGGCGCGTACGCCGTAGCCGGCACCGATCACCGACAGCGCGGCCAGCGCGATCCAAGACCCGGCGGCACGCCCTCTGGCAGCGCCAAACCAACGCTTGCTCGGCACTTCGATCCAGCGATATGACAAGCCGCCGAGCACCAGCGAAAGCGCAAGCCCGGCGATAACGGCGATGCTGTCATCGATCCAACCCAGATAGCCCCACACCACCACCACCGGCCAATGCCACAGATAGAGCGAATATGAAACGTCACCCAGCCACTGAGCGGGACGACTGCCAGTCAGCGGCGAATTCGGCCGCGCGGCAACGATGACCAGCGCAGCTCCCAACACCGGCATCAAGGCCCGCCAACTCGGCCACGGCGTGGCCGGATCGAATAGATAGATCGAGCCCAGGATCAGGACAAAGCCCGTGGCCTCAACCAGGCGGCGCATCGTTGCGGCGAGCGTCAACCGCGAGGCGAACAGGTAGACCAGACCACCGGCGAACATCTCCCAGGCGCGGGTTGGCAAGCTATAGAAGGCTGCGCTCGGCTGGCTGGCGGTCAACAGGATCGAAGCGGCGAGCGAGACGACAAAACCTGTCACCAGAACCGCCGGCACGAACTTCGCCCCGCGACCGAGCTGAAACACCAGCATCAAGAGCAAGGGCAGCAGCAGGTAGAACTGCCACTCGACCGAGAGAGACCAGGTGTGAAGCAGCAACTTCTCGTGAGCAGCCGCATCGAAATAGCCCGCTTCGCGCGAGAAACGAATGTTGCTGATGAAGACCGCGGCCGACATCACATGGCTTCCCAGGCGAGCCAGATCCATCGGCGGCAGCGCCACCCAGCCGATCGCCAACACCGCTCCACACACCACCAGCAGCGCGGGAACGATCCGACGCGCGCGAGCGAGGTAGAAACTCGCGAGCGAGAAGCGGCGCTCGATCAGACCAACGACGATGATCTTCGTCATCAGGTAGCCAGAGATGACGAAAAAGACATCAACCCCGACAAAGCCTCCGCCAAAACCCGGAACCTTGAAATGAAACAGCAGGACAGCAAGGACGGCCCAGGCGCGAAGACCGTTGATGTCCGGGCGGAAATCGCTCCGCACGGACGGATTGGCAAGACTCATGGATGACTCAGAACAGCGAGCGCCGAGAGGCGTCAGAGAAAAGCCGCGCCCAACGCCGGGTTGAAAGAGGCAAAAGTGTAGGAGAAGAAAGACCGGTATCGCGGGGCAGCAGCGGCAATGCCCTTAACCCACGCAAGAGCGGCGCCTCAGAACGCGCGGCCGCTCGATAGCGCAAGCGGCCGCAGCCGCCTCGCCGTCAAAGACCTAGCGCGCCTCGTCGATCCAGGCCATTTGGATCGCCTCAAGAATTTTCTCGTTCGAACGCTGGGCGTCGTCAGCGAAACCCGGCAGCTCGG
>JAVVWR010000019.1:13307-42605 GCA_036652035.1 Burkholderiaceae bacterium | reverse complement strand
CTCGCCCGCTAGACTCGATCCATCGAGCCCTGGCCTCCCGGCCCCCACACCATGTACGCCATCCGCAACATCCTGTTCGACGCGATCGAGATCGGCCGCCCGCTGACGGTCAACCGCACGCTGTCGAAGACCGACATCGAGGCGCTGGCGTTTGCCAGCGGCGATCTGGCCACCTTCCAGGATGAAGAGACCGATGCCGCTCCGCTGGTTCAAAGCACCGAGGCGGTGGGTGCCGAATGCCTGATCGCTCACCTGATCAACCGCCGGCTGCCGGGACCGGGATCGTCGATCCTCAACCAGGAGTTCCGCTTTCATAACCATCTGACCGTGGGCGACGCGATCTGCGCCACCCTGACCCCGGTGGAAAAGCGCGCCGACGATCACGTGGTGGTGTTCGAGTGCCGGATCGTCAACCAGACCGGCGAGGCGGTGCTCGAAGGCCGGGCGACGGTGCAGGCGCCGACCGAGCGGATCGAGCATGGCGATCTGGGCGCGACCGAAATGATCTTTCGCCGCACCGACGTGTTTGCCAAGATCCTGCGCGCCTGCGCCGGCATTCCGGCCATCGCCACGGCGGTGGTCCACCCCTGCGATCGCGATTCGCTGCTGGGCGCGGTGGAGGCGGCGCGGCGCAATCTGATCGTGCCGGTGCTGGTCGGGCCCGAGGCCAGGATCCGCTCGATCGCGGCGGCCGAGGGGATCGATCTGTCGCCGTGGCGGATCGTTGCCACCGAGCACAGCCACGCGGCCGCCGCGCGGGCGGTGGAACTGGCCCGCTCGGGTGAAGTGGCGGCCTTGATGAAGGGCAGCCTGCACACCGACGAGCTGATGGGCGCGGTGGTGGCGAGCGCCACCGGGCTGCGCACCGCGCGCCGGATCAGCCATGTGTTCGTGATGGACGTGCCGTCCTACCCGCGGATGCTGCTGGTGACCGACGCGGCGATCAACATCGAACCCGATGCCCGCACCAAGGCCGACATTGCGCAGAACGCGATCGATCTGGCGCGGGTGCTGGGCGTGATCGAACCCAAGGTCGCGGTGCTCGCCGCCATCGAGACCGTCAACCCGGCGATGCAGGCCACGGTCGACGCGGCCATGCTGTGCAAGATGGCCGACCGTGGCCAGATCACGGGCGGCCTGATCGACGGCCCGCTCGCCTTTGACAACGCGGTGAGCGAACACGCGGCGCGCACCAAGCACATCGTCAGCCCGGTGGCCGGGCGCGCCGACATCCTGCTGGTGCCGGATCTGGAAGCCGGCAACATGGTCGCCAAGCAGCTGCAATACCTCGCGGGCGCCGATTCGGCCGGAATCGTTCTCGGCGCGCGGGTGCCGATCGTTCTCACCAGCCGCGCCGACAACGTGCGCGCCCGGCTCGCCTCGGCCGCGGTGATGAAGCTCGTCGCCCACTCGCGCCAAAGCGTGGCGGCGGGGGGCGAGCAATGAGCGAGGCCATCCTCGTTCTCAACCTCGGCTCGTCCAGTCTCAAGTCCAGCGTCTATTTCCTGCGTGGCAGCGGGCTCGAGCTCGACGCCCGCGCCCAGTTCGACGCCTTGCCCACCACGCCAAGCTTTGTCGCGCGCAACGCCACCGGCCGCGTTCTGGCGCAGCGGCAATGGGGCTCGCCGCTGTCGCACGAGGCCGCGCTCGCCGAGCTGTTTGTCTGGCTGCGCGACGAGCTGGCGCGCCACCGCCTGGTGGGCGTCGGCCACCGCGTGGTCCACGGCGGGCCGCAGTTCGCCGCGCCGAGAAAGGTTGACGCCAGCCTGCTCGCGGCGCTGGAAGCGCTGATTCCTCTGGCGCCGCTGCACCAGCCCGCGAGCGTGGCGATGATCCGGCGCCTGGCGGCGATGGCCCCCGAACTGCCGCAAGTGGCGTGCTTTGACACCGCGTTTCACCAGACCCAGCCGCAGCTCGCGCAACTCTTCGCCCTGCCGCTGGAATACTGGGACGCGGGTATTCGTCGCTACGGTTTTCATGGCCTGTCCTACGAATTCATCGCGCAGGCGCTGCCGGCGATCGACCCGCGCGCGGCGGCCGGCCGCACCGTGGTGCTGCACCTGGGCGCGGGCGCCAGCGGCTGCGCCCTGGCGGGTGGCAAGAGCGTCGCCACCACGATGGGCTTGACCGCGCTCGACGGGCTGATGATGGCCACCCGCTGCGGCAGCCTTGACCCCGGCGTGGTGCTGTATCTGATGCAAAACCGCGGCATGGACGCCGCCGCGATCGAGCGGCTGCTGTACTCGGGCGCCGGCCTGCTGGGCGTGTCGGGAATCGCGGGCGATCTGCGCCGGCTGCTCGCCAGCGACGCCCCCGCCGCGGCGCTGGCGGTCGATCTCTTCTGCTATCGCATCGGGCGCGAGCTGGGGTCGCTCGCCGCGGTGCTGGGCGGAATCGACGCTCTGGTCTTTACCGCCGGCATCGGCGAGCACTCGGCCGAGATCCGGCGCCGGGTCTGCCGCGACGCGGCCTGGCTCGGGGTCGAACTGGACCACGCCGCCAACCAAGCGGGCGCGCCGCGCCTCTCCCGCCCCGGCGCACGCGCGGCCGCCTGGCTGATCCCGACCGACGAAGAGCTGATGATCGCCCGCCATACCCGGCGCGTGTTGGAGCGCCAGGAAAGACCGGGACATCCCCGATGAATCCGCAGCGCCGGAGCACAAGGTGCGTGTTATCTTGGGTTGAGTACTGATCAAGGCCCGCGACACGCGGGTTGTTTCCGAACCCCGAGCTCGGATCCACTCCAGGCGCCCCAGGTTTTCAGCGAAGACGGGGCCGTGGCGCGCACCCCTCTCAGGCTGCGCGCTGAAAATCGGGTTGGCAGCCTCCCAGCAGTCGGCGCTCAGCGCATTCGAGCCCTGATGGGAGCCGGGTTGTGGCGTGCACGCCGAGCGTGTTTGAACGCGCCCTGGCCCAGTGCGGACCCCAGTGACACCGGGTACGGTGGCAAATTGCGCGTCGCCACCGCCCGCCCCGGTTCCCAACAGGAGTCAGGATGCTTTCCAGGTTTTCGATGGCCGTCGTCGCCGCGTTCGCCGCTTGGGGCGTGATCGCGCCGGAATCGCTGGGCGCCATGTCGCAGGCCGCGCTGGCAGCCACCACCAAATACGCCGGCTGGTGGTACCTGTGGGTGGTGGCCGCCGCCGTGGCCTTCGCGCTTTTTCTTGCTTTCTCCCGCTACGGCAGTCTGGTCCTGGGCGACGAAGACGAAGAACCCGCGTATTCGCGCGGCGCCTGGTTCTCGATGCTGTTTGCCGCCGGCATGGGCATCGGCCTGGTGTTCTGGGGCGCAGCCGAGCCGATCTCGCATTTCGCCAGCCCGCCGCCGGGCGTGGCCCCGCTCACGCCCGACGCCGCCAACGCGGCGATGCGTTATTCGTTCTTCCACTGGGGCCTGCACCCCTGGGCGCTCTACAGCGTGGTGGCCTTGGCGATCGCGTTTTTCCAGTTCCGCCGCGGCGCTCCCGCCACCATCGGCGCCACCGTTGCCGAGCTGCCTTATGCGCCCGCCTGGACCGCCACGGCGGTCGACATCCTGGCGGTGATCGCCACCGCCTTCGGCGTGGCCACCTCGCTCGGGCTGGGAGCCCTGCAGATCAACGCCGGTCTCGCGGCCGTGGTCGGGATGCCGGTGGGGGCCGGCTGGCAGGTCGGGATCGTGGTGGTGACGACGATGCTCTTTATCGGCTCGGCGCTCTCGGGGCTCGACCGCGGCGTCAAGTGGCTGTCGTCGGCCAACCTGGTGCTGGCGGCGGCGATCGCACTGTTCGTATTCGTGGTCGGCCCGACCGTGGCGATCCTCGACACCTTCACCAACACCCTGGGCTCCTACCTGACCGAATTCGTGCGCATGAGCCTGCGCCTGACGCCCTTCCGCGACAACAGCTGGATTGGCGACTGGACCGTCTTCTACTGGGCGTGGTGGATCTCGTGGTCGCCCTTCGTGGGCCTGTTCATTGCCCGCGTCTCGCGCGGGCGCACCATCCGCGAATTCGTCTTCGGCACCTTGTTCGCGCCCGCGCTGGCGGCGTTCATCTGGTTCTCGGTCTTTGGCGGCACTGCGCTCACCCTGCAGATCTTCGCCGGTGCGCCGCTGGTGACCGAGGTCAAGGCCGACATCGCCACCGCGCTCTTTGCCCTGTTTCAACTGCTGCCGTTCTCGGGCGTTCTGACGCTGCTGACGACGGTGCTGATCATCGTGTTCTTCGTCACCTCGGGCGACTCGGCCACCTTCGTGCTGAGCATGCTGTCCGAGCGTGGCAACCCGCATCCGTCGCAACGCAGCAAGCTCACCTGGGGCCTGCTGGTCTCGGCGATCGCGATCGCCCTGCTGCTGGCGGGCGGACTCAAGGCCTTGCAGTCGGCGGCGATCGTGTTCGCCCTGCCGTTTGCGGTCGTGATCATCCTGATGGCGATTTCGCTCTACCGCGCGCTGCGCGTCGAGCTCGCTGTCAAAGACCGCGCCGAGCGCGAGCTGCGGCGCCGAATCAAGCGCCAGATGGCGCAAACCCAAGACTGAGGAGAGACAAGCAAGGCCGGCTCAAGCCGTCGGACAAGACAGGCTCTCGCCTCGGCGGCGAGCGCCCAGCAGCAACAAGGAGTGACGATAGATGTGGATGAAGATAGGCATAGGAATCATTGCCGGCCTGGTCGGCTGGGGCGTGGTCGACCCGGCGTCTCTGGGGTCGATGACGGCGGCAACACTCGCTGGCACCAGCCGCTACGCCGGCTGGCTCTACCTGTGGGTGGTGGCAGCGGCGGTGCTGTTATGCCTGTTTCTCGCGTTCTCTCACTTCGGCGACATCACCCTGGGCGACGATGACGAGGAGCCCGAATACTCTCGCGGCGCCTGGTTCGCCATGCTGTTTTCGACCGGCATGGCGATCGGCCTGGTCTTCTTCGGCGTGGCCGAGCCGATCTCTCACTACGCCAACCCGCCGCCGGGCGTAGCCCCGCTGACGGCCGAAGCCGCCAACGCGGCAATGCGCTACTCGTTCTTCCACTGGGGCCTGCACCCGTGGGCGATCTACTGCGTGGTCGGTCTGGCGCTGGCCTTTTTCCAGTACCGCCGCAAGCAAAGGGCATCGATCGGCGAAGTGGTCGCGCAACTGCCTTACGCGCCGCCCGGCACCGCCGGCCTGGTCGACATGTTGGGCGTGATCGCCACCACCTTCGGCATTGCCACCTCGCTCGGCCTGGGAGCGCTGCAGATCAACGCCGGCCTCAACGCCGTTTTCGGGCTGCCGGTCGGCGCCGGCTGGCAAGTGGCAATCGTGGTGCTGACCACGCTGCTCTTTCTTGGCTCCTCGCTCACCGGCCTCGACCGTGGCATCAAGTGGCTCTCGTCGCTCAACCTGTGGCTCGCCGCGGCGCTGGCGCTCACGATCTTCGTGGTCGGCCCGACCGTCGCCATCCTCGACACCTTCACCAGCACCCTCGGCAGCTACATCTCCGAGTTCGTCCAGATGAGCCTGCGGCTGACGCCCTTCTCGACCAATTCCTGGGTCAGCGACTGGACCGTCTTCTACTGGGCGTGGTGGATCTCCTGGTCGCCCTTCGTGGGTCTCTTCATCGCGCGGGTCTCGCGCGGCCGCACCATCCGCGAGTTCGTGGTCGGCGCCTTGCTGGTGCCGGCGCTGGTGGCGTGGATCTGGTTCTCGATCTTCGGCGGCACCGCGCTCAGCCTGCAGATCTTCCAGGGCGCGCCGCTGGTCGAAGCGGTGCAGGCCGACGTCGCCACCGCCTTGTTCGTCATGTTCGAGGCCTTGCCGCTGAGCACGCTGCTGTCGATCGTCGCCACCGCCTTGCTGGTGATCTTCTTTGTCACCTCGGGCGATTCGGGCGTGTATGTGCTGGGCATGCTGTCGTCGAAGAGCATCCGCCCCAGCCACCGCAGCAAGCTGATGTGGGGCGGCCTGATCGCCGGCAGCGCGATCGCGTTGTTGCTCGCCGGCGGCCTCAAGGCGCTGCAATCGGCGGCGATCACCTTCGCACTGCCGTTTACGGCCGTGATCGGCCTGATGTGCTGGGCGCTCTACCGCGAGCTGGTGGTTGAGGTCGAGAACAAGGACCGCGCCGAACGCGCGCTGCGCCGCCGGATCAAGGCGCAGATCGCGGCACGTTCGGACTCGGAGGCTTAAGGCCCCGAGTCCGGGCCGGCGCCCGATCGCTGTCAAGCCGACAGGGCGGCCTTAACGGTCGCCCTGTTGCATGGAGCGCCACCCCCAACGGGGAACGCTGGTTCGATACGGCACACGCGGGCAAGATGAGGGAACGCGACCCGTCGGGCCGCTTCCAAGGAGGGTTTATGTCCCCTGCACCGCAGTCCACTCCCGCCGCCGAGGCTTCGCTGCGATCCCTGCGCGAACGAATCCTTCTGCCCGCCTCGCGCCACTGGGGGCTCTTGCTCGCCTGGGGCATTCTCGCCCTGGTATTCGGTTCGATCGGCTTTTTCCAGCCGCTGGCGTATTCCGTGGGCGTGGCGATTTTCTTTGGCGCCATGCTGCTCGTGACCGGCGGCTCCGGCCTGGTGATGGCGTGGCGGATCGACGGCTGGAAAGGCAAGACAAGTGCCATCGTGATGGCCTTGTTCTCTTTGCTGGCAGGCGGATTGATGGTGTTCAACCCGGTGCTCGCCGCGGAAAGCCTCACCCTGGTAGTGGCGGCCTATCTGGTGGCGATGGGCCTGACCAAGGCCTGGCTCGGCGTCACCCACCGTGAAGCCAAGGGCTGGGGCCTGATCGTGCTGTCCGGGGCGATCTCGCTCGCGCTCGGTCTGATCCTGTTCGCGGGCTGGCCGGGCTCGGGCCTGTGGGCGCTCGGTCTGTTCCTGTCGATCGAACTGATCTTCGACGGCTGGGCGGCGGTGGTTTTCGCTTTCGAAGCCCACCGCATGGCCAAGCAGACCGACCGCGCCGCCGTGTAAACCTGCGGCTTACTGCGGCCGGCCCCAGTACAGATACATCGCGCTCGAGCCAGAAACCGTCTTGCCGAGCGCGAAGTACATGGGGCCGATCGGTGAATTGGCGCCCAGAAACAGCGAACCCGCTTGCTGCCAACCGCCACTGCCACCCAGGAAGCTGTCCGCGGGAGCCTCGAGCTTGCCGAGCTCCAGCGAGATCCCGGCGTAAATCGGCATCCGGATCTCGCCCAAGGCATCGCTGATGTTGCGGCTGATCATGGCGCGCCCAAACACCATGTTCGAACCCGTGAAGCGCCCATACGGCGAGCCCGACAAGTTGAAGATTCCCCCCAGCCGGAACGCGCCTTCCTGGGTCGCCCGCCCCGCTCGGGCATCGAGCACCGTGGTCCAGCGCCCGATCGTGATGGGCTTACTCACTTCCCCCGTGTAGGCGAAATCACGCCTGGCCGACCCCACGTTTTGCTCAAAACGCATGGCCGAGCCCGCCAGCCGATATCCGCTGGTGGGAAAACTCACGCTATCGAGCGTGTCGAGATTGAACTCGGCCGACCAAACCGGTGAGCTTGATTGGCCACCGGTAATCGAAGGGTCGCCCACCAGCGGATCGGTACTGACCCTGGCGTAGCCCGCGCCAACGCTGACATGGCCCAGCCGACCGATCAGATAGCCCAGGCGCAGCTCGCCCAGGCTGACCTTGTTGTGCATGCGGGCGATCGCCTGGTCCTGGTGGTAGACATCGAACGATTCCCGCAGCGATGACAGACGCGGCATCAGATACCAGCGGCTGCCAGCGCCCAGCGGCTGATAGAACTCGGTCAAGAGACGACCGTTCTCGCCCACCTGCAATTCGTTACGCCACTCGCCCCCCCAGTTGTTGAGCCAACTCCAGGTATGGGCCACCAGCAAATTAAAGGTGTTGCTGTTGCCAAAGTCGGTCTGGACGCTGCCCCCCAAGCGCAGCGTGTTGTAACCCCAAGGTTTCTCGATCGGAGTCAACACCAGGGTCTGGGTGTTGTTGAGGCCCTCATCAAAGCGATAAGGCACGGCCTGAAAATCGCCACTGCCCCATACCCGGCGGGTGGCAACGGCCACCTCATCCGCTGTCACTGGTCTGCCACGCGGCAGATCGACCGCAGCCGTCACGGTATCGGGATTGACCACGGTCAGACCCTCAACCTTGAGCTGGTCGATCACGTACGCATCGCTCTGCCCGATCGCGGCCATTCGCACCGAATTCCAGGCCCGATAGTTCGTGGGTGACACCGCGAGTTGATTGAGGCGCCCGATCGCCCGGCGGGCGGCGGCTTCTCCGGCGGCGATGATCTGGTCGGCCTTGCTGAAATCCGCCGCGCTGTAGTTCTTGAGATCGGGCGTGATCAGGATGTCCTGCGGCCGCAGCTCGGCCAGACTGACCTCGACGTTCTGTTCGGTCAGGATGTTGATCATCTGACCGGCCACGCCGATCAGGTTGCCCAGCGCACTCCGCCCTGACAAGGGGGTGCCGACGTTGACCGCGATCACCACGTCGGCCCCCATCTTGCGAGCGATATCGACGGGCAGGTTGCGCACCAGACCGCCATCGACCAGCAGCGAACCACGGAAGTCGAACGGCGGGAAAGCGCCCGGCACCGACATCGAGGCGCGCATCGCCTGCTCGAGCGTGGCGTCCTTTTGCATCACGATCAGCTTGCCGCTCTCGAGGTTGGTCGCCATCGCGGCAAACGGAATCGGCAGGCGATCGAGGTTGTTGATCGTCCCCACCGGCTTGGCGATCGAGCGCAGGAAAAGTTCGAGGTTCTGGCTCGACAAGGCCCCCGCGGGCAAGGACGGCTTGCCCCCAGACAGACCGATCTCGCCGGCCGCCAGATTCTTGTAGTCGTCTTCCTTGCGCCGCCAGTTGAGGTCTTCACGCGGAGCCCGTGCGGCGAAGATCGCGGCCCAATCGACATCGGCAACGATCTGCTCCATCTCGCCCGCGGTGTAGCCCGCGGCATAACCGCCGCCCACGATCGACCCCATGCTGGTAGCCGTGAGCACCTCGACCTGAACCCCGAGTTCTTCGAGCACCTTGATCACGCCGATGTGAGCAAAGCCACGCGCACCGCCGCCCGAGAGCACCAGGCCCACCTTCGGCCGCGGCGCGGTCTCGACCGCCTCGAGCGCGGCCGCAGGCAGCGGGATCTGCGCCTCGGCCTGCGCCCACGCGCCATCGGCCATCGCCATCAACACCACCCCTGCGCCACCCAGCGCGGCGATCAATCGCATCACAAATCTCCCTTGTCTAGACCCCGATTGTTCCAGACCGCCGCTCGATCTGCAGCGCTTACACTGCCGCGCAACACTTGCCTCGGCCCACACCATGCCCCCCCACCGCACCGGCGCTCGCCTGCTTGTCGATCAACTATTGATTCAGGGAGTGGATCATGTCTTCTGCGTGCCAGGCGAGAGTTATTTGTCGGTGCTTGACGCCTTGAGCCACGCGAGCGATCAGATCCGGATCGTCGTCAATCGCCATGAGTCAGGCTCGAGCTTCATGGCCGAGGCCTACGGCAAGCTCACCGGACAGGCCGGTGTGGCGTTTGTGACACGCGGCCCGGGCGCGACCAACGCCGCCATCGGCATCCACACCGCGCGGCAGGACTCGACTCCGCTGGTGCTCTTTGTCGGCCAGGTCAGTACCGGGGCGCTGGAGCGCGAAGCCTTTCAGGAGATCGATGTCCGCCTGATGTTCGGCTCGATCGCCAAATGGGCGGCGCAGATCGATCGCGCCGACCGCATTCCGGAGTTGGTCGCCCGCGCCTTCCAGGTAGCGACCAGCGGCCGCCCGGGCCCGGTCGTTCTGGCCCTGCCCGAAGACATCCTGGATGCGACGACCGCGGTGGCCGACGCCCGCTGCCACCAGCCGGTGGCGGCCGCACCGTCGGACACCCAGGTCGCGGCCCTGCAGCGCCTGCTGCGCCAGGCACGCCGGCCGCTGGTGCTGGTGGGCGGTGCGGGCTGGACGGCTGATGCCAGCGCCAACTTGCGCCGTTTTATTGAAGCCAATGAACTGCCGGTGGCTTGCGCGTTCCGACGCCAGGACCTCTACGACAATCGCTTGCCCAACTACGTCGGCGATGTCGGCATCGCGATCAATCCGCGCCTCGCGGCGCGGGTGCGCGACGCGGACCTGGTGCTCGCCATCGGCGCCCGGCTCGACGAGATGACAAGCTCGGGCTACAGCCTGTTGACCGCACCGGCAACCCAGCAAGCCCTGATTCATGTGCATGCCGATGCGGCCGAGCTGGGCCGGGTCTACCAAGCGGAGCTGGCGATCAACGCCGGCCCGGCACAGATCGCAGCGCGCCTGGCGATGATGATGCCGGCCGACAACCCGCCCTGGCGCGAAGCCACCCTCGCCGCCCGCGCCGAGTACCAGGAATGGCAACAGCGGCCCTCGGTCTACGCCAACCAGCAACCGCAGCTGGATCTGTGGGAGGTGGTCCAGATCCTCCAGCGCGCCTTGCCCGACGACACCATCGTCGCCAACGGTGCCGGCAACTTCGCCACCTGGGCGCATCGCTTCTGGCCCTACTCCGGCCTGCGCACCCAGCTTGCGCCGGTGAGCGGGGCGATGGGTTATGGCGTGCCCGCCGCGATCGCCGCCAAGATTGCGGCGCCGGAACGCACCGTGCTTTGTTTCGCCGGCGACGGCGATTTCCTCATGACCGGGCAGGAGCTGGCCACCGCGGTAGCCGAACAGGCCGGAGTTTTGTTCGTGGTGTTCAACAACGGCATGTACGGCACCATTCGCATGCACCAGGAACGCCGGTTTCCCGGCCAAGTCTGTGCCACCGCCCTGACCAATCCCGACTTTGCCAAACTGGCCCAGGCCTACGGTGCCTTCGGCGCCCGCGCCACCCGCACCGACGAATTCGCCAGCCTCTTGACGGCCGCGCTCAGTCACATCCGGTCACGCCGCTTACCGGCCTTGATCGAGTTGGCTTGCGACCCCGAAGTCATTACCCCCAACGCCACCCTCGCGGCGATCCGCTCGACGGCGCTGCTGGCGTCGAACTAAACCCATGCAAGCCGATTTTCTCGCGCTTCCCGTGATCGTCCAGGCGCTGACCTTCGTGGCGCTCACCCTGGCCGCGGCCGAGATCTCGGCCCGCCTGACCCGGCGCGCGGCGCGCGGTCTGCAGCTGCAAAGCGACCTGCCGGTAACGATCGCGGTCTACACCGTGGTCGGCACCGCCTACGGCATCTTGCTGTCGTTTGCAGTGTCATTGGTGTGGGGCGAGAACAGCGGCGCAGCGGCCGCCGTCTCGAACGAGGCGCAGGCCTTGTCGCAGCTGCATCGATCGGCCGGCGTGGTGCTCGCTGCGCCCTACGCCGGCCAGGCGCAGCAACTGACCCGGCATTACGCCCAGACCGTGGTCGAAGCCGAATGGCCGACGCTGCGCCGGCACGAGCGCGGCAGCCCGGCCCGGCCGGAAGCCGAACGCATTTCCGACTTCCTCAACCGGGTGCCGCTGTCAGCCGCACCCGACCCCACCAGTTACACGCAGTTCCAGTCACAAGCTGCGAAATGGCTCGACGCACGTCAGGCACGCAAGACCACCGACGCGAGCGACATGCCGCTCACGATGTGGGGCGTGCTGCTCGCCGGCGCGCTGGTCTTGTTCGTGTTCCACGGCTTTCTGGTGATGCAGTCGCGCCGCGCCAGCTTTCTGGTGCTGGTGCCGCTGGCGACCATCATCGGTGTCGAGCTGTTTCTGATCTTCACCCTCGACCGGCCATTTGCAGGCGCCTTTGCGGTCGACCCCGGTCCTTTTGTCGAGTTTCTGCACGCCACCGCTCCGTAGCGGCCAGCTGCCTCGAGCCGGGCAGCGCCGCAGCGCTGCCCGCCCCCGGATGCCTTGGACTGATGAGCTGGGCTTACTTGGCGGCCAGACCGGCCTTGAGCAGATCGGCCGTGACCTCGTTGAGGGTCTTGCCCGTGGCTTCCGCCC
The DNA here is from genome assembly GCA_036652035.1 of Burkholderiaceae bacterium. Classification (GTDB taxonomy): domain Bacteria; phylum Pseudomonadota; class Gammaproteobacteria; order Burkholderiales; family Burkholderiaceae_F; genus JAEZVV01. The sequence continues at coordinate 30,689 of JAVVWR010000019.1, read as the reverse complement.
GGCTGCGCACGTCGCGCGCCAGATCGGCTTCGAGCTTGACCGCGAACGGCACCAGACCGGCCGCGCGCTCGGCTTCGCGCTGCGCCTTGCGGTCGAGCGGCGCGGCGTTGGCCGAACCAAAGGGGTTGCCCTTGGTCGCCAAGGCGTTGGTGATCTTCTTGCCCTTGTGCAGTTCCAGTTCGGCGGATTTCATGCTCATGACGGATTCCTTCTCGGTTGATGCCATAGGGTAGTCGCTTCCGGCACGCCCGCTCGCGTGCCACCCGCAGAAACTTTCACCCCACACAAAAAAGAGGCGCCGCAGCGCCTCTTTTCATCTCAGCGAAGCGGTGCTCAGACCAGCTTCCACGGCAGGGTCTCGCCCGCGCCCAGCGGCGTGAGCGTCTTGCCGCCAAAGGGCAGTTCGGCCGGGATCGACCAGTCCTGGCGCTCCAGGCGGACCTGCTCGGCATTGCGCGGCAGGCCGTAGAAGTCGGGGCCGTTGAAACTCATGAAGGCTTCGAACTTATCGAGCGCATTGGCCTGTTCGAAAGCCATGGCGTACATCTCGACCGCGCTGGCGGCGGTAAAACAGCCGGCGCAACCGCAGGCGTTTTCCTTGGCATGCGTGGCGTGGGGCGCGCTGTCGGTGCCGGCAAAGAAGCGGTTCGAGCCGCCGGTGGCGGCCGCGATCAGGGCGGCGCGGTGCTCTTCGCGCTTCAACACCGGCAGGCAGTAGAAGTGTGGCCGCACGCCGGTCTTGCCCTCGGGGGTCATGAAGATCGCGTTGCGGTTGTAGAGCAGGTGATGGGCGGTGATGGTCGCGCCGATCGGGCCTTCGGCCTCGGCCACGAACTGCGCCGCTTCCTTGGTGGTGATGTGCTCGAAGACGATCTTGAGCGCAGGGAAGTCCTTGCGCGCCGGGGCAATCACCTCCTCGACGAAGAACTTCTCGCGGTCGAACACGTCAACGCCAAAGCGGGTGATCTCGCCGTGCATCAGCATCGGCATGCCGACGTCCTGCAGTGCCTCGATCGCCTTGGCGCACTTGGCCAGGCTGGTCACGCCCGAATCCGAGTTGGTGGTGGCGCCGGCCGGATAGACCTTGACCGCCTTGACCACGCCCGAGGCATGCGCGCGACGGATCTCGTCGGCGCTGGTGTTGTCGGTCATGTAGAGCGTCATCAGCGGCTCGAACGACAGCCCGGCCGGCAGCGCGGCAAGGATGCGGTCGCGGTATTCGATCGCCATCGCGGTCGTGGTCACCGGCGGCACGAGGTTGGGCATGACGATGGCGCGCGCGAACTGGCGCGCGGAGAGCGGCAGCACATCGGCCATGGCAGCGCCATCGCGCAGGTGAAGGTGCCAGTCGTCTGGGCGGGTGATGGTGATCGAGGAACTCATGAGCGTGGATTCTCTGGACGTTTAGACGATCAATTATCCCAGTCAGCCCCCTGCCCCCCGCGCCCCGAGGCCTCTAGCGATTACCCGCAACCCCGGCCAGCAAAATGGCGCGGTAATCGTTGACATTGGTGCGGGTCGGGCCAGTCACGATCAAGCCGTCGCTGGCGGCGAAAAAGCCCCAGGCGTCGTGGGCGTCAAGCGCGGTGCGCGCTTCGACGCCGCCCGCCCGGGCACGCGCCACCGATCCCGGGTCAAGCACGGCGCCGGCGTTGTCTTCCGAGCCGTCGATACCGTCGGTATCGCAGGCGATCGCATGCACGCCCTCGCCCTCCAAGGCCACCGCGAGCGACAACAGGAATTCCGAACACCGGCCACCGCGCCCACGCTGACCCGGCGCCAGACTGACCGTGCATTCGCCGCCCGAGATCAAGGCCACGGGGGATGCAAACGGCGCTCCGTACGAATGAATCTCGCGCGCCAGCGCGGCGTAGACCTTGGCCACCTCGCGCGCCTCGCCGGTGACCGTATCGCCCAGGATCACGGGCGTGACGCCGGCCGCCCGAAATACCTCGGCGGCCGCCACCAGGCTCTGGTGAGCGCTGGCGATCACGCGGTTTTCAACCTGAGCGAACAGCGGATTGCCGGGCTTGATCGTTTCAGAAAGCCCGCCGCGGGCGCCGCACACCAGGTGCTGCCGCACCGAGGCCGGCGCGGCCACACCCCAGCGTGCCAGCACGGCGAGCGCGTCGGCGTAGGTCGAGGGATCGGCCGCGCACGGCCCCGAGGCGATGTCGCTGGGCGAATCGCCAGTGACGTCGGAGATGATCAACGCGCACACCGCCGCGCCGCGCGCCGCTGCGGCCGCGGCCAGGCGGCCGCCAGCGAGGCGGGAGAGGTGCTTGCGCAGCACGTTGATCTGCTCGATTGGCGCCCCGCTCGCGAGCAGGGCGTGGGTGACGGCCTTGAGATCGGCCATCGGAATCGAGGGCGCCGGCAGGGCGAGCAAGCTGGAGCCGCCCCCCGAGATCAGGGCGAGCAGAAGATCGCCCGGGCCCAGTTCTCCGGCGCGGCGCAGGATTTCCGCCGCCGCGACAACGCCCGCTTCATCCGGTACCGGGTGGCCGGCTTCGACCACGCCAATGCGTCGGGTGGGACAGGCATGGCCGTAGCGTGTGATCACCAGCCCGGCGACATCCGGCCAGACCGCTTCGACCGCCGCCGCCATGCTGGCCGCGGCCTTACCGGCCCCCACCACCAGCACCCGGCCGGGCGGTCGCGGCGGCAGCGCAGCGCCGATCACCCGAGCCGGGTCGGCCGCCACGACAGCCGCGTCAAACGAGGCGCGCAGCAAGGCGAGGGGATCGGTCACGGCGGGCTGCGATTCGGCTGGCCGGCGTGGCAAGGCGCGTTCGACGGCATGTGGGCGAGCTTGGTTCACCACCCAACTGCCACCCAACTGGCGCCGGGCTCCACGCTCAGGGTTGTTTGATGTGAAGCACGCGGCCGGCGCCGCTCACGGCCTGAACGAGCTGAGGCTCACCGGTGTATTCGACCTCGCCTGCCCCGGCGATCTTGACCGCGAGCGCTTCGCGCGGCGCCACAAGAATGCGGCCGGCCCCCTTGATCTCGGCGCTGGCGGCGGTGGCTGCCAAAGCCAGCGCGTCGATCTCGCCCGCGCCGTTCAAGCCCAGCTCGAGCTGATCGACCTGGCCCGTCAGTTGAACCGCGGCAGCGCCGTCCGCGCTGAGTTGGAACTGCGACCCGGTGATGCCTTCGACCCGGACTTGAGTCGCGCCCATGACGTGAACGCTGGCCAGCGACGGGGTCTCGACCCGCAGCCCGATCCGCTGGAAAGCGACGTAGCTGCGCAGCGAATCGATCCGCAGGGTCTTGTCGAGCACCGTGGTCTGAACCTGCGGCAACAGGTTGCTGTCGCCGCTGACGGTCACTTGCGAGACCGCCGCGCCAACCACGATCGTGACATCGAAATAACCGCTGATCGTGGCCGACTGAAAGGGCGGCAACTCGCGCGTGACGCGGGCGGGAACGCCGTCGCCACGCAGCTCGTCACCGCAGGCCGCCACCAGGGCGGCGAGCGGAAGAATGAACAGACTGCGGCGGCGCATGTCGCTTTCTCAGTGGTGCAGGATCTTGGCGAGGAACTGTTGCGCCCGCTCGGAGCGCGGCTTGCCGAAGAAATCGTCCTTGGTCGCGTCTTCGACGATCTCGCCGCGGTCCATGAAGATCACGCGGTCGGCCACCTTGCGCGCAAAGCCCATCTCGTGGGTCACGACCATCATGGTCATGCCTTCCTTGGCGAGCTGGACCATGACGTCGAGCACCTCGTTGATCATCTCGGGGTCGAGCGCCGAGGTCGGCTCGTCGAACAGCATGCAGATCGGGTCCATCGCCAGGGCGCGGGCGATCGCGACGCGCTGCTGCTGACCGCCCGAGAGCTGGCCCGGGAACTTGGCGGCGTGCGCGGTCAGGCCCACGCGCTCGAGCAGCTTGCGGCCGCGCTCGTGCGCTTCGTCGCGCGAACGGCCCAGCACCTTCATCTGCGCCAGCGCCAGGTTCTCGATGATCGAGAGGTGGGGGAACAGTTCGAAGTGCTGGAACACCATGCCGACATGCGCACGCAGCTTCGGCAGGTTGGTCTTGGGATTGCCGACCGAAATGCCGTTGACGGTGATCTCGCCTTGCTGGAAAGGTTCGAGCGCGTTGACGGTCTTGATCAGGGTCGACTTGCCCGAGCCCGAGGGACCGCAGACGACGATCACCTCGCCCTTGTCCACGGACGTGGTGCAGTCCTTGAGCACCTGGAACGAGCCGTACCACTTGCTGACGTTCTTGATTTCAATCATGGGCATTGCGGGGTCCTCAGCGAATCACGGCAATCTTCTTCTGCAGGCGCTTGACCAGGAAGGACAGCGTGAAGGAGATCGCAAAATAGACAATGGCGGCAAAGATATACATCTCGATCAGGCGGCTGTCGCGCTGCGCGATCTTGCTGGCGGCGCCCAGGAAATCGGTGCCGGAAATCACGTACACCAGCGAGGTGTCCTGGAACAGGATGATGGTCTGCGTCAGCAGCACCGGCAGCATGTTGCGGAAGGCCTGCGGCAGGATGATCTTGGTCATCGACTGGCTGTAGGTCAGCCCCAGCGCATACGCGGCGTGGACCTGCCCGCGCGAGATCGACTGGATGCCCGCCCGCATGATCTCGGCGAAATACGCCGCCTCGAACATGATGAAGGTGATGATGGCCGTGCGATCCGCGCCGATCATGGGCGGACGTTCGGCACCGGTGAGCGACTGAATCACCACCGGCATCAGGAAGAAGAACCAGAACAGCACCAGCACCAGCGGGATCGAGCGCATCAGGTTGATGTAACCGGTCGCCACCAGCGATAGCGGCTTGATGCTCGAGAGGCGGGCCAAGGCCAGCAAGGTGCCAAAGAACAGGCCGCCCACGGTGGCGATCGTGGTCAGCTCGATCGTGTATTGCATGCCCTTCCACAGGTAGGGCAGCGAGGTCTGAATGACGGAAAAATCGAAGTCCATGTTTCCCGCCCTCACTTGCCGCCGGCGATATAGCCGGGCACAGCAAACTTGCGTTCGATGAAAGCCATCACGCGGTTGGCGCTCATGGCGATGACGATGTAGACCACCGTGGCGGCCGAGAACGCGGCAAAAAACTCGAAGGTGATCTCACCCATCTCGCGCGAACGGAAAGTGAGTTCGGCCAGGCCGATCGTGAGCGCGATCGACGAGTTCTTGATCAGGTTCATGGTCTCGCTGGTGAGGGGCGGCACGATGATGCGAAACGCCATCGGCAGCAGCACGTAGCGATAAGTCTGGAACTGGGTCAGGCCCATCGCCAGACCGGCGTAGCGCTGGCCGCGCGGCAAGGCTTGAATACCGGCGCGCACCTGCTCGGCCACCCGCGCCGAGGTAAAAAGGCCCAGGCACAGGACCGCGGCCAGAAATTGTGCGTAGATCGGATCGGTGCCGACCATCCAGGCCTTGAGCGGGGGCACGAACTCGGGCACGACGAAGTACCAGAGAAACATCTGCACCAGCAGCGGAATATTGCGAAACAGCTCGACCCAGGCATTGCCCAGCTGCACCACCCAGTTGCGGTCGGTGGTACGCAAGGTACCGATGACCGAACCCAGCACCAGCGCGATGATGAGAGCGCAGGCCGACAGGGCCAGCGTCCAGCCCACGCCGCCCAGCAGGTATTCCCACCAGGGCGCGTCGGCTACTTGAGCGTCTTGATTGAAAACGCTCCAGTCAACATTGAATGTCATCTACTACCTCCGGGCGCACGCGAGTGCACCCACAAAAACGAAACGGGCCGGACGCGTATTGCGCTGTCCGGCCCGGAGCTACCTGCTGCCTAGAGGCCGGCGGCTTAGATACCGCGGTCGTTCGGATTCTTGAAGGCTTCCTTCAGAGCCGGGCTCTGCGGGAAGTTCAGGTTGACGCCCTTGGGCGGGATCGGGCTGGTAAACCACTTGGCGTAGATCTTGTCGATGTCGCCCGACTTCATCAGGGCGCCCAGGGTCTTGTCGACCAGCGCCTTGAACTGCGCGTCGTCCTTGCGGATCATCGGGCCATAGGGCTCGGTGCGCAGCGACTCTTTGATGATGATGTAGTCATCGGGCTTGGCCTGATTGGCGATTTGCCCGGCGAGCAGAACGTCGTCCATCACAAACGCGGCGACGCGATCCGAAGCGAGCAATTGCATCGATTCGGCGTGGTCCTTGCCGTAGATTTCCTTGACGTCGACGTGCTTGGTCTTCTCGTAGCCCTTGAGCAACGCGACCGAGGTCGTGCCCGAGGTGGTCGAGATGGTCTTGCCATCGAGATCGGCCAGGCTCTTGATGCCCGAGCTCTTCTTGACAGCCGCAGTGACGTTGATGACGAAGAAGCTCGGCCCGAACGACACCTGCTTCTGGCGATCGACCGAGTTGGTGGTCGAGCCGCATTCGATGTCGACCGTGCCGTTCTGCAGCAGCGGAATCCGGTTGGCGGAGGTCACCGGCTGGAACTTGACCTTCAGATTCGGCATCTTCAGCTCAGTCTTGACCGCGTCCACCACCTTCAGACACAGCTCGGTCGAATAGCCAACCGGCTGCTGCTTGTCGTCAAGGAAAGAGAAGGGAATCGACGATTCTCGGTGTGCCACCGTGATCTCGCCCGTTTCCTTGATCTTCTTGAGCGTGCCGGTGAATTCCTGCGCCATGGCGCCGGTGGAAATCAGACTGGCGCCGGCGATCGCCAGCAAAATGCGCGACATCTTCATCGAATAGTCTCCTTGACAACTCTGTGTATACCCGCAGAGGGGCTAGTCCAGTCTAGCAAACCCCGTGCAGGGATCGCTTGTACGACTCAACCCGAACTCCATGGCGGTTTTCCCCTTGCTTTCCGATGAGCACAACAACCGCCATTCGCACCGGTTCGCCCACAGCCCGGTCATGGCCACGCGCATCAGACCCAGGGGTCACGGCTTCTGCGGGTAGCGGCGCGATCAGCCGCCGATCTCGTCACCCGCCTTGTCGGTCGGGTAGAGCATCTGCTCGCGCAGCAGCGGGCTCATCGGAATATTGAGGTTGATCCCCTTGGGCGGGATCGGCGCAAGAAACCATTTGCCATAGGACTTGCGCACATCGCCGTCGATCATGGCGCGCGCCAGCACGCCATCGACATACTTCTTGAACTCGGGATCCCCCTTGCGCAGCATGATCGCGATCGGCTCGATCGAAATGAATTCGCCGACCACGTCCCACTTCCCAGGGTCTTTGCTGGCGGCGCGCAAGCTGTAAAGCAGGATGTCATCGGTTGCAAAAGCGTCGGCCTCACCCTTTTCAAGAATGGCGAAAGCCTCGTCGTAATCTTTGGCCTCGACCAGCGTGCTGGCGATCAAGCCCTTTCCCGCCTGCGTCTTGAGCGCAGCGGCCGCGGTGGTGCCCTGGCTGATGACGATGCGCTTGCCGCGCAGGTCCGACAGGCGCTTGTAGGGCGAGTCCGAGCGCACCAGCAAGCGCGCGCCAGCGAAGTAGTGGGCATTGGTAAACGCCACGTCCTTGCGCCGCGCCGCGGTATTCGAGGTCGAACCGCACTCAAGATCGGCCTTGCCTTCCAGCAAGGCCGGCATCCGCGCCGCGGGAGAAACCGGCACGTATTCCACCTTCAGTCCGGGCAGTTTGAGATCGTGCCGCAGCGAGTCGGCGACCATCAGACACAGGTCGAGTGCGTAACCGATCGGCCGTTTCTTGACGTCGAGGTAACTGAACGGAATCGAGGATTCGCGATGCGCCAGGCGGATCACGCCCGACTCCCGGATTCGTTGCAGCGTCGAAGCGGATGGCTGCGCCACCGCCTTGCCGGATGCAGGGGCCGCCGAGGTCATAGCAGGAACGCTCGCCACAGAGGCGGCGGCAACGATGGCAAGAAACAGGCGGAGCATTGCGTCAACCCGGAAATCGAACTTCCTGAGTCTAGCGGCGCCAATCCGTTGCAACCGCAGCCAGGACTAGCGCGTTTGCGCTGTCGCAGGTTCCTCGCTTTGACGACTCTGCAACTCCCACATCTGCGCGTAGCTGCCGCCGCAAGCCAGCAATTGGCCATGGGTGCCGCGTTCGATGATGCGACCGGCCTCCATCACCAGAATCTGGTCGGCATTGACGATGGTCGAGAGCCGGTGGGCGATCACGAGCGTGGTGTGGTGGCGGGCGATCGCCTCAAGTTCAGACTGGATGGCCCGCTCGGTGCGCGAATCGAGTGCGCTGGTCGCCTCGTCGAACACCAGAATCGCGGGCCGCTTCAAAAGCGTGCGGGCGATCGCCACCCGCTGTTTTTCACCGCCCGAGAGCTTGAGCCCGCGCTCACCCACCAGCGTGCCGTAGCCGTCGGGTTGGGCAACGATGAAATCATGAATGTGTGCCGCGCGCGCCGCTGCTTCGATCTCGTCTTGCGTCGCGCCCGGCCGACCGTAGCCGATGTTGTAGCCGATCGTGTCGTTAAACAGCACGGTGTCCTGCGGCACGATCCCGATCGCTTCTCGCAGCGACTGCTGGGTGACGCTGCGAATGTCCTGGCCGTCGATCGAAATGGCGCCCCCATTGACGTCGTAGAAGCGGAACAGCAACCGCGCCAGCGTCGATTTGCCCGAGCCGGTCGCCCCCACCACGGCCGTGGTGGTGCCGGCCGGCACGGTGAAACTCACCTCATTGAGAACGGTGCGGCGCGGATCGTAGGCAAATCTCACGCGGTCAAACATCACTGCGCCACCGGCCAGCCGGAGCGCGGGCGCGCCCGGCGCGTCAGCCACTTCGCGTCCTTCTTCGAGCAGGCCAAAGAGCCGGTCCATGTCGACCATGCTCTGTTTAATCTCGCGGTAGATCACCCCGAGGAAGTTGAGCGGAATGTAGAGCTGGATCATGAAGGCGTTGACCAGCACCAGATCGCCCACCGTCATGCGGCCATCGGCCACGCCCACCGCCGCCCGCCACAGCATGGCGGTCAGGCCCAGCGCAATCAGCAGCTGCTGCCCGGTGTTGAGAAAGTTGAGCGACTGCTGCGAGCGGGTCGCGGTGCGCTGGCTGGCCGCGAGCAAATCGTCGTAGCGGCGGGCTTCGTAAGCCTCGTTGCCGAACACCTTGACGGTTTCATAGTTGAGCAAGGCATCGACTGCGCGCGCTCGTGCCCGGCTTTCGGATTCGTTCCAGTCCCGCCGCAATTGCGTGCGCCAGGTCGTCACACTGACGGTGAAAACGATGTACGCGGCCAAACTAACCAGGATGATGACGGCGAACCAGATGTCGTAATTGATCGCAAGGTAGCCGAGAACCAGCGCCAGCTCGATCAAGGTTGGAACGATCGAATACAGCGTGAAACTCACCAGCGAGCCGATCCCGCTCACCCCGCGCTCGATCTCGCGCGTGACCGCGCCGGTGCGCCGCTCCAGATGGAAGCGCAGCGACAAAGAGAGCAGATGGCGAAACGCCTGCAAGGACACCGTGCGCATCGCCGCCTGAGTCACCTTGACGAAGAAGAACTCGCGCAACTCGCTGAAAGCAGCGCTCGCCAGCCGCAGCGCGCCGTAGCCGACGATCAGCGCCAGCGGCACCGCCACCACCAGCGCCGCCACCGTCGCTCCCGGGGGCGGCACCATGGCATCGACCATGTGCTTGAGCACGATCGGCACGCCGACCGTGGCGAGCTTGGCCGCCACCAGACAGAGCAAGGCGATCAGCACCCGGCTCTTGTAGGCCCACAGATAGGGCAGCAAGGTCTTGAGCGTGGCCCAGTCGGAGCGACCAGGACGGGATTCGGCGGCGGGGGATTGAGGGCTGGACCAGCGCATGGGTGTTGCGCTCAGGCGGCGCGGGTTGTCAATGACAGAAGTGCGACTAGAGCCGCGCGACTAAGGACTAAGGGTAATCTCGGCACCCCTCGATTATGACAGCGTACTCATGAGCTACTCGGGCAAGAGCATCGTCATCACCGGTGCAAGCGACGGCATCGGCGCCGAGCTCGCGCGCCAGCTCGCCTCCGAGCACCCACGGCTGGTGCTGGCCGCGCGCTCGACCGATCGCCTGGAAGACGTGGCCGCGCAATGCCGCACCCTGGGCGCCGAGGTCGAAGTGGTGACGGCCGACGTCACGCTCGACGAGGACTGCCGCCGCATCGCGCAGACCGCGATCGCGCGCTTTGGCGGGATCGACGTTCTGATCGCCAACGCCGGCGTCTCGATGCACGCGCGGTTTGACGAGATCACGGATTTCACCACCTACGAGCGGCTGTGGCGCATCAACTGTCTCGGTACCATTCAATGTGTGCGCCATGCGTGGGACGCTTTGAAGACGAGCCGCGGCCTGGTTCTGGGTATCTCCAGCCTCGCCGGCAAGATCGGCGTTCCCGCCCGCTCGACGTATTGCGCCAGCAAGTTCGCCCAGAGCGGCTTTCTCGACGCACTGAGAATCGAAGCCGAGGACTACGGCATCGCCGTCAGCGTGGTCTACCCCGGCGTGGTCGCCACCGGCATCCGCCGCAATGGCTTCAACGGCGCGGGCGCTCGTGCAGGCGTGTCCGGGCTTGATGAGAAAGGCGCCATGTCCGTCGCGGCATGCGCGCGCCAGATCGTGGTCGCCATGCGTGCCCGTCGCCGCGAGCTGGTGATGACTCCGCGCGCCAGGATCGGGTTGTGGCTCAAGCTGATGGCGCCGCGCCTGGTCGACCGAATGGCGCGCGCCGCCCTGGCCCGCCCGCACTAAACCGATTCCCCTCAGAGATTGCAGGATCCCCCATGAGCAACACCGTCCCCCATCTGCCTGACGAACCGCCCGCGCTGCGCGTGGTGCCGATGCCCGCCGACGCCAATGCCTACGGCGATGTGTTCGGCGGCTGGATCATGTCGCAAGTCGATATCGCGGGCTCGATCCCCGCCTTCCGCCACGCGCGCGGCCGCGTCGCCACCGTGGCCGTCACCAGCTTCGCGTTCAAGGAGCCGGTCTCGGTCGGCGATCTGGTGTCGTTCTACGCCCGCGTGCTCAAGGTCGGCCGCACCTCGATCACGGTGGACGTCGAGGTCTATGCCGAACGCGCCCACGGCAGCGAGGAAAAAGTGGTCAAGGTGACCGAGGCCCAGCTCGTCTATGTAGCGATCGACACCGACGGCAAACCCAAGGCGCTCAGCCAGCCCGAACACCCGCCCCAATCCGCCGGCTGACGCTCAGGCGCGGGCGAGCGCGGCCTCGACCCAGGCCGCGGCCGACAGCAAGCGCGCATCGGCGCCTGGCCGCGCGATCAGTTGCACCGCCAGCGGCAGCCCTTCCTCACCGCGCGCATGCGGCAGCGGAATCGCAATCTGCGGACAGCCGAGCAAGTGCCAGGCCCGATTGAAGATCGGGTCGCCCGTGGCACCAAGACCACGCGGCGCTTCGCCCGGTGCGGCCGGCGCCAGCACCACGTCGGCCTCCCCCAAGAGGCGATCGATCGAGAGCGCGCAGTGGCGCCCGAGCGCCAGCGCTGCCACGTAGTCGGACGCACGGATCGCCCGCCCCTGCTCGATGAGCCGAGCCAGGTGCAAGGACAGTCGATCGCGGCGGTAATCGGCCTCCGGGCCCAAGGCCCGTGCGGTTTCAAAGAGCTGGACCGTGCGCTGCGCTTCGGCCAGGCCGGCAAAATCCGGGCCGCCAGCGTCGTTCCAGCGCAAGTCCTGCACCCGTGCGCCACGCTGGGCCAAGTGCCGCCCTGCGTGCTGTACAGCGTCGAGCATGGGGCGAGACAGCTGCGCCGCCCACGGTGTGATGGTCATTCCGATCACCGGCGCTACCGGCTCATCCACAGCCGCCGCCAGGCGCGGCTGCAGCGTGAGCACGGCGGCAATCATGGCCACATCGGCCACGTCGCGCGCAAACATTCCCACCGCATCCAGCGTGTCGGACACGGCTTTGACCCCCGCACGCGGCACCAGACCGCGCGTGGGAACGTAGCCCGTCACGCCACAGAACGACGCCGGCCGGATCACCGAGCCTGCGGTCTGAGTCCCCACCGCAAACGGCGCCATGTGGGCGGCGACCGCCGCTGCCGAGCCGCTCGACGAACCGCCTGGCGTGTGCAAAAGGTTATGCGGGTTGCGAGTGGCGCCCGGCGTGAAATTGGCAAGCTCGGCCGTCACCGTCTTGCCCAGCGTGAACGCGCCCGCCGCCGACAAGGCCGCCACGCAAGCCGCATCGGCCTGCGGCACATGACCAGCAAAAATCATCGACCCGTATTCGCTGGGGATCCCGGCGGTATCGATGTTGTCCTTGATGGCCACCGGCAAACCGTGCAACGGTCCGCGCGCGGCACCGCCATCGAACTCACGCGCCATTTCCAGCACCTGCACCGAATCAAAGTGCGCAAAAGCCCGCACCTCGGGTTCGAGCTCGTGGATCGCATCCATATAGGAATGAACGACCGCCTCGGCCGTGACATCGCCGTCAGCCAGCATCGCGGCCAATCGGACCGCGCCCAGTCGATTCAATGGCGTCTTCATCGGGCCTCCTTGGCCAGAGTGGATGCGCGCTCGCCGCCGGGCGTTGCGTCGCTGACTTGAGCATAAAGGGGGCGCACCGTTGCAAGGACACGCGGGATCAAGGAGATGGCGGCCAGCCCTACCCCGGGATGAGCACGGCTCCGACGGTCACGGTTGGAGCTTCACCCCTGGCGGGCCACACTGTTACCTCTGGCTTCACAAGGGTCTTTACAACGGTTTTGGCGAAAGGGCGACACGGGCGCCGAAGCGGCTACGGCGCGCCGCCCATCCCTCTGCCACGACGAGACTGCCGGTTCAATCGGTTAATCCTGCTGAACCTAGCTTCTCATCTTTGACGGCAGCGGCCGCCGCAACATCATCTTGCCGTGCGTGCCCCCCCCCGCCAAGTCAGCCAAGTCGCGCGGCTGGAACTCAGGGCACCGGTCGGAATTCGCCCTCCCGGGAGGAGTAAATGGCGGGTCGCAAGGTTCTGTGCGTCATGCCGCCCCATTCGCATGGCGAACTGGTGGCGCATCTTGAATCGGTGAATTGGGAGGTCATGCTGGCCCCCGACGTCGGTGTCGCGCGTCGCATCCTGGCTCGGAACGGCGTCATCGTCGGCCTGGTGGTAGCGACGGCAGCCAGCGAATCCAAGTGCACCGCGCTGAGCTTGCTGGTACAGGATCGGTCTGATCTCGAATGGATTGGTGTCTTTGACGCGCACTCGCTCGAACTGCCCGGCTGCCGCGACTTGATCCTCGGCCACTTGTTCGATCACCACACACTGCCCTTGCGTCCGGAACATGTGGCCGCCACGCTCGGCCACGCCTTCGGCCGGGCGCAGATGCGACGCGCCGAGCTGCACACGCGAGAGGCGACGCCCTCGGACAAGAACCTGATCGGCCAGAGCGCAGCCACCCAGGCCTTGCTCAAACAGATCCGCCGCGTCGCCGCGGTCGACGCCACCGTTGTGATCAATGGCGAAAGTGGTACCGGCAAAGAACTGACCGCGCTCACCATCCACCAACGGTCATCCCGTGCGGCCCAGCCCTTCGTTGCCATCAACTGCGGAGCCATTCAGCCGCAATTGATTCAGTCCGAACTCTTCGGCCACACCAAGGGCTCCTTCACCGGCGCCAGCAGCGATCGCGTAGGCGTGATCGAAGCCGCCCACGGCGGCACTTTGTTTCTCGACGAGATCGGCGACCTTCCGCTCGATCTGCAGTGCAATTTGCTGCGCGTTCTGCAAGAGGGCAGCATCGTCCGAATCGGTTCGGTGCAGCCGACCCAGGTCGACGTGCGTGTCATCGTGGCGACCAACATCAACCTTGAGAAGGCCGTGGCCGCGGGCAAGTTCCGCGAGGATTTATTCCATCGGCTGAACGTGCTGCCGATCGAGGTGCCGCCGCTGCGTTGCCGACCGGAAGACATCGAACTGCTCGCCCAGCACTATTTCGATAAATTCGTGCGTGACAAAAGCGCACGTCTCACGGGCTTTAGTCGCAACGCCATCACCGCCATGACGCAACATCTCTGGCCTGGCAATGTTCGCGAACTCATCAACCGGGTTCGCCGCGCCATGGTGATGGCCGATGGGCGCCTGATCCGCGCCGAAGATCTTGGTTTGCTCACATCCCGCTGCGACGACGCCCAGGCCGATCTGCTGGATGCCCGCATCGCGGCCGAACGCAACGCGATCCTGGTCAGCCTGCGCAACAGCGGCAACAATGTCTCTCAGGCCGCGCGCCAGCTTGGCGTCTCGCGCATGACGCTCTACCGCCTGCTCGCCAAGCACGACATCAGCCCCACGATCCACCGCCCATACGCCGGACCGGTCGACTGACTCCAAACCGTGCAGGCGCCACGCCGTGACCAGCCCCGTGGTCCGGACCGGCGGTCGGTGCCACATCTCAGTGACACCTCTGACAAGTCCCGCGCCAACACCTGCGACGCCCCTCGTCCACTTGGCCTTTCACTCCGGTCACTGGCAGCAAGAAAAGGCCATCCACTCCCAGCGACTTGTCTCAGCACCGTGACAATTAAAAACTGGTCGCCACGCCCGATTTAAATCTCCCTCGCGTTGCGCTGCCGGTTTCCATTTGAATTCATCGCCCTACGCAACGTGGCACCGATCCTGCATGTGAAGCTATCGGACTGGCCATGGGCGTCAGCTCCGCTTTTCGAATGCCCCTGCATGAGGAGAGAACCATGAGGAAGACAACGCTAGCGTCGGCTCTTGCCCTCGCTCTTGGCGCGTACGCGTCGGCCTGGGCCAATCCAACCAATACCAACGACGCGGAGTCGAACGGCAGCATCTCGCAATCTGCCGCCGCAACATCGACCCAGTCCGGCAATACCGGCCCCGCCGCCAACGAGAACTCCAACGCCAAACAATGGAATAGCTCGAACAACGACAACTCGAACAACTCCGATCAAAGCAACGACAAGAGCACCGGCGACAACCGCGGCAACCGCGGAAAAGCCACCGCCGAGGGCTACGGCACGGCAGCCGCCAACCACGGCAGCACGGCAACCTCCAACTTCACCAACTCCTTCAATACCAGCAAGGCAGTCGCCCTCAGCAAGCTTGAAGGCACCGTGACCAACATCCGCGTCCATGGCATTGGCAACGTCGCTTACAACATGGGCAGCACCAACGGCGGCATCGGCGGCGTGGGCGGCAAGGGTTATGGCGGCGAAGGCAGCGGTGGCGCCGGCGCCGGCGGCAAAGGCAGCGGCGGCACCGGTGGCAACGGCGGCACCGGTGGCAATGGCGGCATGGGTGGCGCCGGGGGTGATGCGTCCAATGGCAGCGCCAAGGCCGGTGCCGCTTCGATCGGCGACGCCACCAACGGCAACGCCATGGCAGGGAATGGCGGCGCCGGCGGCAGCGCGCGCAATGCACGCGGCGCCAACGGCGGCGATGCCACCGCGAGCGGCGCTGGCGCCAAGGCCATGGATCACGCCATGGGCGGCGACGCAAGCGCATCGAGCGCCGGCAGTGGTGGCCTTGGCAAAGCCTATAGCGACGCCAGCGGCGGCAAGGGACGAGCCGGCAGCCAAGGCGGCGGCGGTAGCGCCAACGGCGGCACGGGCGGCGACGGCGGCTCGCTTTCCGGCAGTGGCGGTAGCGGCAACGGCGGCACGGGTGGTGCTGGCGGCGGCGGCGCGGCTTCAGGCACGGGCGGTGCGGCTTCAGCCACTACCACGGGCACCGGCGGCGCCGGCACCGGTGGCGCCGCCACCGCAACGGGCGGTGCGGCCACATCGACATCGACCGCGAGCGGAGGCACCAACAACGCCAATGGCGGCGGTGGCGGAACGGCCAGCAACACCGCCGGCAATGGCGCAGCGGGCGGCTCAGCCACCAACGGCAGCGCCTCGAACGGCAACGCATCGACCATGGCATCCAATGGCAGCGCGACCGCAGGTAACGGCGCGACCGGAGCCACCGGCGCCTCGGGCGGCGCAGGCGGCCAAGGCGCCGGCGGCGCCGGCGGCGCAGGTAACGGCGCAACTGGGACCGGCGGCACCGGCAACGGCGCGGCGGGCGGTACAGGAGGCAACGGTGGATCGGTGGTGGTTGATGCCGGAACCTTCAATCTGTCCAACACCATGAGCGGCACGGCGCAATCAGCTGCAGGCATCCTGGTGATCAGCCAAAACACTGGCATCGCCGCGCTGACGCAGCAAAGCGTCAACGTTCAGGCCAACCTGAACGTCGGCAAGTAGCAGAGGAGAGCAAGCCCGCATGACAAGGTGCCGGCCGGAACAACAACCGGCACCTCATGCTGACCTCGCCGGAGGGAACATGGCCACCCGGAAACTTGTTTGGACACTACTGATCAGTGTCGCTCCCTGCGCAGGATTGGCAGCTGATGACGCAACCCCGCCTGCGCTGGCTGGAATCACTGACACAACGCCAGCATCGGCCCCCGTGGGAGCGACCTCGACCCGCAAGAACCCACTCGGTGTCTCCGCACTTTCGGATCGCGCTCTCGCGCGACAAAGCGGCGGCACGGACACCGGTCCCGTGAGCGAAATGAAATTACGCGGCACGGTTTCCGATACCAGTGCAATCAACGTTTCGACCGGAAACAACCTCATCACCGAGGGTGCGCTGAGCAATACATCCGGCATTCCGATGGTGATCCAGAACAGCGGAAATAACGTTCTGATTCAGAACGCAACCATCGTCAACATTCAACTCAAGTAGTGAGTTCTCCATGCGGTTGTCCACTCCCGGCGCAGCACTTCTGTCCTGGCTCCTGTCAGCACCGCTTTTTGCATACGCAGGCACGGTTTTCCTGCCATCACAGATTGGCGGCGCCTATGCCGTTCCTGCGTCGAGCCTCAAAGAGGCACGCTTTCGCGCCACGATCCGGCAAAAGTACGATTTCAGTTGCGGATCCGCCGCGCTTGCCACCCTGCTCACGCATCACTATCGGCATACGGTCAATGAGGAACAAGTGTTCTCCGAGATGTTTGCCAGTGGAGACCAGCCCAAGATCCAGCGCGAGGGCTTTTCCCTCCTCGACATGAAGCGTTATCTCCTTGCCAAGGGCTTTGAGGCCGATGGCTTCGAAGCGCCACTGAGCAAGCTCGCCGACGCCAAAATACCGGCGCTCGTGCTTGTCAACGAAAGAGGCTACAACCACTTCATCGTGGTCAAGGGCATTCGAGACGGTCGTGTTCTCGTGGGGGACCCCGCCGGCGGCACCCGTGCGATGAGCATTCCAGTTTTCGAATCGATATGGCAAAACCAGATTCTGTTTGTCGTTACCAGCCACCCTGGACAGGCCCGCTTCAATCTGGAGTCAGACTGGCGCCTCGCCCCGCGCGCCCCGATCAATCAGGCCGCCTCGCAGGAAGGCGTACAGCGCTTTGCCCCGCCGAAGTTTGGCCCCGGGGATTTTTGAACGCCCAAAGACACCACGATGCGTTTCCGATCGATTCGCCTGCGCACGGCC
>JAVVWR010000019.1:0-13207 GCA_036652035.1 Burkholderiaceae bacterium | reverse complement strand
GCGCTGTTAGCGCTGTTAGCGCTCGGATGCGCATCGGCCCAGGAAACAACTCCGCTCGCGGGCCTTGAGCCAACGCTCGCCCTCGTCATCCCGACCGAAAGCCACACCTTGACCGCCGCAGCCACAGCGCGGTCGGCCGGGCTAAAAACGTCGCCCGCCCCCTTCGGCGAAGGTTGGAAAGCAGTTAGCGACGCCTCATTGACCGAGATTCGAGGCGGCTTCCTCACCAATACGGGAGTGAAAATCTCGTTCGGCATCGAGCGCGCGGTTTATGTCAATGGCGAACTGGTCACAAGCACGCGCTTTGGCGTTTCTCAAATTTCACCATCGGCCCCAGGCATCACGACAGACGTTGGCGGCGCCATGATCCTGATACAGAACGGCGTCGGCAACCCATTCCTGCCGGGACCGTCAGCATCTACGCCAGCCGGAACGGTCGTCCAGAACACGCTGGACCATCAATCAATTCGCACCGTCACCGTGATCGACGCCAGCCTCAACAGCCTCGAGAGGCTGCGCTCGATCAACCTCGAATCGAATCTCAGAAATTCGATTGCCAATTCGCTTCACCGTTGATGGCTTTGGGCTCACTGCAGCCACCGCACACCGCGTGCCACCTTGCCGAAGTCTTACGCTCCAGCGATGGCCCGTCGCAGATCGTCACCCACCAGATTGGACTCAGAACGTCGTTGGAATACGCAGGGTGAGACTCACGTCCGGCGTATCGCGCGTCAGCCCCGCTCCCAGAGCCAGGTTGAGCGTGCGCTTCTCGCTCAACTGGTAGGAATAGCCCAGCAAGAGAGACCCCAACTGAACGGTTACCGCGTCAGGAGCGTTGCGTCCGTTCTGTTTGATCTTGCCAATCACGCTGTGTTCATAGCCCAGGCTGAACGATGACTTTTCATTGATGGAAAAACCCATACCGAAGTTGAATCCAAACACCCCGCCTGGAGCGATCGTCCCAAGACTCTCGGTCTGGCCGTCGACCTCACGGGTCACATTGTTTCGCTTGAAGTTATAGGCATAGCTCAGCGTTCCGAAGAAGACTGCAGGATCAGAGGGATAGAGCATGGTGAGCGCCGGCTGCAAGGTGTAAAAGCCGGAACCCGTCGGCAGTTCGGTCTGAAGACCATCACGCAATCCGATAATGGTTTTCGTAGTCGCCGCCTCGAAAGGGTCGTGCCCGGTGCGCGACTTGAATCGCAAGCTGGCGATGTAGAAGGGCTTGTCGATGCCACCGTCATTGAGTTGCCAACGCCCCGTCAGATCGACATCACCAATGCCACTACCGCTCGCATTGAACACCGTATCCGACGCCGCCCCCTGCAGGATCTCGCGCCCAACGCTGGAATCGCTGCGATAGACATAGGGGATTCGCGCTTCGAGCTCGATCCGGTTGGTCACTCCCCAGCGTCCCGTCAGGTTGGCCACGAGCGTGCTGCGTTTGCTCTCACGGATGTCGACCACGCCAATCAGAAGGGCAGGGATGATGGTGTAGCCGACCAGGGCGATGCGGTTGGCCGACGAGTAGTAGTACTGCAGAGAAGGCTCGAGAACGTACTTGCCAGCAGGCGTCATCACGCCCGGTTGCTGCGGAAAAATTGGCGCAATCTCGGGCGGCCGGTCGCCCTGTTCAGGAGCCTGCCCCACCGGCTGCACAGACGACGCCGCTGCAACCGCTGGCCCTGCCGGGTCGGGGAGCGCGGCAGGCTCGGGCTGACGCGCGGTCTCCGCGGCTTGCGCCATCGTGGTCGCACCCACTGAGCCCACTGCACCCACTGAGCCCACTGCACCCACCACAGCCGCGCCGCGCGCCGATCCACCGCGGTACCGATCCAGCGAGTCGATTCCCAAGGCACGCTGCAAGCGAGAGAGATTGGCCTCCTGCTCCGCGATCGCCTGCTTGAGCGCATCGATGCGTTCGTTCTGTTCAGCAATCTGGCGCTGCAACTGAGCGACATCGCCAGCGGCCTCATCGGCCTTGACCGGCAGCGTCGCGCTCAGCAAGACCAAGGCAAGGAGAGTGACGCAGGCGGGGCGATACCGCCGCACGCAACCATGTTTCATGCCACACCTCGTGCAGAGAAAGCACCGGGAGACTGCCTTGACTACAGAGCTGCGTGCCCCGACACCGTCTCAGCTCGCTGCTTGTCGCAAGGTTAGGCCAAGCTTGGGCGTGCGCGCACCAGCACCGACGCCAGTCTCCAGCAGACCGCCCAGGCTAGGCGGCGCGCGGCCGCCGCCACCGTTTCACGGCCAGTGCCCTCTCATCGACCGGTGAGCCGAACTTGATCCCCCAAGGCGACGCTGCGCGCCTTCGCCACCATCGCCACCATCGCCAACACCGATAGCAACGGCGCCAGAAAGGCATTCAGTTCGAAGCGGGGGGCCCGTCTGCCGCGAGTTCGGCAACCCGATGAGCCAGCCGCCGCGCGATCAAGCCGTAAAGAACCGGCCCCGGGTGAAAACCGTCTTCCGCAAACAGGTCGGCGCGCGCAAGGTCAGCCATGGCGGCATGAATCACTCCCGCTTGCCGCAGCGCCCAGCGAGCCTGCGCTCGATTGACCCGCGCCACCTGCGCCCCGGCATACCAGGCCAGCGGCTGTGGCAGCGCTGGAAATTTCTGCATCGGCGGCAGGGCGCAGAAAACAACCTGGCGGACCCCCGCATGGCGCCGCAACCACTGCGCCAGTTCGCCACGCTGACGCAGCGCACGCGCGATCGAAACCCGATGCGTGACATCGTTGACACCCAGCATGGCGACCGCAAAATCCGCCGACGCGGGCGGCGTCTCCCGCAAAAGCTCGAGCGCCTGCGCCGAGGTCAGCCCCGAGCGCGCAATCAACTGCCAGCTCACGGAACGACGCAAGCTGTGCGCCACATGGCGAGCCAGGGGACGAGCAAGCGCCTCGTCCTGAGTGCGGGCACCGACCCCCGCCGCGCTCGAATCGCCCACCACCAGCAGGCGCAGAGCGGCCCCGCCCTCGCCCTCCACGCCAGCCCGCGGCCCTTCCGCCTCGGGCAACTCCAGTGCCGTCGCCCGCAAGCGGCGCGCCTGCGCAATCAGCACGGGTCCGAGCACAAGCGTCGCAGCGTGAATCAGCATGATTCAAGGCTTGGGATAGAGCACCATCGGGGTGCACCGGAACAAGGCTATTTGGCGGCCGCTCGCCACTTCGGTGACGGTCGCATCCCACACCTGGGTATTGCGCCCGCCGTGCGCCGCCCGCGCCATCGCGGCCAGCGTGCCAGACATGGCCGTGCCGCGGAAGTTGGTTTTGAGCTCGATCGTGGTAAAGCTCTCGGCACCGTCCGGCAGGCGGGCGAGGGTGTGGCGTAGCCACACGCCGCGTCCGCCAGAGCCACCACGCTGGCGGCATGCAGAAAGCCGTTGAGCGCGAGCATCTCGGGCCTGAGGTCCCTCTGCATCGCCCGCTCGCGCGCGGACACGGCCGTCACCCGCATGCCAAAGTGGCCGGGCAGAAAAAAGCCTGGCTGCGCGCGTTCATCGCCGCCAGGCTCAATTCCGCTCTCAGCCTCATCAGCTAAACGACGACCAGTCCGGCTTGCGGCGCTCAAGAAAAGCGGTGAAAGCTTCCTTCGCCTCAGGGCTCTTCAACATCCGGCCAAAGGACGTGGCTTCTTCCTGGATCAGCTTTTCGAGTTGCGGTCGGAACGCTGCCTTCATCAGACGTTTGGTCTCGCGGACTGCCGCCGGCGGCAGGCGCACAAAGCGCTGCGCCTGCGCCATCGCGTGAGCCAGCACCTTGTCATCGTCGAGCACCTGGTTGACGATCTTCATCTCGAGTGCTTCGTCCGCGCTGATCGGTTCCGACAGCAACAGTTTCTCGGCCGCCTTGTGATAGCCGGCATTGATCGGCACCAGCATCGACGAGCCGAACTCCGAGCACAGACCCAGCGCCACGAAGGGCATCGAAAACATCGCATGCGCGCCGCAATACGCGAGGTCGCAGTGATAAAGCATGGTGGTGCCAATCCCCACCGCCGGACCGTTGACCGCGGCCACCACCGGCTTGTCGCAGGTGCCCAGCGCCAGCATGAACTGGAACACCGGTGCCTCGGCGTTGGTGGGCGGATTGCGCATGAAGTCTTCAATGTCGTTGCCGGCGGTGAAGACATCGGGCTGGCCGTGGATCAGGATCGCGCGCACCGCGCTGTCTTCCTGGGCGGCGCCGATCGCCTCAGCCATCGCCAAATACATCGCCATCGACAAGGCGTTCTTCTTTTCGGGACGGGCGATCTCGATGCGGGCGATGCCGTCAAAGGTTTCGATCTTGATGCTCATGAGTTTCCTTTCGGTACGTAACGGCTCAGCCGATCAGCGGCCCATGGCCAGAGCGTATCGGCGAAGCGCCTTTTTGGAAAAGCCGACATCGCCCGATCGGTATCGCCGACAAAAAGGGCGCCGCAGCGCCCTTGCCTTAAAGCTCGAAGCCCGCGCGCGCCACCCCGAGCGGCGCACGCGGGAACTTCGATCAGACGCGCTCGAAGATGCCAGCCGCGCCCATGCCGGTGCCGATGCACATCGACACCATGCCGTACTTGGCCTGGCGGCGACGCAGAGCATGCACCACGGTCGCCGCGCGGATCGCGCCGGTCGCGCCCAGCGGGTGACCCAGAGCGATCGCGCCGCCCATGGGGTTGACGATGCTGGGGTCGAGGCCGAGTTCGCCGATCACCGCCAGCGCCTGCGCGGCAAAGGCTTCGTTGAGCTCGATCCAGCCCATGTCTTCGAGCTTGAGGCCGGCGAGTTTGAGCGCCGCGGGAATCGCTTCCTTCGGACCGATGCCCATCACCTCGGGCGGCACGCCCTTGACCGCGAAACTCACGAAGCGAGCCAGCGGGGTCAGGTTGTACTGCTTGAGCGCGCGTTCGGAGACCACGATCAGAGCCCCCGCACCGTCGCTCATCTGCGAGCTGTTGCCGGCGGTGACGCTGCCCTTGGCCGCGAACACGGTTCTCAGTTTGGCCAAGGCCTCCAGCGTGGTCTCGGCGCGCGGACCTTCGTCGAGCGCAAGGATGCGGCGCTTGACGTCGATCTCGCCGGTGGCGAGGTTGGGGAAGCGCTCGACGATCTCGTACGGCGTGATCTCGTCGGTGAACTCGCCCGCCTGCTGCGCGAGCAGCGCGCGGCGGTGCGATTCCAGAGCGAAGACGTCCTGCGCTTCGCGCGAAATCTTCCACTGCTGCGCCACCTTCTCGGCGGTCAGGCCCATGCCGTAAGCGATGCCGAGGTTCTCGTCCTTGGCGAACACTTCCGGGTTGAAGCTGGGCTTGTTGCCGCTCATGGGCACCATGCTCATCGACTCGGCACCGCCGGCGATCATGACGTCGGCCTCGCCCACACGGATGCGGTCGGCCGCCATCGCCAAAGCGTTCAAGCCCGACGAGCAGAAGCGGTTGACGGTGACACCGCCCACGGTATTGGGCAGGCCCGCCAGCAGCACCGCCACGCGGGCGAAGTTCAGGCCTTGCTCGGCCTCGGGCATGGCGCAGCCGATGATCGCGTCTTCCACCGCCGCCGGATCAAGATTGGGTACCTGCGCCATCGCACCCTTGATGGCGTGAACCAGCAGGTCGTCGGGGCGCTGATTGCGCAGCGCGCCCTTGGGGGCCTTGCCGATCGGCGTGCGCGTGGCAGCGACGATGTAGGCGTCCTGGATTTGCTTGCTCATGTATTTAAGTCTCCTGTTCGTGATCGGCGCGCCGCGCGGTCAGGCGCGGCGCACGGTTCACGGATCACGAATTAGTTACGCACCGGCTTGCCGGTCTGCATCATCCCCATCATGCGTTCCTGGCTCTTGGGGTGATTGACCAGCTCCATGAAGAACTTGCGCTCCAGATCGAGCAGCCACTGCTCGTCGACCAGGCTGCCGGCTTCGACATCGCCGCCGCACATCACTTCCGCGATCCGGCTGGCGATGAAGTAGTCGTGCGCGCTGATGAAGCCGCCGTCACGCATGCCAACCAGTTGCGCCTTGATCGTCGCCAGGCCCGAGCGGCCGGCCACCGGCACGCCCTTCACCTTCAGCGGCGGGCGGTAACCGGCGTCGGCCATCGCCGCGGCTTCCTTGAGCGCGGTCCATAGCAGCTCGTGGCTGTTGAACACCACCACGTCGGACGGCAGCAGCCAGCCCATGGTGCGACCCTCGAGCGCCGACTTGCCGACATTGGCCATCGCCGCGTTGAGGAACCAGCCCTTGAGGAAACTCAGCACGTCGTTGCTGCCGGCGGCCTGCGCCGCCAGACCGGCGCGGATCGCGCCTTCCTTCAGGCCACCCGCGCCCGGCAGCAGGCCCACGCCCACTTCCACCAGACCGATGTAGCTCTCGAGATTGGCAACGCGCTTGGCCGAGTGCAGCAGCAGTTCGCAGCCGCCACCCAGAGCCAGGCCGCTGACGGCCGAGACCACCGGAACCTGGGCGTACTTCAGGCGCATGAAAGCGTCTTGCAGCTTCTTCTCTTCAGCGCCGATCGCCTTGACGCCGCCCGCCATGAACACCGGCAGCATCGCGGCGAGGTCGGCACCGGCCGAGAAGGGCTCGTCGGGCGACCACACCACCAGAGCCTTGTATTGCTTCTCGGCAAGCTCAAGCGCCTGCAGCAGACCGGCAACCACGCCCGGTCCGATCGTGTGCATCTTGCTCTTCAAGGAAATGATCAGAACGTCAGGCTGTTGCGCCACCGTGAAGAGGCGCACCGACTCGTCTTCGAACACGGTGCTGCCACCGGTGTGACCGGTGGGCGAGTTCTCACCCACCAGCGGCGCGCGGAAGATCTGCTTGGCATAGACCGGCAGATCGGAGCGCGGCACGAACTTGCCTTGCGCGGGCGACCACGAGCCCTCGGGCTGATGCACGCCGCCGCGCTCGGCCACCGGGCCTTCAAACACCCAGGCGGGCAGCGGCGCATTCGAGAGCGCTTCGCCGGCCTCGATGTCGGCCTTGACCCATTCGGCGACCTGTTTCCAGCCCGCCGATTGCCAGACTTCGAACGGGCCGGTAGCCCAGCCAAAGCCCCAGCGCAGACCGAAGTCGACTTCGCGCGCGGTGTCGGCAATGGTCTCGAGGTGGACCGCGATGTAGTGGAAAGCGTCGCGGAAGATCGCCCACAGGAACTTGGCTTGCGGGTGATTGGTTTCGCGCAGCAGCTTGAGACGCTCGGCCGGATCCTTTTTCTTGAGGATGCGCACGACGATGTCATCGGCCTTGGCGCCGCCCTCGACGTATTCACCGGTCGCCGGGTTGATCACCTTGATGATCTTGCCGTCCTTCTTGTAGAAGCCGGCCTTGGTCTTGGAACCCAGGGCGCCAGCGGCGATCAGCTTCTCGAGCACGGCCGGCGTGCCGAAGTGAGCGGCAAACGGGTCGATCGAGGCGGGCAGCGTGTCGCGCATGGTCTTGATGACATGCGCCATGGTGTCCAGACCCACCACGTCGGCGGTGCGGAAGGTCGCGCTCTTGGCACGGCCCAGCTTCGCTCCCGTGAGGTCGTCGACCACGTCATAGCCCAGGCCGTACTTCTCCGCTTCCTTGAAGGTCGCGAGCATGCCGAAGATGCCGACCCGGTTGGCGATGAAGTTGGGAGTGTCCTTGGCGCGCACCACGCCCTTGCCGAGCGTGCTGGTGAGGAAGGTCTCGAGCTTGTCCATGATGGAGGGCTCGGTCGCCGGGGTCGGGATCAGCTCGACCAGGTGCATGTAGCGCGGCGGGTTGAAGAAGTGCACGCCGCAAAAGCGCGCCTTCAGGCCATCGTCCATCACGGTCGAAAGCTGCTCGATCGGCAGACCCGAGGTATTCGACGCAAAGATCGCGCTGGGCGAAACAAAGGGGCCGACCTTTTTGTACAGGTCGTGCTTCCAGTCCATGCGCTCGGCGATGGCCTCGATGATCAGGTCGCAATCGGCCAGCTGGGCGAGGTCGTCCTCGTAGTTGGCAAGCTCGATGTACTGCGCGTCGTCCTTGTTGCCAAGCGGCGCGGGGTTGAGCTTCTTGAGGTTCTCGATGGCCTTGAGAACGATGCCGTTCTTGTTGCCTTCCTTGGCGGGCAGGTCGAACAACACGACCGGCACCTTGGCGTTGACGCAATGGGCGGCAATCTGCGCGCCCATCACGCCGGCGCCCAGCACTGCGACCTTGCGGACGATGAACTTACTCATGAGGTCTCCTGGAGGAAATGGGTGATCCGTGTTCGGTGATGCAACAGCAAGGCGCCGCAGCCCTGGCGGAGCTGCGGCGCACCGGGCCAATCGTTAGAACATGTCCGCCGGCATTTCCATCACGCTCTTGACGCCGGCGCGCGCGGTGCGGATGCGCGAAGCGGTCTCGGGCAGCAGCTTCTGGAAGTAGAAGCGGGCGGTGTGCAGCTTGGCGACGTAGAACGGATCGACATTGGCGCCGTCGGCCTTGACGCGGTCAAGCGCCACCTTGGCCATGCGCGCCCAGAAGTAGGCGAACACCAGGTGGCCAACCACGCGCAGGTAGTCGACCGAGGCGCCGCCCGCTTCGTTGGGATTGCCGAAGGCCTTCATGCCGATCTCGGTCGAAAGCTTGGTCACCTTGTCGCCGATGTCGGCGAGCGGGGCGATGAACTCGTCCATCTCCATGTCGGTGCCGTTGGCCTCGATGAAGTCGGTCACCAGCTTGCCGAACTGGCGCAGCTTGGAGCCGTTGTCCATCAGAACCTTGCGGCCCAGCAGGTCGAGCGACTGAATGCCGTTGGTGCCCTCGTAGATCATGTTGATGCGCGCGTCGCGCACGAACTGCTCCATGCCCCATTCACGGATGTAACCGTGACCGCCGAAGACCTGCTGGCACTCCACCGCCGCTTGGAATCCGTTGTCGGTGAGGAAGGCTTTAACGATTGGCGTCATCAACGCCATCATGTCGGCGCCGAACTTGCGGTCGGCTTCGGTCGCGCCCTGGGTTTGCTGGTCCGCCATCAGAGCGACCCAGTAGCTGAACGCGCGGCCGCCCTCGGCGTAAGCCCGTGCCGACAAGAGCATGCGGCGCACGTCGGGGTGAACGATGATCGGATCGGCCGGTTTGTCAGGCGCCACCGCGCCGGTCAGGGCACGCATCTGCAAGCGGTCCTTGGCGTAAACCGCGGCGTTCTGATAGGCCGCCTCGCCAATGCCCAGGCCTTGCACACCCACCCCCAGGCGCGCGCCGTTCATCATGACGAACATGGCGTTCAAGCCCTTGTTCGGCTCACCCACCATCCAGCCCTTAGCGTCTTGCAGAACCATCTGGCAGGTCGAGTTGCCGTTGATTCCCATCTTGTGTTCGATCGCGCCGCAGAAAATGCCATTGGCCTCGCCGGCGGTGGCCGCTTCGCCCTCGCCCACCGGCAGGCGCTTGGGCACCACGAAGAGCGAGATGCCCTTGGTGCCGGCGGGAGCGTCGGGCAGGCGCGCCAACACCAGGTGAATGATGTTGTCGGCCATGTCGTGCTCGCCCGAGGAGATGAAGATCTTCTCGCCGGTGATCGCATAGCTGCCATCGCCCAGGGGCTCGGCCTTGGTGCGCAAGAGGCCCAGGTCGGTGCCGCAGTGCGACTCGGTCAGGCACATCGTTCCGGTCCACTCGCCGCTGATGAGCTTGGGCAGGTAGAGGCTCTTGATCGCTTCGCTGCCGTGGGTGTGCAGGCACTCGTAGGCGCCAATCGTCAAACCGGGGTACATCGCCCAGGCCTGGTTGGTCGAGTACTGCATCTCGTAGAACGCGATCTGCAGCAGCTGCGGCAGACCCTGGCCGCCGTATTCCGGATCACAGGCCAGACCTTGCCAGCCGGCCTCGCGAAACTGATCGAACGCCGATTTAAATCCCAGCGGCGTCTTCACCGCGCGACTGACGGGGTCGTACGTGCAGCCCTCTTCGTCGCCCGAACGATTGATCGGCAACAGCACTTCGGCGCAGAACTTGCCGGACTCTTCAACCACTGCATTGACGGTGTCGGCGTCGATGTCGGCGTAGGCGGGCATCGCCTTGAGGGCATCGACCGCACCCAGCACTTCATGGATGACGAACTGCTGATCGCGCAAAGGAGCCTTGTAGACAGGCATGGCTTATCTCCTGGAGGACTGGGATGCCGAAGCCGACTTGCGAGCGGCCGAAGCGGAGCGGGAGGGGGAAGAGGCGGCCGGCGGGACAGCCAGCGCACCGGAAATGATTCGTTCAAGCCCGCGGCGCGCGCGGCTCGGGCTCTTGGCCGAGCGCAGCAGACGGGCTTCCTGATGCATCGCGAGCATCAGTCCGTAGATTTCGAAAGCCAGCTGTTCGCTATCGGCGTCGGCCAGCAAATGGCCTTCGGTCTTGCCAAGCTCGATCGCGCGCAGCAGTTCCTGATTCCAACCGTGGATGATCGTCACCATCGCGTTGCGCAAGGCGCCGGGGCGATCGTCGTACTCGCTCGCGCCGGAGATCATCAGGCAACCCTGCTCGATCTCCCGCGCCAGAAAATCGAGCCAGTTTTCGAGCATCGCGTTCAAGCGCGGCAGGCCGCGCGGCTCGCGCACCGCGGGCCGCAACACCTCGTCCACAAAGCGCTCGGCGTAGGCCTTGAGCACGGCCAGCTGCAGGTCTTCGCGCGAACCGAAGTGCGCAAACACGCCGCTCTTGCTCATGCCCGCACCCTCGGCCACCGAACCGATGGTCAGGCCCTCAAGACCGTCGCGTCGGGCAATTGCCACCGCCACCAAAACGATCGCCGCGCGCGTCGTTTCACCCTTGCGGGTGCGCAGCGGCGCGGCGAGCGATGGCAAAGCATTGGGCAAAGACATCAGGGTCGGTCCGGGTTGACGGGCATCAAGGCCGCGATCTCAAAAAAGACGAACGATCGTACTATTTTCTTCCGGCCGGACGCTCGTCAACCCCAGCGACTAGAGCCGTGCACCTATTGTTGCAGCACAGCAGGCGAGAATTCGTGTAGTCGTTGCTCGACGAATCAACCCGCCCTGGCTAAAAGCTGAGCGCGGCTCGGACACCCCTCACGCCGCTCGGCCCCACCCACCGCCATCGATGCGGGCTGGCGACGCTGGCGAAACGCCGCTTTGTGGATCTGTCGCGCGCCAGCGCACGGGCGATACCGGTTCTGCGGCCCTTTTTGCTGGCCGCGCCCTGAATCCCCCTGGGCCAGAGCCGGGGCCTTGGCAGCTTGGGCCGCGACTGGAAATATCCGGCTTCTCTGTCCATCGTCGTCACCGCCCCTGGCTCACGCTCGTTTTTCGCCTGGAGACACCATGAAGCTCTATTACTCGCCCGCCGCCTGCTCGCTGTCGCCGCACATCGCGCTGGCCGAATCCGGCCTCCCCTACACGCTGGAGAAGGTCGATCTCAAATCGCACCGCGCGCAGCACGAGGGCGATTTCTACGCCATCAACCCCAAGGGTTATGTACCAGCGCTCGCGCTCGACTCGGGCGTTCTTCTCACCGAAGGTCCGGCGATCGTTCAGTACATCGCCGACCAGGCTCCGGCGGCCAAGCTCGCCCCGGCCAACGGCACGATCGAGCGCTACCAGCTGCAGTCGTGGCTCAACTTCATCTCGACCGAGCTGCACAAGCAGTTCTCGCCACTGTTCAAAGACGGCAGCAGCGACGAGATCAAAGCCGCGCAACGGGCCGTGATCGGCCAGCGACTCGACTATGTGGCCAAGCAGCTTGGCACCAAGGACTACCTGATGGGCGAGTTCTCGGTCGCCGACGGCTATCTCTTCACCGTCATGAACTGGGGCCAATGGGTCGCGATCGACATCGCGCAGTGGCCCACGCTCGCCGCCTTCATGGCACGGGTTGCGGCCCGTCCGGCCGTGCAGAAGGCCCTCCAGGAAGAACATCTGCGCCACTAAAACCGTGGCCGGACGAACGCCCTTTGCCCGGCCGACCCGCCACCATGAGCACGCTTCCCACCCTGTTCCTCTCGCACGGTTCGCCGATGCACGCCGTGCTCGACTCGCGCGCCGCGCGCCTATGGCAAGAACTCGGCCAGACCTTGCCGCGGCCGCGAGCGGTCCTGATCGCCTCGGCGCATTGGGAAACCGCCGAAGCCACGCTCACCGCCAGCGCCGCGCCCGTGACGGTCCACGATTTCGGCGGTTTTCCCCCCGCGCTCTACGCGATCCGCTATCCCGCCCCGGGCGCGCCGGCTCTGGCGCAACAGGCGGCCACTCTGCTGCAGAAGGCAGGCCTGGCTGCGGCGCTCAACCCGCAGCGCGGCCTTGATCATGGCGCCTGGGCGCCGCTGCGCCATTTGTTTCCCGCCGCCGACATTCCGGTGGTGCAGGTCTCGCTGCAAAGCCAGCAGCCGGTCTCGCACACGCTCGCCGTCGGCGCCGCGCTGGGGCCCTTGGCGCGGCAAGGGGTGCTGATCATCGGCTCGGGCCACCTCACCCACAACCTGAACGATTGGATCAAGCATGTCTCGCACCACGGCCTGGCGGTCGATGACAGCGTGCCAACCCAAACCTACGTCAAAGAGTTTCGCGCCTGGGTACAACAGGCCTTGTCGAGCCCGGACCCGCAGGCGATCGCGGGCTGGCAAGCCGCGCCTCACGCGAGGCGTGCCCATCCGTCGCCCGAACACTTCCTGCCTCTGCTGCTGGCCTGGGCCGCAGCGGGCCCCGCACCCGGCATCGAACACTTTGACCTCGGCGTCGACGCTGGCGTGCTGGCGATGGACGCCTGGCGTTTCACGCCCTCGGCTACACGCGCGTAACGCGCCAGCCACGCCGCTGCAGCGCTTCGATCAGACCCTGCGCACCGAAGAGGTGAAGCGAGCCCACCGCCACCAGCGGCAAGCCGCCTTGCTGCGTGAAGTATTCGATCCGCTCCAGCATGGCGGCGTGGCGCCCGGCGATCAGCTGCTCGGCCATGAAGCGGGCGCCGGGAGCGGGATCGGCCTGCATCTCGGCCAGCACGGCTTGCACCGCCGCCTCGTCGCCATGGGCCCAGGCGCGGGCGATCGCACCCACGTCTCGGCGGACGGCGCCGTTCGCCATCGAGTCCAGCGTCTCCACCAGAAACGCCTGTTGAACCGCGGGCGTGGCCGCGTCGAACAAGCGGAACTGCAGCTCCACCCCTTCGAGCTCGTCCACCGGCCGGCCACGCGCCTGAGCGATCAGTTGCGACTCGACCGCCGCCTGCGTGCTGTAGCCCGCCGCTTCCGCTTCGCGCAAGGCCAGCGTGCTGGC
>JAVVWR010000018.1:17369-43807 GCA_036652035.1 Burkholderiaceae bacterium | reverse complement strand
TAATAGACCAAGCGGCTGCGCGCTTTGATCCGCTTGGCCCAGGTGCGCGCCATAGACGCGGGAGAAAAAACGGTTGATGGCACCGACCGGTTCGCCGGCGACATTTTGTGAACTCGCCGCCCGCATCACCGTATTCGAGAAAACGCGCTTGAGCGCGCTTAGCCAGCGGCTCTTGAGCGGCCGCTCGATATCGCAGAAAAAAGTTCCGCGACGGGTTCGTGGTGTTTTCGGCGTCGTGAATATAGGTTTCATCGAACATCACCGCCTCACCGTCACGCCAGAAATACGACCCACCGTCAACCACGATAAAGCAGCCGTCGTCATTGGGCGTGACCCAACCCAGGTGGTAGTGCAAGCTGCTGGCAAACGGATCGCGATGCCGCACCAGGCGCTTCCTGGCGGCAGGCAAGCAAACATCGCCGCCGTAATCCCGGGAATCGATTCAAGCCAGAACACCGTGCAAGGACACTGCGCCTGCGCCGGCAACTTCGCGCCATACCATTTGAGGTAGAACCGCGTTCAGCCGCTGCGAAAAAAGGAATTGAAACCGAGATCGTTGAAACGCCGGCAGCCCGAATCGAGCCCTCCGCCTGCCAACGCCAAGCCTCGGCGCGCACGACCTTCCAGTTCGCTTGCAAGGGCGCCAATTCCGGAAAGAGGCGCGGGTCGATATAAGGCGTGGTCGGCACCCGCGAGAACAAGCCCATCAAGGCGCTGTAGGGCGCGAGCAGCACCATGTAGCGGGTCAGAGCCCGCACCAGGGGAAACCGAAGCTTGCCGCGATAGTGAACAAACAAGGCGCCACCACAAAAATAGCGAGCAACACCAAGCCAGGAGAGGGGAGCCACCTACGGTGGAATGAGAAGGTGAAATGAGAATCTGGAATTGACCTGAGTGCCAGATTCCAAGCACTTGTCACCGTGTGTCAATACAGCTGATGGCAAAAAAAAAGCGGCCAGAAATGGCCGCTTTTTTCTGTGATCCGATGATCAGACCGCGAATTCCTCAACCTTGCGGCCAGCGGCCAAGGCTTCTTCCAGCCACTTCGGCTTGCGGCCGCGGCCGGCCCAGGTTTCACCACTGGGGCTACGAAACTTGGGTTTGACGCTCGAGCGAGCGGGCTTGCGGCCACGCTTATCGAAGCCGAGCTCGGCCGGATTCAGATCAAATTCGGCGATCAGCGACTTGGCCGTAGCCAGTGCACCGCTGCGTGCATCCTTGCGAGCATCAGCGATTTTTTTGTCAAGAGCTTCGCGTTGGGCGATCAGATCCTGCAGGCTTTGCGTCATTGTGTCCTCGTACGGGGGTTGAAGGCAAAACGAATTAAGCCAATTTTTCGCTACTGGGTCAACTGTTTTACGCCCAGGCTTTTGACAAGCGCCGCAATACCCTCGTTTTCACCCTCCAAAAAGAAAGAGCCGGGCATGGCCCGGCTCTCAACTCTAGCGTGGCTTGCTCAAGCTGAAACCGACTTTCTGATACGGAACCAAGCCGCGTAAAGCGCTGGCAGCGACAGCAAGGTCAAGGCGGTGGCAATGATCAGCCCGCCCATGATCGCGATGGCCATCGGCCCCCAGAAAACGCTGCGTGACAGCGGAATCATGGCCAGCACCGCCGCGGCCGCCGTCAGAAGAATCGGCCGCAAACGCCGCACCGCCGCTTCGATAATCGCGTCCCACGCCGCCAGCCCGCCCTCTCGGTCGCGTTCGATCTGATCGACCAGAATCACCGAATTGCGAATGATCATGCCAAACAGAGCGATCACGCCCAATTGCGCGACAAAGCCGAATGGCGCACGAAAAACGAGCAAGCCCAGCGCCGCGCCAATGATTCCCAAGGGCCCGGTCAAGAACACCATGGTCGCGCGCGAGAACGAATGCAGTTGCAGCATCAATAGCGTGAAGACAATGAAGAGCATCAGCGGAATATTGGCTGCGATCGCACCCCCGGCTTTCGCCGATTCCTCGGCCGCCCCCGCCAGCGTGATCCGATAGCCCGGCGGCAAGGCCTTGCGCATGTCGTCAAGCAAGGGGTTGATCTGCATGCTGACGGTCTGGCCTTGAATCCCGTCCTTGACCTCACTTTGCACCGTGATGGTGAAGTCGCGGTTTTCGCGCCAGATCACGCCCGGCTCCCAACCGAACTCGACCTTTACCAATTGCGACAAAGGCACCGAGCGGCCGCCCGCGGTCGGGATATTGGCGTTGGCCAAGCGTGACAAAACCGCTCGTTCCTCGTAAGGCTGACGCAGCACCAGATCGATCAGTTGGTCGCCTTCGCGCAATTGCCCCATCGTCGTGCCTGACAGCACGGTCTGCGCTGCGCGCGCCACCGTCTGGCTTGAGACGCCCAGCGCGCGCGCCTTGTCCTGATCGAGCGTGAGCTTGAGCGCCTTGACGTTCTCGTTCCAATTGTCGTTGACGCCCACCGCATTCGGATTGGCTCGCACCACCGCCTTGACCTGATCGGCCAATGCCCGCACCGTCGGAATATCCGGCCCTTGGACGCGGAACTGCACCGGGTAGGGAACCGGCGGTCCATTGGGCAGGAATTTCACCCGCCCACGCAGATTAGGAAAGTCATTCTTGAACAATTCGACGGCACGCAGGCGCAACGCATTGCGGCTGGCGAGATCTTTGGGAGTGACGACAATTTCGGCCAGGTTGGTCGCATTGAACTGCTGATCCTGCGGCAGATAGAAACGCGGCGCGCCGGTGCCGACGTAACTCACGTAGTAATCAACCTCGGGCTGCTGGGCCAGCCACTCCTCGAATTTCCTGGTTTCCGCTTCGGTCGCCTGAACGCTCGATCCTTCGGGCAGCCAGAGATTGATCACCAATTCCAGACGGCTCGAATCCGGAAAAAACTGCTGTTCGATAAAACGGAAGGAAAACACCGACAGCGCCAAGGCGGCCAGTGTCACCGCCAACACGGTCTTGCGCCATTCGAGGCACCCGCCCAGCAGGCGACGAAAACCTTGATAAAACGGCGTATCGAAAAGCTCGTGATCGGCCTCGGCCTCGCTGCCGGCGAGCGGCTTGATGCGCAGCAGCCAGACCCCGAGCAAGGGCACGAACAGCACCGCGACAAACCACGACACCACCAACGCCAGCGCAGTGACGGCAAAGATCGAAAAGGTGTATTCACCGGCACCGCTCTTGGCCATCGCAATCGGCAGGAAACCGGCGGCGGTGATCAGAGTCCCGGTCAGCATCGGGTAGGCGCTGGTTTCATACATCGCGGTGACGGCCTGAAAGCGCGAGTAGCCCTCTTCCATCTTCCGCACCATCATTTCGACCGCGATGATGGCGTCATCGACCAGAAGGCCGAGCGCAATGATCAAGGCACCGAGCGAAATCTTGTGCAGATTGACCCCGAAGAGCCACATGAAAAGAAAGGTGATCGCCAGCACCAGAGGAATCTGCAGCAACACCACCAGACCCGGGCGGGCATCGATCCGGAACGGCTTGGTGTGCAAGCCCAGCGCCAGAAAGGAAACGCCGAGAACGATGACCAGAGCCTCGGCCAGTACTTTGAGAAATTCATTGACCGAGGTTTTGACCGCGCGCGGCTGATCCGCCACCTTGTTCATTGAAATGCCCACCGGCAGGCCGGCCTCGATCCGGCGCTCGGCTTCCATCAAACGCTGGCCCAGAACCACGATGTCGCCGCCCCTGGCCATCGACACCCCAACGCCGATCACTTCGCGCCCCGGGCTGCCGCCCACGCCCGCTCGCATCTTGTCGCGCGCGGGATCGATATAACCGCGCGTAATGGTGGCGATATCGCCCAGCCGGTACGACAAGCCGTTGGCTCGAATCGGCAAGGCCGCCAGATCCTTTTCGCTGTGGAACTCGCCCGAGATTCGCACCTGCACGTTATCGGTCGGCAGCACCGCCACGCCGGCGGCTTCGATCGCGTTCTGCGCATTGATCTGCTGCGCCAGCTGGCCAAGGTCAAGCCCGATCTGCGCGAGTTTCTTGTGCGAGATCTCGATATAGACCTTCTCGTCCTGCACCCCGAACAGATCGACCTTGGCGACGTCGGGCACCTTGAGCAATTCCTGCCGCACGAATTCGGCGTGGTCCTTGAGCTCGCGGTAAGTAAACCCGTCGGTCGAGAGCGCAAACATCACGCCATAGACATCGCCGAATTCGTCATTGAAGAGCGGCCCGACAATGCCTTGCGGCAGCGTGCCGCGAGCGTCGCTGATCTTCTTTCGCACCTGGTACCAGATGTTCTGAATTTCCTTGGGCGGCGAGGAATCCTTGAGCAGCACAAAGACAAAGCTCTCGCCCGGCTTCGAGTAAGAGCGCACCTTGTCGAGATAAGGCGTTTCCTGCAGCTTCTTCTCGATCTTGTCGGTGACCTGCTCGGCCATCTGCTGCGCGGTCGCGCCCGGCCAATAAGTGCGAACGACCATCGCGCGGAAGGTGAAGGGCGGGTCTTCGTCCTGCCCCAGGGCGACAAAGGCGATCGCGCCCGCGATCAGCAGAACCACCATCAGATAGCGCATCAGCGGCTGGTGCTCAAGCGCCCAGGCCGACAGATTGAAACGCGAGCGGGTCTCAGCCATTCTTTGCGCCCTCGCCCTTGGCCGCACCGGGGGCCGGCGCCGCGCCAGGCGTGGTACCCAGCAACCTGACTTTCTGCCCGTCCTTGAGCAGATGAACGCCAGCGGTGACCACCACGTCGCCCGCCCTGATGCCCTCGAGAATCACGATCTCGTTGCCCGCCACCCCGCCGACCTTGACCGGACGGCGCAG
Organism: Burkholderiaceae bacterium; assembly: GCA_036652035.1. Lineage (GTDB taxonomy): Bacteria > Pseudomonadota > Gammaproteobacteria > Burkholderiales > Burkholderiaceae_F > JAEZVV01. Next base: position 39,041 of record JAVVWR010000018.1, on the reverse strand, counting down.
CGCCGTGCTGCTGGCCGCGTCGAACAACCAGACCTGCGGCTTGCCGCCTTCGAGCAGCACCGCCTGCAAGGGCAGCAACAAGGCCTGCTGCACCGGCGAGGAAATCACCACATTGGCGGTCATGCCCAGCGCCACGTCGGCGGACGCATCGGTCAGGCTGACGCGCGCCGGATAGGTGCGGGTCGCCGGATCGGCCGCCGGCGAGACTTCTCGCACCCGCGCCTTGAGCGGAGCGCCGCCCGCCCATAAGCGGACCTCGACCTCCTTGCCGGGCTTGACCAGGGCCAGTTGTTGCTCGGGGATGCCGACCGCCACCTCTTTCTCGCCCGTGCGGGCCAGGCGCACGACCGATTGCCCGGCCGCCACCACCTGCCCCGTTTCCGCGTCCAAGCCGGTGACCACGGCGTCATGCGGTGCTCGAAGCGTCGCGTAATCGGCCTGATTGCCGCTCGTGCGGCGGTTGGCATTGGCTTGCGACCAGCGTGCTTCGGCCGCATTCAGCGCGGCCTTGCGGCGGTCCAGATCGGCCTGACTGATAAAGCCCTTGGCCTGCAAGTCTTGAAAGCGCTGGTAGTCGGCGCGCTGCTGATCGCGATCGGCCTGCGCCGCGTTGAGACCGGCCTGGGCCGCTTCGGCCGCAAGGCGGTAGTCCTGCGGGTCGATTTGCGCCAGCCATTGCCCGGCTTTGACGGTCTGGCCGATGTCCACCAAGCGCTGCGTGATCCGCCCCGCCACCTGGAACCCGGCGCGGGTTTCGATCCGCGGCCGAACTTCGCCGGCCAGTTCGGCCACGGCCGAGGCGTTCGAGGGCGTCACGGTGATGACGCGCACCGGGCGCACCTCCTCGGCCGGAGGGACCGGCTTGGAACAGGCCGGGAGCTGCAGCACAGCGGCTGCCGCGGCGAGATAAACGAGTCGCATTTCGAGGGTAACCCTAACTTACTGACCGGTCAGTAATATAGTGTTGACCCTGAGTGAGCGTCAAACCCGCCGCCCCCAACAAAAAGCCGACGTTTCCGTCGGCTCTCGTGCTAGCGGCGCGCCCGCGATCAGGCCAGCCAGCGCCAGGTCATCAGGCCCGCCACCGTGGCCAGAAGCGAACCGCCCAGGTGCGCCACGATGTGGATCAGCGCCGCGCTCCAGTCACCCTGCTGCATCAGGGCGACGTTCTCGGCCGAGAAGGTCGAGAACGTGGTGAGCCCGCCCAGGAAACCGGTCACCAGCAGCAAGCGCAGCAGCGGCGACAGCTCGGGCGAAGCCGCGAACCAGCCCACCGCCAGACCGATCAGGTAGCCGCCCGCGATATTGGCGGCCAGCGTCCCCAGGGGCAGATGCGCCAGCCGCGGGTTGAGCCAATAGCTCAGCCCCCACCGGACCCAGGCGCCAAGCGCCGCGCCGCCACCGACGGCGGCGAGAATCGCCCACAGCGGACCTTCGCGCGGAATCACGCGCCGGGCTCGGCGGCGTCCCAGCGCGCGCGCGCGGCGTCGTCGCTCTCACGCGCGTCAACCCAGCGGCCGCCCGCGGGGGTGACTTCCTTCTTCCAGAACGGCGCTTCGGTTTTCAACCAGTCCATCACGAACTCGCAGGCGGCAAAGGCTTCGCCCCGATGGCTGCTGGAGACAATCACGAGAACGATCTGATCGGTTGGCGCCAGTTCACCAACGCGGTGGATCACCCGCACGTCAAAGAGCTCCCAGCGCGCCTTGGCACGCTCGACAATCGCCGCGAGCGCGCGCTCGGTCATGCCGGGGTAGTGCTCGAGCGTCATGGTGGCGACCGCATCGCCCTCGTTGAGGTCGCGCACCACGCCGACAAAGCTGGCGATCGCACCGATCTTCGGGTTGTCTTGGCGCAGCCGCGCCATTTCGGCACCGACATCGAAATCGTCGGTCTGGACGCGAACACTCATGTTTCCTCCCCGCTTTTCATCAACCGCCGGTGACCGGCGGGAAGAACGCCACTTCGGCGCCATCGGCCAGTGCCGTGTCATCGCGCGCCATCGCCTGGTTGACCGCCGCGCGCAGGCGGGTGGTCTCGCCAAAGGCACTCGCCCAGGGCTCGCCCTGAGCCACGAGCCAGTCGCGCAGCTGCGCCACCGTCGTCACCGTAGCGGGGGCCTCGATCGTTTCGCTGGCGCGGCCGATCCGCTCGCGCAGCCCGGCAAAGTAAAGGACATTGAGTTTCATGCGAAAAATTCCGAGAAAGACAGGTAGCGCACGGCTTGCCCGCGCGCCACGGTCTGGCCCGCGGGCAGATCGACCAGGCCATCGGCCCACGAACACGAGGTGAGAACGGCCGAGTTCTGGTTGGGAAAGAGATCGAGCCCGCCCGCCGCATTGCGCCGCACGCGCAGGAACTCGCGGCGGCGGTCGGCGCGCGGCCAGTCAAAGTCGGCGCGCATCTCGGTCGCGACCACGCCGGTGTGGCTCACGCCCTGGCGGCGCAGCAAATACGGGCGAGCAAACAGCAGGAAGGTGACAAAGCTCGAGACCGGGTTGCCTGGCAAACCGATGAAGGGAACGCCACCCACCTCGCCGTAAGCGAGCGGCTTGCCGGGCTTGATCGCGATCTGCCACAGAGCCAGCGAACCGAGCGCTTCGACCGCCGGCTTGACGTGATCTTCCTCGCCCACCGACACGCCGCCCGAGGTCAGGATCAGGTCGGCTTGCCCGGCCGCACGTTCAAACGCGGCGATGGTTGCCGCGCGGGTATCGGGAATGTTGCCAAGGTCTATCACTTCGCAGCCGAGCTTCTCGAGCAGGCCGCGCAGCATGAAGCGGTTCGAGTTGTAGATGCGTCCCGGCGGCAAGGGCTCGCCGGGCATGACCAGCTCGTCGCCGGTGAAGAACACCGCCACCTTGACGCGCCCGAACACTTCGAGCGCGGCCAGACCGACCGAAGCGGCCAGGCCGACGTCGGCGGGGCCGAGCTTGCAGCCTGCCGCCAAAATGGTGGCGCCGGCTTCGATGTCGCTGCCGGCGCGGCGGATCCAGGCCCCCGCGGCGGGCGGCTCCTTGATCATCACCGCACCCTCGCCCGCGACGGTCGCTTCTTGCGGAACGATGGCGTCGGCCCCGGGCGGCACCACCGCGCCGGTGAAGATTCGAGCCACGGTTCCCGCCGCCAGCGGCGCGCCCACATGGCCCGCAGCGATCCGCTGCGACACCGGCAAGCTCAGGGGCGCCGCCGTCGCATCGGCGGCTCGCAACGCGTAACCGTCCATCTGCGAGTTATCCATCGCCGGCACCGCCATGCCCGAGACCAGATCGCGCGCCAGGACACGGCCGTTGGCCTCGAGCGTGTTGACCACCTCGCGCGTCTCGATCGGGCGGGCGCCGGCCATCAATTGCTCAAGGGCTTGGTCGAAAGTCAGCATCGGGCGAGTCCGGTCGTCTGCAGAATGAATTGAGCGATCGCCGGCGCGTCGTTGAGATCGAGCAGCGGCAGGTCGGTCGCCACCGGGCCGTCGCAGGCCACGGCAACGACATTGGCATCGCGGGGAAAAAGTGGCGGCTCGGTGACGGTGGTGCGGCGGACCTCGATCCGGGGCACCTCGCCCTCGCTCTTGAACCCCTCGATCAGTACCAGATCGCAGGGGTCGAGTTGCTCCAGCAATTCATCCAGCATGGCGGGCCGATGCGGCGTTTCAGTGAGCAAGGCCCAGCGCTGCTGGGTGGCGATCAAGACCTGGCCGGCACCCGCCTCGCGGTAGCGGAATGAATCCTTGCCGGGCCGATCCATGTCAAAGCCGTGGTGAGCGTTCTTGACGGCCGACACTTTCAGCCCGCGCGCGGTAAGCAGCGGCAGCAGCTTTTCGATCAGCGTGGTCTTGCCGGAATTGGAATAACCGATGAACCCGAAAGCCTTCATGGCGAGCGACGGAAATTGACTTGGAGCTCGATGGTAGCGCCCCCCGGCAGAGTGGCCGGCCCGGGCTTACCCCGGACCGGCTGATCGGGCTTTACGCGCAGTGCCGCTCGAGGTAACGCTGGATCGCTGCGACATCCACGCCGAGGGTCTCGTAGCGCTGCGGGCGGTCTTCGATGCCGGCGTAAGCGGCCGGCACCTCGGGGGCGCGGCCAATCGCCTCGCGGATCGTCTCGGCGAACTTGGCGGGCAGCGCGGTCTCGAGGCACAAGGTCTTCATGCCAGCCGAGCGCCACTCGCGCGCCACCTTGATGCCGTCGGCGGTGTGCGGATCAACGATCAAGCCGTGGCTGTCGTAGACCTCGCGGATCGTTGCCAGCCGGTCGGCATGCGTGCTGCGGCCCGAGACAAAGCCCGAGGCTTCGACCTGCGCCCAGGCGGGCGAGGTGGACAGGTCAAATTCGCCAGTGGCCTCGAGCTGCGACCACAGCGCGCGCAGCGCCGCCGGGTCGCGCCCCAGGATGTCGAACACGTAGCGCTCGAAGTTCGAGGCCTTGGAAATATCCATCGACGGGCTGCTGGTCACATCGGCGTTAGCGCGAACGCGGTAGCGGCCGGTGCGGAAGAACTCGTCGAGCACGTCGTTCTCATTGGTTGCCACGATCAGCCGGGCAATCGGCAAGCCCATCTGCTTGGCGATCCAGCCCGCCAGAACATTGCCGAAGTTGCCCGAGGGCACGGCAAAGGCGATCGCCTCGTCGTCGCGTTCGGTCGCGGCAAGCCAGCCCTTGAAGTAGTAGACGACCTGCGCGGCCACGCGTGCCCAGTTGATCGAGTTGACCGTGCCGATCGCGTGCGCGGCCTTGAAGGCGTGGTCGTTCGAGACGGCTTTGACGATGTCCTGCGCGTCGTCGAAGCTGCCTTCGACCGCGAGATTGAAAATGTTCTCGTCGGTGAGCGAATACATCTGAGCGCGCTGGAAGGCGCTCATGCGGCCGGCCGGCGAGAGCATGAAGACCTTGACCCCGGCGCGGCCGCGCATCGCGTACTCGGCCGCCGACCCGGTGTCGCCCGAAGTCGCGCCAAGAATGTTCAGGTGCTGGCCACGTTCGCCCAGCACGTGCTCGAACAAGGCGCCGAGAAACTGCATCGCCATGTCCTTGAAGGCGAGCGTCGGGCCGTTCGAGAGTTCAAGAATGCCGAGCTCGGAATCGAGCCAGCGGATCGGCGTGATCTGGGTCGCGTCGGAGTCGGCGCGGCCATTGCCATAGGTCTGCGCCGTATAGGTCTGCTCGCACAGCTGCGCGATCACCGCGCGCGGAATGTCGGTGGCAAAGCGGGCCAGGATCTCGGTGGCGAGCTGCGCGTAGGACAGGCCCCGCCAGGCGGCGAGCTCGTCGCGCGTGATCGGCGGATAGGACTCGGGCAGATAGAGCCCGCCGTCGGAGGCCAGCCCCGACAGAACGATGTCGGTATAGCCCTGCGCCGGCGCCCGGCCACGGGTGGAGAGATAGTTCATGGTCGTGGGCTCAGGCGAGCTCTTCCTTGCGCAGGCGGACGATGGAAGTGGCCACCGTGGGCAGCGCTTCGATGCGGGCAAGCGCGGCGCTGACATCGGCCTCGCGGGCGTCGTGGGTGAGCATGATGACGTCGGTCTGATTCTCGCCCTCGCTGGGTTCGCGCTGGATCAGCGCCTCGATCGAGATGCTCGAGTCGGCGAGGATGCGCGCGATGTCGGCCAGAACGCCCGGACGGTCCTCGACCCGTATGCGGAAGTAGTACGAACACACCGTCTCACCCATGGGCAAGAGCGGTGTATCGGCCATGCGGTCGGCCTGGAACGCCAGGTGCGGCACGCGGTGCTCGGGATCGGCGGTGTGCATGCGGGTGACATCAACCAGATCGGCGATCACGGCCGAGGCGGTGGGCTCGGCGCCCGCGCCCGCACCGTAGTAGAGCGTGGTGCCGACAGCGTCGCCCTTGACCACGATCGCGTTCATGGCGCCTTCGACATTGGCCAACAGGCGGCGCATCGGAACCAGCGCCGGATGAACGCGCAGCTCGATCCCCGCAGCGGTGTGCTTGGTGATGCCAAGCAGCTTGATGCGATACCCCATCTGCTCGGCGTACTTGATGTCTTCGGCGGCGAGCTGCGAGATGCCTTCGACATGGGCCGCGGCGAAGTTGATCGGCACGCCAAACGCGATCGACGACAACAAGGTGAGCTTGTGCGCGGCGTCGATGCCTTCGATATCGAAGGTCGGATCAGCCTCGGCGTAACCCAGGCGCTGCGCCTCGGCCAGCACAGTCGCAAACGGCAGGCTCTTGGCGCGCATCTCCGACAGAATGAAGTTGCTGGTGCCGTTGATGATGCCGACCACCCATTCGATGCGGTTGGCGGTGAGGCCCTCGCGCAGCGCCTTGATGATCGGGATGCCACCGGCGACGGCGGACTCGAAAGCGACCATCACGCCCTGCTTCTGGGCGGCAGCGAAGATCTCGTTGCCGTGAAGGGCGAGCAGCGCCTTGTTGGCGGTGACCACGTGCTTGCCGGCCGCGATCGCGGCGAGCACCAGCGAACGAGCGGGCTCATAGCCGCCCATCACTTCGACCACGATGTCGATCTCGGGGTCATTGACCAGGTCCTGCCAATCGGCGCTGACGCGGGCCGCGTCGCCCACGATGCCGCGGGCGCGTTCGACGTTGCGCACGGCGATCGCCGCGATCTCGATGCCACGGCCGGCTCGCCGGCGGATCTCTTCCTGGTTGCGGACCAGCACGTCGTAGGTGCCACGGCCAACGGTGCCAAAGCCGGCCAGGCCGATCTTGATCGGGTTCATTCAGTATCCGGAGATGAAAAGGGCCGCAAACGCGGCCCGGGGGTTCTTAAACGGCCGCTTTCTCGTTCTTGGCGTCCTTGGGCTCGGTCGATCGCGGGGCCAGCAGACCGTCCTTGCGGAACATGTCCTTGATGCCGCGGATCGCCTGGCGGATGCGGTGCTCGTTCTCGATCAAAGCGAATCGCACATGGCCGTCGCCGTAATCGCCAAAGCCGATACCGGGCGAGACTGCCACCTTGGCGTCTTCGAGCAGGCGCTTGGCGAACTCGAGCGAGCCGAGCGCCTTGTAGGGCTCGGGAATCTCGGCCCAGATGTACATCGACGCCTTGGGCACTTCGACCATCCAGCCGGCTTCGTGCAGGCCCTTGGCCAGAACGTCGCGGCGCTTCTGATAGAGGACGCGAACTTCCTCGACGCAGTCTTGCGGCCCTTCCAGCGCGGCGATCGCGCCGACCTGGATCGGCGTGTAAGTACCGTAGTCGTGGTAGCTCTTGATGCGCGCCAGCGCCGACACCAGATCCTTGTTGCCGACCATGAAACCGATCCGCCAGCCGGCCATGCTGTAGCTCTTGCTCATGGTGAAGAACTCGACCGCGACATCGCGCGCGCCGGGCACTTGCATGATCGAGGGCGCCTGGTAGCCGTCGAAGGTGATGTCGGCGTAGGCCAGGTCGTGCACCACGTAGATCCCGTGCTGCTTGGCCAGCGCCACCACGCGCTCGAAGAAATCGAGCTCGACGCACTGCGCGGTCGGGTTGCTCGGAAAGCCCAGGATCATCATCTTGGGCTTGGGCGTCGACTCGCGGATCGCGCGTTCGAGCTCGGCAAAGAAGTCCACGCCCGGGGTCATGCGCACCGAGCGGATGTCGGCGCCGGCGATGATCGCGCCGTAGATGTGGATCGGATAGCTGGGGTTGGGCACGAGCACCGTGTCGCCACGGTCGAGCGTGGCGAGCATCAGGTGCGCCAGGCCTTCCTTCGAACCGATGGTGACGATCGCTTCGCTGTTGGGGTCGAACTCGACGTCGTAGCGAGTCTTGTACCAGTTGCAGATCGCGCGGCGCAGCCGCGGAATGCCCTTGGAAACGGAGTAGCCATGAGTGTCTTCGCGCTCGGCGACTTCGACCAGCTTGTCGACGATGTGCTTGGGCGTCGGGCTGTCCGGATTGCCCATGCTCATGTCGATGATGTCTTCGCCGCGCCGGCGTGCTGCCATCTTGAGCTCGCCCGTGATGTTGAAGACATAGGGGGGCAGGCGCTTGATGCGCGGAAATTCGACCATGACAACTCCGGGAGTGGGGAATGTTGCGAGCCCGCCAATCGGTCTGGCTGGCGGCCGCGCCGCCTTGCATCTTGTGCGGTGCAAGGTGTGCCTATAATTTACCGCAAAGGCGTGCCCTTTCAGTCCCGTTTCCATCAAGGGACGAGCACGATCCGCCGTCGGAGACGACTTGAAACTGCACGCGGCCCCGCTGTCCACCCTCAATACCGTCACGGCCTACGGTCCAGGCTTCATCGAAGTCAACCAGGAGCGGCATGGCTCGCACCTGTTGCTCACGCCAGAGAGCCTCGCCGTCTGGTCGGTGGCGGACTTCGACGCTCTGACTGCAGATCATTTCGAGGCCTTGCTCGAAATTTCCCCTGAATTGGTGATTCTTGGCACCGGCGCCCGCCAACGCTTCCCACACCCCCGCTTAACGCAGGGCTTGATGCGCGCCGGCATTGGCGTGGAAGCGATGGATTCGGCCGCTGCCTGCCGCACCTACAACATCCTGATGGCCGAAGGCCGGCGCGTGGCCGCCGCCGTCCTGGTCGAAACCGTTTCCTGAAGGAGCCTGCCTTGTCGCTTGTCGTCGGTCAGCCAGTCCCGGATTTCACCGCCGCTTCCACCGCGGGCGAGTTCAGCCTGGCAGCGGCGCGCGGGCGCCAAGTCGTGCTGTATTTCTACCCCAAGGACAGCACGCCCGGCTGCACCACCGAAGGGCTGGACTTTGCTGCCGCGTTGGCCGCCTTCCAGGCCGCCGGCTGCGAGGTGGTCGGGGTCTCGCGCGACAGTCTCAAGTCGCACGCCAATTTCAAGGCCAAGCAGGGTTTCCCGTTCGACCTGATCGCCGACACCGACGAGAGCTTGTGTACGCTCTTTGGCGTGATCAAGCTGAAAAACATGTACGGCAAGCCGGTGCGCGGCATTGCGCGCAGCACCTTCCTGATCGGCGCCGACAGCACTCTGGTGCGCGAGTGGCGCGGCGTGAAGGTCACCGGCCATGTCGATGAAGTGCTGGCTGCCGCTCAGGCCGCTGGCTGAGGACACCGCAATAACCACCGAAACTCCCCGCAGCCAACGTCGAATGCGGCCCCACGATGTGGCGCCCCGCAGCCCGACGCAGGAGGAGGTTTCGTTCACGGCGCCGGTGACGCAATGCGTGACCGGCGGCGGGGCGCCATGCCAAGACAGGTCGCCCTGATGCCCTTACCCAAAGCCCCCACGAAGCCCGGCACCATCCTCGCGCCGATCACGGCCGACCTGGTGGCTGCCACGCCGACCCGCGCGCGCAAGTCGCCGGCCGCCGCCGAGCCCAAGACCGCGCCCGAATCGATCGCTGCGCCCGCTCCAGCCGCTCGCAGCGCCGAGCCCGCCGCCGCGCCGATCACTCACGCCCCGCTCAAGGTCGTCACCAGCAAGCCGCGCGCCACCCCGCGCAAAAAGTCGAGCAGCGAACCGGCCAAGCTCTTCGTGCTCGATACCAACGTGCTGATGCACGACTCGACCAGCCTGTTCCGCTTCGAGGAGCACGACGTCTTTCTGCCGATGATGACGCTGGAAGAACTCGACTCGCACAAGAAAGGCATGAGCGAAGTCGCGCGCAGCGCACGCCAGGTCAGCCGCACGCTCGACGCCCTGGTGGCCGCCTGCAAGACCCCGATCGAAGACGGCATTGCGCTCGCGACCCTGGGCAATCGCGAAGCCACCGGCCGGCTCTACTTCCAGACCAAGGCGGTCGATGGCGAACTGCCCGCCAACCTGCCCGCCGGCAAGGCCGACAACCAGATCCTGGGCGTGGTGCGCGCGATGCAGGCGCAACACCCCGAGCGGGCCGTCGTGCTGGTGTCGAAAGACATCAACATGCGCGTCAAGGCGCGTGTGCTGGGCTTGCCGGCCGAGGACTACTTCAACGACAAGGCGCTCGAAGACAGCGACCTGCTCTACACCGGCATCCTCGCCCTGCCCGCCAACTTCTGGGAGAAGAACGGCCGCGACATGGAGAGCTGGCAGCAAAACGGCCACACCTGGTACCGGGTGACCGGGCCGCTGGTGGCCGAGATGCTGGTCAACCAGTTCGTCTACATCGACGGCACCACACCCTTCCAGGCGCAGGTCAAGGAAATCCGCGGCAAGACCGCCACGCTCAAGGTTCTGCGCGACTACACCCACGCCAAGAACGCGGTGTGGGGAATCACCGCCCGCAACCGCGAGCAGAGCTTCGCGCTCAATTTGCTGATGGACCCCGAGTGCGACTTCGTCAGCCTGATCGGTCAGGCCGGCACCGGCAAAACGCTGATCGCGCTCGCCGCCGGCCTGGCCCAGACGCTCGAGACGCGGCGCTTCTCGGAGATCATCGTCACCCGCGCCACCGTGCCGGTGGGCGAGGACATCGGCTTTCTGCCCGGCACCGAAGAGGAAAAGATGGCGCCGTGGATGGGCGCGTTCGAGGACAACCTCGAGGTGCTGCACAAGTCCGACGACGCGGGCGGCGGCGAGTGGGGCCGCAGCGCCGCCAACGACCTGATCCGCAGCCGGATCCGGATCAAGAGCATGAATTTCATGCGCGGCCGCACTTTCCTCAACAAGCTGCTCATCATCGACGAGGCGCAGAACCTGAGCCCCAAACAGATGAAGACGCTGATCACCCGCGCCGGCCCCGGCACCAAGGTGGTGTGCCTGGGCAACATCGCCCAGATCGACACGCCCTACCTGACCGAAGGCTCGTCAGGCCTGACCTATGTGGTCGACCGTTTCAAGGGCTGGCCGCACTCGGGCCATGTGACGCTCCAGCGCGGCGAGCGCTCGCGATTGGCCGACTTCGCCTCCGAGACTTTGTAAAGCTCATCGCTGGACTCGCAGCAGCAAGAGGGGCGCCGCGGCGCCCCTCTTGCTGCTGGGATCACGCTGCTACCTGCAGGCCTTGTATCGGCAGGAGTCGAGCACGCTGGGCGACACCTTGCGCCAGATGCGTCTGGAGCGATGCCGGCTGATTTCACAGGTCGGCCGCAAAACTTTGAAAAAACGCCTGCCAGCAGTCCGCCCGGCAGGCGTTTTTTTAGACCCGTCCTCAGCGGCGAATCAATTTCCAATCAGATCGACCAGGTGCAGCGATACCGCAGTCACATGCAGCACCAACACGCCCGCCAGCGCACGTGCGGCGTATCGGTGATACAGCCACCAGTCGAAAACCGCGTCAGTGCCTTGCGTCAAGAACCAGGCAGCCCCACTGATAGCCGCGGCCAGCAGCGCGAGCAGCAGCAGCCCTTCGATCGCGGCAAAGAGCCCACCGCCTTCGCTCATCGGCCGCTCGCCTCGCCCAAGCCCTTTGAGATCCCGGCCGAGCGCGCCGATATCACCCGTTAGCCACGGGAAATACAGCCGCCAGCGGCCGCCATGACAGCAGGCCGCGGCATAGATCAGGACCAGTGGCAGCACGGCCAGGCCGAGCGCCGTGTGTGAGAGATTGATCCAGCCGGCCTCGAGCGAGATACCGGCGAACATCGCCAGCCAGGGACTGCTGCCGATCAACCACAGGCAGGCCAGCGCCAGCAACGCGTGCAGCGGGTTATTCAGTCGATCGAGCCACGCCCTCATGCTGCGGCCATCGAGCCGGTAGCCGGAGCCGCCAGCGCGGCGACCTGTGCGGCAAAGCGTTCGACGTCTTGCCAGTTGGTGAACTGCACCTTGGCATTGAGGTCGGTCGGACCCTGATTGATCCACATCACCAGCCGCATCATGTGCTTGTCGATCGGTCCGTAGCGGGAGTAATCGAGCTCGCCCGCGAACACCCCGAGCAGGGCGGGCTTCCAGGGCGACTGGGCGACCAGTCGCTTGAGATAGGGATTGGTCTGCGGCGTGTTTTTGCCTGGTTTGCGCGCCACCAGGTTGACTGAAAACAGCGCGCTCGGCTTGGCCGCAAGCAGCGCCTGATGCTGACGGATAAAGCTGATCACGGTCGGGTTGTGCTTGCCGTGCTTGATGCTCGCGCCAATGACGATGACATCGAAGGCGGCGAGATCCAGTTCCTTGTCGGTCAGCGCCGCAACCGTCACCGCCTGACCGGCCTGCTGCAAAAGACTCTGGATTCGTTCGCAGATCTGGCGCGAACAGCCGTAGACGCTGGAGTAGAGAAGAAGAAAGCGGGCCACTGCGGAAAGCGCCTTTGTTGACTCGAAGAGTTCAAAGCTTAACGCCCCTGCTCTCGCGCCTCGCTGACCGAAGTCAGGCCCTTTCCGCTCGCTTTCCTGGCCATCAAAGACAAGCTCCGTCGGTTCAAACGCCGACGGAGCTTGCGAGCGAATCACAGGATTATTGGAGCGCCGTCTTCTTGCCGCCCGGATAGTTATAGAGCGTGGTGGCGGCGTTATTGATCTCGCCGGTCTGGTCGAATGAGACCTTGGCGGTGACACCGTCCATTTGCAGCTTGGCGAGCTCGGGCAGGTACTTGGCCGGATCGGTCGAGTTGGCCTTTTGCATCGCGGCGGCGAGCGCCATCACGGCGTCGTAGACGTAGGGTGCGTAGACCTGGATCTGGTCCTTGTACTTGGCTTCGAAGCGGTTCTTGAAGTCCTGTCCCTTGGGCATGGTGCCGAGCGAAGCGCCACCTTCGGCACAGATCACACCTTCACCGATCGCGTCGCCCGCGAGCTTGGCCAGTTCGACCGTGCAGATGCCGTCGCCGCCGAGAAACTTGGCGTTGATGCCAAGCTGCTTCATCTGACGCAGCATGGGGCCGGCCTGAGCGTCCATGCCGCCGTAGAAAATGGCGTCGGGCTTGGCCGCCTTGACGGTGGTGAGAATGGCATTGAAATCAGCCGCCTTGTCATTGGTGAACTGGCGGCTGACGATCTGCGCGCCGCCTTGCTTGGCGACCTTCTCGAAGATGTCGGCCACGCCCTGGCCATAGGCCGAGCGGTCGTCGATGATCGCGATGCGCTTGGCTTTCAGGCTCTTGGTTGCGTAATTGGCCGTGGCCGCCCCCAGGGCGTTGTCGTTGGCGATGATGCGAAACGCCGTCTTGTAGCCCTGTTGGGTGTATTTGGGATTGGTCGCGGCGGGAGTGACTTGCGGAATTCCGGCATCGAAGTAGATCTTGGAAGCCGGAATCGTGGTGCCCGAGTTCAGGTGGCCGACCACGCCATTGACCTTCGCATCGACCAGCTTCTGCGCCGCCGCCGTACCCTGCTTGGGATCGGCGCCATCGTCTTCGGACAGGAGAACGAACTTGATCTTCTTGCCGCCGATGATGAGATTTTTGGCGTTGAGATCCTCGATCGCCATGATCGCGCCGCGCTCATTGTCCTTGCCATAGTGAGCTTGCCCGCCCGAGAGCGGAGCGACGTGACCGATCTTGACCACTTCATCCTGCGCAGCCGCACCACCGGCTGCCAGCGCCGCGGCCATACCCGCGACGACCAGCTTGGACTTGAGCTTCATGCGATCTCCCACAACGGTTCCCGGACATCCGGTGCCTGCAATCTACACCGAGCAAGGGTTTACGCCGAGATCGTGGCATTCACACCAACAACGCGACCACCACGATGCCAAGCATGGTGAAGGCGATCGCGATCTTGATCACTGCCCCCGCCAGCATGCCAAGCCAGGTCGCAATACCGACCTTGCCGGCGCGCAGCAGGTCTTGGTGTCCGATGAATTCGCCGATCGCAGCGCCCACCAGCGGCATGAAGACGAGGCCCCACAGTCCGGTGAAAACGCCCAACACCGTACCGATCGCAGCACCGATCAGGCCGGCCCGCGTCGCTCCGGCGCGCTGCGCCCCCATCGCCGAGGCTACCCAGTCGACCGCCATGCCGACCGCAGCCAGTACGCCCAGAACCACAAGCGTTGTGGCGCCGATATGCACGTAATCGCCGATCGCCGCGGCGATCCACGCGCCGGCAAAAATCAGCGGCATGCCGGGCAAGGCCGGCAAGACAGTTCCCGCCACCCCCACCACCATCAAGCCCACCGCCACGATCCACAAGACGATATCCAAGGTCTCTCCTTAAGCGCGCAGGGCGATCGCCTGCAGCGCGTTACCGGCGCTCTTGCACTGGTCAGTCAGGCCTTCCAACACTTCGTAGATCGCCTTGAGCTTGAGGATCTGACGTGCATCGGGCTCCTCGCGGAACAAGCGTGACATCGCCGCACGCATGACATGGTCGGCACACGATTCAAGCTCGGCCACTTCAAAAGCCAGGCGGGCGACATTGGCGCGGGCGTCGGGCTGCGCCAGGCCGCTCACCGCTGCCTGCAGCAAACGCGCTGAATCGGCCGCAAGCGCCGCAAGCTTGATCGCTTCGGGAGTGACGCGGGTGGCGTGATAGAGGTGAAGCGATTGCGCAGCGTCCTCAATCAGGTCGATCACATCGTCCATGCGGTTGACAAAGGCATGCACCAAGGGCCGCGGAAACGGCGGCAGCCAAGCGTTGCCAATCTGCGCAAGAATCTCGCGCTGAACCCGGTCGCCGCGCTTTTCAATCTCTTCAATACTGCGCACCCGGCCCTGGTCGTCGCCAAGATTGGCCAGCAACGCCACCAAGGCATCGGCCGCATCCACCACGAGCACGGCTTGCTGGTCGAGCAAGGCGAACAGGCGCCGATCGGCAGGCAATAGACGGCGTGCCAGCGAACGCAAGGAACGGCGGCCGCGGCGCGCCTCGGGCGAAATCTCGATCATTCGAAAGAGTGCGATCCCTGATAGCCGCCAGCGAGGTTTTCGAAGCGGGTGAACATGCCATCGAAGCGCAAGTGAACGCGGCCGATCGGGCCGTTACGTTGTTTGCCGATGATGATCTCGGCGATGTGCTTGTCGTTGGTGTCGGGGTTGTAGACCTCGTCACGGTAGATGAAGAGGATCACGTCGGCGTCTTGCTCAATGGCACCGGATTCACGCAGGTCCGACATCACCGGGCGCTTGTCGGGCCGTTGCTCGAGCGAGCGGTTCAACTGCGACAAAGCAATCACCGGCACCTTGAGTTCCTTGGCCAGCCCCTTCAAGCCGCGCGAGATTTCCGAAATTTCAGTGGCGCGGTTCTCGCCGCCGCCATTGCCGCTCATCAGCTGCAGGTAGTCGATGATGATCAGGCCGAGCTGACCGCACTGGCGCGACAGGCGACGAGCACGGGCACGCAGATCGAGCGAACTGAGCGCCGGGGTCTCGTCGATGTAGATCGGGGCGTCGTGCATCTTCTGGATCGCGGCGGTCAGCCGCGGCCAGTCTTCGTCGATCAGGCGGCCAGTGCGCAGCCGTTGCTGGTCGAGTCGCCCGGTTGACGAGAGCATGCGCAGTGCCAACTGGTCGGCGCCCATTTCCATCGAAAAAACGGCGACCGGCATGCCTTGGTCAATCGCCACGTGTTCGCCGATGTTCAGCGCAAACGAGGTCTTACCCATGGACGGGCGGCCAGCGACGATCACCAAGTCGCCCTTTTGCAGGCCGGAGGTCTTGCCGTCGAGGTCGATATAACCGGTCGGCACTCCGGTGACATCCGACGCACCGGCGCGCTCGTAGAGTTCCTGAATCCGCTCGACCACTTGGGTGAGCAAGGGCTCGATCACAACAAAGCCGGTCTGCCCTTTGGACGCACCTTCAGAGATCTGAAAGACCTTGGTCTCGGCCTCGTCGAGGATTTGTTTGGTGTCGCGCCCCTGCGGCGCGAGCGCGCTGGTGGCGATCTCGTCGCCCACCGTGACGAGTTGACGCAGGATCGAGCGATCGCGAACGATCTCCGCATAGCGCCGAATGTTGGCGGCCGACGGCGTGTTCTGCGCAAGCGAATTGAGATACATCAGCCCGCCGGCGTCCTCGCTCTTGGCGGCGTTCTGCAGCGACTCGTACACCGTCACCGCGTCGGCCGGCTTGTTGCCGGCAATCAGCTTGGAGATGTGTTCGTAGATGAGGCGATGATCGAGCCGATAAAAATCGGGCGCTTTCACCATATCGGCAACGCGGTCGAAGGCCGCATTGTCCAGGAGCAGTCCACCGAGAATGGACTGCTCGGCTTCGATGGAATGGGGAGGCGTGCGGATCGCGGCAAGTTGCGGATCCACCATCGGCTGGTTCACGGTCGGCTTCGGGAAAAAATTGAGCCAGCGATTGCGGCCCAGAGACGCGACTATACCGCCGCGGAGACGAAAAAAAGGCGGCGGGAAACCCCCCGCCGCCTTCTCTCAAGCTTGACTGCTTAGACGGCTGCTTCAGCCACGACGGCCACGGTGATTTCCACCACGACGTCGCTGTGCAGACCGATCTGCAGCGGGAACTCGCCCACGGTCTTGATCGCGCCCAGCGGGGTGCGAACTTGCGACTTGTGGATGTCGAAGCCCAGCTTGGCCAGACCTTCGGCCACGTCCGAGTTCGTCACCGAACCGAACAGACGGCCGTCAACACCCGCCTTGGCGACGATGCGAACGGACGTGCCAGCCAGCTTCTCGCCGATGGCTTGCGCCGCCGACAGACGATCGGCCTGAGCCTTTTCCAGATCGGCACGACGCGCCTCGAATTCGGCGATCGCGACTTGGGTAGCGCGCTTGGCCTTCTTCTGGGGGATCAGGAAGTTACGGGCGTAGCCGTCCTTGACCTTGACCACGTCGCCCAGCTGACCGAGGTTGACAACCTTTTCGAGCAGGATGATTTGCATGTGTCTATCTCCCGCTTCTTAGTGGTTATCGGTGTACGGCAGCAGCGCGAGGAAGCGAGCGCGCTTGATGGCCGTGTCCAGCTGACGCTGGTAGTGAGCCTTCGTGCCGGTCAAACGAGCCGGCATGATCTTGCCGTTCTCTTGCAGGAAGTCGCGCAGCGTATCGACGTCCTTGTAGTCGATGTACTCGACGCCTTCGACGGTGAAACGGCAGAACTTCTTGCGCTTGAACAGCGCGTTTTGTTGATTGGCACGGCGCGGTTTGCCCTTGCCCTTACCCCTGGCACCAAAAGCCATGATCAGACTCCTTTTTCGTATTCCGTGATGTGAACGATCAAGCGTTGCGAACGGCGACTGCGGGGAGCGATAAACCCAGTGAGACTGAGCGACTGACCGAGCGGTTCGTCAATCAGCGTGGTGGCCAGTGGCCCCATCGCGATCGCTGCGAACTCGAATCCCAGTTGCCTTTCCGCTCCGACCTCGACTACCGCGCCCTCGAAACGGAAGCTGAGCTCCGCCACGGGGATTCCGGCCGGCGTGTAGCGCAGCACGGTGCGTTCGATCGGGACGGCGGAAATAGCGAGTCGATTCACTCCTTGCCTTGCCTGTCCTACAACTTAGGCGGGCTGAACCGCAACTTCAGCGGCAGCCTTCTTGGCCTCTTCCTTTTCGACGACCTTCATCATCGGCGAGGGCGAGGTTTCAGCCTTCTTCATCTTGATCGTCAGGTGACGCAGCACGGCGTCGTTGTAGCGGAAGCCGTTTTCGATTTCTTCGAGCGTCTTGCCGTCGCACTCAATGTTCATGAGCACGTAGTGGGCTTTGACCAGCTTCTCGATCGGGTACGCCAGTTGACGACGGCCCCAGTCTTCGATGCGGTGCATCTGACCGCCTTGAGCGGTGACAAGGGTCTTGTAGCGATCGATCATGGCGGGCACTTGCTCGCTCTGATCGGGGTGAACAATGAAACAAATCTCGTAGTGACGCATTGAACCTCCTTCTGGGTGAAGCCACCCGGGGCGTCTCCGGTGTGGCAAGGGCTTGAAAAGCCGATGAGTTTAACCTGATCGCCGTCGCCACGGCAAATCTGAGCCCAAGAGCCAAGCCAGCCGCGCGAAAAGGCGAAGGCAAACCCCTGCCTTTCCACGCCTGACTCAACGCGACGTCGTTTTACTGACGCTTGCCCGAGTTCTTGCCGCCCGACTTCGGCGCGCGGCGCTGGCGCACCGCCTCGAACAGGCAAATCCCGGTGGCCACCGACACGTTGAGACTCTCGACATGACCGGCAAGCGGGATCGAAGCCAGTCGGTCACAGCGGTCACGGGTCAGACGGCGCAAGCCGGCGCCTTCCGCGCCCAGAACCCAGGCGATAGGGCCGGTGAGATCAATTTCATAGAGGGTAGATGTCGCTTCGCCAGCCGCCCCCACCACGTGGACACCCGCATCCTGGAGCTCGACGATCGCGCTCGCCAGGTTGGTCACTGTGACCAGCGGCACGGTTTCACCGGCGCCGGCCGCCGCCTTCAAAGCCGCGGGCGTGAGGCCGGCGGAACGGTCGCGCGGAGCGATCACGGCCTGCACGCCAGCGGCGTCAGCCACCCGCAGACAGGCGCCAAGATTGCGCGGGTCGGTCACACCGTCGAGCACCAGCAACAAAGTCTGCGGCGTGATCGCGTCAAGCAGATCGTGGAAATCGATCGCCGCGTCGACTTCCACCGCGAGTGCGACGACCCCTTGGTGCGGCACCTCGCCCGCCAAGCCGGCGAGGCGAGACGCATCGGCCGCCATCGTTTTGACACCCGCCGCCTCGATCCGACCGCGCAGCTCGCGCATACGCGCATCGCGCCGGGTGGCATCGAGGTAGACGATCTCAATCGAGGCGGGCGAGTGGCGCAAGCGCGCGCTCACCGCGTGGAAACCTGCAAGAACTATTTTTTTTGCCATTTTTTAGCGTGACCGCTTTCGTGTGCTTCGTTTGGGCTCGACGCCTGCCGAGCGCTTGCCGGCCTTCTGAGGCGCTGTCACCGCCTTGCGTGCACGCCGCTCTTCGGCGCTCTCGCCTTTCTTGGCAGACTTGGCGCGCGGCTCAGGCGGGGTGGCCAGCAAGGTCTTGCGATCGGTCGAGCGTTCAAGCTTGAACTCGATGCGGCGCGCTTCAAGATCGACCCGCGCCACCTGAACATTGACCCGATCGCCCAGGCGATAACGCAGGCCCGTGCGCTCGCCGCGCATCTCGTGCAAAGCTTCGTTGAACAGGAAGTATTCCGAGCCGAGCTCGGATACATGAACCAGACCTTCGACAAAAAGATCGTCAAGAACGACAAAAATGCCAAAGGGGACGACCGAGGATACCGTGCCGGAGAAGCTCTCGCCCACGCGGCTGCGCATGAAGTAGCTCTTGAGCCAGGCTTCGACATCGCGCGAAGCCTCATCTGCGCGACGCTCGTTGGACGAGCACAGCAGGCCGAGCTTCTCCCACACCGAAATCGACGCCACCTCCTTCGCACCTTTACCGCCGCTCTTGGCCGGCGTCGGCGTCACCGCCGCCGCCCGGTTGAGCGCGCGTGCGCCGCGCGAAGCGAGTGCCGCCACCGGCGTCACCAGCAATTGCGGCTCATAGGGCTTGCCGGCCAGCACCCCCTTGATGGCGCGATGGACCAGCAAGTCCGGATAACGTCGGATCGGGGAGGTGTAATGGGTATAAGCCGAATACGCGAGGCCGAAGTGACCGGCGTTGTGCGGGCTGTAGACCGCCTGCTGCATCGAGCGCAGCAACACCGTCTGCAACAGTTGCGCATCGGGCCGCGCCTGAATCTGCTTGAGCAGGCGCGAATAGTCGGCTGGCTCGGGCTCATCACCACCTTCGAGCGCGAGCCCGAGGCTCTTTAACATGGTGCGCAAGGTCTCGAGCCGCTCCGGGGTCGGGCCTTCGTGCACGCGATACAGTGTGGCCTGCTGGTTGCGAGCCAGAAAATCTGCGGCGCAGGTGTTGGCCGCAAGCATGCATTCCTCGATCAGCCGATGCGCGTCGTTTCTCACCCGCGGCACGATCTTGTCGATCCGACCGTTGGGGTCGCACACGATATACGTCTCAGTGGTCTCGAACTCGATCGCGCCACGTGTGCCGCGAGCCGCAACCAGTGTCTCGTACAGCCCGTGCAGATGAGTGAGTTGCGGCAGCACGGCCGCAAGCCGCTCGGTCGCGCGGCTGCCCGGCACCGACAAGGCTTCCCACACCTCGTTATAAGTAAGGCGAGCGTGCGAGTGGATCACCGCCGGATAGAACTGATACGCGTCGACCGAACCCTTGGCTGAGATTACGCAATCGCACACCAGCACCAAGCGATCGACCTCGGGATTGAGCGAGCAAAGACCGTTTGAGAGCTTCTCCGGCAGCATCGGGATCACCCGGCGCGGAAAATAAACGGAGGTTGAACGGTTTTGCGCCTCGGCATCGAGCGCATCGCCCGGCCGCACATAGTGAGAGACGTCAGCGATGGCGACAATCAGACGCCAGCCCTTCTTGCGGCCCGTCAGTGGCTCGCAGTAGACCGCATCGTCGAAGTCGCGCGCATCTTCGCCATCAATGGTGACCAGGGGCACATCACGCAGATCGATTCGGCCGCGCAAGTCGCGCGTCGTCACTTCGTCGGGCAAGGCTTCGGCCTGATCGATCGCCGCATCCGGGAAAAGATGCGGTACCGCGAACTTGCGTACGGCGATCTCAATTTCCATGCCCGGATCGTCGACCTCACCCAAAACCTCGAGCACTCGCCCCATCGCCTGCACAAAGCTCGCAGGCTGCTGCACGATCTCAACCACCACCACCTGACCGTGCTGCGCCCCGCCCGCCGCGGCGGGCGGCACCAGAATGTCGTGGCGAATCCGCTGATCCTCCGGCACCACGATATTGACGCCGCGCTCATTGAGAAAGCGTCCGACCAACTGTTGGGTGCGGTGTTCGGTGACCTCGACGATCTCGCCCATCGCGCGACCGCGCCGATCCTGCCCGCTGATGCGTGCCAACACGCGATCGCCATGCAAGGCCTTGCCCATCTCTTGCTCGGAGAGCGCCAGATCCGGACCACCATCGTCACGGATTAAAAAGCCGAAACCATCACGGTGCCCCTGGACCTGCCCCGCGATCAGATTCGCCCGCGAGGGCAGTAGCAAGAACCCAGCGCGGTTGCGCACCACCTGCCCTGCTCGTTCGAGATCGGCCAAGTCGTGCATGAAGAGATGTTGTTGCTCGACCGTCTCGACGCCCAGTCGCTTGGCAAGCTCCTCCAGAGCAAGAGGACCGCGCGCCGCCGTCAGAGCGGCCAGAACAACCTGGCTGCTGTCATTGCCCTCCTTGCGCGAGCTCATCAGGCCTCCCTCACTGGCGGGTTTCCGATGGGTCGATCTGATGTCTTTTTTTCGTGTGCCCGTTTTGACAATTTCATTCTCGATGATAAAATTCTTCTCTCGCTTCCGAGCCCGGATGGCGGAATTGGTAGACGCACTAGTTTCAGGTACTAGCGCTTAACGGCGTGGAGGTTCGAGTCCTCTTCCGGGCACCACAAGCTTGAAACCGAAAGCCTCGCAAACATCCGTTCGCGAGGCTTTTTGGTTTTGCGCGGCGCCAGCACTGACAACTGCATCGGCTGATGCAAAGACTTTGCAAAACCGAGCTGCTGCCGCGCGCGCTTACTTCCACACCCCAAGCCGTTCATACGCGTCACTCCACAGCGAATTCCAAGATCTCGCTTCACTCTCGGCTGGCCATGCCATTGGCACTCTAAGCTGTGAGCTTAACCTGCACTCACCCGTCGCGCCCGGCTGGAGCAAGACAATTGAGCTCTACCCTTGTTTGCACGCATCCTCTGCCCTGCCAAAAAATGCGCTCAAATCCGTGAAAACGCCAAATTTCCGTGCTACCCGGACTCCCCCGTAGCAGCGGGCGATGCGGAATCGCCTCCGCTCTCTACATTTAAATCCTTCTCGGTGATAGAATCTTTTTCTCGCTTCCGAGCCCGGATGGCGGAATTGGTAGACGCACTAGTTTCAGGTACTA